>NZ_AASE01000001.1 GCF_000168715.1 Chlorobium ferrooxidans DSM 13031 | reverse complement strand
ATGCTGAGCTCCATTGACAGGTCCTATGATTCCGGTTATGCGCTTACCGGCGCTGCCGGACTTGACCGTGGCAGATACCGGTTTGAAGCTGAGCTCGGATATCAGAAAAATGCAATCAAAAATTCTGTTGCGGATATCTCCATGACGACCTATATGGCCAATGGCTATTATGATCTTGAGCTGCCGCTCGCACAGGTAAAACCGTTTGTAACTGCCGGTCTTGGTGTGGCAACGTTCAATGATGATAACGGAGCAGGCAAGACGGTCAGCGACAGGGTTTTTGCCTGGCAGGCAGGTGCCGGAGCAGGATTCAGTGTTTCGCCTCTGGTTAACGTTGATGCCAGGTACCGGTATTTTTCAGCTTCCGATCCACAGCTTACCGGAAACAGCCGTTACAGCATCGGCAGTCATAATGTGTCGCTTGGTTTGAGAATCGGATTCTGAAAAGAGCCGGTTTCGGGTGTTTATTTACCTGACTGAGCGGTTCAGTATACAGGTATTGATTTTTTCAGGAGTACAAAGTCTCTATCGTGGCAGGAACTTCAGTATGCCCGGGATAGTTTGAGGATCAGATTTTTTTTAGAGAGTCGAAGGACCGACAGTATGGAGAAGTACACAAATCCGGCTTTTTCCTGTTTGAGTTGAAAGGCCGGTGTTTTGTAGTGAACCGCTAAAAAAAGTGAGGTTGCGATGCCTATCCGCAAATTGAGGGAGTTCCTTGACAGTCATGCTGTCCGCTATTTTGTGCTCAGTCACTCTCCGGCTTATACAGCACAGGAAATCGCAGCGGCGGCTCATGTTCCGGGAAAAGAGCTTGCCAAAACGGTTATCGTCAGCATAAACGGCACTATGGCTATGGTGGTTCTTCCTGCTTCACGTCAACTTGATTTCGAGCGTTTACGGGAAGTGACTGGAACGCGGGATGTTGAACTCGCAGGAGAGCGGGAGTTTGCCGGCCTGTTTCCCGAATGCGAAATTGGAGCCATGCCGCCCTTTGGCAATCTCTATGGCATGGATGTCTATGTTGCAGAAGAACTTGAGGAGGATGAAGAAATCGCTTTCAATGCCGGCTCGCATAATGAGCTTTTGCGGCTCTCCTATGAAGATTACAGACGGCTTGTTCACCCTGAAGTTGCACGGCTTGCTCTCGATGTGAAGTGAATGGAGCGGTCAAACTGGATTTTTCAGCAGGAAATGTTACCTTCCTTGATGTCCGCCTGAGGCTCGGGAAAAGGTTGTCATGATATCGTTGTTATGACAATTGCATTGCTCCTATAGTTGTTTTTTTCGCCCTTTATGAAGATTGCCTTATACTCGGGAACCTATGTCAAGGACAAGGATGGTGCTGTAAAATCGATCTATCAGCTTGTGGCTTCATTCAGGAAAAACGGCCATGAGCTTACCGTCTGGTCTCCTGATGTATCGAACCGGGATAATCATAATGGATTGACGGTTCACAAAATGCCGGCGGTACCCCTTCCGCTCTATCCTGACTACAAAATCGGGTTTTTCAATGCGGAAACAATGCGGCAGCTTGACGAGTTTGCGCCTGATATTGTTCACATCTCGACACCGGATATTATCGGCAGAGCCTTTCTTCTCTATGCCCGAAAGAGATCATTGCCGGTTGCATCAGCCTTTCATACCGATTTCCCCTCTTATCTCAGTTATTACCATCTTGGATTTGCCGAAAAATACGCATGGAAATATCTGACATGGTTTTACAACAACTGTGATGTGGTTCTTGCTCCCAACGAGAGTGTCCGGCGAAAACTTCTTGACAAGAATATCAACAATGTCGAAATCTGGTCGAGGGGTATAGACCGGGAGCTTTTTGACCCAATGCGCCGTTCCGAAAAACTTCGTGAAGCGTGGGATGCCACAGGCAAGAGCGTTATTGTCTATGCAGGAAGATTTGTGCTTTACAAGGATATAGAGGTTGTTATGCGGGTTTATGACCGGTTTATGGAGTCGGGCTTTGCCAGGAGTGTCAAGTTTGTGCTTATCGGGTCCGGCCCCGCTGAAGAGGAGATGAGAGAAAGAATGCCGGACGCAATTTTTACCGGTTATCTTACCGGAGTTGCACTCCCGGAGGCTTATGCAAGCGGTGATATCTTTTTTTTCCCTTCAACTACGGAGGCATTTTGCAATGTTGCCCTCGAAGCGCTCGCCTCCGGACTTCCGGCAGTTGTCTCTGATGGCGGCGGCTGCAGGAATATTATTGACAGATCAGGAGGCGGAGTTGTTGCCCGTGCCGGTGATGTTGAGGATTTCTTTACAAAATGCCGTGAGTTGCACGAGCATTCCGGGCGGTACAGCGAGCTGAGATCCCTCGGGCTTGCCTATGCCGAAGCACAATCATGGTCTACCGTTAACGGTGTTGTTATTGACCACTACAGTAAACTGGTCATGCAGTCAACCGCTCCTGCCGGGTTGTAGCAGCTGCGGTTCAGCCGGGATTTGGTTACGTTACTGCATTTCGGCGATGTGTTTCCGGAATGTGTTGACAACCTGAACTCCCCTCAATATTTTGGTAGTGAAGTGCATGCGGTACCATGCCGCTCCAACTGTTATTGACACTTCCAAATGGTCATGAAGAAGCCCCTCTATCATGAGCTTCAGAAGCGCATTGAAGAGCTCGAACGCGAGTTACTGAAACGATGCGAGACAGAGCAGGAGCTGATTGAAAATCAGGCAGCTCTCCGCCATCAGAACAGTACGCTCATTCGCCAGTCCGTAGAGTTTTTTGATGTTCAACACCGCCTTGAGGAGAAGAGTATCGAACGAGAGCGTTCCTGTGAGAGGATAGAGGAGGCGTTCGGCTCGCTCAGGGAGAGTGAACATACCCTTGCATCCGTACTTGTTAACAGCCCTGATACCATTATTGCTGTTGATCATGATTACCGGATCATCTATGTGAACCGTTCCATGCCATGTTTTCATGGTACACTCTCGGTTGGTGCAAATCTTTTTGATCATATTATCGGACCCTGTCGGGAGGAGTATTTCCAGACTCTCGGCACAGTATTTGAAACTGGCCGTCTCAGGGTGATCGAGTCCGGATTCATCCACTCCGGCAATGCCGCTACTATCGAGGTTGAGTCCAGATTTGCACCCTGCTTCCAGGGTGAAAAGGTCGGTTTTGTGGTGATTCTTGCTTCTGATATTTCGGAACGCAAGCAGATGGAGCTCGACCTTAAACACTCGCTTCATGATCTTGAACGGTTCAACCGTCTTATGGTCGGTCGTGAGCTGCGTAATATTGAGATGAAAGCAGAACTCGAAAAACTTCGTGCGGGCAGAAGCCGGGAGGAGGAGATCCGCATGCATACAGACGGGATGGTTTCAGAGGATAAGGTGGAGGATTTTACTCTTGAAGATCATCTGCTGGCTATTGAGAAAGCCGGGCTTTTCGATTTTCTTGACAGTGGCACTGACGAGATTTCCCGGGAGAGCGACCTTATCTACCGAAAACATCAGAGAACCGCACTGTTGAATCTTATTGAGGATGCCAACCAGGCTCGAAACGAACTTATCGAAACCAATCGGAAGCTTGAGGAGTCAATGCGGTTGACAGAGGAGATGGCAAGAAATGCAGAAGCGGCCAATGCGGCCAAAAGCCAGTTTCTTGCCAATATGAGCCATGAAATCCGTACACCGATGAATGGTGTTATCGGTATGGCTGATCTCCTGCTTGAAACCCGACTCTCGACCGACCAGAGGAACTATGTTGAGATCATTAACGGAAGCGGTCGCAATCTTCTTAAAATCATCAATGATATTCTTGATTTTTCAAAAATAGAGGCGCGCATGCTCGAACTCGATGCTATCGATTTTGACCTGTTCGATCTTCTGGAAGAGATCTGTGGTGTTCTTGGACTTGAAGCCAGAGATAAAGGTCTTGAGCTTTTGCTGATCACCGGATTTGATCTGCCGTTTTCACTGAAAGGGGATCCGGCAAGAATTCGCCAGATTCTTGTCAACCTTATCGGTAATGCGCTCAGATTTACTCCGGAGGGCGGGGAGGTTGTGCTGAAGGTGATGGTGCAGCAGCAAACCGATCGAAATGCGGTTATCCGATTTAATGTCCGTGACACCGGGATAGGGATTTCGGCAGACAAACTCCAGAAAATTTTTGAGCCTTTTACCCAGGCGGATGGTTCAAACATAAGAAAATTCGGAGGAACCGGTTTGGGTCTTTCAATTTCAAATGATCTTGTCCTTAAAATGGGAGGCGGGGGAATTCATGTGGAAAGTGAGCCCGGAAGTGGAGCCTCATTCTGGTTTGATGTAAATCTGGAAAAACAACCCCTTCAGAAGGAGTACAGCCTCCCTGGAAAAGAGCGTCTGCTGGGTAAGGGCGTGCTTGTAATCAGCCGTTCCCCCTCTTTGAGAACCATGCTTGTATCGCTTCTGGATTCATGGGGCGCTCTCTCTTCTCAAGCCGATGATCGGGAGGCGGTCCGATATGTATTGGAACAGGCGGCAAAATCCCCCTCACCTTGCGGGGTCATTCTGCTTGATGTTGAGTTTATTAAAAAGGAAACTGCAGCTCTCAATGCCTTGCTTGATGCCATGCCGTATGCGGCAGATGGTATTCGCGTCATTCTTCTGGTGCCGATCGGCTATCAGGAGGAGATGAAAAAACAGTTCGGTGACCGGATTTTCAGGTTTCTTCAGAAACCGGTCAGACGCAGGGAGCTTTGCAGAATGGTGGCTGAAGCATTTGATATCGAAAGGGAGGCAACTGTGGAACCGGAATATGAAAGCAATGTTTCTTCAGGTGGGGCTGTAACTCCAGAGAAGCTTCCCCTGCATGTTCTTCTGGCTGAAGACAGTGTTGTCAATCAGAAAGTAGCTCTTTCCATGCTCGGTAAACTCGGCTGTTTTCCCGATGTTGCTGCCAACGGCAGGGAGGCAATTGATGCCATGCGTCAAAAGAGATATGATCTGGTGTTTATGGATTGCCAGATGCCTGAAATAGATGGTTATGAGGTTACCCGCCGAATTCGGAAGGATCACTCCCTGCTCTGTTCTCCGGATATTCCTGTTGTTGCCATGACAGCAAATGCCATGAAAGGAGACCGGGAGAAGTGCATTGATGCGGGTATGGATGACTTTATGGCAAAGCCGCTGAAGAAATCCGATTTCCAGGCGATATTTGAACGCTATTTTCCCGGTTTGTTTGTTCGGGAGAGTTCAAAGGAGGCCGGTGCGGGTGCGCTTACAACCGATGATGTCTTTCTGATCGATGATGTTCTTTTCCGCCTTCAGAATGACCGGGAGATTATCCTTATTATCATTGGCCAGTTTCTTCTTGAAGCGGCTCTTCAGATTACAGAGCTTCAGGCAGCTGCGGCAGAACATGACACCGAGAGAGTCCGTATCCTTTCGCATACGATTAAAGGCGCCGCAGCGACAGTTGGAGGTCAGGAGCTGAGCAGGTGTGCCGCTATAATAGAGCAGGGGGCAAAGTCGGGCGATTTAACCGGTATTGATGAACACCTTCGGGATTTAAATGCAAGTTACCTGCGTTTTAAAGAGAGAGTAGAGGCTTCCGGGTGGTGCGAGGAGGGTGGCGGTTAAGGATCTGTTTCAAATAATGATGATGTGGAATTATGAAGGCAGGGGTTATCGGTCTCGGGAAAATGGGGTTCAATATGACGCAGCATCTTCTTGAGTGCGGTCATGAGCTTATTGTCTATGATCTTGCTGATGAAGCGGTTCTCGCTCTTGCTGAAAAAGGTGCTGTTGCCGCAGGTTCTGTAGAGGAGCTCGCCGGTATGCTTGCTTCTCCACGACTCATCTGGCTTATGGTGCCGGCCGGTGAGCCTGTTGATACGACCATAGAGCGGCTTTTGCCCCTGCTTGAGCAGGGTGATATTGTTGTGGACGGAGGCAATTCTCATTATGTCGATTCCGTAAAGCGGGCGGCATATCTGGGTGGGCATGGCGTTCATTTTCTTGATGCAGGTACCAGTGGGGGGCTTGAAGGAGCGCTGAACGGTGCATGTGTTATGGTCGGCGGTGACAGGGGAGCTTATGAGCTTATCGCACCGCTGCTTAAAGATCTCTGTGTTGAAAACGGTTACGGCTATATGGGCAGATCCGGCTCCGGCCACTTTGCCAAGATGGTGCATAACGGCATTGAGTATGGTATGATGCAGGCTATGGGTGAAGGGTTCGATCTGCTTGCATCAAGCGGTTATGACTATGACCTTCATGAGGTTTCAAAAGTGTGGGCGAATGGTTCGGTTATCCGGGGCTGGCTGATGGAGCTGGTAGTCCGTGCTTTTCAGAAGGATCCCGCTCTTGACACCCTCAGCGGCAGGATCGCCGATTCCGGTGAGGGGCGCTGGACTGTTGAAGCCGCTCTGGAGCATGAAGTCTCTATTCCGGTGATTGCAGCCTCACTTTTCAGCCGTTTCCGCTCCCGCTCTGACGATAATCTTTCCGACAGGGTTGTGGCAGCACTGCGCCATGAGTTTGGCGGCCACAGCTCTTCCGGCAAGTCATAAAGGAGCCCTCATGCAGGCAAAACCCGATAATTTTACCCTTGTTATTTTCGGAGCAAACAGTGATCTGGCTGCACGCAAACTCTTTCCCTCAATCTGTGAACTGGCTCTTTGGGGAGAGATGCCGGAGGCGTTTCGCGTTATCGGGGTCGGGAGGTCAGAGCTCTCTCATGAGGAGTTTCGTTCCCTTGTGCATGAAAAGCTTGCACGATTCTCGCCCGAAACCGTTCAGGATGAGGCGGCCTTTCTGAAGATCAGCCGAAAGCTCTTTTATGTCAGAGTCGATCTTGAGGATGTTGCCGGTTATCATGCTCTGCACAACGAGCTGATGGATGTCTCCGGAGAGAGGGGTATCTGCTCGAATCTTCTTTTTTATCTCGCGACACCACCCGCTCTTGCCCCGGTTATTGTTCGGAACCTTGAAAGTGCCGGACTTGGAGAGAAAACCGTTTTCTGCGGCGGATGGCGCAAAATAATCGTTGAAAAACCCTACGGCAGGAACCTGCAGACGGCGCGGGAACTGAACCGTGTGATTGGTGAGGTGTTCAGCGAAGAGCGGGTGTTCCGTATTGATCACTACCTCGGCAAGGAGACGGTACAGAATATCATGGTCTTTCGTTTTTCCAACGGGATTTTTGAGCCGTTATGGAACCGCCACTACATAGCCAATGTATCCATTACCATTGCGGAGGAGTTCGGTATCCGTGACCGGGGCTCTTTTTATGAAGAGACCGGGCTTTTGCGCGATATCATGCAGAATCATGCCCTTCAGCTGCTTGCCGCTGTGGCCATGGAGCCGCCTGTTGATTTTTCTGCTGATGCGGTGCGTGATGAAAAAGCCAAGGTACTTCGTTCGATCCGTCATTTTTCGTCTGACAGTGCTGAAACATCAGTTGTTCTCGGTCAGTATGAAGGCTATCGCAGCGAAAAAAATGTTGCTGCCGATTCGAAGGTTGAGACCTTTGCGGCGGTAAAGTTTTTAATTGACAACTGGCGCTGGAAAGATGTTCCGTTTTTTGTAAAGGCAGGCAAGAACCTTGCTGAAACAGTGACCGAGATTGTTATTACGTTCAAGTGCCCTCCCCAGAACTTTTTCGGTATGGCCGATAGCTGCAGCTATACGGCCAATCAGGTGATTCTGCGGATTCAGCCCGAAGAGACCATCGCACTGCGGTTTGGAGCAAAACGCCCCGGAGAAGAGGTGATCACTGATCCCGTTTATATGAAATTCGATTACAGAACCTCTTTTTCCGATTCAGGTTTGACGCCCTATCACCGACTGCTGCTTGACGCCATGGCAGGCGAGCAGATGAACTTTATCCGTCAGGACAGTGTCGAATACTCGTGGGCTATTATAGACTCCATACGGGAGGCAATCGGCGGAGAGGAACCTTCTTTATACGCCGTTCACTCGGGAGGACCTGATGCGGCGCAGCGAATCTATGGCTGAGCGGTAAACCAGAAGAGTCGCCCGTTAACGGGGGAGACAAGGGATGCCGGCAGGTTGCACTCCTCTTTGCGATATATTTTTTCCGCCAGTCGGGCTTTTGCTTTGCCGAAAGTGAAAAAGAGAACATTCCGGGCATGATTGATCAGCGGGAGGGTAATGGTTATTCGCTTTCCCGGAGGGTTTCCATTCGGTGCATCCACGGCGATAGCCAAACGCATTGATTCCTGAAGTGCCTGAACGTTGCCGGCAAAGAGGGATGCGGTATGGCCATCCTCGCCGAGGCCGAGCAGGAGAAGGTCAAAAGCCGGAACATTCTCCGGTGTATGAGGATGACCGGGGATAGAAAAGAAAGAGCGGATTGCGGTTTCATACGCTTCGGCAGCCCGTCCGGCATCAGCCTGTTCTGCAGGTATTCTGAAGAGATGGTCAACAGGAAGAGGGGAATGAAGAAGCAGTGTCTCCTCCGCCATTCTGTAGTTGCTCTCCGGATGACCGGGAGGTACGCATCGTTCATCCCCCCAGAAGATCCATGTCTGCTGCCAGGGCATAAGGGTGCATTGCCCGTTTTTTTCGGTTTGTTCCCCGTCAGGCAGCCGGAGGCCATAATGTTCAAGGCATCCGGTCTCTATACCATCGGCCAGTTGGCGGTAGAGCGAACGGGGAGAGTTGCCGCCTGCAAGCACAAGAGAGAATCGCCCGTGATCAGCAATTGAGCGGTAAGCTTCGGTGATGATGAGCGCTGCGGCATGTTCCGTCATATCCGCTACACTTCCGCTGTAAAAACTCTTCTCTCGCTTTTGGTTGTTCATCTGTTGCCATTTTCCTTGATCAGTTTCCTTACTGTTTCTGCGGCACGATCAGCGGTAAACCCGAACTCCTTGAGCGTAATGGTTCCGGGGGCTGATGCTCCGAAATGATCAATACCGATGATTTTTCCTCTCTCTGTGGCATACTTGTGCCATCCGAACGGTGACGCGGCTTCAATGACTACTCTGTTCGTTATTTCCGTTGGCAATACTGTGTTTCTGTATGCCTCCGGCTGAAGGTCAAAAAGCCCTGTTGATGGCATCGAGACTACCCGGACAGGTATCCCTTCCGATGCAAGAAGTCGTTGCGCATCAAGGGCGATATGCACTTCCGCTCCGGTTGCGATGAGTATGGCTGCTTTTTCAGGTGAAGGTGGTTCCGGATGCCACTCAGAGAGGATGTATCCCCCTTTCGGAACTCCTGCAGTGACAGGAAAACGGGTTTCGTCAAGTACCGGCAGCGGTTGCCGTGAGAGAATGAGAGCAACAGGAGCTCTTGCTGTGAGCGCCTCTTTCCATGCGGCTTTTGTTTCATTGGCATCGGCCGGGCGCAGCACCGTAAAGCCGGGCAGTGCCCTCAGCATGGCGAGCTGTTCAATCGGCTGGTGTGTTGGTCCGTCCTCACCGAGAGCAATGCTGTCGTGCGTGAAGAGAAAGATGGAGTGAACTTTCATCAGTGCCGCAATTCGAAGGGCGGGTTTCATATAGTCCGCAAAGACGAGAAAGGTTGCACCGTACGGGATGATGATGCCCGACAGAGCCATGCCGTTAATAATTGCCCCCATGGCATGCTCCCTGACGCCGAAATGGAGGTTGGCACCGTTCGGATTTTCAGGGCTGAAGTCAATATTATCCTTGAGCAGGGTTCCACAGGAGGGGGCCAGATCGGCAGAACCTCCGGCAAGGAAAGGGATTTTTCCGGCGAGTTTTTCGAGAATCTTCTTTGATGCCTGGCGGGTTGCCAATCCGGCAGATGAGTCGAATTCCGGCATCAGCTCTCTCCACCCCTCCGGTATTCGCCGGGCCAGCCGTTCTTCAAGCGCACCCCATAAATCCGGAAACTCCTGCTGATAGTCGTGCTGTAACTCCATCCACTCTTTTTCCAGAATACTTCCCTTCGTTTTTACCCGGTCAAACTCTTTCTGAACCTCGGGGGGAACATAAAAGGATTTTTCTTCGGGGAAGCCGAACGCTTTTTTCAGCAGTTTCACCTCTTCCTCACCGAGAGGCTCACCATGAGCGGCAGCACTGTCCTGCCGGTTAGGGCTTCCATAGCCGATATTGGTTTTTGCAATGAGGAGCGATGGGCGGTCGGTGATATTTTTTGAGCGGATCAGGGCCTCTTCTATAGCCTCAGGATCGTTGCCGTCAATATGTTCAACATGCCAGCCGTAAGCATGGTAACGTTCTCCGACATTTTCTGTAAAGGCGAGTCGGGTTGAGCCTTCAATGGAAATCCTGTTGCTGTCGTAGAGGCAGATCAGCTTGCCGAGTTTCAGATGACCTGCCAGAGAGGAGGCTTCGCTGCTTATTCCCTCCATCAGGTCACCATCGCTGCAGATGACATAGGTGCAGTAGTCAATCAGTTTGAGCTTTTCGCGGTTCAGAAGCGCGGCAGTGTGTCGTTCAGCGATGGCCATACCGACCGCAGTGGCAATTCCCTGCCCGAGGGGGCCTGTTGTGGTTTCAACGCCAGGAGTATGGCCATACTCGGGATGGCCGGGGGTTTTGCTCCCCCACTGGCGGAAGGCTTTGAGATCATCAAGGCTAAGCTCATATCCGCTCAAATGGAGCAGTGCATAGAGGAGGGCTGAACCGTGACCGGCTGAAAGGACAAAGCGGTCCCGGTTCAGCCAGTGGGGATTGGCAGGATTGTGGTTGAGGATCCTTGTGAAGAGCACACAGGCCATCGGAGCTGCTCCGAGTGGCATTCCGGGGTGACCCGATTTTGCTCTTTCCACCATGTCAACGGCGAGCACTCTTACCGTATTGATGGCTCTCATCTCAACTGGGCGGTTATGCATGAACGGTTCAGGTTTTCTTGTATCTAAAAGTAACAACCTCGATGAGATAAACAGCATGCAGCCATCCAAAGGTTCCGTTGTCAGAATTCCGGCTTGATTCTCTGTGGCAGTTGCGTAACTTCTCTTATCATTTTCCGATAACCCGGATTCATGCAAACGAATCGCTATGGCTCTTTTCGATGGCTATGGTGTTCTGGTCGGCACCCTCTACAAATATTATTGCGATCATCCTTTCAGCAGGCGAAAATACTACCACTGCAATCTGAAGGTGCAGGCCGGAAAAAGAGTTTTTCGTTGTCCGGTAGATCTTGACAGCAAAAGGGATGCTCACGGGATTCAATGGCGGGTTATAGAGCTTTTGCCCCAGGCTTTTGACTCTCTTCTTCGCCTGCCGGATGGATGGCATCCTCTTGATTCAGAGCCGGGTTCCGGTGCCCTGGATTACTATCGTACTCCGGAACTTCAGCCCACTTGTGCCTGTATTTCAGCTACTCATGCGTCTGGAGCTACGGAAAAAAAGAGTCCGGAACCGGAATGTTCTCTCTGTGACGCCTGGAAATACGGGACTGGTTTTGCGGCATTCAGGGATCTTGAACCCCTGCTTATACACGCCAGGAAGCTCTTCATATTCGGTGAACCCTTCCGGACCGGAAACGGAGTTCACAACATTCATCAGAATCAGGGTGATTCGCCTCAAAGTCAATGGTATGCGGAAAACGGAGCATGGCAGGACGGAGCAGTTGTTGTGCTTCGCCGCGATCATACCCTTGCCACCTTTTTATGCAAATTCAACACCCAAAGCTTTTTCCCTTTCCCCTCAACAGCTCCTGAATCACTTGCTATTCAGTCTCATGCTCTTTAGCTGCGAATATATACGCATATCTATATAGTCACTCTTTCTGCATCCTTGTCTGCATGTTGTAATGAACTTGCTGTTCGTTACGATGTCTCTGTACCCCCTTTTTTAATTCCTCCCGGCTTTATCTGCTGCTGAGTGTTGCAGTGATACACTTTTTTTTGAAACACCTGTGCATCAATCTGATACGATGTTACTCCTTTTTATCGAAAGAAATAGGACTGAATCGGTTTGGCATAGTAGTTGCTTGATATTGTTGTGCTGATCTTTTATATGTTTTTCGAGTGGTTGGCATTTGTATGTTTTTTTTGATTCAAAATGTTTGTTACGAAAATCCGATTAATAGAATTTTTAATTGAGCATAAAGTGATTCGATCTGTTTGAAATAAGTGCCCGGTTTCATTGTATAATTATAAGTAGTTTAAAAATAAAGGAATAAGTGGCTTTTTTGATGCGGCTTACAAATGAAATTTCAAATAGGTAGAGCAATAAAAAGACACAATTATCGTTTTGGAAAGTTCGGATTCAGATTGTGTTAATGAGCTTTAATGTATAGTTATTTCGTATGTATTTGTTTCGTATTGATGTGCAGCAATATATATAAAATATAGTCATGTATATGTTGTTTATATATTCGCATGATGAGTTTGACTATGATTTTGCCCTTTGAGGCCAATTAAATCAGTTTTTTTAAATACCAATCACATAAACTCTTGTAAAACAGAAAGGAGCATATTATGAGTACCGCCAACAATGCCAACAGTTCGAGTGTCACAACTCTTGAAGACACTTCCCTTATCCTTAAAATTTCCGACTTCATTAAAAACTATAATCCTGTTGCGAGTGATCCGCTCAGAGTTCAGATAACGACACCTGAGAGTAATGGATCATTGAAATATTTCAACGGGACAAGCTGGGTGGATGTTGCGGCCAAACAGGTGATTTCGGCTGCTGATATTACCGCAGGTAAATTGATGTTCGTTCCGGACAAGGATGAAAACGGGAAGGATTACACTTCAATCGGCTTTAAAGTTCTGAATGCCAGGGGTGAAACGGGTTCAGCCAGCAGCCTGAAGATCAATGTGACCGCGGTGAACGATGCTGCTGTTATTTCGGGCACAAGTACAGGTCTCATCACTGAAGACAGCGGTACTTATGGTATTAACGGGAAGTTGAGTGCGAGTGATATTGACAGTGCAGCCACCTTTGTTGCACAGAACTCTGTGAAGGGGGAGTACGGACAGTTCAGTATCAGTAAAGATGGTTCGTGGAGCTACACTGCGGACAATGCCAAACTTCAGGAACTTGGAGGAGAGAAGGCGAAAGCAACTGAAACTTTTACCGTTAAAACTGCTGACGGGACAACCAAAGAGATTGTGGTGACGTTAAAAGGTGTTGATGAAGCGCTGAAGGGCTCCAGGAATGAAAACAGCAGAGATCGGGATAACGATGATTCGCATCACGGCGAGAGTGGTCACCATGATAAAGACGATTCGCATCACGGTGATGATGATCATCATGAAAGCGATGAGCATGAGGAGTCGGAGCATAACCAGGGTGGAGCTGTCAACCATGCACCAACGGTGGCAGGTGCGCTGTTCTCAACGACAGCCGAAGGCGCGGCATCATACACCCTGAACCTGCTTGGCGGAGCGAGTGATGTCGACACGGCTGATACACTGAGCGTCGGAAGCATCGTTACCTACAGCGTTGAGGGGGCATTGGCCAGCAGCACTCCTCCGGCCGGAGTGAGTTTGAGCGGTAGCACACTGACTGTTGATCCTGCCAACGAAGCCTTCAACAACCTTGCGGTTGGTCAATCAATGACCATTCTTGTAAGCTACAGTGTCATAGATACAAAAGGAGCCTCGGTTACGCAGACTGAGACGATCACCGTAACCGGAACGAATGATGGGCCGGTCGCCGCACTATTGACAAACTCCGCAATGGAAGGCAGTGCAGTGGTAGCTGGTTATGTTACTTCAACGGATGCCGATGCCCTGCATACAGCAGCCTACTCACTGGATGCAGCAGTAGCCGGTCTTACGATTAATGCCGATGGCAGCTACAGCTTCGATCCATCCAACGCAGTCTATCAGTCGCTTGCCGCAGGTGAGACAAAGGATGTTGTAGCAACCTACACAGTAACGGATGACCAGGGAGCGACAAGCAGCAGCACACTGATCATCACGGTTACAGGCACAAACGATGCACCGGTAGCCGCAGCTGCTGTAGCATCAGCAACCGAGGATGACAGTGTTGTGAGCGGAGCGGTAAGCGCAACCGATGCCGATGCAGGAGCAACAGTCAGCTACGCACTCGATGCACCGTTAGCCGGTCTCACGATGGATGCCGATGGCAGCTACAGTTTTGATCCCTTGAACGAGGCATATCAGTCGCTTGCCGCAGGTGAGACAAAGGATGTTGTAGCAACCTACACGGTAATGGATGACCAGGGAGCGACAAGCAGCAGTACACTGACCATCACCGTTACAGGCACAAACGATGCACCGGTAGCTGAAGTTGCAGTAGCATCAGCAACCGAGGATGACAGTGTTGTGAGCGGAGCGGTAAGCGCAACCGATGCCGATGCAGGAGCAACAGCCAGCTACGCACTCGATGTTCCGGTAGCCGGTCTCACGATGGATGCCGATGGCAGCTACAGTTTTGATCCCTCGAACGAGGCATATCAGTCGCTTGCCGCAGGTGAAAAGCTGGATGTTGTAGCAACCTACACAGTAACGGATGACCAGGGAGCGACAAGCAGCAGCACACTGACCATCACGGTTACAGGCACAAACGATGCACCGGTAGCTGAAGTTGCAGTAGCATCAGCAACCGAGGATGACAGTGTTGTGAGCGGAGCGGTAAGCGCAACCGATGCCGATGCAGGAGCAACAGCCAGCTACGCACTCGATGTTCCGGTAGCCGGTCTCACGATGGATGCCGATGGCAGCTACAGTTTTGATCCCTCGAACGAGGCATATCAGTCGCTTGCCGCAGGTGAAAAGCTGGATGTTGTAGCAACCTACACAGTAACGGATGACCAGGGAGCGACAAGCAGCAGCACACTGACCATCACGGTTACAGGCACAAACGATGCACCGGTAGCTGAAGTTGCAGTAGCATCAGCAACCGAGGATGACAGTGTTGTGAGCGGAGCGGTAAGCGCAACCGATGCCGATGCAGGAGCAACAGCCAGCTACGCACTCGATGTTCCGGTAGCCGGTCTCACGATGGATGCCGATGGCAGCTACAGTTTTGATCCCTCGAACGAGGCATATCAGTCGCTTGCCGCAGGTGAAAAGCTGGATGTGGAAGCGCACTACACAGTAACGGATGACCAGGGAGCGACAAGCAGCAGCACACTGACCATCACGGTTACAGGCACAAATGATGATCCCACGATTACCGGACTTGCTAATTCTGTTAATGTTAATGAGAATCAGACGGCAGTGACTACGGTGAATGCCAGCGATCCTGATCATAATGACATGCTCAGTTACAGCATTCTTCAAACTACCGGTACCGACTTTGCCCGGTTTGCAATTGATAATCATGGGGTATTGAGCTTTGTTTCTGCTCCCGACCATGAAAATCCGCAGGATATCGGTGGCACTGACGGTGATAACGCCTATGTGGTGGATGTGCAGGTTGCCGATGGCCATGGCGGTATCGATACGCAGACCCTCACGGTGAGTGTGCAGAACATTCTTGACGCACCATCACCTTATACCGGTACCGGAGATTCAAAGGATTTTGATACTTCAGCAGACAAGCCATTCTCTATAACCGGGACAAAGGAGGATCAGACATTGACTGGTGACTCCAGGGCCAATACCATTGATGCATTGGCCGGTAAAGATACTGTGTATGGAAAGGAGGGCAATGACACGATCAATGGTGGAAGCGGTGATGATAATCTCTATGGTCAGGCCGGTGATGATACGATCAACGGTGGTTCAGAAAAGGATGCCATTTACGGGGGTTCCGGAAACGACCTGATTCATGGCAATGACAGCAATGACACCATCTATGGGGTAGCGGCAGCGATACTATCTACGGTGATGGAGGTACGAACACTATCTATGGCGGATATGGTGCTGACTCGCTCCATGGTGGTAGTGGTGGCTCTAACACTTTTAAATACATTGATTTGCATGATACCGGCGATGTCATTTATGACTTCGATGTAGCTAATGACAAGTTGGATTTCAAAGCAATAGATGCCAATAGTGTTAAAAGTGGTAGTCAGTCATTCTCCTCTGCCACTTATTTTGCATCTCCAAACCATCTTGTTGCAAACGGGATCAGCTATTTTGATGACGGGGAAGGAAATACCGTAGTCTGGGTTGATAATGATGGTGATGCGACAACAGTAGAAATGCAGGTTACCCTTGTCGGTGTTGCCGCCAATGATGTACATGGTAATCATTTCAGTATATCCAACAACAATTAACTATCGGTTTTTTCAAAAAGGGCAGTATCCGCTGCCCTTTTTATTTCTACAAAATCATCTTTACTCCAGAGCATTATCCTGTAAATGTTTTATAGGCAAATATTATGCCTCCCCTTCCTTTTTAGCTCGGATCGCTCCTTTTCAGAAGAATTGTTTGTGTTGATTCAGCTGGCTGTATGACCAGAGATGATGATCTGGATGAATATGTGCAGCTTACTGGAATTCATTGTATATTATCAGTACATTTTGGTGGTGTCCGGTTGTCTGTAAGTAAACCAATCTGTTCTGTTACATCACTTGATGTCGAAATTGCCCTTATGGTAGTTCAATAATCCTGACAAGAGGAGAGTATCATGGCTGCTTTTGATTTCGGCGTTAAAGTCGATCCCGTGCTGTTTGATCGCCAGATCAATGAGGGATACGAGGTTACTGCTTCTGAATATATTCGCAAGGGCTGGGAGATGTTCCGGCTGAACATTGGTGAATTTGTAGGGTTCACCCTTGTTGTGTTTGTGATTTCGGCATTAAGCTCGATGTCGAATGGAGGCGGTTCGATTATTTTCTCATCCCTTACGGCGCCGTTATGTGCCGGTTTCGGGATTGCGGCCTTCAAGCGGATGAGTGGACAGGAGATTCAGTTTTCAGACTTTTTTCTTGGTTTCAAATACTTTCTGCCTCTTTTTCTGGCGGGTATGGCAATGGGGCTTCTCGTGGCTGTTGGGTTGGTGCTGCTTATTCTGCCCGGAATCTATCTTGCTGTAGGCTATACGTTTACCATGTTTCTGATTGTTGATTACAGGATGGAGTTCTGGCAGGCGATGGAGACAAGCCGCAAAATTGTTACCAGACAATGGGGGGCAATTTTTTGGTTTGCCTGTCTGCTGGCCCTGCTGAATTTTGGTGGTGCGCTTGCTCTCGGTGTCGGCCTTCTGGTAACGATTCCCGTATCCTCCTGTGCCGTTGCCATAGCATACAAGGAGATAGTCGGGCTCTATTCGTCAGAGTGGTAGTCTGTGCGCTAAATTTATTCCGCAATTCGATTGCATCGTTGGTCGGTGCTCGAAATTCTCATGTACTGCATGTACATTCCGGTTTCTGTGCTCAGTCCGTCCTGCTCTCAAACTGCTCATGACAATTTAGGGTGCGCTTTGTTGCTAAAATTATTAAATCAATGAATTTAAGGATAACTATGAAAAAGAGGCTGAGTATCGTTGCGGCAAGCCTGCTTGTTCTGCACTCTGTTTTTCCTTTTTCTGTTCATGCTGAAGAGAGTCAGGTTGTGGTATCGGCGTCAGGAGTGGTATCGGTAAAGCCGGATATGGCGGAGTTTATTGCGGAGATCAAGTCGGATGCAAACAGTGCAGACAGGGCTGCGGCCGATACTGCTGAAAAGTATCAGGCGGTTCAGAATGCTTTGCGAAAGACCGGTGTTGCCTCCGAGGATGCTGTGACGGCAGGTTTTACGGTTTCACCAAAGTGGGAGTGGGAGCCGTCAACCTCTAAAAACGTTCTGAAAGGGTTCACGGCAAGGCACGCCATAAAGGTCAGGGTGCGTGCTCTGGGCAGCATCGGCAGGGTTATTGATGCTGTTGTGCAGGCCGGGGCCAATGAAGTTCAGAATATTATGTTTTTATCAAGTCGTTATGATGCCCTTCGCCAGGAAGCACTCGCATCCGCTGTAGGCAATGCCCGCAGGGAGGGTGAAATTATGGCCCGTGCGGCAGGAGGAGTCTTGGGCAGTTGATCGAAGTCAGCACAGGCCAGCCTGCATACAAGGAGCGACCATATATGGAGGCGGTAGCCATGAGGGCAGCTCCGGCACCAGCCAGTACTGAATTGGCCCCTGCTGATCAGGAGATTTCGGTAACCATCAACTCACGCTGGCGCTTTATCACCGCTCCTGTCAGATGAGCATAAATTCGTGCTGAAAGAGAATCCGGGAGAGCGTTGGCTTCGTCGGGGATTGAGGATGATTTGAACCTGCCGAAATAAATCTTATCTTTACTGATTATTTTTTTGTTTTCCATTCTTCTGTTCTACGGTTAAAAGAGCAAGAACTGTCCCATTTATCATGGGATTTTGGTTACGTATTTGTTTTTCATGTTTATCTGAAGTTCCGTGTTTTGCATACCCGGGTTGGTTTTTTTATGCATATGCCGACGAGCGTTGATGGCTCCGGTTTAACTCCGATTGAGGTTGCTTATGATTCGATTGATATCTGCGTTTTTAATGATGCTTATGCTGCTCTCTCCTGTGAAGGGAGACTCTCTGACAAATCCGTTCCTGAAAAACTTTTCATCGCTCTCCCGATCCCCTGACCTCCGAAACCGGATAAATCCAAAGCTGCTCAGTATGGCTCTTTCCGGCTATTATTCCCTCCGGGAGCAGGGCAAGGTTTCCCGTGACGGTATTCTTACGGTTATAGATTTTAACCTTCCATCGGTTGAGGAACGGCTTTTTGTTATTGATGTCAACGAGGGACGGCTGCTTTATTCCGGACTTGTTGCGCATGGCAGCGGAAGTGGCGAAAACTATGCGCAGAGCTTTTCCAATCAACCGGGTTCCAATCAAAGCAGTCTCGGTTTTTATACAACAGGAAATACCTATGACGGCAAAAATGGTTATTCTCTCAGACTTCTTGGAATGGAGCCGGGGATTAATGATAATGCTCAAATGAGAAGTATTGTGATGCATGGCGCGGATTATGTTTCCTATGACTATATAAGGAAGCATGGCCGTCTTGGCAGAAGTCAGGGTTGCCCTGCGCTCTCTTTTGATGCTTTTCAGCAGGTAATCAACCTGATAAAGGGCGGGAGCTGCATATTTATCTATCAGGGAGGAAGGGACTATGCGCTCAAGTCAACCGTGCTCAAACCCGATCTTGCCCTTCACCAGAGTGTTTTCGATCCATTTTCATAATGTATTGAGTTACGAATGATTGGTATTCTTCTTGTCTGGCTTGCATTCAGTCCTGTTCAACCGGTTCCGGCAAGGGCACCCGCACCTCAGAAGGTTACTCTTCAACCACAAGTGCAAAATCCTGTTATTAGCCAGAAGAGTGTCGTTCCTGACCCTGTAACAGAGCATATCCGCAGTTACTTTACCCGTAAAACAGTGCAGGGCACAGAGCTCGCTCTGGTGGAAGGGATCTCGTTCCGAAACCGCCTGGCCCGATTCTATGCTGCACGGGGATACAGGCCTGTCTGGATAAAGCGGACGATGATTACCGAGCTGATTACAGCCATAGAAAGTGCTGCCGATGATGGACTTGATCCTGCGGATTATCACCTAAGGGCGCTCAGGGTTTTTTACAATCAGCCCCCCCAGACGCCCCAGCAGGAGGCGAACTATGATCTTCTTTTGAGTGACGCATTTCTCACGCTTGCCACACATCTGCGTTATGGCAAGGTTGATCCCGTCAGCCTTGATCCGAACTGGAATATCAATGATTTTCATCGAAGCACAGCCATGGAGTTCCGGCTTCAGAATGCTGTAACTGCTGAACGGATTGCAGGTGTTTTGGCGGAACTTCGTCCGCAGCGACCCGAATACCTCCAATTGAGAAAAGGTCTTATCCGGGATCGCGCTCTTGCCAAAGAAGGAGGCTGGCCGGTCGTTCCCGATTTGACAGGACTGAAAGAGGGTGCCACGGACAATCGTGTCTTGCCATTACGCAAACGCCTGGTTGTATCCGGTGACATGACGGCAGTGGCCAATGATACCTCAAGGATCTATGACCGGCGGATGGTTGAGGCAGTAAAGCGTTTTCAGAAGCGGAACGGAATGGTTGCGGATGGTGTGCCCGGGCCTGCTACCTTCAGGGCTATGAATCTGCCTGTCGAGCGTCGTATTGAACAGATCCGCATCAATCTGGAGCGGTGCAGATGGTTCATGAACGATCTTGAGCCGACCTACGTACTGGTTAACATTGCGGAATTTTCCCTGCGTTATGTCGAACATGGTCGTAACCGCTGGGGAACACGGGTCATTGTCGGGCAGCCCTATCGTGAAACGCCGGTTTTCAAGGCGGATATGCAGTATATTATCTTCAATCCCCGCTGGGTTGTGCCTCCGACAATTCTGGCGAAAGATGTTTTGCCGGCTATCCGCAAAAACAGCTCCTATCTCAGCAGGAAAAAGCTGAACATCCTTGACCGGAATGGTACTGTTGTCAATCCTGCATCGGTCAACTGGTCACAATATACGGGAGCAAATTTCCCTTACCGTTTGCAGCAGACCGCCGGAGATCATGGGGCATTGGGCAGGATCAAATTTATGCTGCCGAATCGCCATACAGTCTATCTGCATGATACGCCGACCAAGGATCTTTTTGAAAAGAGCAGCAGAACCTTCAGTTCCGGTTGCATCAGGGTTGAAAATCCCCAGGAACTCGCCAGGCTGGTTCTCCAGGACAGTCTGAAATGGAGCAGGGAGAGGATTCAGGCGGCAATAAATACCGGAAAAACAGCCACGGTCTACCTGCCGAAACGGATTCCGGTGTTTATCCTCTATCTGACAGCTTTTGCCGAAGGTGATGAGATTGTTTTTCTCGATGATGTCTACAACAGAGATAGTGCTGTGCTGAAAGCTCTGGATAAACCTCTTCTCCAATTGTAATTATCGGCTCTTCTGAGGGCACCGCCAAGCCTTGTTTTGAGCGGGTTGAGTGCGATCCCGGTGAATCGGGAAATCGCGGAACAAATTAACCGAGTTGCCCCTATGTCATTTTCTGTCGAGATCAATATAGAGCGGGCGTTTGAAACTCCTGCTGCAACCGATAAGGTGTTCGATCTTCTTGCCGATGTCCCCCGTTCTGCCTCTCATTTTCCGAAAGTTGACCGGTTGATTGATCTTGGCTCCAATACCTTTTGCTGGGAGATGGAAAAGATCGGTATCGGCAGCTACACGCTGCAGCAGACAATCTATGCCTGTTGCTACTCTGTCGAGGCGGCTTCACGGAAAATTGCATGGAGTTCTGTTGCCGGAGTCGGCAATGCGAAGGTCGAAGGGGAGTGGGTACTACGGCAGAAAGAGGCTGGAACCGCGATAGTGCTGAAAACAAAAGGTGAAGTGATGGTCGATTTCCCCTCGTTTCTGCAGATCATCATCTCCCCGCTGGTGGTAATGGAGTTTACCTCCCTGATTGATCACTATCTGGCTAACCTTCAGAAGAGCTTCACAGCATCATGACCGGCTCCTTGTCATCGCTCTGAGGGATAAGTTGTAACAGAAGACCTGTCAGGTTTTTTTCCTTTTGGTTGACTTCCATTCCCGCATACCCACCTCATCTCTTATTGATGCGCAGACGTCGAGTACCTGCTGCAGTTCGTCGATTTCCATGTCGCTATTGAGTGAAAAACGCATGAGCGTGCGGTTTTTCGGTGTTGCAGGCGCACAGAATACAGAGCCGAATACATTTCGATCTTCCAGCGCATCCCGCAATATTTCCATTTGGGGTTCACTTCCGGGTTCAAGTGAGATGATCTGTGACTGGCTGGCCAGAAAATAGCCAAGACTCTCCAGTCCGTTTCGAAAAAAAAGAGCATTGTCATGCAGTTTTTTTCTCCGGTCGTCACTGTTGATAATCACATCGAGGGTTGCAGACAAACCGGCTATGTCATGAGGAAGAAGAGCTGAGCTGAAAATGGCAGGATAGGCTGCGTAGGGGTAGTACTCGGCAAATCGTTGCGAACAGAGAATTATGCCCGCTCTGCCGGCGAAGGCTTTTGCAAGGCTGCCGGTTATGAAATGTACCCTGTCGGTCAGGCCGAGTGAGGCAACCAGCCCGGCTCCCCGGGGCCCATGCGTACCCAGAGAGTGTGATTCATCGACGAGGGAGAGACAGTTGTGACGATTGGCGATATCGATGATCTCGGTGAGAGGGGCAATATCTCCGGTTGTACTGTAGAGAGAATCCACAACAATAATGCCCTGACCATGCTGTTTTACCAGATTTTCCAGATGAGCGGCATCGTTATGCATAAAGGTGTAAAAGGGGGCTCCGGATGTTTTGACCCCTTCCCAGAGTGACATGTGGGTGAAAAAATCTATATAGACAGGAGTATTCTGGTCGGCAATGGTCTGCATGATACCAACATTTGCCGCCCATCCGGATTGGCATAAAATTGCATGTTCAAACCCGACAAGCCTGGCCATTGCCTTTTCAAAGAGCGATTTGTCGCTGTCCTCATGGAGAAAAACCGCCGACATGACCATTTCATGGCCTCCCTGTTCGAGTCTTGCTATCTGCGCCTGTAAAACTTGAGGGTGGTTTGAAATGCTCAGATAATCATTGCTCTGGAGAATAATTGATTCCGGCTGTGGTTTTTTGCCGAGTACGAGGGGCTTTCCATTCCTGCGTGTTTTGATCGATGCTTCCTCATAGGCGAGTAGTCGCGCATCAAGAAAATCGGGAATGGGCAAACCGGTCATGCTCATTGCTTACCTCATCTGGATTGGCCCGTGCTTAATTGGCAGCAGTTCGTTGTAAGAAAAGTACTCTGTTGGAAGCGATTTAAATTATAGAATTATCTTCCCCGCAGATAGTTTACCGGGGATCCTGACCATCAGATCATACTTGGTTTGTAATCCATTCAGCCATCATAATGGTTCAGGATGATAGAGGTTATCGTACTGCTTCCTTGTACATCGCCTTAACCTTCTCATACATGAAAACCATGTGAACTCTTCATCATCATTCACTATCGGCATATTTCAGCGATCAAATCGGAACAGGAATAATAATCCAACCGGCTGACCGGAGCGAAATATGATAAAATATGATGAAATGAAGATACAGAATGTTTTGATAATTAGCGTTATAGCTCTTCCTTCCGGAGCAGTGAAATATGAGGGTTAAAACGAGGAGGAGAGTGCTTGCGGATGTAACCTTTTAGCGGTTCAACCGCGTTTCTGGCGGCTTTTCTCCAAAGTGACTACGCATCAACTCAGGTTTGCCGGGAGGAGTGTTGGGCTAAAATATGTATGTAATTTTTCAGCTCTTTTATGGTTTCCGCATAGACTTTTTTCAGTACTTCCATCCATGAGCTGTTATCAGGCCAAGCTGCATTGCGGGAAAACTCATTGATGTATCCGGAAAGCAGATACATTTTATTGGCACCGATACTTCCTGAGGTGCCTTTGAGAGAATGAATGAGATGATCAAACTGTTTCATGTCCTGATTACCTACCGCTTCATCAAGATCGGCAGTGCATTTGTCAGCATCATCGATAAAGGTTGCGAAAAGCGTTACGATTAATTCATCACCGCCTATCTCTCTCAATTCATCGATAATTGAACGGTCAAGAATTTTTTCACTGTTTATTGTTGTCCAGAAGTCGGAACCCTCCTGTTCTGATTCATAGCTTGTATTGTTGATCATTGGTGTCTCCTCCTGAATATTGTTTTTCAGTAAAACGTTAATGGTTGTTATAAGCTTGTCCTTGAAGACCGGTTTGCAGAGATGAAAATTAACGCCGGCCTCCTTCAGAATCCGGGAGCTTTGTTCATCGTTATTTCCTGTGATGGCAATAATGGGTATGGTTTTACCGGCGCGAAAACGGAAGAAATTTTTACCACTCCTGATGGCTTTTGTGGCTTCAATACCGTCCATTACCGGCATGTCCACATCCATGAGAATCAGATCGAAATCCTCTTTTTCAAGCAACGAAAGGGCTTCCCTGCCATTGACTGCCTGCTCGATGTGGTAGCCATAGTTCTCAAGCAGGGCGCTCATGATTCTCCGGCTTGTCTCGTTATCATCAACCAGAAGAATTCTTTCGTTGCTGACGGTTATTTCGGTTTCATCCCGGTCCGGAGAGGCTTCTGAAAAAAAGTATTTTTCAATAATTTTTCTTGTGGTTGTAACGCTCACCGGTTTTGCAAGTACTTCATTCATTCCGTTTTTTTCGGCTCTCTCTGTTGCCTCGGGCTTCGGCAGTGAAGTAATGCCGATAATCGGTACGTCACGATAATGCAGGGCAAGAGACGGATCGATGTTCTGTGCCGAACGAATAAGTTTGACAGCACGATCTCCGTTCAGAAACGGCATTTCGAAATCTATAAAAATGAGGTCATACCGTTTTTCTGAAACCATCGCGACTGCCTGGAGGCCGTTTTCTGCCTGATCGATCTGACAATGCAGTTCCGAAAGGTATTTTGAGATAATCAGGCGGTTGCTGCTGTCATCATCGGTTACAAGAATCCTTTTTTTACGAAGGATGTTTCTTTTAATCTCCCGAACGGTTTTGGAATAATACTTTGGCAGTGTTATGGTGAATTCAGTCCACTCCCCCTCCTTTGAGCTACAGACGATAGTGCCTCCGAACGATTCAATCACCCGTCTGCAGAAGGATAAACCCAGCCCGTTTCCTCCTTTTTTGTTCGAGGTATAAAAACTCTCAAAAATCTGCTCAATATTTTTTGCTTTTATCCCCGGTCCATTGTCTTTGACCCTGATGATATTCGACAAAGCGGTTACATCAGTAGCGATCGATATATGGAAGTTATTTCTATCCTTATAGTAAAGAGCATTTTTAAGCAGATTGAAGATGACAAAGAAGAAGAGATCTCGATCTCCCAGAAAATCAAAGTTCATGCATTTTTCAAAGCTGATAACCTTTTGTTCTTTGACATCATTGTAAGGAAATCTGCTCAGTGCAGTTTCAATTGCGTTTTCGGATTTGATCCGGATAAATTCATCGACGATCACCTCTCCGCCCTGCAGGCTGGTGAGGATGGAGTCAATGATCTTGTTTGCACTGCTCAGCGTGTGCGAACTATCCTCAATGATATTATGAATATTGATGAGGCCGGAATGGCTCAAACGGTAGTAGCTTTTAGCCGCCGCATCTATTCCCGGTTTTACGGGCAGCGTGTTTTGTACAGAAGCAATCGCATTGGTAATGGCATTGAGCGGGTTTCTCATCTCATGGGCGATACTGCCGCTCAGGCTTTTCATGAGAGCAATTTTCGACTTGTAGGCCTGCTGTTGCTTATGGCTGGCAATAATGCTTCCTGCAATGGAGAAGATGAAAATAGGAATGTACTCAGGTATGAAGTAGGTGAAGCTGACCCTGCCGTCAATCGTAAGCACCGTGACATAGGCAGCCATGAATCCTGCTCCGGTCATGATGCTGACCAGGACCCGGTCTGACATAAGCAGTGTCAACAGGAATAAACCGGCCATAGTGGACATTGCCCATACCACTGAGAATTCGTTTTTCAGCGTCATGAAGCTGAAAAAGAAAGGAATAACAATAAAGAGCGAAATGAAAAAATAGACCGGGAAAATCTCTTTCAGCTTTTTGGGAATAAACCGGTAGAGTACCCAGGGGATGCTGATGAAGGCGCAGAATATGCGCAGCGGCAGATTCTCGTAAGGTTGCGGGAAGATATAGGTCCAGATGAGATAATAAACCGGATAGCCAAGAAAGCCGAAAAGCCCTACAACGCCGAGATTCGGTTCGGCATGCTCTATAATTTCTCTGGCTTTGTTTTTAAGTATATGCATCAGAAACAGTATTCTTTATGCCTTACCAAAGCCTTTATTCCGGCTATAGATGCACCCTGTGCGTTACTTGCAAGATCATCCCGCGTCGATTGCCAGAGCTGTTGTTATGACAGTCACTGTTATTTATTACCAGAAACAACAGGGGGGTATAATCACTGCCGGATCCAAGAGTGTAACACCGTCTCATATCACTAATAAGCCTACTATAGACTATATATTTACATATATTATAGGTAATAAAAAAACACGGCAGTGCGCCATATATATGAATGATACAACAAGCGTTATAAATTCTCTTTTGCTTGACGAGCTGTTTGCCGGTTATCAGGAGGTGCTGGGGGAGGATTACGATGCTTACCGGAACCACTGTCTGCGGGTTTTCAACTTCTGCTGCTCCCTTGCAAGGAAGCGGGAGGTTGACCTGGATAAAATTGCCATTGCGGTCTTTTTCCATGATCTCGGGATCTGGACAGAGAAGAGTTTTGACTATCTGCCCGCTTCAAAGCTTCTTGCCCGTAACTATCTTGAAAAAAAGGGAAAAGGGGAGTGGCAGAGTGAGATTGAGACCATGATCGGGGAGCATCACAAGCTGACCCGATACAAAGAGCATCCGGAGTGGCTGGTTGAACTCTTCAGGAAAGCTGACTGGATTGATATGACTGGTGGTTTGCTCCGCTTCAAACTGAAGGATGATTTTGTAACCGATGTGCTTGAGGCCTTTCCCAATGCCGGATTCCACAGAAAGCTTGTGCAGCTTGCTGTGGAACGATTCAAAAGCCATCCGTTGAGTCCGTTGCCGATGATGAAGCTTTAGTCGCACCGCTATAAATTTGTTCCGCGATTCGATTACGTCGTTGGGCGGTGCTCGAAATCCTCTCCCAGTCCCGACTGCATCGGGACTGCGCTACCAATATTTCGCCCCTACGGGGCTTGAAAATTTAGTCGCGTTCGTAGTCAAGCACAGGCGCCAGCCATTTCTCAGCTTCACCGATGCTCATCCCTTTTCGACCGGCATAATCCTCAACCTGATCCCTGCCGATTTTTCCGAGCATGAAGTACTTTGCCGCCGGGTGAGCGAAGTAGAGTCCGCTGACTGATGCTGCCGGATTCATGGCAAAGGTTTCGGTCAGGGTGATTCCTGTGCTCACTTCAGCATTCAAAAGGGTAAAGAGCTCTGCTTTTTCGGTATGATCCGGGCAGGCGGGATATCCTGGAGCAGGGCGGATGCCCTGGTATTTTTCTCCCGAGAGCTCTTCGGGCTTGAACGCTTCATCGGGAGCATAACCCCAGAGTTCACGGCGCACCTTTTCGTGCAGCATTTCGGCAAATGCCTCGGCCAGCCGGTCGGCAAGTGCCTGTGTCATGATTTTGTGATAGTCGTCCTGCTCCAGGCTGAACTGTTTGAGCGCTTTTTCAATTCCGAGACCTGCGGTAACGGCAAAACCGCCAATGTAATCTTTCACTCCTGAATTGACGGGCGCGACGAAATCGGCAAGCGCAAGGTTTGGTTCGCCGCCCGCTTTTTTCTCCTGCTGGCGGAGCGTGTGGAGGGTTGCGAGAGTGGTTGTGCGGCTTTCGTCACTGTAGACCGCAATGTCATCCCCTGTGCTGTTGGCTGGGAAGATACCGGCAACACCTTTCAGTCCGAGCATCTGTTCGCCTGCTATTCTGTCGAGCAGGGTTTCAGCATCGTTGAAGAGTTTTGTTGCCTCAACCCCGTACTTCGCGTCGCCAAGAATCTGCGGGTAGCGGCCATGCAGCTCCCACGCCATGAAAAACGGAGTCCAGTCAATATAGGGGCGCAACGCTTCAACTGTCACATCTTCAAGCAGGGTGATGCCCGGTTTGAGCGGTTTGTAGACGGAAGCACTGTCCCACTTGAGCGAAGGGGTGTTGCTTCGGGCTGCGGAGAGCGGGATATAGCTTTTTGCCGATGAACGTGAAGCATGGCTCTCCCGCAGTCCGGCCTGCTCCTCCTTCAGTTTTGCGATGTAATCCGGGCTGAGTGCAGGATTGAGCAGGCTGTTGACTACCGGAACACTCCGGGATGCATCAAGCACCTGAACGACTGCTCCGGAGTAGACCGGCGCAATTTTCACCGCAGTGTGCATTCTTGAGGTGGTGGCACCTCCGATGAGCAGAGGAATCTTCATGCCGAGCCGCTCCATTTCACGAGCCACATGCACCATCTCGTCAAGCGACGGGGTGATGAGTCCGCTCAGCCCGAGCAGGTCGGCTTTTTCACGCTCCACGGCTTCAAGGATCTTTTCGCACGGCATCATGACACCGATATCAACGACCTCGTAGTTGTTGCAGGCGAGCACAACGGCTACAATGTTCTTGCCGATATCATGCACGTCACCCTTGACCGTCGCAAGCAATATTTTTGCTGCGGCACGGGTGTCCTTATTTTTGGCTTTCTCCTCTTCAATGTAGGGGATGAGGCAGGCTACCGAGCGTTTCATGACTCGGGCACTTTTGACCACCTGCGGCAGGAACATCTTGCCCTCGGCAAAGAGATCACCGATGGCGTTCATGCCGTTCATCAGTGGCCCTTCAATAACCTGGAGCGGGCTCGGGTAGAGCTGGCGGGCCTCTTCGGTATCCTCTTCAATAAACTCGACAATGCCCTTGATCAGAGCATGGCGGAGCCGCTCTTCAACGGGAGCATTCCGCCACTCGGCTGCTTTTGCTTCAATTTTCTCGCCGCCACCCTGGATGGTTTCGGCAAAACTCACCAGCCGTTCGGTAGCATCCTCACGGCGGTTGAGCAGCACATCTTCAACACGCAGCAGCAGCTCCGGTTCAATATCCTCATAGATGGCAAGCTGGCCGGCATTGACGATGCCCATATTGAGCCCGGCTTTGATGGCGTGGTAGAGGAATGCCGCATGCATCGCCTCCCTGACCGGTTCGTTGCCCCGGAAAGAGAAGGAGACGTTGCTGATGCCTCCGGAAACTTTTGCAAAGGGAAGGTTCTCTTTGATCCAGCGGACCGACTCGATAAAGTCAACGGCGTAGTTGTTGTGCTCCTCGATACCGGTGGCAACGGTCAGCACATTGGGGTCGAAAATAATATCTTCAGGCGGAAAGCCCACTTCATTGACCAGAATATCGTAGGCCCGCTTGCAGATCTCCTTGCGACGCTCCAGGCTGTCCGCCTGTCCCTTTTCATCAAAAGCCATCACAACAGTTGCGGCGCCATACTGCAGTACCTTGCGGGCTCTCTCTTTGAAAAGCTCCTCGCCCTCCTTGAGACTGATGGAGTTGACGATGCTTTTGCCCTGAACGCACTGGAGGCCGTTTTCTATAACCGACCATTTCGAACTGTCAATCATCACCGGAACACGGGAGATTTCGGGTTCGGAGGCGATCAGGTTGAGGAACTCTTTCATCACCTTTTCGCTCTCAAGCATTCCCTCATCAACGTTGACGTCAATCACCTGTGCGCCGCTCTCCACCTGCTGGCGGGCAATCGAGAGCGCTTCGTCGTAGTTGCCCTCCTTGATGAGGCGTGCGAATTTTTTGGAGCCGGTTACATTGGTGCGTTCGCCGACGTTGATGAAGCCGGTGGTGCTGTTGACAAAGAGCGGTTCAAGACCGGAGAGCTGCAGCTCATGCTTTTTTACGGGTCGCTGGCGCGGAGTCAGCCCTTTGACCGCTTCGGCAATCGCCTTGATATGCTGGGGGGTGGTGCCGCAGCATCCTCCGACAATATTGACAAATCCTGAGGTGGCAAAGTCGGCGATCTGGGCGGCCATATACTCCGGTGAGTCGTCATACTCTCCGAACTCGTTGGGCAGACCCGCATTCGGATAAACGCTCACCAGACTTTCGGCAATGCCTGAGATTGACTCGATAAAGGGGCGCATCTGCTTTGAACCAAGGGCACAGTTCAGGCCGATGGAGAGCAGGTCGGGCATGTGGGCGATAGAGATCCAGAAGGCTTCGGTGGTCTGGCCGGAGAGGGTACGACCGCTTGCATCCACGACGGTTCCGGAGACCATGACCGGGATACGCACTCCGGTGCGATTGAAGAACTCTTCGATCGAAAAGAGTGCCGCCTTGCAGTTCAGGGTATCAAAGACGGTTTCAACGAGCAGCATATCGACGCCGACCTCCATGAGCCCTTCGAGCTGGAGGGTGTAGTTATCGACCACCTCCTCGAAGCTGACAGCCCGGTATCCCGGATTGTTGACATCCGGCGACATCGAGAGGGTTTTGTTGGTAGGCCCTATGGATCCGGCTACAAATCTTGGTTTATCGGGTGTTCTGGCGGTATACTCATCCGCCGCTTTTCTTGCCAGTTTAGCCGCTTCGACATTCAGCTCCCTTACCAGATGTTCGGCACTGTAGTCTGACTGGGAGATCGGATTGGCATTGAAGGTGTTGGTCTCTATAATGTCTGAACCTGCTTCAAGAAAGTCGCAGTGCAGTGCATAGATGATGTCGGGCCGTGTGAGAACCAGTATATCGTTGTTTCCCATGAGCGGATGCGAGTGGGTTGCAAACCGCGAGCCCCGGTAGTCCTCTTCCTGTAATTTATGGCGCTGGATCATGGTGCCCATTGCACCATCGAGAACAAGGATACGCTTTTCGAGCAGGGTAAAGAGAGTTTCTTTCATTCTTTATGCATGACTGCGTTTTTTTGAAAAAGAGGATACAGGTTGCCAATATACGATTAACTCTATAAATCTGTTCGCTCCGGCAGTGACGAATGCACAGATTTTACTCACGTTCCGGTGCACTCTCTGATCAAGCCCCGGAGGGGCGACATGTTGGTAGCACAGTCCCGACCCGTCGGGACCGCGCAGTCATCGTACTGCGGAACAAATTAATCACGGTGCGCTGAAAGCCATGAGCGGATCAGTTCTATCCCACTGTCCGAAATCTGGTGTGCTATCGGATACTCGCGATAGATCAACTCATCCACATGCTCTTCGAGCCATGCATTTGCGGCTCGCCCCTTGGCTATCGGCAGCACTTCGTCAAAGAGTCCGTGCATCACGAGAAAGGGGAGCTTGCGGAGCAATGGAGAGGCTTTTTCGGTCGGCATGTTTTTTTCGGGGAGCTGACCGCTGAGCGCAATCACACCGTGCAGCAGTTCAGGTGCATTGAATGCGGTCAGGTAGCTCATTACCGTGCCCTGACTGAATCCCATAAGAAACACCTGCTCTCCTGCCGGACGGTACTCCTCGATCAGCTCTCTGACGAAGCCGATCAGTTGATGCAGGGCCCGCTCTGCAGCAGCATGGTCGACAATGATGCCGTTTGGGGTGAACTCAAGCGGAAACCATCCGTACATGCCGTAATCCATAACCTGGGGCGCCCGTGCACTGATGTAGCGGAACTCTGGCGGAAGCGCGGGAGCGATCTGGATCAGATCTTTTTCATTGCTGCCGTAGCCATGCAGCATAAGAACGAGTGGTGCATTTTCCGGTGTCTCCGGAGCCTGTTCCATGTAGGAGAGGGAGAGCTCTTTTCGTTGAAGCATAATATAAGATTGCCGTTTTACTGATTTATATCGTGTATGACTTTGGTGATGAATCCTCCGCCGAGTACCTCGCTCTCCCGGTAGAAGACCGCGGCCTGACCGGTTGAAACGCCGCTTTTTGGTGCGTCGAATGCAACAGCCACTTCATTGTCTGCGAGCGGCTCAATGGTGCACGGGGTCTCTTTATCCCGATAGCGGATTTTACCCAGAGCAGTGACTGGCGCGTTCACTCCATCGATGCCGATCCAGTTGAGCCCTGAAGCGACAAGCTTTCGTGTTTCAAGCGCTGACTTCTGGCCGACATGGATACGGTTGTGCTCCGGGTCAATTTCGGTGACATAGAGCGGAACCTTGGCAGCAACGCCGAGACCGCGCCGTTGGCCGATGGTGTAGAAGGGGTAGCCCCGGTGTTTGCCGATGACGGTGCCCGCTTCGTCAACAATCTCACCGCCTGAAACCTTTTCGGCAAGGCCCGGGATAGCGCCCTCCAGATAGCTGCAGTAGTCGTCCTGCGGGACAAAGCAGATCTCCTGACTCTCCTTTTTCTCCGCAGCCCTGACACCGAATTCACGGGCTAGCCTGCGAACCTCGGGTTTAACCATCTCGCCGAGCGGCAGGAGGGTTTTAGCGAGGTCGCTCTGCGAGAGCATCCAGAGAAAATAACTCTGATCCTTTTCCGGGTCAACGCCCTTGTAGAGCCGGTAGCGCCCGTCGCTGAATGAGGTGGAGGCAAAGTGGCCGGTAGCGATAAAGTCGGCTTCAAGCAGTTTCAGCCCTTCAAACAGTCCGAACCACTTGATCTTCTTGTTGCAGACCATGCAGGGGTTCGGTGTGTGGCCCCCGAGGTAGTCGTTATGAAAGTAGGTGATCACGTCATCCCTGAACTTCCGGCTGAGGTTGAGCGTCAGCACCGGAATCTGAAAATCAGGATGGTCGCTGATGACGAGCGGCGAAGGCTGCAGCGATGGGCTATCCTCAAGGGAGTCAAGCACCCGAATATTCAGCCCCGTAACCGCATAGCCCGCTTTTTTCAGCAGGCATGCGGTTGTGGCAGAGTCCACTCCACCGGATATGCCGACAACAACTTTCTTCTGTTCGCCCATAAGTCACCACTATTAATTTATTGCGCGATTCGATTGCTTCGTTGGGCGGTGCTCGAAATCCTCTCGCAGTCCCGACTGCATCGGGACTGCGCTACCAATATTTCGCCCCTCCGGGGCTTTAAAACAAAAACGCTCACGACAATTAATAGAGGTGCCTGTCTGCTCTCGCATGAAGACAACTCCTGCTTGCTCCAATTCATTCATCAAAATCGTGGTCGTAGTTTTGAGTGCGAAACCGAATTGGCTGAAACTTACATCTTTTTCCCGATTTATCCGGCACCCCACTTCCTCCATTTTACCCAGCAGTGATGGTGTATATTTTTGATAACCTCAGGCTGTTAGTTACATTAACAGAAGTATTTCCGGGATAGTGCTAAACGCACAGGCACTGAGACAGAGAATAATATTCGAAGACGGGGGCCATAGAGTAAAAAGCCCTGTTGATGTGATTTTCAAGTTGTCAGCTTTTTTTGCAAAAGCATATAAGTCTTATCGTGTTAGATTTTTTTAAATCCAAAATATTCATACAGCAGGTATGTCGAAGAAAAATGATGATCAAGAATCAGCCAATGAAGGATTGGATGCCTCCAGCTTAAATAGCGAATTAATGAAGCGAGCTCAGTCGGTACAGGATTCGTTCGGATCGAGTAGTGCGATTTCCGCAGCTATGAAGCACGCTCAGTCTCTACAGGATACCTACGGATCGAATAGTGCATTTTCCATAGCTAAGAAGGCCTCTCAGTCGGTACAGGATTCGTTCGGATCGAGTAGTGCGATTTCCGCAGCTATGAAGCACGCTCAGTCTCTACAGGATACCTACGGATCGAATAGTGCATTTTCCATAGCTAAGAAGGCCTCTCAGTCGGTACAGGATTCGTTCGGATCGAGTAGTGCGATTTCCGCAGCTATGAAGCACGCTCAGTCTCTACAGGATACCTACGGATCGAATAGTGCATTTTCCATAGCTATGAAAGCCTCTCAATCGGTACAGGATATGTTTGGATCGAATAGTGTGATTTCTGAAGCTATGAAGGCCTCTCAGTCGATACGGGATATGGCTGGATCGGGTAGTGCGATTTCCGCAGCTATGAAGCACGCTCAGTCTCTACAGGATATGGTCGGAGCCTGTAGAGCGATTTCTGAAGTTATGAAGTCCTCTCAGTCGATACGGGATATGGTTGGAGCGGGTAGTGTGATTTCCGAAGCTATGAAGTCATCCACGCATATGCAAGAGATTCTAAGCTCTTCATTTATGACTTTGTCAAACTCACAAAACTTCTCAGTTGCAGTTAGCTTAATTAATCAAGAATTGGTTTTGGACGGATATGCGAACCTTCATGAGCTTGATACTCAAGAGATTGAGTCAGGCCTGGCCTCTTTGGTTTCAGTGGATAATAGCTCTGCGTTTTCAGAATTATTTTCACGCATTCCTTCTGCCTTAAAAATGTTACTATTATTCGCGTTTTTACAAATAGTACTTCCTCAACTAAACAGCATTTCAGCTAATCTGTTAACTCCTTTTGTCAATGAACTTATCCAAGGGGTATCAGGTTCGACGACTAGCAAAGTGCAGACTTTGAAAGAAGTTGCTCCATATCTACATGGGTTACCTTCAGAAAACCTCCGGTTTATCTCAGGGAATAATGTCCGCCTGAGAAACGACCCTCTCGTCAAGTCCGAGACATTAGACTTGTTGCGGTTGGGGCAGATTGTTGTGTTTCTGGGGAAGGAAAAAAATTGGACACATGTAATGGTTCAATATGATAATGGAGATACGTGTTCCGGCTGGGTATTAACAAGATATGTCGAAAGTTTTAAAAGATAGGACGAACATTCACTGGTCCCAGATAGTGTAGAGTAAATTTTTTCGAATCTTATTCATTGATCATTGATTGATAGGCTGGTTTCATTTGCTTAAAGCCTAAGCACCAAGTTGGTGGAATAATGGGTGACAAAGAATGGATATGAAAAACGATGATTTCCGGGTAAATTCAAGCTGAATCAGTTCGTGTGTACCCAGGCCCACCGCTTACAGATGCAAACATGATCCGCCATTTCGGTGACTCACTGTTTTATCCCCGGCAGAGTCGAAATACTTATACTGTACTGACTGCTTTTGACTTGCTTCATGGAGTTATCTAACGGCAAGCGCTCTTTTGATCATTTGGTTCACCTCTTCTGTTGCATTAACGGGGATAAGTGTTACTGCCGGATGTGCTAAGGCAAAGACCCTGAAAATCTCATCGGCAAATGCCTGCCCGATCTCATCCACCTTTTCAAAGTCGAGGATTACGGTTTTGAACTTCTCGAACCGCGAAACAAGCCTTTTTGCCTGCGATCTGGAGACGAGCTTTTCCTCTTCATGTCTGGCCAGCCTGACCGGAACCCGGGTTTTATTGAATGCATACTCCTCCGGCTCCGCAAATTCGTCATAGATCTCCTTGATGGTTCGAGGGCAGGAATTGCTCAGCCTGAGATGAATGGTTGAGCCTGGCATATCCGCGTCACTCTCAATCAGCCAATCGTCTTTCTCTGTCTGGTGTGAGAAGAAAAGGTTTCCTGAAATGATAACGAATCTGTCGAATGCTCTGGATGTAAAAAAAATGCCTTCACCGGAATGGTGCTGTGGATCTGTGGTCATCTTTCCCTTTGCAAGTTCGAGGATGGATTCACGGGGATCATAGAGGCCGGTTAATCGCTGTATGCGGTGAAAGATGCCTTCGCCATCGTCAATAATCGCCAGTTCTGTATCCAGAGCGTTTCTTGAAAAGTTGATGGTAAGCCAAATGCCGCCGGAGTGTTCTATAGCGTTATTGATCATCTCTGTTGCACCGTATTGCCACATCTCACGGACATTTTGAGGCAGATTGACAATCAGGGGGGCTATATACTCCTGCCAGACAATATCCTCTCTTAGTCCCTCCAGCTTGAATCGCCATGAGTTCGTTGTAATGGCAGCAAGTGAAGATCTCTTGAGATTCTTCGTTCCCTCCGACCTGACAAGCCTGGCCTCTTCCAATGCATGCAGATGACGCAGCGCAGCCTGTCTTGAGATACCGAACTCTCTGGCAGCATCCGAGGCGACATTGAGCGATCTGTCCCTGCATGCCTTCAGCATGTAAGCTCTTATTTCAGATGTTCGTTCTCTCATTGTATTGCCCGGCTTCTGTCTGAAATTGACAACTCTTGCTCTTCATGTTGACAACAATATACCGATATGTTGACAACATAAAAAATAAAGTTGACAACACAGGCTTGCAAAGAATGGATATGAAAACCGCTGATTTCTACCTATATGCAATGCCTACGGCATTAAAAGAATCATGAATTCAAGTCCCGTAGGGACGCGATATTGGTAGAAAAAATAAGCGGTCACCCCTTCCTTATCTTCTTTTCTTGCAAGCTTATACTCCTGAGAATTCAGGGAATGACAAAGTAATGCAAACGATAATAACAAAGTTTTCTGACGGGGAAATTCAGGGTGAATCAGCTCAGTTTGTAGCCGGGGCCGCCACCGGCTTCGGGGGTGGTCCAGGTGATGATGCCGTAAGGGTCGGCGATTTCACAGGTTTTGCAGTGCAGGCAGTTTGAGGGGTTGAGCTTGAGCGCCGGTTGCGGTTCGGTGGTGAACTCGTAGACCGAAGCCGGGCAGAAGTGCTGGCAGGGATTTCCGAATTCCACTGTGCATGTTTTCAGGCAGATCTCAGCAATATCTTCAGGCTTGATAACGAGATGGCAGGGCTGATCCTCTTCGTGCATGGTTCCGGAGCGGTAGAGCGTCTGATCCTTGCTGAAGGTGAGTATACCGTCAGGTTTGAACCCCTCTTTTTCAAGCATGAAGCGCTGAACCTTTTTTGACCCGCCCTTTGTTTTGTCATCACGCTTTTTGGCAACACCGGCAGCCAGAGAGAGACCGGGGAATTTTAACTGGAGTCCGGCGTTGAGGAGACCGGCGTAGAGTCCCTGATCAAAAGCTTTGCGGTAGTTTCGGGCCGCATGGAGCTCTTCATAAGCCCATGAGTTCCTGAAGCGCTCTTCATAGCTTTTCAGTCGGGCATCGGAAAAATCATCGTGCAGCAAGGCATCGAATAGGGTCTCTGCCGCAACGGTGCCCGATTTCATGGCGAGGTGAACTCCTTTCTGGCGCTGCATGTTCACCAGCCCGGCGGACTCTCCGGTAACAAGAAATCCGGGGCCGCAGAGCTGCGGCATAGCGTCCGCTCCTCCGGATGTTATGGTTCGTGCTCCAGACTCGATCATGCTTCCCCCTTCGAGAATTTCGGCAAGCAGGGGGTGCTGCTTGAAGCGCTGCATGTTCAGGTGGGGATCGCAAACAGGGGAGGATGGGCTGATTGAAGTGACAAACCCGATAGAGATGAGCGTCGGTGAGAAGGCGTAGATCCACCCTCCCCCGTAGGTGTCGGTCGAAAGGGGGTAGCCGAAGATATGGTGCACCTCTCCGGCCTTCAGGCGGCCTTCAGGTATTCTCCAGGTCTCCTTGACTCCCGAGCTGTAGCGCTGGGGCGCGGCGCTTTGTTCTGTGGGAAAGTGGTGGGCGAGCTGACGCAGGAGCGAGCCGTCTGAACCCTCTCCGATGACGATCACTTTTGCCTTGAGCAGAAGCCCCGGTTCGAAGTTTGCTTTCGGGTTGCCCTCTCTATCGATTCCCTTGTCATCGGTTATGATGCCTGCAAGCCGTCCGTTTTCCATGAACGGAGCGGAAGCCGCAGTGTTGTCGAAGAGCTGGACTCCCTCGTTTTCCGCCTGTTCCGCCATCCATGTACCAAGGCGGCTGAGCGACACGAGCTGATTGCCCTCATTGCTGAATGCAGCTGGCACAAAGGGGAAGGAGAACTTTTTTTTGCCGGTGAGAAACCAGATGCTCTCACTCGTAACCTCTGTTTCAATCGGGCACCCCTTCTCCCGGTAGTCGGGAAAGAACTCCTCAAGGGCTCTTGTGTCGAGTACGGCGCCCGAGAGCAGATGTGCTCCGGCGTATCGGCCTTTGTCGATAACTGCTATAGAGCATTCAAGGCTCTGACGTTTCAGGAGCCGCTGCAGGTGAATGACCGAAGCAAGGTTTGCCGGTCCGGCACCGACAAAGAGAATATCAAACTCCAGAGCTTCACGTTCTTCTGCCATATCTCAAAACAGTAATTCAGATGTCGTTGAATTCATGGCGTGATTTCCAGTAATTTTGCCTGAGCGCGGGCGATGGATACAAACGGACTTTCTGCGGTATCAGGGTTTTTAACCAGCACATCCACAGGGAGGGAGAGTTTTTGCTCCAGAAGCATTTTGATGCGGGCACGGAGCAGCAAGCTGATGGTCTCTACCGGTTCAATCAACAGGTCAATATCTCCACCATGACGGGTATCATCCAGTCTTGAGCCGTAGAGCCAAATGATAGCATCAAGACCAGCCACAGCTCTACTGGTGGTAACGATGGTGTTGATCTGTTCTGTTGACAGGCGCATGGGCACCTCTGTTAATTTGTTTCGCGATTCGATTGCTTCGTTGGGCGATGCTCGAAATTCTCCGGTTACTCTTTTGTTCAGAGCAGTATGCCACCAAGAATCAGGGAGGCAACACTGAAGTATATCACAATTCCGGTGACATCGACAAGTGTCGCAACAAAAGGTGCTGATGAGGTTGCAGGGTCAAGGCCCATCCGTTTCAGAAGCAGGGGGAGCATGGAGCCGGTAAGGGTGCCGAAGAGGACAATACCTACCAGTGATACGCCAACAGTTACGCCGACATAGATCCATGTTGTGGTCAGGTGACCGAGTATCATGGCCCAGATGATAACCCTGAAGACTCCTATCAGGCCGAGCAGACCTCCAAGCGCGAGTCCTGAAAGAATTTCGCGGCGCATGACGCCCCACCAGTCCTGGATGGTGATCTCTCCGAGCGAGAGTGAGCGGATGATCAGGGTGGCGGCCTGGGAACCGGAGTTTCCTCCGCTTGAGATAATCAGCGGGATGAAGGTTGCCAGTACGATCGCTTTTGCCAGTTCATCCTGAAAGTAGGCCAGTGCAGAGGCGGTAAGCATCTCTCCGATGAAGAGAATCACCAGCCAGCCGGCCCTTTTTTTGACGAGCTGTGGAATCGAGAGATCCATGTATGGCTCTTCAAGGGCTTCAATACCGCCGAACTTCTGGATATCCTCGGTCTCCTCCTCTTCAGCCACGTCAAGCATATCGTCAACCGTTACGACTCCTATCAGGTAGCCGTTTGAATCGACAACCGGCAATGCCACCGTGTCATAGCGCTTGAAGGCATCAAGAGCATCCTTCTGATCCTGTGAAGCGGTCAGGGTGATGATTTTATCTTCGGAGATGATTTCACTGACCTTTTTTTCCGGCAGCGAGAGCAGGAGCTCCCGGGCAAGCAGCTCTCCCTTGAGCTTTCCGAAGTCGTCAACAACATAGATGACGTTCAGGGTTTCGCTCTCATGACCGAAGGTGCGAACGTAGTCGAGCACCTGATTGATGTTCCAGTCTTTTTTGACACTCAGATAGTCAGGCGACATGAGCCTGCCGACACTGTCTTCAGCATATGCCAGAAGGGTTTTGGCAATCTTGAACTCCTTGAATGAGAGGAGCTTCAGCAGCTCCTGAACCACAGTTCCCGGCAGCTCTTCAAGCAGCGCTGTACGGTCATCTGCCGACATGCTGTTGAGAATATGGGTGACATCTTTCTGGGTCAGTGCGGTCAGCAGGTTCTGCTGGGAGTCGAGCTCAAGGTATTCGAAGGTCTCGGTTGCCACATCCTTCTGAAGCAGCCTGAAGAGGATTGCCTGTTCGTTTTCCGGCAGGTCGGAGATCAGCTCCGCCAGGTCAACCGGCATCCAGTCGTTGAAAATTCTCTGCAGAGCACTGAAGTTGCGCTGCTCGATCAGTTCCCTGATTTCAGGAAGTAAAGGGGTTCCGATCATGATGCTTGAGGTTTAAATAAGGGTAACGCTATTAATTTGTTTCGCGCTTCGATTCCTTCGTTAGGCGGTGCTCGAAAGCCCTTTCGGTTTATAGGTAACTCAGCCTAAAAAAGGAGTTTTTTTATGAACTTTCCAATACAGCAGGCTGCATTTTTTAACTGTTCACAATATCCTTGCTTTTGAAACGTGAGGATTGTTTATGATGAATTTGCGCCAGGGAAGATCCCTGCTTCTTGAAATACCCACTCTTGTTGTGGTTCCGATCATCTTTTCAGGAACAGGGGGTGCGTTTTCCAGATAAAACTCTTCACCGAAAAGATCCCGTCCGTTGTCACGGCGCTCAATCTGAAGTGCCCGGGCAAGCTTTCCCGGACCGCTCATGAGCTCTCTCTCCACGGCTGTTCCTCTCTGCATCTGCATGAAGGAGATACCTTCAACCGGTTCCATTGCCCGAAGGAGAACTGCTCCGGCCCGGTGTTCCGGTTCACTGACGATATTGATGAGGTGGTGGCAGCCGTAGGTAAAGTAGACATAGATGGTGCCCGGACGATGAAACATGGTACTGTTTCGTTCTGTTCTGCCCCGCCAGGCATGGCAGGCTTCGTCATCTACACCGAGATAGGCTTCTGTTTCAACAATTCTTGCTTTCAGTTGTCTGTTTCCCGGCAGCGTACGGACGAAAATTTTCCCGAGAAGTTTTTCTGCAAGTTCAAGTGTAGGTATTTCATAGAATTGCTTTTCAAGCCGCTCCATCCACCGAACGATTATAATTTGTAATAGTTCATGTATGTATTATAATGTATCAATTCATGACTGAACTTCAACTGCTGTAAATTTCCCTGGTTAGTACATGGGCAGAGTTATTGCGATTGCAAACCAGAAGGGTGGGGTTGGAAAGACAACCACTGCCGTTAATATAGCTGCCTCAATTGCTATTTCTGAGTTTAAGACGTTGCTGATCGACATCGATCCCCAGGCTAATGCTACATCAGGTTTTGGCATTGAGACCGGTGACGAGATTGATAACACCTTCTATCAGGTTATGGTAAAGGGGGGCAACATACAGGATGCCATCAAGCAGTCCAGTCTGGAGTATCTTGATGTACTGCCGTCCAACGTCAACCTTGTCGGTATGGAGGTTGAACTGGTGAACATGCGGGAGCGCGAGTATGTGATGCAGAAAGCACTCAAGGGTGTCCGCTCTCTTTATGACTACATTATTATCGACTGTCCACCCTCGCTTGGTCTGATTACCCTTAATTCGCTTACGGCTGCCGATTCGGTGCTGATACCGGTCCAGGCAGAATATTATGCCCTTGAGGGGCTGGGGAAGCTGCTCAACACCATCAGCATTGTACGCAAGCACCTGAACCCGAAGCTTGAAATTGAAGGGGTTCTGGTGACCATGTATGATTCGCGGCTTCGTCTGGCTACACAGGTGGCTGAAGAGGTCAAAAAGTTTTTCAAGGAGAAGGTCTACCGAACCTATATCCGAAGGAATGTAAGGCTTTCCGAAGCTCCGAGCCATGGCAAGCCGGCTCTGCTCTATGACGCACAGAGTATCGGGTCGAAAGATTATCTCGATCTGGCTCAGGAGATATTTGAACGGGATGGAAATATTAAAAAATTTAAAGTCCGGCAGCGGTAGCTGACCAGGGCAAGCTGGCGGGGTGATATGTCTAAAAATGCATTGGGAAGAGGTCTGAAAGCACTTATTCCGGATGAGGGATTTGATTCGGGTTCCAGGGAGGAGCCGGAGGAGCTTGCCCGGGACGGATCCATTGGCAGCCTGCCGATTGAGAAAATCCGGGCAAATCCGTTTCAGCCCCGAAAGGAGTTTGATGAAACAGCCCTTGAAGAGCTGAAGAACTCCATTATTGAAAACGGTGTCATACAGCCGGTTACGGTCTGCCGTGACGGGGAGGGGTATCAGCTTATCAGCGGAGAGCGGCGCCTCAGGGCAGTTACACTGGCCGGGTTCAAGTTTATTCCCGCTTATGTTATCGAGGCACATGATGATTCAAGCAAGCTGGAGCTGGCTTTGATCGAGAATATCCAGCGTGAGGATCTCAATGCCATCGAGGTTGCTCTTGCCCTGAAAAGCCTCACCACAAAGTGCCGTCTGACACAGGACGAGATTGCCCAGAAAGTGGGAAAAAACCGCTCCACGGTCAGTAATTTTCTTCGTCTTCTCAAACTGCCCCTCCAGATTCAGGACAGCATACGCAACCGGGAGATCTCGTCGGGCCATGCCAGGGCGCTTATCAATCTCCCCGGCGAGCAGCAGCAGCTGAAGGTCTGGAAGCAGGTACTCAGTCATGAGCTTTCTGTTCGCCAGACAGAGACGCTGGTGAACCGCATGTTCAAGGAGCAGTCCAAACCGGCACAGGCCACCTCTCCTGACCGCTCTTTGCATATTACCCAACTGGAGTCACATCTGAGAGACAAGCTTGCAACCAAGGTTCGCATAGTCGAAAAGAAGGGGGGCAAGGGAGAGATTCATATCCAGTATTTCTCCAATGATGATCTCGACAGGGTGCTTGAAATTCTGAATCACGAGTAGTCGTCACTATGTACTGCTACACTGGTTTGATAGACAACTATTCAACAGAACACTGATCATGAGGTTTACCCTTGTAGGCAACGGCAGAATGGGAACACAGGTTGCGCAGGTGATCGGTCAGTCGGGCCGGCACGAAATAGCCGCAGTCATTGATATCGATACTCCGATTACTCCCGAGCTGTTTCGCGGAAGCGATGCCATCATAGATTTTACCGTAAGGGATGCTTTTCTGCTTAATCTGCCTGCCATCCTCTCTTCGGGTGTGCCGGTTGTTGTCGGTACCACCGGCTGGGACGATGTTCGCGAAACGGTCAGAAGCCAGGTCTCCGATGCCGGGGCTTCGCTGCTCTGGTCGTCCAATTTTTCACTCGGGGTCAACATCTTTCTCCGAACCGTTCGCGAAGCTGCCCGGCTGATCTCTCCGTTTCCTCAGTTCGATATCGCTTTTGCTGAACAGCACCATACCGGAAAGGCTGATTTTCCAAGTGGAACAGCGCTCAGGGCAGCAGATATGATTCTTGAGGCGAACCGGCGGAAAACAACGGTTGTGCGGGAGCTGTCGGATGAGCGGAAACTTGCTCCCGAAGAGCTGCACGTTGCGGCAATACGGCTTGGTACAGTTTTCGGCAAGCACTCCGCCTTTATTGATTCCGAGCTGGATGAGATCGTGATCTCCCATACGGCCAAAAGCCGTGCAGGGTTTGCCTCCGGATCGGTTGAAGCTGCCGAGTGGCTTGCAGGGCGTCACAGAACAACTCCGGGTTTTTATACCATGGATGATTTTTTAAACGAAAAGCTCTCCTGAACTCTATGGCTGCCGACAGTTCAACGCAAAGTGCCCTCTCATTTTCAGGAAAGCTCTATACGGTTCTTCTTGGTGCTGCGATCATTCTCCTGACAACAACGGTACCCTATCTTACCCTGCTGAATGTTTTTCTCTTTGCCGGGGTTTTTCTTGCCGGTACGATTGCGCTTAACCACACCATTCTCCGTTTTCAGGTCCGTCTACCCTACAGCGAAGCCTTTTTTCTGGGATGTGTTGCCGGTATGGCGGGCGGGGTGCTTTCCGAGAGCGTAACCTTTCTGCTCATGCAGCAGTTCAACTACCGCCCCGGAGCAGAAAGCCTCTCGCTGATCATCGACTGGGCACTTGAAATGGCAAAGGGGAAGCCTGAACTACAGGATCAGGTACAGGCACTTGTAACGGCAGAGAAGCTTGCTTTGGCGCCGGTCAAGCTGAGTTTCAGGGAGCTGCTGATGAATATGGCTTTTTCGGGAGCGTTTTATGCCCCCATGACCGGTCTTGGTGCTGCTTATGCCGTGCTCAGGCTCAAGCGCAAAGCAAAAAAAGGGTGACGGAAAGGTTGTTTTAAGCTCCGGAGGAGCGGGATATTGGTAGAGCTTGCTTTTTGTACCACCCCCTGTCTATCTTCTGTGAACCCGGGAGGGTTCTCCACGCTTCTACCCGAAAGTACCGTACAGGGCTTTTAAGTTTACCGACGGCCGAGTTTATCGCAAGGCTGATAGCTCCATCATCGGGAGCGTTTTCCCCTTCACTCTCAATGAATGCCACCGGCCGCTTGCCATATTCACAATCGGGCACCGGTACAACAACCGCTTCGCGGATTCCATCAATCAGTATCAGCGCTTGTTCTATCTCTTCGGGGTGAATGTTCTCACCTCCGGAGATAAACATGTTGTCCTTGCGTCCGATTACCGCCACCACTCCCTCTTCAGAGAGCGTGCCGATATCGCTGGTGTGAAACCATCCTTCGCTGTCGGTTTGCGGCTGGATGCCCCTCTCCGTAAGGTAACCGGAAAAAAGGGTTGCTCCCCTGACCAGCAGTTCCCCATCTTCCGCTTTGCGTATCTCTCTGTAGGGAAGTACTTTTCCACTGTTCTGCTCCGGGCTAAGTATCGGTCCTGGAGTAGTGGCAATCTGTGAGCTCATCTCGGTTGAGCCGTAGCTCAGATAGAGGGGGATATGCTGCCGTAGACTCTCCTCAAGCAGTGACTTCGGAGCAGAGCTGCCGCCAAGCAGCAGAGCTTTCAGTCGGCTCAGGCGCAGGGCGCTTTCGCTTTGGGCCAGCAGGCGGTAGAGTTGAGTCGGCACCAGCGAGATATGGGTAAGCGGGAAGTTCCCGAGTGAGCTTGCAAGCGGCTCATCGGGTTCTGCAATCGCAAGGCATCCACCTGAAACAAATGCTCTGAAAAGCAGGGCGTAACCCCCGATGTGATAGAGCGGGAGTGAGAGCAGCCAGCAATCTCCGGGTCCGAAAGGGAGGTTCTCTTCGGAGCCGAGAGCACTGTACCAGTGATTGGCAAAGGTGTGCAGGGCGGCTTTTGCTTTTCCCGAGCTGGCCGAGGTATGAATAATGGTAACCGGGCGCGACATCTCTTCGGGTGGCACCATGCTCTCCGCAGCGGTCAGGGGCGAGGCATCTTCAAGCAGTGAGGTGAGCGGCGATGTTCTGCATCCGGAGTAAAGGAGTTGAGCAGAGCTGCCGGTCAGCAGCAGTTTCGGGCGAAGGTTCTGTAAGGTATTCCGGATCAGCTCTTCGGGAAACCGGCAGTTAAGCGGAGCGGCAATCATTCCGGCTTTCAGCAGACCAAGCAGGGTGATGACCAGTTCGGGGGTATTTACCGAGAGCAGCGCGATAATGTCGCCTGCCCGAAATCCATCCTTGCAGAGCAGCCCGGCAATCTGCCGGGCCCTCTCATCACACTCCAGGAATGAGAGGCTTTTTCCCTTCATCATGATTGCAGGAGCGCTGCCGAAAAGTTTCGCGGCCCGGCCTACAAGGTCCATAGAGAGGTTCGTTTGAGCAAATGCTCATTGACTTTCTGTCCGCCGAGATAGAGCGCTTCTGCGTCAAGCACTCCGTTTTCAGTGCCGAACGGGCTCTCAAGCAGGTCATACTCAAGGTAGCGGAATGTGTCAAGGCCGCATGCAGCAGGTTCGGTTGACAGAGAGGCGGCAAGCATGGTGTAGAAGCTTAGACTGACACCGCTCTCGAAAGCCGAGCTGAATACGGCTTTCAGCCTGTTTTCCTGGGCATACCGGGCAAAATGCAGAGCCACAGAGATTCCCCCGAGACGGTTCGGCTTGAGGATGAGCGCTTTCAGAGCGGCCACCGGAATATGGCTGAGCATCTCGGGTTTCTGCCAGAGCGTTTCATCAAGTGCGGAGTAGAGTCCTGTTTTTGCATGAAACTCCCCGATCAGTTCAGCATCCTGAAGCGGCTCTTCGATATATTCAATGCTGCCGGCAGGAGCGCTTCGGGCAAAATCGAGAGCTTCATCCATCATAAGCGACTGATTGGCATCAAGACGCAGTTCGATCTGCCGGCCAAAGGTACGGTGCAGCGCTTCAAGGCTCCGCAGGGCATCGTCGGTTTTTCCGGCAGTGATCTTGAGCTTGAATGTCCGGTATCCAACATTGAACAGCAGCTCTGCCCGCTCAATGATTTTTGCTGTATCGCCGAAGAGCAGGGCGTTGAGCGGAACCTGTTTTGCGCTCCCGGACAAAGGGGAAAATGCGGAACGGCCACCCTTGTCGGCGGTTTCAAGGTTGATCATAGCCATCTCAAGACCGGTTCGCACCGAAGGGTAGAGCTGCTCCTGCATAATCCCGGATGCGGCAAAGTTATGTTTGGCAAGCACCTCAATCAACTGGGCTTCTGCGGACTGAAAAAGCTCTCGGTGCAGACCTGGAAGCGGAGCAATCTCGCCGTAGGCAACCCTGCTGCTTTCCCGGCTTGTGAGGCCGATGATAATACCTTCCCGCTGCAACAGCCGGACTCCTTTGACGGTTACCGGTTCCGTAAAGGGTATGCTATACCGGTAGAGGGTTACATGTGAGGCTCTCATGGTCTTTTGGGGAATCTGCTGAAGTCAGGCTTGCGTTTTTCAACAAACGCGTTTCTGCCCTCCTGTCCCTCTTCACTCATATAGTAAAGCATGGTGGCATTTCCGGCCAGCTCCTGCAGTCCGGCCTGGCCATCGCAGTCGGCATTCAGCGCAGCCTTCAGGCAGCGGATGGCCATCGGTGAGTTGGCAAGGATTTCACGGCACCATTTAACCGTCTCCTCTTCAAGTTGATCGAGCGGTACAACGGTGTTGACGAGGCCCATGGCAAGGGCTTCTGCAGCATTGTACTGGCGGCAGAGATACCAGATCTCACGGGCTTTTTTCTGGCCAACAAGGCGGGCCATGTAGCTTGCACCCCATCCTCCGTCAAATGAGCCGACTTTCGGGCCGGTCTGGCCGAAGATGGCATTTTCAGCCGCAATGGTAAGGTCGCAGAGCATATGCAGCACATGACCGCCACCGATTGAGTAGCCTGCAACCATGGCGATGACCGGTTTCGGGCAGGTGCGGATGTCACGCTGGAAGTCGAGCACGTTGAGCTTGTTCACCCCTTTGCCGTCATCATAACCGGCGTTTCCCCTTATTTTCTGGTCGCCTCCCGAGCAGAAGGCCAGGTCGCCCTGACCGGTCAGGATGATGACGCCGATCTCCTGGTCATTGCGGGCGTTCTGAAGGGCCTCAATCATCTCGTCAACCGTCTGCGGGCGGAATGCATTGCGTCTTTCAGGGCGGTTAATGGTGATTTTGGCGATCCCTTCGGCTTTATGGTAGAGAATGTCGGTAAATTCACCGGCCGGTATCCAGTTTACAGCGCTCATATCAGGATGGTTGTTGCTTGTTGAAAAATGTTTTCAGGCGGTCGAGAAACAGCTCCCGGTTTTCAATGTGCAGCGTATGGCCGCAGCCGGAAAAGATCTCAAGCGTGGAGTCAGGGCATAAATTAACCATTTGGCGCCCAATCTCAACGAATTTAAGGTCTTTTTCACCGGCAAAAAATTGGGTCGGCACCCTGTTTTGCGCCAGTGCATCCCAGAGTGAGGTCTGTTCTCCGGTTCCGAGGAGCCTGAGCGCTGAAGCGAGGTTTCCGGGATTGTTGATTTTCCGTTCGCGCTCAATTTCGTGAAAGAGCGGATGATTTTTCAGAGTTGCAAAGAGTGGCTGCTCATACCAGGCCTGAATGAATCCCTCAAAATTCTTCTCGATTTTCCGGGCAACCCCTTCATCGCTTTTGCGGCGGGCAGCCCGCTCCTCTTCGGTTCTGAGGCCGGGGGAGGCTGAAACAATAACCGCTTTTGCAAAAAGATCAGGGTGGCGGAGCATGAGGGCAAGCGCCACACGCCCCCCCATGGAGTAACCCACGAGAAAAGAGGGAGCCGCCACCGAACGCCTCAGCTCCGCAGCCAGAGCATCGACGGTCTCCATAAAAAACAGCTCAGGGTTGCCCTCTTTGGGTATAGGCGTTTCTCCATGTCCCGGAAGGTCCACCAGCACCGGGCAGTACTCCCGTTCAAGCTCCCGTGCGACAGCCAGCCAGTCGCTCCCCGACCCGAGAAACCCGTGCAAAAACACAATCCCCGGCAAATCCGGGTCTCCGATAACCAATGAGGGGACGTTCATAACTAACTGTACTTTAGATTCCCTTGTACTTCTGTTTTGATATGGATAGTGCTCTTTGACGAGAGATTTTTTATTGAACTTGTTGATAAACTTACCATTTTTTCTTGATGTTGTTTTCAAGCTCCAGAGGAGCGACATGTTGTTAGTAAAAAAATAGCCACCTTACCCATCTTTTTCTTTTAGTCTCGCAGATTGCGGTGCTATCGCGATCCGGATGTTTTGTGCGAAAACAGTGAAACTGTTTGCCGCCCAGACGTAGCGCAAATTCTTGTTATGATAGAGATTGCAAAGATGCCGGCGTTGGTAGGAGAGGACTCTATAAAGCTGCAAATTTATGCTAAAAGTAAATATTGTGCTGATGTATTATTGACGATAAATTGTCGGATAATGAGCATATTTACTTTATATTATTTCTATGGGTAGAGTTTGGTGAACTAGTTTCAAAGTTACTTGTGTGATAAACTCTTAAAAAGTGAAACAATTATGGGAGAGCCTGTACCTGGAGCAGAGATTTATGTTGAGCTTGAGCCTGATGATCAACCAATTGTTTGTTCAGAGACGAACGAATCTGGTGAATTTTCATTTTCGTCGCTTCCTCAAGGCGTTCAACTACCGGAATGCGGTTTTTTTCAAATCACAGTGTTTCCAGTAATAAGATTAAAACCTGAAAAACATATCGTTGAGTTCAAGGGGAAAAATCCAAAATTTGTTATTCAGCGAGAGGATTCCGGTAAATTACGTATTATTCAGGTTGAGGATAAATCTTAGGGTTGATTTTTTTGTTGAGCAGCCCTCTGCTCAATGGCGGTAAGCCATAAGAAGAGTTACGCAGAGTGAGAAAGCAGGTGCTGAGGATTGATATCGCTTTGTGTACGCAGAATTTTGTTGTAGAGTGTTTCAGGCGCAATATCTGCGCCATTCGGCCAGGAGATTGTTCCTCCTTCAATTGATGCTTTCCGGAAAAAGGCCATCTCCTTTAACGGCTCAAAAACCGGACCTTTCGAGAGATATTCGGTAAAATCAATATCGCCACCTACGCCGTTATCAAAGAGGATATGGTAAACATACCCATCTTTATAGGTGACCTGTATGATGTCGTTCATGTTCCACATGGAGAAAGGGGATAAACTATATGTTCTGTTTTCTCTCAAGGATTGAACTTTTCATAAATGTCTTTGCGATGTTCAACCCTTATGACATGAATAATGAGTTGTTCATGCTCGATTGAATAGATAATCCTGTACTCGCCTTTACGAATTCTGTAGGTTTGCAATGACCCTCGCATCTTTTTACAGCCAGGAGGTAATGGGTCAACTGCAAGATCATTTACGGAGTTCACAATTTCAGGAATAATCCCTTTGTCAAGCTTTTTCAACTCTTTAACAGCAGATTTTTTCCAATGAATGCTATAGCAACGCATTTTTCTTCAGATCTTCAACAAGTTGCTCATGAGAGATTGTTGGTTCATCCTTGCGCTCAGCAACAGCAGCCATGTCTTCAAGCTCTTCAAGTAACTCATAAAAATCGTCCAGGGGTAGAATAACCGATTTTTTGACCCCGTTTTTGTCGGTTACGTATTCCGCGTCAATGTTCTCAATCTTTGGCATTGATAATGGTTTGAAATGTTGAAAACAGGGGAATTCACCCTTTGCATTGACTATGTTTATTGCCGTAATATAACAATATCGGTTCAGATTTAGTTTGTCACTAAAGAGCGTAGCAGAAAGGTTGTTTGGTAGTTTCACGTATCCGTCGTACGCTGAAGGTATTGTGAATAGGGTTTTACCGGGTGATTTGTCATTTATGCTTCCATGCAATGACCAAGTCAAAACTAATCGGGCTGTTTCGGCTCTTTCGTTTTGAACTCTCCTGCTCCGCAGGTGCCTGTGCACTTCTTGCCGAACTTCTTGCACTTGGATCCCTCCCGTCTTTTCGTCAGGCGGCATATGGCTTTCTGACTATTTTCTTTATTTCGGCGACCGCCCTCATTCTTAACGACTGTTTTGATATCGAGACTGATCGGATCAATGCTCCCTCCCGTCCACTCCCTTCCGGTGTTGTTACGAAAACTGAAGCGATTCTTCTTGCCACTGTTGTTGCGCTCCTCGGTTTCCTTTCCGGCTTGATGATTGGTGTGGAGGCCTTTTTTGTTGTTTGTATTGTCTGGGTGGCAGGTTTTCTCTACAACTGGAGGCTCAAGAAGTCCGGATTGATCGGCAATCTCATCGTGGGTTTTTCTGTGGGAATGTCCTTTGTGTTCGGAGGGATTACTGTTGGACAGCCCTATGAAAAAATAGTCTGGTTTCTTGCACTCACTACCATGATTGTTGACCTTGGAGAAGAGATCGCCGCGGATGCTCTGGATGTTGAGGGTGACCGTAAAACCGGGTCGCGTTCACTGGCTGTTCGTTTCGGCCCGGAGAGAACAATGAAAATTGCAGCAGCCATTTTTGGAATCGTCATCGCTGGAAGTGCCCTTCCGTTTATTTTCGGCTGGCTTGAATGGTTTTATCTGCCACCAATTGTCATCTTTGATGCGGTCATTATCTATTCCGCAAGACGTCTTCTGAATCCCCGGATACCTGACCGGATCAATGATATCCGCCGTATCTATCTCAGCGGTTCAGTAATGATAGTGGCCTTTATCATTATCCGGCTTGTGGTTAACTGATGAACTTTATCCTGAAAAATGGTTCAATGATCAGGATATTTATTTGATCATTTGACTTACGTCAATTTTTAGTGTTTATTTGCGTAAATAATACGTAATATTTTAAGGATGAACAAGATTTGTATGCATAATCAACCTCTATAACAAACAATAAAAGGAGATAAGTTATGGTTGAAAAGCCGAAAGAGCAGAACGAAGAGAAACCAAGAATCGAACAGGGAAAAGGCGTTAATTCAGGATGCGGACGTTGGATCGCAAGTTGTGGTCACAAAGCTGGTGGTATTCAATCTCCAATAACTTTAAGTGGTACTTGTGCGTGCGGGATTACATATAGTGTGACCTGTCAGGGCAATGGCTGTACGGGTAAAGATTTTCATTGCTAAAGGGATGGTATATCCTGAACGTCAATGGTTTAGGGCAGCTTTGAGCCACCCACTTACAGCCCGGTAAGATGTTCGGCGGCGAGGGTGTTGATTTTTGCCTGGAGTGAGCGGTGGCGGAGCAGATTATCCTCTCTTGTGCCGTTGACCTCTATCACGGTACTCCGGGTGCTGGTGGAAGCTTTTTTGTAGGCGGCGATGAACTCGTCGTTGGTGTGCGGATTTGCGTACTCCACACCGAAGGTTTCGGCGGCGGATTTGATGCTGTAATTCTGCGGGGTGGCGAAGTGGGTTTCAAAGATCTCCTTGCACGCTGATACCGGCAGGAACGAGAAGATGCCTCCGCCGTTGTTGTTCAGCACAATGATCTGCAGGGGAACGTCCATGGAACCGAGCAGTGCAAGTGCATTCAGATCGTGCAGAAAGGCGATATCGCCGATCAGGAGCGTTACCGGCTTTTGTCCGCCTGAGGCAAATCCAGCTGCGGTTGAGATAATGCCGTCAATCCCGCTTGCTCCGCGGTTGATGCCGGTTATGACGCATTCGGTCTGAATGTTGCATGCGAAGCTGTCCATATCGCGGACCGGCATGCTGTTTGAAAGGAAGAGTCGCTGGCTGCTGCTTATCAGCGTTGAAACCAGTCTCGCAGCGGAAATTTCTGTTACCGGAAGGGTGCCGGTGGTTTCACCATCAATGGCTTCTCCTGCGTAGCGGAAGAATGTTTCGGCCTGCCCCATATTGATTCCGGAAGCGGCAGAGCGGCACCCCTTGAGAGCCTTGGCGGTCAGGAGAATCGAACGCTCAATGCTCAGGGTTACGTTGTGGTCAGGGGAGTAGCGCTCGGCATCGGGTCTGATAACGATATAGTTTTTGGGACTCCAATTCCGGATTGCGGCTGCCGGGTGCTTTGCGATCAGGCGACCGCCGAAATGGAGAACCAGATCGGGTTTGAATCGCTCTGTGAATTCCGGAGTTGCAAAGGCCTGCTGCCAGGGAAGTGTTGTGTTCATCAGGCGAACTCCTGAAGAGAGATCGCCGTAGAGCGGTATCTGAAGATCAAGAGCAAGTTCGGTAACCGCTTCCGACTCTTCGGCGCGCTGCATGCTTCCGGCAATAATGAGAGGTCGGTCAGCTTTTGCAAGCACTCCACGCAGTATCGAGAGCGCTTCAATATCCGGTCGCTTTTCCGCAAAGAGTGAGCGGCTTGACGGTTCTGAGCTTTCCTGCCACTCATGCAGAGGGTTGAGCCAGGGATCTTTCGGATCGGGAGCTTCCGGTTCCAGCGGCTCCCGGAACGGCTGGTTCAGGTGAACCGGCCCCGGAGGTGAACCGACAGCTTTCGCAATGGCATAGGCAACTGTGGAGAGCAGGGCTTTCGGTGGCAGTTCCGTTGACGGAACCGGGAGCTGCATGTGCCACCGGGTATAACTGCCGAAAATGTTCTCCTGGCGGATGGTCTGGTTTGCTCCGCATTCAAGCAGTTCGAAGGGGCGGTCGGCAGAGAGCACTATCATCGGCTGAGAGTCCATGGATGCCTCAACAACAGCAGGGAAATAGTTGGCTACGGCGGTGCCCGATGTGCAGATGAGAACAGCCGGTTTTCCGGTAGCTCTGGCATGGCCGAGCGCAAAGAATGCCGCAGAGCGTTCATCCGGAAAGATTTTCCACCGGGCTTTCAGGTTTCCGGCAACGGCAGCCGTGAGCGGCGTTGATCGTGAACCGGGTGAGATGCAGAAAAAATCAGCACCCTGCCGGATCAGCTCTTCAATGATGATGCTGCTCCACAGTGTGGTGATCTGGCGGTTGTTCATGCTTCCTGACGGGTTATAGTCAGGATGTCGCCGATTTTCTGATCAACCTCGTTCCATTCAGAGAGGGGATCCGATCCGGTTACCAGTCCGGCACCGGAGTAGAGATAGGTGAAGCGTCCGTTGACAAGCGCCGAGCGGATGGCTACGGAAAATTCAGCGGCATCACGGCTGATCCAGCCGACAGGTGCGGCATACCAGCCCCGGCTGAAGGGTTCGAGTTCCATGATATGCTGAAGTGCGGGCTCCTTCGGGACGCCGCCGACAGCCGGAGTTGGATGGAGGCGTTTCAGTACATCGCTGTCATTTTCGAATTCAGGCTTGAGTGTTGCCGAGCAGCGGGTATAGAGGTGCGCAAGGCGGTTCAACTGCATGACACAGACATCCTCCTCCATGTCAATCTCTCTGCATATCGGAAAGAGGTCTTCATAGATCATCGCCCTGACAAAGTTATGCTCGCGGATATCTTTTTCTGAATTCAGGAGTGCCTCCGAAGCGTGATGGTCACCGCCTTTGATCATCTCTTTAGAACAGGTTCCGGCAAGCGCTTCAGTCAGGAGCTGGTTGCCTTTTCTGCGATAGAGCCGTTCGGGTGAAAAGCTGAAAAATGCCCGGTTTTCAGCCGGCTCAAAGTAGAACCTGTAGATCGCATTTTCCGGATAGGGATAGCGAAGCAGGAAGAGGAGCGGAGAGAGTGTCGTACTGAACTCAAGTATTGTCTGCCGTGCAAGCATTATCTTCTCCATCTCTCCGCTGGTAAACGTCCGGAGCGCTTTTCTGCAAAGCTCAATCCATCGGGTTTCATCCGGATTATAGGAGATGTTGAGCAGTTCCGGGAGTTTTGACGCAGAGCAGTCGGTGTTGGTTACTACCCGGTCAAGCACTTCGGTCAGCTCACGGATTTTTGTTATGACATCATCACCCTGCTCAAGCCAGAGATGGCATGAAAGGGAGTAGTGTTCGTTCTCGAATGTCAGCTGGACAAGTGGCAGTACAAAAGAGAAGGAGGAAAACTCCTTCCAGATCGGATCCTGTCTCTCGCTGTTGTTGAAGTGGAACCCTCCGAAATAGCGTGCTTGAGGAGTTGTGCGGGCTATGGAGCGTTCGAACTGCCTGAACATCTCGTCGTTATTGCCTTCTCCGTCATACGTAATGGTGTCAGCAATGCCGATTCCGGCTACAGCATAATCCTTTTCACGGTTCATCCAGAACACTCTGGGATATATCGTCTGCACAGAGAGCCATACGGGCAGGTCTGCAGGAAGAACTGGCTGCGAGAAGGTTACAAGATGGTTCTTGTGATCTCTGCCCGCATCAAGCTTGTCATCGTAAAGGCTTAAAGCAGTTTTCAGGCTTGCAACAGCCTTTTCGATAGACAGGAGTTCCGCTGAAGGTGTAATGGTATGGTAATGCTCACTCATCATATGCGTTTGTCGGCATTATAACGCTCTAATATGTTTGTTTCATGCTTCCAGAAGCAAACAGTACAACAAGTTATCAATATCAGTTTCCTGAAATAAAAAAAACGAAGGAAAATCGGTGCCAGTTTGAAAATAAATCCGGTTACCGTTTTTCACTACTACCCGATTTTTCCTTATTGAAATGGCGCTGCAGCGAGACGGCAAGATAATTGTTTTTCACAAGAAGCCATTCATAAATCGCCTCGGCTTCAGCCCTTCTGCCGGTATGAATATAGCAGATTGCAAGATTGTAGTGGGCCTCTGCAAATGCTTCGCTGTTATCTATGGCATCACTGTATGCCGAGGAAGCTTTATCATACTGCTGCATCTGCATATAGACATTGCCGACATCATAAAGACGCATCGAGTCTTTTGGCGCGCGTTCAAGGTGTTTCTGAAAATATCCCAGAGCGCCGGCATAGTTTTTCTGATTGAAAGCGATCGTTCCCAGAGCCTGTTCTGCATGATCAAGTCCGGGGTTTATGGCCAGAGCATTTTTGAATGCTTCGGTTGCTTCATTATAACGCTGTTTGCGGGCCAGAGCGTTGCCGAGAAGCATAAAACCTCCGGCATCCTGAGGATTTTTCCATACCTGCTGCTGCAGATTTGCAATTTCATCCGATTTACGGTTGCAGGATGTCAAAATGGTAAGGCTGGCCAGCAGAGCGCAAGCAATGAAGCGAGACAGTCCGGACCTTGAATAGGGTAGTGAAGGAGTCATAGTAATTCAATATAATCACTTGATGAATGATCTGCCAATCATGATTTGGATGCGTTTCTGATTTGGCTGAAATATTTCAGAATTGCAGGCAGTGTCCGTAACTTGAGCGGTCAGGATTCTTTGGACGGTTTGGATCTGATCGGTTGAGCATTCCGGTAATCATATGAAATAAAAGAGCCATGAAACATGATTTAGAGGTAAGCGGCATGAGCTGCAGCGGTTGTGAGATGCTCATCAAGGAGGCCCTTGAAGAGCTTGACGGTGTTCTGGAAGCCGAGGCATCTCACACTACAGGCAGGGTTACGGTTGAGTGCGATCCGTTAAAGGTCACTCTTGCTGCAATAACGGAAACTATCCGGGCAGAGGGCTTTACGGTTAAGGCGTAACGAGCTGTCGGAAACATTGTGCATCTATCGGAAAAAAAGAAAGGAGTGTGAGATGGCAGTCGAAAAAACGGAACGACTTGCGGTTCTAATTGATGCGGATAATACCCAGCCGGCAATTATTGAAGGTTTGCTTGCTGAGGTTGCCAAGTACGGAACGGCAAATGTCAAAAGAATATACGGCGACTGGACGACTACAGCACTGCGGGGATGGAAGGAGGTACTTCTTGAGTTTTCCATCCAGCCGATCCAGCAGTTCGGCTATACCAAAGGGAAAAATGCCACAGACAGTGCCATGATTATTGATGCCATGGATCTTTTGTATACCGGCAAATTTCAGGGGTTCTGCATTGTGTCAAGTGACAGTGATTTTACCAAACTGGCCTCGCGGATCAGGGAGTCCGGACTGACGGTCTACGGATTCGGAGAGAAAAAAACTCCGGGCCCTTTTGTTTCCGCTTGTGATAAGTTCATCTATACGGAGGTTCTTCGCCTGAAACTCAATGAAAACGAACCGATTGCGCGCAAGTCGATGGCTGAGCTTAAACAGGATACCCGTCTGGTCCGGTTACTGAGAAATGCAGTTGAAGCCTCCTCTGATGAGAGCGGCTGGGCGCATCTTGCAACGACAGGCGGCAACATCGCAAAGCAGTCTCCGGAGTTTGATCCTCGAAACTACGGTTATATCAGGCTTGGAGAGTTGCTGGAAGCAACAAAGCTGTTTGATTTTGATGAGAGGGTTCTCGGAAACGGACAGTCGAGGGCTATCTATGTGCGTGACAAGCGCAAAAAAGGATGAGTATATCGAGCACAAAAAAAGGCCTCACCGGAGTGAAGCCTTTTTTTGTGTGTATCTGCGGAGCTGACGGGGCTCGAACCCGCGACCTCCTGCGTGACAGGCAGGCGCTCTAACCAAACTGAGCTACAGCTCCATTCAAAGAGTTGTAAATGTATAGAGCACGCCCCTAAAATCCAAAAAGTATTTTCGTTTTTTTTCTGTTTATATTGAGTTCGGAAAAAGGAGAAATGTTTCTGCACTTCTTTGTTTTTTAACACTTTCAGCATGGTTTCTGATTTTTGTTACGTGTAATCTTCAATCAACAAGATTGGTATCAATATGGCCGTTACAGACCCAAGAAATTCCCTGACCGTTACTGATAACAGGACCGGAAAAACCTATGAACTTCCGGTTGAGAACGGTACCATCAATACTATGGATCTTCGTCAGATACAGGTTTCTGCTGAGGATTTCGGGCTTTTGGGCTATGACCCCGGTTTTTTAAATACAGCATCCTGCAAAAGCCGTATTACCTACATTGATGGTGATAAAGGTATTTTGCGTTATCGAGGCTATCCAATCGAACAGCTTGCAGAGCACAGCCATTTTCTGGAAACCTCATACCTTCTTATCAAGGGTGAGCTTCCAGACAAGGAGAGGCTCGCGGTATGGACCTACAATATCCGCCATCATACCATGACCCATGCCAATCTGGTCAAGTTCATGGACGGCTTCCGCTACGATGCTCATCCGATGGGGATTCTTGTCGGCACAGTCGGCGCGCTCTCTACTTTTTATCGTGATGCGAAGGATATCGGCAATGAAGAGTCCCGTAAACTCCAGGTGCGGCGTCTTATAGGCAAGATACCCACGCTGGCGGCAATGAGCTTCCGTCACAGTCTCGGGTTTCCCTATGTTCTGCCTGATAATGAGTTGAGCTATACCGGCAATTTTCTCTCCATGATGTTCAAGATGACGGAAATACACTACAAGCCCAATCCGGTGCTTGAACGTGCTCTTGATGTGCTCTTTATCCTTCATGCTGATCATGAACAGAACTGTTCCACCAATGCCGTCCGCGCTGTAGCCAGTTCCGGAGTCGATCCCTATACGGCAATTGCTGCCGGTTGTGCGGCACTTTACGGGCCATTGCATGGCGGAGCAAACGAGGCGGTAATCCACATGCTGCTGAAAATCGGATCGGTTGACAAGGTTCCGGACTTTATTGCATCGGTCAAGAGCGGGGAGGGCCGTCTTATGGGATTTGGCCACAGGGTGTATAAAAATTATGATCCAAGGGCAAAAATTATCAAGGATATCGCTTTCCAGGTTTTTGAAGAGACCGGTCGCAGCCCTCTGCTCGATATTGCTCTTGAGCTGGAGAGAATTGCGCTTGAGGATGAATATTTTATAAACCGGAAGCTCTATCCGAATGTGGATTTTTATTCCGGTCTGATCTACCAGGCGATGGGATTTCCGATGGATATGTTTCCGGTTCTCTTTGCTATCGGAAGGATACCCGGATGGCTTTCACAGTGGATCGAGCAGGTTAAGGATCCTGAACAGAAAATTGCGAGACCCCGTCAGATCTACCTCGGAGAGGACGCGCGGGATTTTGTACCGATGGAGATGCGCCCGAAAAACAGACTGGATGAGCAGAAAATAGGGATCTGCAGACTGTAAAGGTTTTTTATCACATTTTCGACCAAATATATTATGTCGGTTACGTCCAAAGATGTTGCCTATATCGCCGATCTGGCACGCCTCAGATTCAATGAAGAGGAGACGATTGTCATGACCAGCGAGCTCAACAACATTCTTCACTATATCGAGAAGCTCAATGAAGTTGATACTGAAGGTGTTGAGCCGCTCAGCAGCATCCATGACCAGATAAATGTACTCCGTGAGGATGTTGAACTTCAGCCGCTCTCATCGGAGGCTATACTGAAGAATGCTCCTCAGAGACAGGATCGTTTTTTCAAAGTACCCAAGGTTATCGGGTAACCCTGCAATGGTTGAGCTTCGCGAAAAAAACGGAAGTGCGGTTTTTGTCGTCAAGGCACAGCCCCGGTCATCGAAAAGCAGGGTATGCGGTCTCTATAACGGAGGATTGAAGGTGAGTCTGAAAGCTGCTCCTGTGGATGATGCCGCCAACAGGGAGTGTTGTGACCTCTTTTCAAAAGTGTTCCATATTCCCCCCTCCCGGGTGCATATTATTGCCGGGAAGAGTTCCCGGACAAAAACCGTGATGCTGGATGGGGTCACAGTTGAAGCTGCGGCTTTGGCGTTCAATGCTTATGAGTAAAAGCTTAAAAAATATTGGCACCTGTTTTACTTGTCGTGAGCGATTCGATGTTCCAGCCCCGGAGGGGCGAAATATCGGTAGCGCAGTCCCGATGCTGGCGGGGCCGGGAAAGGATTTTGATCCCGACCTGTCGGGGCCACGTAATCATCGAACTACGGAACAGATTAAAAAAGGTGCTCTATGAGAGCTGTGGTTCAGAGAGTGCTCTCCGCAAGTGTCTCTGCAAGTGACGCTCGATACTCCGGGATCGGTCCGGGTATGCTTGTTCTGCTTGGTATTGCTCCCGGTGACGGTATGGCGGAGGTCGAATGGATGTGCCGCAAGATTGCCGGTTTACGGATTTTTAATGACGGTGAGGGTAAAATGAATCTTTCGCTCACAGAGAGTGAAGGAGAGGTTCTGGTTGTTTCACAGTTTACACTCTATGCCGATACAAGCCGGGGCAACCGGCCGGGTTTTTCAGGTTCAGCCCGATTTGACGTTGCTCAGCCGCTTTACGAAAGTTTTATCCGGATGGTTGGCCTGCAGATTGCCAAGCCGGTCAGGAGCGGATGGTATGGGGCGGATATGCAGGTCGCTCTGGTCAATGACGGCCCCGTAACCTTGATTCTTGATACTCCACTCTCCACATGAAAGCTGTAATTCTTATTCCTGCCAGGCTTGATTCCAGCCGTCTTGAAAAAAAAATGCTTGCCGATCTTGAGGGGGAACCGCTCATTGTCCGTACCTGGCGGCAGGCGCTTAAATCCCGGCTTGCAGCGCGCGTTGTTGTTGCTACCGACAGTCAGGAGATCGCTTCTGTTCTGGAAGAGCGGGGAGCTGAAGTTGTTATGACTTCGCCCTCGGCACGCTGCGGCACAGAGCGGATTGCTGAAGCGGCAAGAGTGACCGGAGGAGATGTTTTTGTCAATCTGCAGGGTGATGAACCGCTTATCAGTCCTGAAAATATCGATCTTGCGCTTCAGCCGTTTTTTTCTGCAAACCCCCCGGATTGCTCTACCCTTGTTTTTCCCATGCAGCCCGATGAGCGGCGTCAGATTGAGGACCCTCATGTGGTGAAGGTCGTTATGGATCGCAAGGGGTTTGCGCTCTTTTTTTCACGCAGTCCGATACCATACACGAGAACAAAGATGCCGACGACAACCTTTTATCGTCATATAGGGCTCTATGCCTTCAGTGCGGATGTTCTTGAGCAATTTGCGGCACTTCAGCCATCGATGCTTGAAGAGGAGGAGTCGCTTGAGCAGCTACGCCTGCTGGAGAACGGTTTTCGAATCCGGTGTATCACAACAAGCGTTGACAACCCCGGCGTCAATACACCGGAAGAGCTTGAACAGGTTCGTGCCATCATCAGGGGGTATCTGCCCGGCTAAACGCTGAAGAACGGATCGAGAAGGCGATCTGTTTTTTTATAGAACGATATTGTTATTTTCAAAAACGGACAGATATGGTCTTTTCCCTTTCTTCACTATGAAACCAGCATGAGCATCTCACCAAAAACACTTTTCATACGATTATGGATCGTGTTTCTGATTTATTGTTTCGGTATGGTGATGGTCTCGGAGGTATCCCGGGCGGCTTCATACAGGATTGGTGACAAGTACGGGGGAGGGATCATCTTTTATATCGATGTGACCGGCCAGCACGGCCTGATTGCTGCTCCTGAAGACATCGTTATCCGATATACTGATCTCTGGAATAAGTCACCATGGGCGGGGGTATATCGCTGGAGTACCGGTCAGGAAGAAACCGTGAATAACAGTGATTATGCCATGCAGATACTCTCTGATACAAGACCCGAACTTGGTCAGGGCAGAGCTAATACCGCAAAGATCCTGGCGAAATATCCTGCAGCAACCTATCCGAGAAGCGCTGCCGCTATGGTACGGGCATATCGGGGTGGTGGTTTCAGTGACTGGTTTCTTCCGAGCAAGGATGAACTGAACCAGCTCTACATCAACCGAGCGCTATGCGGTTCCTTTGCCGGAGACTACTACTGGAGCTCCTCCGAGATGACCAGTGATACGGCCTGGTACCAGTACTTCAGCGATGGTTATCAGGGAGGGGGAACAAAGTCCTACTACAGTCGTGTGCGTGCCGTGCGTGCTTTTTAGGCTATCAGGAAAAGGAGAACAAGGAGTTCACCGACCATAACGACGAAGAAAAATTGCCCTCATTTTCAAGAGGGCGAACACGCAGGATCGCCCCTACACACCAATTCGTAATTCAGAATCCCAAATCCGGAATCATTGCTGATCACTGCTTATCACGGCGGGCACCGTTCCTTCGTGAAAGAGCAGATCAACCCTGTCGTCAGGGTGCAGTTCTGCTATGCCGGTCATGAATTTCCCCTCTTTTCTGACAAGCGCATAGCCTCGTTGAAGCGTTTTTCTGTAATCGAGCAGTGCAAGCTGCTGAAGCAGGGATGCGTAGCGCTCCGCCTTTTCACTGTACCGGTTCCTGATGGTTGTTGTCGTTCGGTCAAGAAGGGTGGTGATCCGCTCCTCAAACTGCTCCATCTGAAGCGGAGGGCGGTTGAAGGCATAGCTGCTGCAGATAGAGTAGATCTGACGTTCTGCTCCCTCAACTTTGTTCTGTACTGCCCGATCCTGTTTTGACTGCAGAGTCTCAATCCGGCGGAGAAGCTCCCCTGTATCAGGTACCGCCAGTTCTGCGGCAATCGAGGGAGTTCCGGCCCTGAGATCTGCGGTCATATCAGCAATGGTCAGATCGGTTTCGTGGCCGATGGCACTGATTACCGGAATAGATGAGTGGTAAAGGGCATTGGCCACAACCTCTCCGTTGAAAGCCTGCAGATCTTCAAGTGAACCGCCTCCCCGTGCGATAATGATAACATCCGGCCGGTGTGCAGGATTTTTTGTTTCGTTGAACCAGGCGATACCTGCGGCTACTGATTCGGCGGCATCGGTTCCCTGAACCTTGACCGGATAGAGAAGTACTCTTGCTGCCGGAAATCTTCGTTCAAGCACCTTGCTCATATCCTCGATGACCGCTCCGGTGGAAGAGGTGATGAGCGCGATAGTTTCGGGTATGGCGGGAATCGGCTTTTTCCGCTCTGCGGCGAAATAGCCGGCTTTTGCGAGTTTTTGCAGGAGTTCGGCAAAAGCCTGCTGTAGAGCCCCCTCTCCGGCCGCAGTCACAGCAGTACAGATGAGCTGATAGCGCCCGGACGGGGGGTAGACCTCAAGTCGCCCTTCAGCCACAACATTGATGCCATCCCTGAGTTCAACGGCAAGCCTGATTCCGGTGTTTTTCCAGATAACGGCCGGGATCTGGGCTCCGTCGTCTTTCAGTGTCAGATAACTGTGACCCGAACTGTGTCGCTTGTAGTTTGATATTTCACCCTTGACCTTGACAGCAGGAAAAGTCATTTCAAGTTCTGACTTTATCTGCTGAGTCAGCTCACTGACCGAAAGAATCTCTGTGCTCATGCCGGCAAACAGGATAGGTGACCGTAAAAATGTATGCTGTAATAAAGCAAATCATTCTCTAATACCCGCTGATTCTTTGCTCTTAATGGAGGAGAGTTCCGATGTGTCATTTCAAATCCCGAGGAACTCGGGAGAGAAATCTGATGGAGTGAGCGGTGAAACACAGGAGATCCCTCACGTTGTTAGGGACGGCGGGGAAGCCGCGCAGCATGAAGCCATCAGATATGGAGGCGGTCGCGTATTTACAGCGGGAAGTGTTATATTCGTTTTTTATTCACAGCAAAGCGTTTACCGCTCAATTGCTTAAGGGCGACGTGTTATGACCAACCATGATTTTATTGAGGAGCTGGCGGGTCTGCTTGCTATGGAGAGTCAAGAGGCTCATGCTCTTCTGAACAGTTTTTCAGGTGCCATGGTTGCCGAGTTTCTTGCTTGCGGAAAGCTCACCGTGAAGGGTCTCGGCAGATTTGCGGTCAGGAAGCTTGCACCGGTTAAAAAGCTCACGGCTTCCGGTACGGTTTATACCCCCCCCTGTAACAGGATGATATTCGAGAGAGGTATTTCCGGAGGTGATGATACCGTGCGGATAGCTGTTTCGAGAGTGTCGATGAGTCCGGACGATGCCAACCGGTTTGGCCGGAATCTTGCCAAAGTTCTTGGCCGCGCATTCAAGGAGAAACGGGAGCTGGTTTTCAACGGGTTCGGCCGTTTCACGCTTCAGGAGGGAGGTTACGGGTTTGTTGCGGAGAGCTCTCTGGAAGCACTGTTGAACAGGGAGTATCAGGATCTGGAGGAGGTTGTTGTTTTGCCGCAGGATCGGGTCCCGACCGGCAGCAGAGGTAAAGCAGCTCCATCCCTGATTCTCTTTTCGGCAGTGATAGCTGCCGGATTGCTGCTTGTTTTTCTTTATGGCCGACAGCTTGCTGAAAGCGTTCCATTCTCTGTTGCGACTCTTTCACAATCCACAACATCAGTCAGTCCGAACAGCAATCCTCCGGTCGGTTCTGAAACGGTTACACCCGCTCAGGGCGGGGGTGCTGACTCTCTTGTTCTTGAAAAAGAGGACTATACGATCATACTGGCAACCTTTCGTTCCGGGAGTACCGCCCGTAAAGAGATCAGCCCTTTGCGTTCAAAGGGCATTGCGGCATTTGTCTGGCCTGCATTCTCCGGGGCAGTGAAATACCACAGGGTCGCGACGGGCAGGTTTTCAGGCAGAGAGGAGGCTTCAGCACATCTTAAAAGGCTGCCTGAAAAAACGGCTGGCAGCGCATATATCCAACATGTTATCAAGAGGGTTGTTCTTCATGCAGAAAAAGAGTTGTAGCACGTTGCACCCGCAGTCCATGTGTCCGGCTTTCGGCGGGCTGAGGGTATTGACAAGAATTGACGGTGTTCAGGTCTGTCTGGCTGCCGACCAGGGTTGTCTTTACGGGCTGACGTTTGTCTCCCATTTCTATGCGGCCCGCAAATCCATCATCTCTCCGGAGTTGATGAATGTGCAGATTTCCGGCGGAACCATGATTGATGATCTTCGTCGTACCATTGAAGAGATTGCCCGCGACCCTGTGGTACGGTTTATTCCGGTTGTCAGTACCTGTGTTGCTGAAACGGCCGGGATTGCCGAGGAGCTGCTGCCCCGGAAGGCCGGAAATGCTGAAGTGCTGCTTGTCCGTCTTCCTGCATTTCAGATCAGGACCCATCCCGAGGCAAAGGATGTTGCTGTAGCCACACTCTTAAAGCGGTTCGGGAATTTCGCCGCACCGAAAAAAGCAAAATCGCTGGTGGTACTTGGAGAGATTTTTCCGGTTGATGCCATGACCATTGGATCGGTGCTGCAGAAAATCGGTGTCGAATCGGTGATTGTGCTCCCCGGATCATCGCTTGAGGACTATATCGAGGCCGCAGAGGCAGAGGCTTGTGCCGTGCTGCATCCCTTTTATGAAAAAACCGTTTCGCTGCTTGAAGAGCATGGGGTAAAAATTGTCAAGGGAAACCCGATCGGAGCCAACGCTACAGCGCAGTGGATAGGCCGCATCGGTGAGGCGCTCGCTCTTGACCCCTCTACGGTTCAGGCTGTTGCGGAAGAGGAGGCCCGGAAATCAAGAGAGGTACTCAATCAGTTCAAGCACCTTAAAGGAAAGGTTATAGTGGCCGGTTATGAAGGCAATGAACTGCCGGTTGTGCGTCTTCTGCTGGAAGCCGGGCTTGAAGTTCCCTATGCATCAACCTCTATTTCGAGGATGGCGCTCGGCGAGGAGGATCACAAGGTGCTCTCCATGCTCGGAACCGAGATCCGATACCGCAAATATCTTGAAGAGGATATGCAGGCTGTAGAGGAGTACCATCCGGATCTGGTGATCGGTACCACCTCACTCGACAGCTTTGCCAAAGAGCGGGGAATTCCGGCAATCTACTATACCAACAATATTTCCGCCCGCCCGCTCTTTTTTGCAGCTGGAGCAGCAACGGTACTCGGCATGATCAGCGGCCTTCTCGGCAAAAAAGAGGTGTTCATGAAGATGAAGGAGTATTTTGCGTGAAGCTCTTTTAGCTTTGCATAATCAGGTTCATAAAGCCGGTAGAGAAATTTACTGGCTTTTTTTATTCTCTTTTCTGCTTTTCCGCATTCCGTAGCGTCATCCTTCCTAGCGGTGTATTCAAAATGAATTTCTATCTGCTTTCCCGGGAAGGAGAACAAAACATCATCTGCTGTCTACGCTTTTGGTAATGCTAATAACTGCTGATAACGGGTTGTTAAACTTTATTGCCCTATAGTCCTCTGCCTGTCAGGTTGTGTAATATTAGATGGAAATACTGCGTTACCTTTTTTGAAATAACTCTTTAGCCCCTGAGTTGAGGGCTTTTTTTATGCTTGTTAATGAATTCGGGTTATGCAATACCCGATTTCTGTGGAATTAATTTCTCTTTGATTTCGTTTGATTATTAATGCTTTAAAATATAAAGCGGTATCCCTGTGCAAAATGATAAGGAAGAATGAGCAATCTCTTTCTCTGATTTCAGGAGTTGACAGCCAGACGCTTCAGCATTTTGAATCAAAAAGAGATGAAATATGCTTGAACCACTGGTAATTTTTCTTGTGACTCTCCGGATTCAAGCGGAAAGTTCAGCAGTAGTAGAATCGGATCATGCAACAAAAAAACGTTTTAACAGAAGTTAAGCAATGACAAAACATATCAGGCCTGAACATGAAATTACCGGCATTCTCTTTGATGAGTTTGTGACGATTATTCCGAGACTTGAATTTGAGGAACTCCAAAAACCGCACCCAAGCAACCACTGCAGAAAGTATTACACTGGCAGTCAAAAACTGTTAACCGGTTTAATTGCTCAGATTAGTGTTCATCAATCTCTGAAGGGTATTCCAACCAGTCTTGGCGTCCACTTTAAGAACTGGTATCACCTCGGCCTGTCAGATATAAAGCGAAGTCCCCCTTGTCTGACGTCATGAAAGGCCGCATAAACAAAAGCTATGAAGGTCTGTTTTACAAACTGCTTGACAGGTACCGTGCAGTAACTCCTGATGAAAAATTGCTGCTCAGGAATTCACCATGCTCAATTGCCGTCGACGTTATCAAGCTTTGTCAGCACTTTTTCCCATTGGCCGAGCTCCATCAACGCAAGGGGGGCATCAAATTGCAATACTGTTGCAATTACCATGGCTCACAGCCTTCATTGAGAGCAAGGATTAACCGCAAATGCCATTATATTTTATCTTTTGTCACCAAAAGCCTTCTCGCGGTTGTTATATTTTGTGCCTTTCCGCAAGACCAGGCTTATCGACTTCTTGCGCAGGAACAGGAGGCCCGTCAACCACTTTCAAGAGCGTCTGTTAATCTTGCCGGAATGGTATCCAGTGCAGCAGGAAGCATGGGCGCTTTCACCAATAATAGCGATCCAAACGCTCAATCCCGGAAGGCAACGCCTGATTTTGCAAGCATGCTTCCCATCGTTCCCTTTTCACTGGCAGATGGATCGGTAACCGGTGTGCTCGGTCCGGCGAGGGCAAGGATGCAGTACCATGGAAACAAGAGCATCGCCACAGCCGGTTTGGGCATGGTCTATTATAAACCCGATATCGGCAGTGCGATGGCCGGGGGAGAGTTTGAGTTTGCAACCATGCTTTGGGAGCCGTTTGCTGTTGGTTCCACGATCACCCTTTTCAATGATCGCAGGGATCTGGTTGTGAACAGTGTGTGGCAGATCCCTGATTCCGGTTTCCGAATTAAAACCTCCGGAGGCTATTTGTGGGGCAATCAGATTTTCAGTTTTCCCTCGGGGGATGCAAATATCGATCTCCAACAGTTCAGCTATTCCATTGCCTCGCAATACATTCTCAACGATAGCGCAGAAAGAGGCAAGCTGCAATCCATCGGGCTCTCGGTATGGGGTGCACAGGCAAAACAAAAGTCATCTGCCGATGCTCCACGCTCATTCATGCGTGAAACAGCCACGAGCTACTTTATCATGAATGATCCGCTCAAGCTCTCGGAGGGCAGGATGTTTGGCGCGGCTGCAGATGCACAGGTAGCTTTGCTCTCCAGTCTGATTATCAAAGGATCTTTTGGATATGAGCGGCTGGAATTCCCCTTCTCAGACGGCACCAGAGAGCTTAACAAAAGTGTTTATTACGCTTTTGAGCTGTTTTATGAGCCCTCTTCTGAACTTTTCCTTGGTGCAGGTTACCGATCCGGAGCAGGGGAGAATCGAATAAGTGTTACGGCTGAAACTGGCAATTGGCAGCTCAGCGCCTATCACAATCATGGGCAGAATGGAGTTGCCGGTAATGACGGTATTATGCTGACCTGCCGTATATCTCTCCCTGTTGGCAAACAGACAGCCTCGCTTGCCCAACGCATGAAGCCAAGCCGCAGCAGCGACAGTGCAAACATGCTGGCTGATGCCCTCACGCGTCCGGTACAGCTTCCGAACTCCTTTCTTGCTAAAGTTGACCCAACTGCGGTCACTCTTGCAGCAACAATAAGCAAGGCCGGATTGCCGGGAGGTGTTACTGTAAACAGTGCCGGTGATGTTTTCATCACGGTAGGCAAAGGTTCTCCATCCATCACAGGTGTAATGCGCAACGGATCGCCTTACAGTTATTCAGCACTTGTCACTACTCCGTCAACGCAAGTGGTTATTCATACCAGGCAGTTTCCTTCTGCAGCAATTAGTGGTGATATTTGGGTAATCAGTGTTACTGACAGTATGCCCGAAAACTATACAGTTGCCGTAAAAACCAGTAACTGAATAACCTGAAGCGCACCTGCATGATGTTACCTGGAAAAACCCTGACTGCCCTCATCTGGAGTGTGTTCCTGATCAATGTTCAGAGTCTTGCTCTCTTTCCTCAGAATGCAAATGCGGTTACCATTAACGGCATTACGATTACTCTGGCTATTACCGCGACAGCCAACACTGAGTCACGGAACCTGACGGTCGGTGCAGTGATGAGCGGCTTTTCTCCGTTGACAGCAAGCAGCGGCACACTGCCGTATACCTACAGCATCAAAACCGGTACACTTCCTGCCGGGTTGACACTGAATAGCTCAACGGGAGAGGTAACGGGAACACCGTCAAGTGCTCAGTCAGCAGCGGATGTTGTTTTTGAAGTAAAAGATGCAAACAATGTTCTGGCGGCTGCCACCAGTACCGTGAGCTTTACGGTGAATTCGGATATCACGGCAACGGCCAACACCGACCCCCGGAACCTGACAGTCGGTGCAGTGATGAGCAGTTTTTCACCGCTGACGGCGATCGGCGGCACACAGCCATATACCTACAGCGTTAAAACCGGAAAACTTCCTTCCGGGTTGACACTGAACGGCTCTAAGGGAGAAGTAGCGGGAACACCGTCAAGCGCTCAATCAGCAGCGGATGTTGTTTTTGAAGTAAAAGATGCAAACAATGTTCTGGCGGCTGCCACCAGTACCGTGAGCTTTACGGTGAATTCGGATATCACGACAACGGCCAACACCGACCCCCGGAACCTAACGGTCGGAGCCGCAATGACTGGATTTACTCCGCTAACGGCGATCGGCGGCACACAGCCGTATACCTACCGAGTCAAAACCGGTACACTTCCTGCCGGGCTGACACTGAACGGCTCTACGGGAGAGGTAACGGGAACACCGTCAAGCGCTCAGTCAGCAGCGAATGTGGTTTTTGAAGTAACAGACTTCAACAATGTTATAGAGGCTGCCACCAGTACCGTGAGCTTTACTGTGAATGATGCACTTACAGCAACAGCCAATACCGCACCCCGGATACTGACGGTCGGAGTCGCAATGACCGGATTTTCACCGCTGACGGCGAGCAGTGGCACACAGCCTTACACCTACCGCGTCAAAACCGGTACACTACCTGCCGGGTTGACATTGAACGGCTCTACGGGAGATGTAACGGGTACACCGACAAGCGCTTATTCAGCAGCGAATGTTGTTTTTGAAGTAAGAGATGCCAACAATGCTATAGCGGCAGCCACCAGTACAGTGAGCTTGACGGTGAGTGAGGTCCTTACGGCAACAGCCAACACCGCCGCTCAGAACCTGACTATCGGGGCAACGATGAGCGGCTTTACTCCCCTGACGGCGAGTGGCGGCCTATTGCCATATACTTACAGAGTCAAAACCGGTACACTTCCTGCCGGATTGACTCTGAACGGTTCAACGGGAGAGGTGACGGGTACCCCGACAAGCGCTTATTCAGCAGCGAATGTTGTTTTTGAAGTAAAAGGAGCTGACGAAATCATTGCCGCAACCACCAGCTCGGTAAGCTTCACCGTCATTCCGGCTATAGCAATCGGCGACAGCTATCAGGGTGGTATTGTATTTTATATAAATGAGACAGGAAATCAACAAGGCAATATTCCGGCATCTACACCGGCCACCAAGCATGGCCTTATTGCGGCACCTGCAGACATCAATGTGTCCTACACCGATGCATGGTCTTATTCAAGCAACACACTTTACCGTTGGAGCACCGGGCAGTCATTAGTTTCAAATACGACTGATTATGCATGGCAATCAATCGGGACAGGTACAGGGATTGGAAGTGGGCAAGGCAATACCACAGCCATACTGGCAAAATGGTCAGTATCTGCGTACCCATATACAGCTGCAGCGATGTGCGATAACTATTCGAACGGGGGATATGCCGACTGGTTCTTGCCGAGCAAGGACGAGTTGTACCAGCTTTACATCCAAAAAAGCACTGTGGGGGGCTTTGCCTCTGACGGTTACTGGAGTTCTTCGAACACTTCTACGATTACTGCGTGGTATCTGTTTTTTCCTACTGCGACCCAGGGCGGGTTCAGCAAGGAGCAGAAGAAGCGGGTCCGTCCTGTGCGGGCTTTTTAACTAAAAGATATCCGAAGAGGATAGCAATATTTCAGACACTCTTCTGGGCGATTGGAGAATATCGTCGACCCATTCATTTTTATAAAAAGGAGGAGAATTATGCCAATAAAAACAGAGAAAGCCGGGGGGTTCCCGGCTTTCTACTGATTAGAATAGTTCTTATGCGAAGCTTATACCTCCATGATCTCTTTCTCTTTGGCTGACATTATCTCGGTAAGCTGTTTTTCGGATTTGTGCAGCAGCTCATCGGCTTCCTTTTTGCCCCGATTTTTGTCATCTTCGCTGATCGCTTTATCTTTTTCAAGTTTTTCAATCTCATGAATCATGTCGCGGCGAAGATTTCGGAGCGATATCTTAGAATCCTCTCCGAATTTTCTGGTGAGCTTAACAAACTCTTTGCGGCGCTCTTCAGTAAGAGGAGGAATGCTTACCCGAATATTCTGACCATCGGCGGAAGGATTGAGGCCGAGGTTTGCGTCACGGATGGCTTTTTCGGTAGCTGAAACCATTGACTTGTCCCAGACCTGAACCATGAGGGTATGAACATCAAGTACCCCTACATTCCCGACCTGTTTGAGCGGCATCTGCTGACCGTAGGCTTCCACCTTGACACGATCAAGCAGAGCTGTCGTCGCCTTGCCTGTTCTTATCGATGCGATCTCATGCTGAAACGCCTCAATGGTCTTTTTCATTTTCTGCTCAGTTTTCTGAGCAACATCCCTGACACTCATAACTGTTCCTACGGGTTAGTGCTGGTTTGCCGACAAGTGCAACTCTGCCTTTACTTGGCGCTTGCCTGTGCTGCTGTGGATTTTGCGAAGCGTTTGTTGAAACGTTCAACGCGTCCGGCGGTGTCAACAAGGGTCTGCTTGCCGGTATAGAACGGATGGCAGTTGTTGCAGATATCAACTTTGATGGTCGGTCTGGTAGAACGGGTTTCAAAGCTGTTGCCGCAGTTTGCGCAGTTGACGGTGACGCTTGTATACTTTGGGTGAATATCTTGTTTCATGACTTTCGTTGACTTTATCGTACAATAAATGAAATGGCCTGCCATGTAAAATGGTAAAGGTGCAAATATACAAGAAATCATCTCCAGATACAACCTTTTAATATGAGCGCTACTGCATCAATAATCTATCTGAAGGGTGTCGGCTCAAAAAAGGCTTCAATTCTTAAAGAGATCGGTATTTCGACGGTTGATGATCTCCTGAACTACTTTCCCCGCCGTTATCTCGACCGGAGTGCCATGAAATGCATCAGGGATCTTGCCGATGGTGAAACGGTGACGGTTGTGGGTACCGTACTGAAAACACAGCTTGAAGGCACTCACCCGGGACGGGCGCGCTTCAAGGTCTGGCTTGGTGATGCTACGGGTCAGCTTGAGCTTACCTGGTTCAGGGGAGTGCGCTTTTTCTCCAGGAGCATTGTTTCAGGAGATGCGCTTGCCGTGCACGGCAAGGTGAGTTATTTCGGACGTCAGGCACAGATGCAGCATCCCGATTATGACCGCCTGACCGCCTCTCCGCATGAGCCGGGAGAGGGGGAGATCAGTGATTTTGATCTCTACCATACCGGCAGGATCATTTCGATCTATCCGACAACTGATGCCATGAAGCAGGCAGGCCTTACCTCAAAGCAGTTGCGTACCCTTGTTGCCCGTGCGTTTGATGAGTACCGGGTGAGGAGTGAAGAGAATCTCAGCCAGGCCATCCTTTCAGATTATCATCTTCTTCCGCTTCGGGAGGCCTATCATGAAATTCATTTTCCCTCTTCGCATGAAGCGCTCGAACTTGCCCGTTACCGGATGAAGTGGAGTGAACTCTTCTATGTCCAGTTGATGTTTGCCCTCCGCCAGAGCGAGTTGAGAACCAGTAAACGAGCTGTGATCTTTACCCACTCAGGGGTTGTGACCGAACAGCTCTACCGGACTCTTCCCTACGAGTTGACGGACGCCCAGAAGCAGGCTGTTCGTGAAATATATCGCGATCTTAAAACCGGCAGCCCGATGAACCGGCTCTTGCAGGGTGATGTCGGTTCAGGCAAAACCATTGTTGCCATGTTTGCCATGGCGCTGGCCGCCGATAATGGCCTGCAGTCGGCATTTATGGCTCCTACCGAGATTCTTGCCGTCCAGCACTATCTCAGCATGAAACGGTTATTTCAGCCACTCGGTCTGCGGGTTGGGCTTCTGACCGGCAAACAGCGGAAAAAGGAGCGGCAGGCACTCCTTGAAGCCCTCGGCAGCGGAGAGCTGCATATCGCCGTCGGAACTCATGCACTGATTGAAGGGGAGGTAAGCTATGCTGGGCTCGGGCTGGTTGTCATTGATGAACAGCACCGCTTCGGAGTGCTTCAGCGTAAAGCCCTGCGTGAAAAGGCCGTCAATCCCCATGTGCTGTTGATGACGGCTACACCGATTCCCCGAACCCTCAGCATGGGGGTGTTCGGTGATCTTGATGTATCGGTTATCCGCCAGATGCCCGCCGGACGTCGCCCGGTCAGGACATCTCTCTGCTATGAAAAAGAGCTTGCAAAGGTTTATGATTTTCTCCGCAGTGAGGTAGCGGAAGGACGGCAGGGCTATATTGTCTATCCTCTTGTTGAGGAGTCGGAAAAGATGGACCTGAAAGCTGCGGTGGAGAGTTTTGAGGAGCTGTCATCTTCGGTATTTCCTGATCTCCGTCTGGGATTGATTCATGGTCAGTTGACCCCCGACCGTAAAGAGATGGTGATGGATGAGTTCCGCCGGGGTGAAGTTGATCTGCTTGTGGGGACAACGGTTATCGAGGTGGGTGTTGATGTTCCGAATGCCACGGTTATGGTTATCGAGCATGCCGAGCGTTTCGGGCTTGCACAACTCCATCAGCTCCGAGGCCGTGTCGGTCGTGGCGAGCACGGCTCCACCTGTTTTCTGATCTGTTCCATGCCGACAGCGGAGGCCCGTGAACGCCTTGAGGCAATGGTATCGACCAATGACGGTTTTATTATTTCAGAAATTGATGCAAGAATCCGGGGGGTTGGCAATGTCCTGGGAAAAGAGCAGTCGGGCCCGTTAAACGGGCTGAGGATTGCTGATCTGACGAGAGATTTTGATATCATGCAGTCGGCCCGCATTGCTGCCTTCAGGGTTATCGCAGAGGATGCTCAGTTGAGGGCGGCAGAGCATGGCGTTATCAAGGCGCACTACCTCCGTTACTACCAGGATCGGGTTACGCTGGCTGATATCGGATAATGCATGGGAAACTGGCAATACGTTACGATGTTATTGTAATACGATATGGAACAGAAAAATGAGCAGCCCGGAACATGCAGCGGTCTGGTTACCGAAGCGACAGGATCAACCTATACGGTAGTTGCTGATGATGATAGCGTGTTCCGGAGCCGCACCTATCCCGGAACAAAGACGGAGAATGAGGAGACCTCTCTTGTTGCTGTCGGCGACCGGGTTGAACTCAAGGTGACGGAGACCGGCAGAGAGCAGTTTGAAGCGGTTATTACACTGGTGAAGCAGCGCAGGAGCGCCCTGACAAGAAAAAGGGATATTCGCCGAAATCGCAGCAAGGAGAAAATTCAGGTTATCGCGGCCAATATTGATCAGCTGGTTGTTGTGGTTTCATCGTTTGATCCGCCCCTCAGCACCCGTCTGGTCGATCGTTATCTGGCGTTTGCAGAGTCCGAGCAGCTTGATGTGCTCATTGTTGTGAACAAGATGGATCTTGCAGACGCTGCACTTATTGCTGCCTTGATGGAGCCTTACCATCAACTCGGGTATTCTGTTTTTTATACCAGTGTCTGTGAGCAGGCATCACTCCAGCCGCTTCGGCAGGCCCTTGGCGGCAAACTTTCCGCATTCAGCGGTCATTCCGGAGTCGGAAAGTCAACCCTGATTAATCTGCTTTTTGGACACAAACAGCTCAAAACGCGAAGAACCAACCTGAAGACCGGAAAAGGGGTCCACACCACCAGCAATTCGGTGATGCTTCCGCTTCCCGATGGCGGTTATGTGATTGATACTCCTGGAATCCGGGAGTTTAATCTTTCCGACATCACCAGGGAAAATCTGCGGTTTTATTTCAGGGAGTTTCTTGCCGTTATGCCTGATTGCGCATTCTCTTCGTGTTCGCATACTGAGGAGCCGGGATGCGGAGTTCAGAGAGCGGTTCATGCAGGAGGCATTGATCCGGCACGTTATGAGAGTTATCTTGCAATCTACTACAGCCTGGAGTGACTGAAACCGGTTCATCCGGTTCCCGTCACTCCGGATCATCTTGTTTATCGAACAGCACCTTACCCATTTTGAACCCTTACGCTCCATGATCATTACCGTCAATCCCTCTACGGAAGAACCGATTGCCGAATATTCCGTGATGACATCCGCCCAGATTGAAGCCGTTATTACTTCTGCCGACCGGGAGTACCGTTTCTGGAAAAAAGAGCCACTCTTCAGGCGCGTTGAACTGATGAAGCGGCTGGCAACACTTCTTCGTGTTGAAAAAGAGAGGCATGCAGCACAGATAAGCCTCGAAATGGGCAAGCCGTTTTCACAGGCGGTTGCCGAAGTGCAGAAATCAGCCCTGGTCTGTGACTACTATGCAGAGCATGCCGAGTCGTTTTTAAAGCCGGAACGCAGTGAGCTTGACGGCGGAGCAAAGGGTGTAGTTAAATTTGAGCCGATCGGTCTTGTGCTCGGTATCATGCCCTGGAATTTCCCCTTCTGGCAGGTCTTCCGGTTTGCCGTACCGGCAATCATGGCCGGCAACGGTGTTTTGCTTAAACATGCCCCCAATGTAACCGGTTCAGCGATTGCCATTGAACAGCTTTTCCGTGATGCAGGGTTTCCGGAACATCTCTACCGGGCAGTTCATACGGATCTTGAGGATGTTGACCGTCTGAGCGGTTTCATGATTGACCATCCTTCTGTGCAGGGGGTATCGCTCACCGGAAGCACCGCTGCCGGACGTGCTGTTGCCGCAAAGGCCGGGAGGGCGCTGAAAAGAACTGTTCTTGAGCTTGGCGGCAGTGATCCCTATATCGTGCTTGATGATGCCGAGTTGAACCGGGCCGTTGCACTCTGTGCGGCGTCCCGTCTTCTGAACAGCGGTCAAAGCTGTATTTCCGCCAAACGTTTTATTGTGCACTCCAGAGTGTTCAGTGAGTTTGAAAATCTTCTGCTGCAGCGGATGCACTCCTCCGTGATGGGCGATCCTTTCGACCCTGCAGTTGACGTCGGTCCGCTTGCACGCGCGGATCTTCGCCTTCAGCTTCACCAGCAGGTTCTCCGGACTCTCTCCGGGGGTGCACGGCTGCTCTGCGGCGGAGAACTCCCTTCAGGGCGCGGATTTTTCTATCCTCCGACACTCCTCTCCGGAGTTTGCAAGGGGATGGTGACCTACAGTGAAGAGACATTCGGTCCGGTTGCAACCCTTATTGAAGCTCACGATGACCATGAAGCGGTTCGTATAGCCAATGACACTCCCTACGGACTGGGCTCAGCGGTTTTTTCAGCCAGTACCGACAGGGCGCTTGCGGTTGCTGATCAGCTTGATGCCGGGAACTGCTTTATCAACAGTATGGTGAAATCGGATCCGGCAATGCCGTTCGGGGGTATCAAGGAGTCGGGATATGGACGTGAGCTCGCGCTTTACGGGATTCGTGAGTTCGTAAACGTAAAAAGCTTCAGTGTGAGCTGAAGCTTTTTATGGTAAAACATGTCGATCGATCGCTTAGAGTGATACAGCGAAATCGGAGAGGTAGGTTTTTATTGACTGGTGTTTTCCAAGAGAAAGCTTTTTGTGCATTCTGTAGCGGATGCTTTCCATGCCTCTGGTCGTTATACCGACAGAACGGGCAATCTCCCTTGTGTCGTAGTTAAGTTTAACCAGCAGGCTTATTCTCAGTTCACGCTGGTTGAGATTGGGATGTTTTTTCTGAAGCCTGGATAAAAAGAAAGAGTCTGACTCGGTCAGTTCGATGTTCAGCCGTTTTTCAATAGTTTCCGTCTCGATCAGGCTCAGGCAAGAGTCGGTCATCTCCCTTTTGATATTGGTATCTATTTCCAGCGCGTATATCTGGTCGAGCAGATTACGGAGGGCTGTGGTTTTTTCTGCGATTGCGGTCGAGACTCTTGTGAGCTCCATATCCTGTGTAGCAATCCGGGTTTTAAGCTCTGCGATCTCTTTTTCGAATTCGAGAGTGGACTTTTTGTTCAGTTCTGCATTGGTAGTCATTGTAATACTTTTCTGGTTTTTTTCGATGTTCGACTTGATCTGTCACGATAACGCTAAAAGATTCAAATCCCGGAGCCTACCGGCGGCGCGTCTTCATTATCTTAATGCCGTTCGCTTTGACGTGTTGGTAAGTGTAATATGTGTAATAAATTCATTAAAACGAACATATTTTACTCTTTTTTTTAAAAAGTACTCTTCTTTATATGATATTCACGCCATTAAGTATCACTTTATCCGGAATTTCAGTAAGAGCCGCACTGGAGGCAATACGCCACTGATCGTCAATGATCAGTGGATGTTATGGTGCTGTAATCTCAAGAAGACAGTTCTTGATTGACTGATGTTTTTTAATGCCCAGTTTTTTATGCATGCGGTAACGGATACTTTCAGCACCACGTTTTGATATGCCGAGTGTACGGGCAATCTGCGTGTTGTTGTAATTCATTTTTACCAGCAGTGCGAGCCTCAGTTCCCGATGATTAAGGCCGGGGTATTTTTTCTGAAGCTGCAGAAGGAATTCTGAATCGTTTACGTCAATCGCCGGATTGACGTAACGTGTTTCAAATGTTTCCGCTGCAATCAGTGACCTGCAAATCGTTAACATCTTTTGTTTTACTTCAGGGTCAATGTCAAGTATATGAATGGTGCTGCACAGCTTCTCGGCCACCGTGCTGTTTTTATTGACCGCTGCGGATACCCTGTTGAGTTCAATCTCCTGAACGGCAATTTTCCCTTTCAGGGAGCTCTTTTCCTGTTCGAGATTACAGATCGTTTGTCTGTTCAGTTCGATCTCTGCGTTCAACCGGATATTTGTTTTGGATAGTTGTTCTTCATATTCGGTTTTCAACTGTTCCAGCTGCAGCTGATGCTCTTTGTTGAGGGCATGCAGATCACTTTGCAGACTTTTAATTGCCCTGAAAAAAGGATGAAGGCTGTTTTCAGCAGGAGGGATATTGATCTGCTGGTTTGTCATCTGCAGGAGACTCATACGGGCTGTAACGGCGAGAAACTCGTTTTTGAGCAGTTCATAGCTTTTGTCCTTACTGTTTTCCTGAGAGGCAGGGAAGGGCTTGCCTGATTTGAATGAGAGCACGGTCTCTAAGGCTTCTCTATAGTTTTCAGCACAGAGAAGCCTGGTTTTTTCAGAAGAAAGAGACTGGAAGGTTTCCATCTCAATTGCGATATCGGGATGGATATTGTAGAGTACGGCAAGCCGGATATTGCGGCCCCAATTGTAGATGAAGTTGAGCATATCTTTTTTGTACCTGTATGCTATGGCTCTTACATGTTCAAAGTCCGCAATGATATAGAGGGGTTTATCGGTCAGCTCAAGATCAGTGAGCACATCCTGAAACCGGTTGATTTTAATACCGGCAAGAGTAATATCCCTGTTCGCCTGGTGTGACATCAGCACGATGTCCTCGCCGATGCACTTGAATATGGTGTTATAGCCATCTTCACTATGCGGAGAGATCCATTCAGGTTTTTCCTGTACGGGCAATTTTGATACCGGGCATTTTTTCATGTTTCAGTCCAAAACGCTTGTTATCAAAACTCCCCCTGAGGCTTTTTCGTACCGGTGATCTGCGCACTGTTTGTTATAGACAGCAAGCGTTTCATGTTGATATCGTAGAGAGGATCGCTTCATGAGCAGTGCCGGTATTTCCTTTTTTTGCAAGATATTGTATTCATACTTGCATATAATTTTACCTGCAGGAGAGTGCTTGTTCTTCTTATTGCAAGAATAATATTGTCTGAATAATAAAACGAAAATATTATTAATAAAATCAGGGTTGTTTTTATCTGCTATGAAAACATCTGCCGTTCTCCAATGGCGGAAGGTGTTTTTTGTGATCTGCTTGTTCGACATGATCTCCGGCACTTTTTTTCAGTCAGTTCCGCCGGTACAGTCAGTTACCAGGAGGGTTCACCGCCTGATGATCGTGCCATAGCGGTGCTCCAGCCGCTTGGGATTGATATCTCTTCAGTGCGGGCCCGTGGTGCCCGGGAGCATGATCTGCATGAGTATGACTGGATATTTACCATGGATCACGAGAATTATGAGGAGATACTGACTTTTTTTCCGTCTCACGATCAACCCCGTATCCACAGGGTACTGGAGTTTGTTGAGGGCCGTTCCGGTGACGAGGTTGCAGACCCCTATTACGGGACGTTCAGGGAGTTTGAAGGTGTCGCAGAGGATCTCTCTCTGGCATGTGAACAGATTCTTGAGCGGATGTTCGAGCATTACCCGTATCTTGCACAGCACTCCGGGAGGAGCTGAATTTCAGATGATTTTTTTATGTACCCAGAATGACGAACCGTTCCCGTTACCTTTTTATTTTCAATCCCGCTGCAGACAAGGGCCGGGCCTCCCGTAAGTCAGCATGGCTTGAAGCCCTTGTGACTGAAAGTCAGGAGTCCGTGATGGTCAGAACCACTCATGCAGGCCATGCAGGAGTGATTGCCCGGGCCGAACACCGTCAGCGTACCAGCATTATTTCGTGCGGTGGTGACGGTACGCTTCATGAAGTAGTCAATGCTGTTGCCGGCGAAGGGTGTACGGTCGGGATATTGCCCTTCGGGTCGGGTAATGATTTTATCAAAACCCTGAATCCTGCCAGGAGGCAGCGGCGGGGTATCAGCCATTTTTTTAATTCCGGGAGCAGGGAGGTTGATCTCGGCAGAGTGGCATTCGCAAATTCTGATAACCGCTTTTTCATCAACTCCCTCGGTATCGGTTTTACCGGCAGGGTCGCCAAGAGTGTCAAGGGTGCGCCCTGGCTGAAAGGAGAGCTTGCCTACCTCTATGCGCTTTTGACAGTGCTTGCAGGCTATTCGGCACCGAAAATGAAGATTACCATCACGCTTGAAAACTCTGTTCTGGAGCTTGATGAGCCGGTTTTTGCTTTTTCGGTTTCGAACGGCAAAGTTGAGGGCGGGAAGTTCCGGATTGCACCTCAGGCCGAAATTACGGATGGTTTGCTGGATGTGTGTATTCTCAAGGGGATCACGAAACTCGAGTTTTTCCCCTATGTGTTCAAATACCTCAACGGAACCCAGATCAGCGATCCTAAAGTGATTTACTGCAAGGCGAAAGCTGTTGACGTCACCCTGACGGAGCCCGATGTCATGCATATGGATGGAGAGGTCTATGATGACATTCAGGGCAGGGTTGCCATATCGGTTGTGCCAAATGGCATCACGATGCTCTGTGACCTTTCAGAGGACTCTGAGCCAAAAAATGCGTAATGTCTCGCGCTCCTTCCGACAGCTTCCGATGCGCTCGAATTGCAAAACTTTCTCTATTTGTCGTACCTTAAGTCAATAGTCTCATTTTTGGCTTTCTGTTTACTTTACGGTTTGTTGGATTTACCTTTACCATCAGCAGCCGTTTTTTCTTTCTCGAATTTTTGCCGCGTTCTTGTCACAGTTTTGTTACCTGCACACCATCGAGTAACACGAGCTGCTGTAAATATCCTGACGGTAAATAGTAAAATACGCCCTTTGCAGAATGCAGGTTATCATTTTTGAAGACACCAGGGTTCATGAACTGAAGCCGCTTGTCAATCTCAAGCCGGTTTACGGCCTCCATACCGGTTTCCGCTCTCTTCGCGAAAAGTTTGAGCACTTCACCCGGGGTGAGGTGACGCTTGGCTGGCATCTTCGCCGCTATCTTGCCCCGTTCTATGCTGAACAGCACCCCGAATGTGTTATCAACAGAGTAGTCGAGGATGATCTGCTGCTGGTCAACGGCCGGCTGGTCTGTGAGGAGACCGCTGCCGGGATAATTATTGATGGTGCCCTTGAATCGGGCAGGGGTTATATGCAGGGCAGTGATCTGCTCTTTGCCCGGGTGCAGAGGAGTCTCATTACCGATGAATCCGGTATGATGCCGGACCTCATCGATACCCGCCGGATTGCTGCCGAGCTTGTTACGGAGGCGGTTACGGGGTTCAGGCTGATCAGCAACATCTGGGATGTTATCGCCTATCACACCGATGAACTGCAGCGGGACGCCGCAACCCTCGAACTTGGTCGTATTGAAGGCGATGTTCACCCGGCGGCCGCTATTGTTAACCGTTCGAATATCTATGTTGGTCCCGGTGCGGTTGTCCGCGCCGGTGCGGTGCTTGATGCCGATGATGGTTTTGTTGCCATCGGTGCCGGTGCGGTTGTGGATCCGCAGGCCGTGCTGATGCAGAATGTTTTTCTGTCCCCCTGGTCACGGGCAAAGATCGGCGCTAAAATATACAGCAATGTTTTTATCGGGACCGCCTCCCGAATCGGAGGAGAGGTTGAAGACTCCATTATCGAGCCGTTTGCCAACAAACAGCACGATGGTTTTCTCGGTCACTCCTATATCTCGTCATGGTGCAACCTCGGGGCGGGTACCAATACAAGCGATCTTAAAAATAATTACAGCCGGATCACCCTTCTGCTCAATGGCCGCGAACAGATGACCGGTTTGCAGTTTCTCGGACTGTTGATGGGGGATCACTGTAAAAGCTCCATCAACTCCATGTTCAACACCGGAACCGTTGTCGGAACCGGGGCAAATGTTTTTGATGGAGGGTTTCCCCCGAAAGAGGTGCCCTCTTTTTCCTGGGGTGGTCACAGGGGATTTGTCCCCTATGAGATTGAGCGGGCTGTTCAGACGGCAAGAAAGGTCATGGAGCGCCGCCAGGTTGTGATGAGCAGCGCTTATGAGGCCATGTTCCGTTTTGTCGCCGGAACGGAACGTACACTTCAGCTATTTGTATAACGTTTAAGCGGATATCCATGATTCTTGTTGTTGACAACTATGATTCATTTACCTATAACCTTGTTCAGTATATCGGAGAGTCCGGTGAAACGGTTGAGGTCTATCGCAATGATGAGCTCTCTGTCGAGGAGATTATAGCACGATCTCCGGCCAAGATTGTGATCTCTCCCGGACCGGGTACTCCTGATGACGCGGGAGTTTCAGTGCCTCTGATTCACGAAGTGAAGGGTCGCATACCTCTCCTCGGAGTATGCCTCGGTCACCAGTCAATCGGTGCAGCGCTTGGCGGAAAGGTGGTGCGTGCGGCCAGTATCATGCATGGCAAGACCTCTCTGGTCTATCATGACAACCGGGGGATTTTTGCCGGGGTTGACAATCCTTTCGTTGCTACCAGGTACCACTCGCTTATTGTTGAACGGGAGACACTTCCTGATACCCTTGCCATCCGGGCCTGGACTGAAGACGGGGTCATTATGGGAATGGATTCGGAGCAGTTTCTGCTCTATGGCGTCCAGTTTCATCCCGAATCGATCATGACTGCCGAAGGGAAAAAGATCATCAGAAATTTTCTTGAACTGTAGTATCCGGCTGAAAGGAGTTGAAGCTTATGGCAGGTGCACCAGGTTCTTCAGAGGATGAAGGAAAAAAACGCGGGCTCTCTGTATCGAAACGACCAGGGTTTACCCGTGAAAGTGATTTCATGGTTGACGGGTGGCGGGTCTTCAAAATTATGGCGGAATTTGTCAGCGGTTTTGAGACGATGTCCGATGCCGGTCCGGCGGTGACCGTTTTCGGCTCTACGAGAGTGGCTGAAGGCAGCCCTGAATACCTCCTGGCCGAGAAGCTCGGAACACTGCTTGCCGCCGAAGGGTTTGCGGTGATTACCGGCGGAGGGCCGGGGGTTATGGAGGCCGCGAACAGGGGCGCGCAGAGTGCCGGAGGTGTTTCCATCGGTTTCAATATCAAGCTCCCCAACCAGCAGAATCCAAACCGCTATATCGATCAGGATAAACTGGTCAGCTTTCAATATTTTTTTGTCCGGAAAGTGATGTTTCTGAAATATGCGCAGGCCTTCATAGCCCTGCCGGGTGGTTTTGGAACGCTCGATGAAGTATCGGAAGCCATAACACTGATTCAGACCGGCAAAAGCGAACGGTTTCCGGTCATTCTGATGGGGAAGAGCTACTGGGATGGTTTTTACCGCTGGATCAAGGAGACCATGCTGCAGGAGAAGGGCTATATCAGCGAAGAGGATCTTGGATTTATCTATCTCGAAGAGAGTCCGGAAGCGGTGGTGGAGATCATCAAAGGGTTTTATCCTGATGGCTATGCGCTTAATTTTTAGTTCCGGGTTTCAGGCTCATCAGTACGATGAGTCAAGCCAGCTCACCACGGCAAGGCTCTCTTTCGGGCTTAATGCCTTTTCCGGTTTCAGGGTGTAGTAGAGGTTCTGATGATTCCGGCCATGAGAGAGTACGGTGATGATTTTTCTTTTCAGCCGGCCGTTTTCTTCAATTTTATTATTGTTCCAGAGTGAAAAATTCAGAACATTGCGTCCGGAGTTGACGCTGCCGGATATAAGCCAGGAGGCAGGTGCGATATAGCCAAGAGCGGGCCAGGCGGTTTCGTTGGAGTGGCAGTCATAACAGCCCTTTTTCAGAGAGTTTTTTACCGCGTATGGTGCCTGAAGATCGCTCTGTACCGGAGGGTTGATGCGTCGTAACGGTATAAATTGTATTATCATGAGCAGAAGAACCGTCCAGCTGGCGATGGTTTTTATGGAGTAATTCATGGTTGAAAGCCGGTAAGCTGTTTCTCTGATCTCTTTTTAATTCTCAAGATTTTTTATCGTGATATTTCCCTGTGAAAAAGCTGTCTGGTACCATCTTCCGCAGATCAGGGCCGACCTTGCCATCGAGCTGGTGAAAAGCGGCATGACCCAGTCCCAGGCGGCAAAAAAACTTGGAGTGACTCCTGCTGCTGTTTCACAGTATATCCATAAAAAACGGGGGCAGCAATCACAAAAAAGCAGGCCATACCGTCAGGAGATCAAGGCCGCAGTGAACAGAATCTGTGAAGAGGCCGCCAATGAAGAGCTTCAGGTCATGGTTTGCAAATGTTGTCACATCCTGCAGAAAGAGGATCAGAAGGAGGGGTGAGCCGCTTTTGTTTTATGCACAGCGCTACAAGCTGTCAGGCTCGGTTTGAAGGCGAGGCGCACGGCGTCCAGATGTGTCGGGATAATTCCCTTGCGTGAAGCTCGGCCTACAGCTCAACAATAATATGTGACTCTGTTGAGTGCCCGCTCAGCAGATTTTTCAGGGTATCAATCAATTCTGTGCCGTATTTATTCAGATAGTAGAAAATATTGATCAATCGCTCCTGGGGTACTCCCTCCGGAAAGAGCGATGTCTCGGCTTTAAGGATCTGCTCAAGCAGCTCCTCATGCTTTCTTCGGCTTGCCTTCCAGGCTTTCTGTTCAATGACTTCGACAATTTTTTCTGACTGAACGGTTGATGCCGCAAGAAGCGGTTCAAGGGTCGGGTCAATCTTGGAGAGTATTGGCCTGAGGGCGGCAAATGTACGGCGAATCTCCTCCTTGCTCTGTTCAAACAGGGCGTCTAGCTGAGGATTTTCAGCTATACCGACCGCATTTTTTTTCAGCTGCTGCAGGTCGCTGAAGACGGCATTGTATATCTGTTTTCGTGAGAATCCGGGTTTGCCGGTTACCTGAAGCAGCTTGTCCATAATGCGGCTGATTTTCGGCTCTACGAGCGTGAAGCTGCCTCTCGGAATGATAAAGGGCATGCTGATGCCGAAGTGCTCGTAATTTTTACGGTACTGTGCCAGATAGCTTATCTCCCCGGGGCCTGCAATGGTTGCAAATGTCGGCAGAACATAGTCCTGGACAATCGGCCGGAGAACAACATTGGGGCTGAACTGTTCCGGATGGTCCTGACAGAGCTCAAGCATCTGGTGTTTTGAGTAGCGCTGTCTGTCGGGGGTAATCGAGAACGAGTCGTCTGAGCCGTGCTCGATTTTCTGACGCTGTCCGTGTGAGTTAAGAAAATAGAGGTTGACGCTTCTTGGTTTTGTCTGGGCTGCATAGCCGAGATTTTCAAGCCGGGAGCTCTGGGCAACTACATTATAGGATGATGCCGGCGCCGTTGAGAGCTCCTTCAGGAAGATATTGGCGGAGAGCCTTTTGAAATCGGGATCCTGGGTGGAAAGCAGTATCAGGGGGTGATCGCTGAAGAGCCGCATCATGGTGGATGCAAAGCTCATCTCAAAGGTATTTCCGGGATAATAGCACTCCGTAAGAATTTTTGTAACACGCTCCTTGTGGGTGGAGTCCGGCAGGAGCCGGAGAAACTCCTCGACGGTGCGGCTGATATCCTCTCCAAAAGAGCTGTTGGCCACCATCTGGTCCGCCATCCGGCGCCAGGGCTCCTGGCGGAAATGAGTCACCCGGTTTTCCGAGAAAAGCGCGGTATGGGCAGACTCTTCGTAGTCATGGTCTTCACCTTCGAGCCAGAAGATCGGTACAAAATCATATTCGGGAAAGAGTACCTTCTGGCGTTCGGCAAACACAATGGCGGTGAGGGCTTTGTAGATGGTATAGAGCGGTCCGGTAAAGAGTCCGAGCTGCTGACCGGTTACAATGGCCATACATCGCGGCGAGCGGAGCTTTTCGATCTCCCTGAGATGAAGCTCATTGCAGCCGAAGCGGGTATTCTGTCGCGTAAGCATGGCGGCAAGGGTATCCCGGTCAAACCTTCTCGATCCGAGCATGCCGAGCTGACGGTAGTAGTCCGACTCCTTCTGGTAGTCCAGGTGAAAGCAGTCGGCAATCAGGGCAGCACGTTCAGGGCCCTCTGAGGTATAGTCGCGGAAAAGCTTTGAAAATCCCTTTTTAGGTGTCAGGATATGGCGGTAGTCGAGAAGAAAGGTGTTCACGTTGTTATTTTTGCAGGTTCCATTGTTCAAGGGTGCCGATAAGGCTGTGGTTGGTCATGTCACAGGAGATCGGTGTGATAGCCACATAGTTCTGCCGCACGGCAAATTCATCGTCGCGCATATCCTCATCAAGCAACCGAAGGGTGCCATTCAGCCAGTAGTAGGGATTGCCGTACATGTCATTTCGTTCAATGGCACTCTCTTCCCATCGGGATCGACCCTGCCGGGTGATAACAGCCCCGGAAATCAGGGATTCCGGTACATTGGGAATATTGACGGAAAGTACGGTGTCCGGAGGAATACCTTCAAGCAGCACTTTTTTTACCAGTTTGCGAGCAAATTTTCCGGAATAGGTGAAATCGGCATGCTCATAGGTTGCCAGTGAAAAAGCCAGAGAGGTTATTCCCTGAATTGCCCCTTCGAGTGCCGCGGCTACCGTTCCGGAGTAGAGGGTATTGGTTGCCGTGTTGCTGCCGTAGTTGATGCCGGAGACGATCAGGTCAGGTTTTTCAGGCAGTATATGGCTGAGTGCAACCTTGATACAGTCCACCGGTGTTCCTGATACCGTATAGCCGAAAAAACGGCTGTTTTTGAAAAACTTTTTGATTCTCAGCGGTACACCCAGTGTCATGGCATGGCTCATCCCGCTGTGCGGTTCTGCCGGAGCAACAACGGTCACCTGGCCGATTTTTTTCATGGCCGCAGCAAGCGCGTGTATCCCTTCGCCTTCAATGCCGTCATCGTTACAGACCAGAATATGGGGTCTCTTCGCTCTCTCCACGCTACAGGCTTCCTTTGTTATGAAATGAAAATTGTCTTAGTACCGCAACTCCTGCCGGCGTGTAAAAATACAAAATAGTTCGGCTCAAAAGTCATGACCAAGACTGAAATAAAAAAGGGTGTCGGAGAATCTCAGCGATGAGGGTACGGAGCCGGGAACTGTTTCAAGAAAAGCAAATGCCTTTGAGAGGGTAAATCTTGCCGGTCCGAGAGGAGTCTCCCAAATCATACTGGTTCCGGCTCCGTGGATGAGTGAGCTCAGATCGATATCACTCCGGCTTTCCCATACATTTCCCGCATTGTAGTGCAGGATGAACGAAGTCGGGAAGAGCAGTACAAATGAGGGTTTGTAGCGGATATGGATTCCTGCCGAGGCCATATTGTTACCCGGAAGGTCGTTTTCACGCAAGCCGATGAATCGGCGGCTGTAGGTTGTACCGGGTCCGCCGAGGAAAAATTTCTCCGAGAGCGGTGTATAGCTGCTGCTCAAACCTATCAGCGCGGAGAGCTGCAGGGTGGTGTTATCCCTGAGCGGAATGTTTGCTTCGTGGGCGCCCGATATCTGCCAGGCAACATCACCCCTCTCCTGCAGTGATGGCGTGACGGAATACCTGAGGTTGGTATAGTTTCCCGATGAGGGAATCAGGGTGTTGTTTCTTGAATCAAGCGTAAACTGTGTGCCGAAGGAGAGCATATCCGTACTTTCTGTTTTCAGGAGGGTGCCTCCCCGCTGTGCAGCGTAGGAGAGGGAGTTCTGGAGGGTAAGATCAACCATGAGTTGGCCGTTTTTTCTGATTCGCGCCCCGAATGCGGTGTTTATGCCATATTTCTGGATGCCATAATAGTTCAGATCGTTGGAGTGGGCACCGAAAAACTCTCTGGAGAATTCGAGATTATGGATTTCAAAGAGATGCTGGTCATAAAAAAGACGGGAGGAGAGGGTCAGGTGTGAGGGACCTATCCGTGGGATGCTGAACTCAAGATTCATGAGGCTGTTCTGTCTTCCTGCCTTCAGCCAGCCGCCGACAGAGCTTGTGGTGCCGCCGACGTTTTCGTTTCTCACATCCAGCAGAATCTGGGCATTGTTTGTTTCATCATAACGCACCCCGAGCCGGAGGACCGATGAGGGTTTTTCTTCGAGGGTAAACCGAAGCCGGGAGTTGTTTTTACTGTCAGAAGTGCCTGAAGACTCCGGGGAGATGGAGACCCTGTTGAACGAGCCCGTTTCATAAAGGTTATCGACAGATTCAATTGCCTTCTCCATGCGGAGTGCTTTGGTGGTATCAATTTTGATCTCTCTCTTTATGGCGGTTATTCCGGTAATGTTCCGGCTCTGATCTATGGCAATGCCGTCAGGTTTGCCCGAGGAGAGGTTTATCAGCAGTGTCCCGTTATCATCGAGGGAGGTGCTTTCTATCGCTACCAGGCTGAATCCTCTGTCCCGGTATTGTTTTATGAGTGATTCAAGTGCTCGGGAGCCTGCTCTGTTGGTATAGAGTGATGCCGTTACCGGCTTGAACGCGGTTGTGATCGCTTCGGGTGTAACAGCCTTGTCAGGCCCCCCCGTTACCAAAACCTTTTTTATTCCCGGAAGCGGGTCGAGATGAAAAACTGCTTTTTTGCGGTGATGGTCAAGTTCTGCGTGAACGCTTGTGAAGAGGTCGGTTTCAAGCAGCTCATGAAGGGCTTGTGAGGGATCGGTTGCGTTGCGGATGATGCCGGATACAATGAGATAGTGTTCACGGAATTCCGGGCTCTCTTTCGGGAAGAGCACGGTTTTGCTATAACCGGCAATCGACGGGCCCCGGCTTGTTTTCTGTTCTATACTCCGCTTGATGGTTGCGGCAAGAAATTTACCTTTTGCATATCCGGCATCTACAAGTGCCTGGATATCAGAAAAATCGGTAGCCTTGTGCTTGTCAAGATCAGGCGTAATAACGATATCGGCTTTTTGAAGCTGTGCGGGGTATTGCAGTTTGGTCAGGATGCTCATCGCCTGATCTGCAGCCTTCCATGGCAGGTCGAGCTCACTGCTTGTGGAGTACATGGAACCATGGGTATCGACAGCAATTTTATACTCTGCGTTCACCGAATCAAGTTCATCGACCGGAAGATTTGCCACGAGTCCTCCGTCAACCAGTTGATAGCCGTCACGCCTGACCGGTTCAAAAAGAATCGGAATGGTGCTGCTCGCCCTCATCGCTTCAGAGAGGGAGCCTGATGTAAGGGTTATGCGCACTCCCGAGACCAGGTCCGTCGATATCGCCCGGTAGTTGACCGGCAGTGTTGAGAAGTTGCCATCCGCCTTATAGATGCTGTTCAGTGCGAGCTGGTCGAGCGTTTCGGTCATTGCCTGCGATGAACTCAGCGATTTTGGAATAAGCAGTTTCAGTTTGTCAAAACGAATCGCAATAGTGGCCCGGTCGCGGATACGCTGCTGTTCAAGGAATATGTTTGAGCGGGAGTAATCGTCGTTGATTGATAATATCGATTGCCACTGCAGCGTGTGAGCAAGTTTTTCCAGTTCAGCAGGGGTGTAGCCCGAGCTGTAGAGTCCGCCGATAATTGCGCCCATGCTTGTTCCGGCGATAAAGTCAATCGGAACGCCCTCCTCCTCAAAAGCCTTGAGTACGCCGATCTGCGAGATGCCGTTTGCTCCGCCACCGGAGAGTGCCAGACCGACCGTTTTTCTTGCAGGCCGCATGGCGTGAAAAAGCGCGAGGCGGTGCATCGGGAGTCGAAGCGTATCAGGATAGAGTGTAGTGGTCGGAGATGGTGCGGCTAAGGCCGTGCCTGTCACGATGGAGAGCAGAGCAGCAGCGAGTGCAGCCGAAGAGAGAAGTTTTCTGACGTTCAGCAATGGTGAAGCTCCCTGTTCATGTGTCGGTAATGATGGTTCTTTCAGGCTGCCTTTGAGATCTCATGCGGACTTTATATCTTGAGCTTTAATGTATAACCTTTAGTCCAAATTCAGAAAATGGCTTGGTTCCAGCGGGTAAAACCTTCAATACGTACGACCCACAAGCGTGATATGCCGGAAGGCTTATGGTGGAAGTGTGATGAATGCGGAGCGATGCTCCATAAAAAACAGCTTGAAGATCACCTTTTCACCTGTTCGGAGTGCAGCCATCATTTCAGGATCTCTCCATATAAATATTTTTCAATTCTTCTTGACAACGGCAAATTCACTGAATTTGACGATCATCTCCGTTCAGCCGATCCGCTCACCTTTACTGATACTAAAAAATATCCGGACCGTGTTCAGGCTATTATTGAAAAAACCGGAAAAACTGAAGCATGCCGCAATGCTCACGGAGAGTGCGGAGGCAGTCCGCTTGTTATCTCCGCTATGGATTTCGGGTTTATCGGCGGCTCAATGGGCTCTGTTGTCGGTGAAAAAATAGCCCGTGCGGTTGACAAGTCCCTTGAGCTTGATGCTCCGCTTGTGGTTATTGCCCAGTCCGGCGGTGCGCGCATGATGGAAGGCGCTTTCAGCCTCATGCAGATGGCCAAAACCGCCGCCCGCCTTACCCGCCTCAGTGAGCGTAAACTTCCCTTTATCTCCCTGATGACCGATCCTACCATGGGCGGTATCAGTGCATCATTTGCCATGCTCGGCGACATTAATGTCAGTGAGCCGAAAGCGCTCATCGGATTTGCCGGTCCCAGGGTTATCCGCGATACCATCAAACGGGATCTGCCTGAAGGGTTTCAGCGTGCTGAATTTCTGCTTGATCACGGCTTTGTCGATCTGATCGTGCATCGCAAGGAGCTGAAAAACCAGCTGGCTTCACTGCTTGCCATGATGAAAATTTAGCTCCAGCCAAGCGCCGCTGCGGTTACCGGGAACTGTGCTATGAAAATCTTTTTGATTGCAAGGGCAATGTCCCGGTGTTCCTTCTGTGTGCTGCTATCCGTTCTCACCTCCAGATAGTGAATCCAGCTTCTTACCGACCCTTTCATGTAGAGTTTTGTCTGTGTAGCCATTGGCAGAAGTACTCTTGCACACTCCTTGGCAATCCCTTTTTCAAGCGCCTTGTCGTACTCTTCAAGCGTCAGCCGGGCCACCCTCTCCTGGGCCGCATCAAACCAGGCAACGGTTTCGCTCTCCAGATCTTCCAGAGAGTTCTGACGGTTCTTGCTGTCCTGTCGCCGGGGCTGGTAGCGCTCTATCTCCTGGGCACGTGCATAGCGCTGCGAGAACTCCTGGAACTGAAAACTCCGGTGGCGCAGAATCTGCGGAGAGATGGCTCTCGAAGTCACAATTTCCACCGTCATGTCAACCATCTCAAAGACGCTCCAGTGCTTGTGGGCGATACAGTAGGCAAGCAGTTTCTGATAGTCAGGTGTCTCCTGATGAGGGCTTGATACTCTTGCGCAATAGGCTATCAATCCTTCAGGGGTGAGCTGCACGTTATCAACCTGGATAAGCGGTGTGGTAACCGCAATGAGTCGTACCTGCATGTCGGGTAAGGGTTAAATTTTTCCAAGCGTGAATATACAGAAGTGCCGGCCTTTTGCGAAAACGGATCCTTTTTTGCTAATTGGAACCGGAGTTCTTGATTTGTTGTTATCACTATGTATTTTAAAATTTTGTAGCAGGGATTGAAAAAAGAGTCGAATCGATCGGTGCTCTGCAATCTCTTGCGGTGGTTTTAACGAGAGTAACTTAAATCAAACGTCAGGGAAACTATGGCAAATATCAATTTCGGTTTTGAGCATCATGCCAGAACCTTGTATTCCGGAGCTATAGAACAGGGGATCACCAATACCCTTGTTCCCATGGTTATAGAGACTTCAGGCCGCGGGGAGCGGGCATTCGATATTTTTTCAAGGCTGCTGCGTGAACGGATTATTTTTCTCGGCAACGGTATTGATGAGCATGTGGCCGGACTGATCATGGCCCAGCTCATTTTTCTTGAGTCCGAGGATCCCGAGCGTGATATCTACATCTATATCAACTCTCCGGGAGGAAGCGTCTCTGCCGGTCTCGGTATCTACGACACCATGCAGTACATCCGCCCCGATGTCTCGACCGTCTGTGTCGGCATGGCGGCAAGCATGGGCGCTTTTCTGCTTGCCAGCGGCGCCAAAGGCAAGAGAGCCTCGCTTCCACATTCAAGAATCATGATCCATCAGCCTTCAGGCGGCGCACACGGCCAGGAGACCGATATTATCATCCAGGCGCGTGAAATCGAGAAGATCCGCAAGCTGCTCGATGAATTGCTTGCCCGCCATACCGGCAAGGATGTCAAGCAGATACGGGAGGACTCCGAGCGTGATCGCTGGATGAATGCCGAGGAGGCGCTTGAATACGGCATCATTGACTCGGTCTTTGAGAAACGGCCGATGCCGGAAAAGAAAGACTAAGCTATGGACCTCTCTTTATTTTATTGCACGATTTGATTGCTTTGTTGGGCGGTGCTCGAAATCCTCATGTACTTCGTGTACACTCCGGTTTCTCTGCTCCGTCCGCCTTGCACTCAAACCACTCACGACAATAAATTAGAGGTCCAAATTAATGCAATGAATTTTTTTAAACAGCTATACGCATTCAGTTGTAACCGATTTTTTTATCATGAGCGATAACTCCACCCTTTTCAATCTTGAGAAAACCTATAACCATCACGATGTAGAAGAGCGGTGGAGAAGTTCACACTGGGAGGCACTCGGCACCTTTCACGCCGAAAGCACCCGTGTGCTGGATGAGGGAAAAACGCCCTACAGCGTTCTGATGCCCCCGCCCAATGTAACCGGCAGTCTGACGCTCGGCCATGTTCTGAATCATACCCTGCAGGATATCTTTATCCGATACAGCCGAATGACCGGCAGGGAGGCGCTCTGGCTTCCCGGTACCGATCATGCCGGTATTGCCACGCAGACCGTGGTGGAGAAAAAGCTGAAAAAAGAGGGTGTTACCCGCCACGATCTCGGTCGAAAGGAGTTTCTTGATCATGTCTGGCAGTGGAGGGATGAGTATGGCGGTCTTATTCTCCGCCAGCTTCGCCGGCTTGGCATTTCATGCGACTGGCGGCGCAACCTCTTCACGATGGACGAGAGCGCTTCGACGGCGGTTATCAACGCTTTTATTGCGCTCTATCGTGACGGACTGATCTATCGCGGAACCCGGATCATCAACTGGTGCCCCGTCTCGCAGACAGCCCTCTCTGACGAGGAGGTGATCATGAAGCCCCGTCGTGACAAGCTGGTCTACTTGCAGTACGAGCTTGTCAGCCATCCCGGCCGTTTCATTACCATTGCTACCGTGAGGCCCGAGACCATTCTGGCCGACGTCGCCATTGCCGTCAACCCTGAGGATCCGCGCTACAAGGATCTCGTCGGGGAGCTTGCGGTGGTGCCGGTAGCGGGAAGGCATATCCCCATTATTGCTGATGCTTATGTTGATATCGAGTTCGGTACGGGTGCCCTGAAAATCACCCCGGCCCATGATGCCAATGACTATGAGGTGGCCAGGCGCCACAACCTGACGGCAATCTCGGTGGTCGGCAAGGATGGCCGGATGACCGATTCATTCGGTTACGGAGGAATGGACCGGTTTGATGCCCGTGAAAAAATTCTCAAGGATCTTAAAGAGAGCGGCAACCTTGTCCGGGTTGAAGAGTATGAGCACAATGTCGGTTACTCCGAGCGGGCGGATGTTGTGGTTGAACCCTACCTCTCCGAGCAGTGGTTTGTCAGGATGGCCCCTCTGGCAGAGAAGGCTCTGCAGGTGGTCAACGACGGAGATATCCGCTTCCATCCTCCGCACTGGATCAACACCTACCGCCACTGGATGGAGAACATCCGCGACTGGTGTATCTCCCGTCAGCTCTGGTGGGGGCACCGCATCCCGGCATGGTATGACTCCGAAGGGCGGGTATGGGTTGCCGCCTCCTTTGAGGAGGCCTGCCATCTTGCCGGTACCGACAAGCTTGTGCAGGATGATGATGTGCTCGATACCTGGTTCTCTTCATGGCTCTGGCCGCTGACGACTCTCGGCTGGACCGACAGGCACAGTGACAATGCCGATCTCAGGGCTTTCTATCCGACCAACACACTGGTAACCGGCCCCGACATCATCTTCTTCTGGGTTGCCAGAATGATTATGGCCGGACTCTACTTTAAAGGGGAGGTTCCCTTCCGGGATGTCTATTTCACGAGCATTATCCGCGACATGAAGGGGCGCAAGCTCTCGAAGTCACTCGGCAACTCGCCGGACCCGCTCAAGGTGATCGATACCTACGGCACCGATGCACTCCGTTTTACCATTATCTATATTGCCCCCCTCGGTCAGGATGTGCTCTTCGGCGAGGAGAAGTGTGAGCTTGGCCGCAATTTCGCTACCAAAATCTGGAACGCTACGCGTCTGGTCTTCATGCAGCGGGAGAAGTATTTTGCTGATTCCGAAGCGTTTGCCGCCGTATACCGGGAGTTCGACCCCCGCTCGCTCCGGAACGATCTGGCAGGAGAGTGGCTGCTTGCAAGTTATCATGCGATGCTTGAGCGCTATCACACCGCCTTTGCGCAGTTCCGGCTTAACGATATTGTCCGCAATGTCTATGACTTCTTCTGGAACGACTACTGCGGCTGGTATCTTGAGGCCATGAAAGTAAGGCTGTCCGGCACACTTTCGGAATCGGAGGCACAGGAAGCGGTATGCCTTGCGGTTCATGTGCTTGAGGGAACGCTCAAAGCGCTCCATCCGGTGATGCCCTTCATTACCGATGAAATCTGGCACCACATCCTTCCCCGTCCGTCGGAGGAGAGTATTGCATCCTCTTCCATGCCGGTTGCCGATACGGTGCTCGCCGGAATTGATACCGGCAGCTTCACGCTTATCCAGAAGGTGGTTTCCGAGATCAGGAGCCTGCGCTCACTTTTCGGTGTGCCCCACAACGTCGAGGCTGTCGTGCAGCTCAGGCCGGGCAGTGATGCCGACAGGGCGGTCTTTGAGACCGGGATGGCCCTCATTGCTTCGCTTGCCCAGTGCAGGCCCGGGATCATTCGGAATGCAGAGCGGCCAAAGCATGCTGCAGGATCGGTGGTTGAGGGCAATGAACTATTTGTGCTGCTTGAGGGGTTGATATCGTTTGAAAAGGAGCGGGCGCGACTGCAGAAGGAGATTGCCAATGTTTCAAACTATGTTGGTGCGCTGACCAAAAAGCTCTCGAATTCCGGTTTTGCCGATCATGCGCCTAAAGAGGTTGTCGAGCAGGAGCAGCAGAAACTGAAGGATACCGTGGATAATCTGGAGAAGCTGAAGAGTAATCTGGAAGTTCTCAGTGATTAACAGATTTATTTGTTGCTCACGACAATAAATAGAGCTTCCGGTTTGATTGTTTGGTGAGAGGAGAAATACGAGGTTTGTTTAGAATTATCAAACGTAAATGATATCTTACGGTTTTGGCGGTTTTATAAGTTTTTATAGAATAATCAAACCGGCCACTCGGGTTTAAATCGCTGAAGTTCGCAAGGAGACGAGATACATGAGGCAGCTTAAAATTAGTAAACAGATAACGAATCGCGAGAGTCTCTCTCTGGATCGTTACCTGCAGGAGATAGGAAAATACGATTTATTGACCGCTGAAGACGAGGTTAAGCTTACAAAGGCAATCAAGGATGGCTTTGATATGCCGGTTGATACGACGGAATATAAAAGAGCAAAACGGGCACTCGACAAACTCATCAAGGGTAACCTTCGATTTGTTGTTTCGGTGGCCAAGCAGTACCAGAACCAGGGGCTCACTCTTGGTGACCTCATCAACGAGGGCAATCTCGGTCTTATCAAGGCGGCAAAGCGCTTTGATGAAACCCGCGGTTTCAAGTTTATCTCCTACGCAGTATGGTGGATTCGCCAGTCCATTCTGCAGGCACTGGCCGAACAGTCAAGAATTGTCCGCCTTCCGCTCAACAGGGTCGGCACCCTGAACAAGATCAGCAAGGCATACAGCCAGCTCGAACAGGAGTTTGAGCGCGACCCCAACACCCGCGAGCTTGCCACCCTTCTCGATATGGATTCACAGGATGTGGCCGATACCCTGAAAATTGCCGGACGGCATGTTTCGGTTGACGCCCCGTTTGCACAGGGTGACGACAACCGTCTGCTTGACGTTTTGCAAAACGACGGCCATCTGCCCGACTACGGCCTGAATCGCGACTCGCTCACCCTTGAGGTCGAGCGCTCACTCTCGGTGCTTGCACCCCGCGAGGCGGACGTCATCCGCTCCTACTTCGGAATCGGCATGGATAACCCGCTCACCCTTGAAGAGATCGGCGAAAAGTTCAAGCTCACCCGCGAGCGTGTTCGCCAGATCAAGGAGAAAGCGATCCGCAGACTCCGCCAGTCGGCATACAGCAAGGTGCTGAAAGAGTATATCGGCAGCTGATCCTCAACAAAGAATCTGGCTCAGGGCACATTACCCTCGGTCTATCAAAAAGGCATCGGAATCACCCCCGGTGCCTTTTTTTGTTTCCAAACAAAAAAGGGGACGTTCTCGACTAACTCTACTTTTGAATTTATAATTGTATTATTGAGGTAAAATTTCGATACTGAATTTTCATGAATTCAGATCAGATACTGCAATGCCGAGAGGAGCGAGACTGGATGCACCGGGGACGCTGCATCACGTGATGGTGCGGGGGATTGAAGGAAACAGCATTGTTTCTGACGATGCTGACAGGGCCTTTTTTGTTTCCAGAATGGGTAAAGTTGCTGTTGCGACCGAAACAAAAATCTACGCATGGGCGCTCATGACCAACCATGCACATATCCTGCTGAGAAGCGGTGCCGCAGGTCTGTCCACCTTTATGCGCAAGCTGTTAACCGGTTATGCTACAGGCTACAACCGCAGCCACAGGAGGCATGGTCATCTTTTCCAGAACAGGTATAAATCGATTGTCTGTGAAGAAGAGCCCTACTTTCTCAGGCTGGTCAGCTACATTCACCTCAACCCTTTGCGAGCAGGACTTGTTGGCTCTTTTGAAGAGCTTGAGCGTTATCGGTGGAGCGGTCATGCAGCGGTGATGAGCAGGATTCGGAATGATTGGCAGGACAGAGAGTATGTACTCGGGTATTTCGGAAAGCGAGAATCATCAGCCCGGAAAGCGTATCTGGAGTTTGTCACTTCCGAGAGCGGGCTTGGGCGGCAAGCGGAGTTGACCGGTGGCGGGCTGATCCGATCGATAGGTGGATGGTCGGAAGTGAAGTCGTTGAGGAAACGGGGGGAGAAGCAGTTCAGTGATGAGCGGATTTTAGGTGGTGGAGATTTTGTTCGTGAGATTCTTGATGATGCCGAGGAGTCAGTAAAAGAGCGACTTCCGGCGGTATCAATGGGAGTGGAAGCCGCAGAACGGTTAACGAGGGCTTGTGAGGAGTCAGGGATAAAGGTGCAGGCATTGCAGGGAGGGTGTCGGATGCGGGAGTGTGCTGCGTTGCGGAAAAAGCTTGCCGTGGAGTATGTGCGGGAGCTTGGGATGAGCTATGCCGGAGCGGCGCGTCTGCTTGGGATATCAGGGGGAGCTGTGGAGAAGATTGTGAATAGGATAGCGGGCAAGTAGAGTTTGTCGCGAGCGTCCCCAAACCTGTTTGAGGTGGTTTGTGGCGGATGCGATGGAGTATATGGTAGGGGTGGAGAGGTGATTTTCTTGTGGTTTTAATGGGCAAGTAGAGTTTGTCGAGAGCGTCCCCGAGTTGGGTGGGGACGCTGTGTGTGTGTCGGGTTAGTAGTTGGCGGTGGGGGAGATGGCGTTGATTTCGACGGTGGAGCCGGGGATGATGACGAATTCGCTGAGGCCGACGTGGCGGCGTTTGTTGGCCCAATCGTAGGTGTAGCCGAGGCGGGTCCAGGGATATCCGTTTGCTCCGTATGACTGTTGCTGCAGGTCGCTGTACCACTTGATATAGTCGGCGCTCACCGTTACAAAGCGGTTCGTGGTTCGGAATTGCGTTTCGGCTTCGTTGTCGCTGATCTCCGGGTCGGCGCTCGGCCTGAAGAGGTCGGAAGGCCTGACCCACATCTCGACAAACTTCGTCTTTCCGGCTTTCGGCGGCAGCCCCAGAAGCTGCTCCAGCCGCAGTGTTCTCTCCTTCTTCAGGGTCTTGCAGAAGTTTTTGATCTCCGGCGCGGTTGTTACCCACACCTCTCTTGAAAGGGGTACCGGCTGGCCGATTTTGTCATCATAACCGTTATAGCTTGTCCAGGTGACAACGAGTATGCGTGCATTTTCGGCATCGCCCTTGTTTTTCCAGATCAGCTTCGGGTTTGAGGGGACAATTGCTACAAGGTTTTTCGAAATCTCGGAGGGCTCAGCTGTTGCCGCATCAACCACGGCACTCTGATACCTCTTCTGCAAATCCGCCTGCGAGAGCGATGGCCTCGCAGCGGCATTGACAGAAAAGAGAATCGATACCAGCAGAAAAAGCGAGAATCGCCTTGCCCCAAAAAAGCCCTTTGTCATCATAATCCAACCCTGATTTGCCCGCATGAAAAGTTAAAACCCAAACTCCCGAAATCTACAAAACTCTCTCCCCCTTCCGAAGTAAGCTTTGCGGTTTCCAGTCCATTCTATTCTGTAAAAGTTCTAACCAGCTCCTGAAGTTTCATGATTTGAATTTTCTATAGATCTACCACAACTGACAGAAGACTCTGCAAAATGATAGTTGAAAAGTACTTGCCTTTCTTGTTCGATATGTACTTCGTTCTTATTAGTTGAAAATTTCTTTACTTTTACAAAGATGATGTTTAATGGAAGAATTCGGTAGCGTGTAACGGGCAGGTTTTTTTGATGTAATGCATTCAGTTTCTTCAATGTAAGTTTTACTCGTTGATATGAGCTCTCTTTCAGAAAATGAAATCGCACAACAGAATCCAAGCCTTTATAATTCTTTACACCCCCTTCTTCGTGTAATCCCAACAGAATTAAACGGATACCTTGAGAAGGTTGCCTGCAAGGTGTCAGTGCCGGGGACAAAAACCCAAGCACATTGCTACTTTATTACTCTTGACGGTAATCGTCGACCAAGAGTAAAAGACTTTGCTCGGTTTATAGCTGACAAAATTGCAGACTTTGCAATACCTCGTTCTGAAATCGAACGCGCATTAAAAGAAGCTCAAGACAAAAACTCAGTCGCTCCTATAGCTAGGCTCAATAAAAAGGCAAATAAGTTATTCACGACACTTCCTAATTCAGGTGAGGGTGGTGAGGTGCTTCTGTCGCTTTTGGCAGAGGCATTTATAGAGATACCTCAGATTTTCACGAAGATGGTGTTGAAGACAAATTCGGAAATGCACGTGCATGGCAGTGATGGAATACATGCAGGGGTAAATAATGATGGGCATTTGGCTCTCTATTGGGGTGAATCAAAATTGTATAAAAACGCGAATAGTGCGATCAAATCCTGCTTTAACAGTTTGGCTCCATTTCTTCTTGATACGGGTGGAAGTGATTCAAATCAAGAGCGAGATCTTCAGTTGATGAGGGATGGACTATCATTGCCCGACCCGGCTCTGCTCAATGCGCTAAAACATTATCTTGATCCAGATGATCCAATGTTTAAAAAAATGGAATATCGTGGTCTTTGTTTAGTGGGTTTTGATTCTGATTCATATCCGACTTCTCCAAACTCAAAGGAAATACAAGAGGTCAAGAACGCTATAGAGGAAGTTTTCATGCAAAGCAAAGAAAAAATACATGAGCACGTAACGGATAAAAAAATTGAGAGTTTTACCATAGAAGTGTTTTGCTTACCGTTTCCATCTGTGGAAGAATTTCGAATGGCTTTTAGAAAAGAATTAGGGCTAGCAAAATGAGCAAGAGCGAATTGCAAAATTGGCTCTTTAGCAATAAAGGGTTTCAAGAGCGATATCGACATGTCGTAATCGATTCTGTTACAAACCAATTTCCGGCTCTAAATCGTTTGCCTTCTGGTGAGAAGCATGATTGGAGCTATCTTCTGCTGTGCGCAAGTCTTCTTGCGCAATCTGCGGACGGTAACTGTCAAGATGTTTCATTGCGAATTGCCCAGTTTTGTCTTCAAGCAAACAATTTGCAATCAGAGTATAAAGATGCTGCGGCTGTCATACTTGATATACTTGCAAATCAACCGGCAATCAATCTTGCGGAAGCTAGAAATCTAATCGAGTGTGGTTTTGAAGATCGTTTGCCTCATAACATGCTTTGTGAGTGGATAAGGCGCTCTTTAGAAAATGTTATTTCTTTATCTGATTGCCGTACTTTGTCAGTCAATCATTTTCAACGGGAGTTTTGGGGACGGACCAAACAAAATAATTGGATTAGTATATCCGCGCCTACTTCTTCAGGGAAATCCTTTATTCTTGGTCAGTGGCTTGCGGATTACATTCGATCATCGCCGTGTGCTACGATTGTATATCTTGTTCCCACAAGAGCTCTTATTCAACAAGTTCAACAAGATCTTGAGCGTGTTGTAAAGTCCGAAAATATACCATTAGTTGCTATCTCTACTCTTCCGCTACTTTCTGCTTATAAACCAGGAGTTGCAAATGTATTTGTTTTTACCCAGGAACGCTTTCACATCCTTATCGGTGAGAGAGGAGCTAATTTAAGTGTAGATCTTCTGATCGTAGACGAAGCTCAGAAGATTGGCGACAATTATAGGGGAGTCCTTTTGCAACAAGCCATTGAGAACACTGTGCATAGGAATAAGAATTGCCGTATAGTATTTGCGAGTCCGATGACGGATAATCCTGATGTATTGCTTGATGATGCACCAGACGGAGTTATTTCAGGTGATATTGTCAGTGAGGATACGATGGTTAATCAGAATCTGCTTTGGGTATCCCAAATTACTGGAAAACCGAAGGAATGGGAAGTTGAACTTATTCTGGATGGAAAGTCTGAGTGCATCGGCCAGATTGCGTTGCCTTCAAGCCCTGCACCTGATAGTAAACGGTTACCATTTGTGGCTTTTACTCTGGGAAGTAAGGATGGTGGTAATGTTCTTTATGTAAATGGCTCGGCAGATGCTGAAAAGGCAGCAAAGCAGTTATATGATTTACTTGGTAAGGATGCGGATATATCATTTGACGAAGAGATCGACGAGCTTGTAGATCTTATCAAGAAGACTATACATAGTCAATATTCTCTATCTCGTGTTCTCTTGCGTGGTGTTGCCTTTCACTATGGAAATATTCCTCTTTTGGTTAGGACAGAAATAGAGCGTCTATTTTGTTCAAACAAAATTAAATATCTCGTATGTACATCTACTCTAATTGAAGGTGTCAACATGCCCTGCCAAAGTATTTTTGCACGTGGCCCAACGAAGGGTCGTGGTGTGCCGATGACCCCAAGTGATTTCTGGAACCTTGCGGGTAGAGCCGGAAGATGGGGAAAAGAATTTCAAGGAAATGTCATTTGCGTGGATACCAAACGCAATGGTGTATGGAAGAACGGTGCTCCGTTGCGTAGATCTAAATTTCGGATTACAAGAACAACTGACCAAGTATTGTCGAGTATAGATGCTTTGTTGGAATACATTGCTAATGGAACCCCAAGGGACGAAGCAATAATGAATCCAAATTTAGAATATGTCTTTTCATATCTCATGTCTTGCAATATTCAAAATGGGAGCATCTCAAACGCACTTTGGTCACGCCGTTTTCCTGAGGACGTTATACAGCGAATCAATTTGCTCTTAGCTGAAATATCAAACACACTCTCTACTCCACATGATGTCATTCTGCGCAATCCAGGGATCAGCCCTCTTGCAATGGATGGATTACTCGGTTATTTCCATGAACGGACAGAGTATAGGAAAATGTCAGTGGAAGAATTGCTTCCTCCACCACCTGAAAGTGAAAATGCTGTCAATGGCTATGCTCGGATACTAATGCGAATCAACAAACATCTTGGTGACGTATTTGGGCGAGAAGGAAGAGTTTTTCAACTCGCATTACTTATTGTGAATTGGATGAAAGGGTACCCACTTGCTCGGATCATTTCTAGTCGGGAAAAATATTATGGAAACGATAATCTTGCTGGTTTGATCAGGAATACAATGAAAGATGTTGAGGAAATTGCACGTTATCAAGCGCCAAAATATTTAGCGTGTTACGTTGACCTTCTCAGAGTCTACCTAGAGCGCATTAATAAGCCGGACTTGATTAATCGATTGTTTGAACTAAATGTACTTCTTGAGTTTGGGGTTTCGCAGAAAACCCAATTGTCTTTGGTAGGAATCGGTTTAAGTCGTTCTAGTGCCATTGCTTTATCTGAACTCATAACAGATGATTCTATGAGTGAGGAAACCTGCTTGACTTGGCTACACGAAAATGACTGGATGACGCATGACATGCCAGCTTTGATTAAACGCGAAATTCGAACAGTACTAGATAGAAAAAAAAGAAGTTATTGATGCATTAGCTCGTGTCCTCTTCCCATAAAACCGGACCATTCTAAAGTTGAGTTATTCGGCAATGAGTATCTTAAACCAAACAAGGAATCATTGCCATGAAAAGGACAAAATTTACCGATGAACAGATTGCTTTTGCCCTCCGGGACGTGCCCCCATCTGCAAGACCACTTCTCCTTGGCAAAGATCCTTTTGCTGAACCAGAAATTCCTTCAGTGTTAGTCTTCCTAAAGAACTGTGCGGGCGGATCGAATTGTAATCCAGTGGCCATCGAGCATATTCTCTAACAGTTTCATCGGTATTATTTATTTAGGCTCAAAGTTTTTACAGTAATCATCAGAAGAGACTTCTGGCCAACCTGATATTTTCTGATTTGTTTCATTTATACCGTATATCGTTGGGTAGTTTCCGCGGCATTCATTTCCTTGAGTTATGGTTTTAGGCCCGTTTGGGTCTTCAAATTTAGATACGTTTCGTGTTAGGGTATAAAACCATTTACAGCCTTGACATGTAATGGGCATTTGGTAAGTAATTAAGTGATTTATGAGGAGTAAAAAACACTTTAATATATAGAAAATCATCTGTTTAGAGATCATATTTTTTTTTCATCACTCTGTTTTGGGCTCACGACCTGTACTGTAATGGTTCCCCAGTTGGGCTACTTCATAGGTCTTAGCCTTGAGGTAAATCAATTGATATATTTGTGATTTTCTTTAATATTTCCTTTCTCGAACATCACTTGATTCATCATGGACGCAATAGCAATCATATCCGAGCTGACGCAGCATATGGAGTGGGCGGATGGTGTTGTGTTTTCAGCGATTCTGGGGAGAGCGCAGGCGGAAGGGGATGAAGTGTTGTTGAAGAGACTCCGGCATATTCATCTTGTCCAGAAGGCCTTTTTTGATGTCTGGAAGAATCAGCCCGTCAACCCGCATTCGACGGATGCGATGAACGCTTCCGAATTGGCGGCATTTGCCAAGTCACTGCACAGGGAGATTCAGGAGTTCCAAAACACACTTACGCAGGATGATCTTGACAGGATCATTCTTCTGCCCTGGGCAGGAATGATAAGCCGCTCGCTTGGGTTCGAGGTTGCCAACCCGACGCTCGGTCAAACCCTTATGCAGGTAACCGCCCACAGCTCATACCACCGCGGTCAGGTTAACTCCCGCCTTCGTGAACTCGGTATCGATCCGCCCATGACCGACTTCATCGCCTGGGTCTGGGCCCGCAAACCCGCCCCCTCCTGGCCCTGAACCCTCCGATAAACCCCGGTGGAAACTATTTCTCCGATTTTGTAAAACTGGCGTAGAATCGGTAAATAGCAAAAGAAAAGAACGGCTCTCATATCTGTTCCCTTCAGGAACAAAGGGGCGGCTAAAACATGGAGATGCACATCATGACCAGACACTTCAGAGCAGCGTTTATCCTGCTGTTCCTCACGGCTGTAACGGCTTGCACGAGCAAGGAATCAATCAAATATGTGACCGTTACCGAGATTCAGGAATCCCTTCCCGCAACTCCGGTCGTTGCAGGATTCGACATTGACGACACCGTTCTTTTTTCCAGCCCCGGCTTTTACTACGGCATGACCAACAAGGACGGGCCAAATGGTACCAACAAATACGGAGTGAGTCCGTTGACCTCCCCGCTGTTCTGGAGCGACATGAACGGCCAGTTCGACAACTTCAGCCTTCCCAAGAGATCCGGCTATGAGTTGATTGCCATGCATTCCAGAAGAGGAGATAAAATCGTGTTCATAACCGCCCGCGACAGCTCGAAGGTTTCCATTGTGCCAAAGATTCTGATGCAGAGCTTCCGCATAGCAAACCCGGATGTCGTGTTTACCTGCGATAAGCCGAAAACAGCATTCATATCAGCCAAACAGGTGACGATCTATTACGGTGATGCCGATTCGGACATGGATGCCGCCATCGGAGCCAAAGCCCGCCCCGTCCGTGTACTCCGTTCGCCTCTTTCACCCAACAAGACCTCGTACGAAAAGGTTGGAAAGATGGGGGAGGATGTGCTCATCAATTCTGAGAACTGAAAAGGGTTTCCGGATTGCTCATTCCTTGGATGGCTGATTGACCTTGCGCAGAAATGTCGTATTCTCCGGGTTTCCCTCAGAATAAGTCATCATCAGTCGCGTTTTTGTCTCCTTTACGACGATCATTAGCTCTACTCTCTATGTATTCGGCTTCCTCAGGACTGAGTGCCAGGAATTCAGCAACGCTTCCGACTTTCCATCCGACTGCCTCAAGTCTTATCTGCTTTTCCTTTTTCATCTGTCTATCTGTTTACGAGCATGATTGAGCATGCTGAATATCCCACACTATCGTATCGGCGCTGAAATCCTGTTCGTGTGGCCACTTGATTGTCTGTTCTCTTCATGATAAATATAATAGCTTGCATATAAAAAAAACAGAAATTGTATTAATAGTAACTATTTGCTATACTTTATCAAAGGGATCAATTCAACGAAGGGGGATAGCAATGGGCAGGGCAGAACTAAAGAGCGGCGAATCGACTGACCGGGGGGCTTTGGCCAAGATGGTGATGACGCTGTTTGACCACTGGAAGCTGAGTACGGAGGAGCAGGTTGTGCTTCTGGGGCTTGCCTCTGCCAATCGTGCAGCGCTGGCGCGTTACCGCAAGGGGGAGCCGATAGGCACCAGTCGTGACCAGTATGAGCGGGTTGGTCATCTGCTTGCAATCCACAAGAACCTTCGTCTCCTTTTTCCGAAAAACCGTGATCTTGCCTACCGCTGGATAAGCACACGCAACAGGGCTTTTGACAACCTTACCCCGGTAGAGGTGATCAGGGAGTGGGGGTTTGCCGGTCTTTTGATGGTTAGGGCGTATCTGGACAGGGCGAGAGGGATTTGACTTGGCGAGCCTACCAATATTGCGCCCCTCCGTGGCTTGAACATCAAAGCGCTCACGACAATACATAGCGATACCCGGTGATGGATACACTCTTTTCAAAGCTTACTTTAGCCGATACGCATCGGAATCTGATCCGCAATGTGGTTTCGCTCAGAGAGTCGGAGGATCTGTTTGATGACTTGAGCGACAGGCCGGAGGAGTGGCAGATGGCACAGCAGGTTGAGCTGGATGTGAAACCGCACCCCTACCGATCAAGTCAGCCGGAAATCCATCGCCCATTTGAAGATGCACTCTGGTTCAACGCGATTGCATGGCCCTTTAAAAACTGGCAGGCAAGCCGTTTTTCTGACGGTTCATTTGGCGTCTGGTATGGGAGCGACAAAGTAGAGACCACCGTCTATGAGTCAGCTTATCACTGGTTCCGGGGGCTGCTCTGCGATGCGGGATTTGAACATGAAGCTGTCGTCATAGAGCGTAAACTCTACAGCGTGGCATGCGATGCGCTGCTGCTTGACTTTCGTCAGGTCGTTCAGGAATACCCGGATATGCTGCACATGTCCGACTACAGCTTTACACACGCTGTCGGGGCACGTATCCATCGTGAAGGCCATCCCGGTCTGCTTACCTTCTCCGTTCGGCAGAAGCGGGGATTGAACTATGCGATACTGAATCCCGGAGTTCTCTCCAACCCGCGCCATCACAGCAATCTGACCTATCGTCTGGAGGGGAAGGTTGTGACGGTAGAGAAGGTGCCGGGAGTTGTGTGGATGGAGATTGACCGCAATCAGCTTTAGTGCTACCAATGTTTCGCCCCTCCGGGGCTTGAACATCAAGCTGCTCACTACGATTCATAGCGGTGCAGCATAGTCAATTGCTGCTGAAAACCTCACGCCGGTCAGGTGCTCTCGGCTCTGACCGGGTCTCCATCCTTCAGTCCCAAAGTCTCACGGGCGTTGCCGTTTCTGACGGCTATCTCAATCATTCCGAAGCTGCCGGTGTAGGCGAGGGGCTGCTGGTCGGCGGCATCGCCGTAGGTGCGGGAGACCGGATGGCGGTATTTGCCTGCATGAACATGCCACTTTTTTGAGCGGTCAAGGAGCTGCGCGTCGAGTGAAGTGACCAGATTGCCGAAGTGGTCGGTGTAGATGATACTTCCCTCCCATGTTTTTCCGTTGTCGGCGCTGTGGCACTCCGGCATCGGGATCCTTGTGCACTCCGCAGGATCAATTTTCTTTCCCAGACTCTCTATCGGTAGGCCGGAAGCGAGGTGTGCGGCTGCAGGCGAAAAAACATCCCTACCGTGAAAGGTTGAGCTGCGAACCGGAAGCAGGTAGCGGCTATCGGTGATGGTGACAGCCTCAGTTACGCTTCTGCTCTGAAGAATTGAGGTGAGCATACCGTTATCAGGTGCAAGAAAGAGTGCCCGCTCTGTCCGGACCGCAATCGCGTTTCGTGAGGTGCCGACACCGGGGTCAACCACCGAGACAAATATGGAGCCTTCGGGGAAAAAATCGGCTGATTTTGTGAGGATGAAAGCACCGTGAGCGATGTTCTGGGGCGTAATGGCGTGCGTCAGGTCGATGATCCTCGCTTCGGGTGCGATGGAGAGGATGACCCCCTTCATCTGGCCGACATAGCTGTCCGTGATGCCGAAATCGGTCATCAGCACGATAACAGGATGGGCGGGTGCAGGCATACGGCTCAGTCGATTGCGGTTTTATAGATGAGGTATCCGACGATAAGAAAGATGATGTTCGGCAGCCATGCAGCCAGCGCGGGATTCATGGCTCCCTGGTATCCGGCAATTGCGACGGTTTTCTGTAATCCGATAAAGAGAAAGCCGAAGAAGAGGGCAATGGTGATTTCAGAGGCCAGTCCGCCCCTTTTTTTCTTGGCCGAGAGCGGTACGCCGATCAGCATGACGATGAGTGAGGCGAAGGGGAGGGAGAGCTTGGTGTAGAACTTGACGGCTGAGCGATCGAGTCCGGAAATACCTGCCTGCCGTTTTTCCGTGAGGTAGCGGTAGTGGCGGCTGACGTTCATCTCATCCGGCTGCAGGTTGAACTCAAGCAGTGAGCGGGGTGAGATGGAGAGTTTGACCGGTTTGCGGCCAATGAAGCTGTATTGCTCGCTTCCGCCGGTGAACGAGCGGATTGCAGCGTTCTCAAGCATCCACTCCCCGCTCTTCGGGTTGTAGCTCATGGATGCGGCATCGATTCGTGAGACGAGGTGCGCGCCGCTGAACTCCTCTATCGAGACGGCTTTGCCCGTTGATTCATCACTCCCCATACTTCCGATCGAGACAATCCGGTTCCCCTGCTCGATCAGGTGCATGTTCCGGTTTTCAGGGAGCTTTCCGGGCTCTTTGGAGAGATGCTCCCGTTCAAAGCGGGCTATACCGGAAAATGCCGCAGGAGCTATCCAGCAGGAATTGACCAGGTTCACGGCGGCGATGAACGAGGCTCCGGCAAGAAAGGGGTAGAGAAGCTGGCGCATGCTGACACCGGCAGAACGGATTGCCGAGAGTTCGCTGGAAGCCGAGAGGCGGCCTGCCACCAGAATGGAAGCGAGGAGCGAGCTGACCGGAGCGGTTACCAGAACGGTGGAGGGAATGGAGAGGAGGTAGTAGCCGATAATCTGAAAAATGGAGAGATTCCTGCCCATCATATCATCAAGGTGTTCGACCATGGTGATAAGGATGAACAGGAAGACAAAGGTGGTGGAGGTAAAGATAAACGCCTTTGCAAACTGCCTGAATATGTAGCGGTCAAGAATTTTCATGCGTTATGGGCACCTCTATTTATTTATTCCGAAACCCGATTACTGCGTTGGGTGGTGCTCGAAATCCTCATGTACTCCGTATACACTCCGGTTTCTGTGCTCCATCCGCCTTGTCCTCGGGCTTCTCACGACAATAAATAGAGGCGCCCTTATATCGAAAATGAACGAACTCTTCCTCTGTATCGCTATAAATCGTCATGAGCGGTGCAATCTGTTAGTATCCGAAAATATCCTTCAATTTAAGCTCCTTAACCGTTCCGTACTTCTGCAGGGTTGCCATGTCGAGGTTCCCTTTTTTGCCGAGCACCAGCATGACATGGTTTTTATTGCGCAGATGCTTTTTGTGGAAGGCTTCGATATCCTTGAGGGTTATGGTTGCCGCTTCGCGATAGATATCTTTTCTGATATCATGGCTGTGGCCCATTCTGACCGCATCTTCATAGTTGAAGAGCACCTCGGTTCTGGTAAGGCGCTCGGTCGAGATTTTCTGCAGAATGCCGTTCTGGGCGGACGCGAAGAGCTCGGGCGATTTCGGCAGGTCGTTCATCAGATGGCTGATCCCTTCAAGCGCTTCCGGAAGCTTGTCGGCCTGTGTGCCGATATAGCTTACCATGTAGTTGTGTTTCTCTTTCTGCTTCGGAGCCCTGTAGACCGAAAAGACGGAGTAGGCAAGGGCCTTGGCCTCGCGCAGCTCCTGGAAGACCACCGACGACATCCCTCCGCCGTAATACTCGTTGAAGAAGGTAGCCAGGGGAACCTGCAATGGATCGTAAAGCTCATCGCGCGTCAGCATGATCACCTCGGCCTGGGTCATATCGTAATCGACTACATAGACCTGATTATCCTGCTGTTCCAGCTCCGGGTAGGGATCGGATACCGGAGGCGTTTTGAATGACGCAGGGTAATGGCGGACCGAACGAAGCTCTGCGAGCACTTCCTGTGCTTTCGCAGGGCCGTAGTAGAGTACCCGGTGCTGATACTGCAGCAGATCGTGCAGTTCCGAGAGCAGTTCAGTGGATGTTACCTTGCCAAGCTCCTCATCACTGAGCACATTGGTGAAGGGAGAGGTTGAGCCGTATTTGCCGTAGTTGGTCATGGCTTCGAAGAGTATTTTTTTCTTCGAAAGCTTGTCGTCTGCGCGCTCTTTCAATTCACCGGCCTTGAGGTTCTCAAGCGCCTCCTCATCGGGTTTGGCATCAACAAGCAGGGTTTCAAGCAGGCGGATAGCCGCCGGAGCATTCTTGCCCAGTCCTGAGAGTTTCAGGTAGACATAGTTGTCCGCCGTAAAGGCTGTGAAGCTTGCACCGATTTTATAGAGCTCCTGGCTGAAGGCTCTCGGTGTAAGCGTGGAGGTGCCGAGATAGGAGAGATAGTCGAGCGCAAGGTTGATTTTGCGGCTGTGGTTTTTGCCGACATCAAACACATAGTAGAGCGAGAAGAGCTCGTTCTCAAGGTTTTGCAGGTAGTGCAGCTTGATTGAGGGGTTGACATCCTCAAAGGTGATATCCTTGCGGTAGTCGAGAAAGACCGGTTCGGTTTTCGCTGATTTCTCTGCCAGAAGCTTTTCGGCAAATGGCGACGAGGTGTCGCGGTTTACCTTGAGCGGAGTGATCGGCGGTTTCTGGATCTTCTTTTCGCTTTTTGCCTTGCCGTGCTCCTTGTAGACCGTGACATAGTTATCGCGGTAATGTTTTGTTGCAAACGCAACAAGATCGGCCTTGGTGATCTTTTCAAGCCGCTCTATCTGGCTGACATGTTCCGGCCACGGCATACCCCAGATGAAGGCGTCAACATAGGCTTCAACCCTGCCCCTGTTGCTTTCGTAGAGTTTCAGCTGTTCGAGTTTCAGGTCGTTGATGGCCGCCTCAAGCATCCAGTCGGGAAATTTCCCCTCCTTGAGCAGCTCAATCTGCTCAAGCAGCAGTGCCCGTACCTGGTCAAGGCTCTGCTCCTCCCTTGGTTTGCCGCTCAGGATGTGCGCGGAGTAATCTTTCATCATCACGAGCATGGAGCCGGCATCAAGCACCTTCTGCTGCTGGTTCAGATTGAGGTCGATGAGGCCTGCGGTCTGGTTGTAGAGGATCTTGTCGAGAAGGGTCAGATAGTCTGCGTCACTGCTGTTGATGCCGTTGAAGCGGTATCCGATAACCAGCTCTTCAGCCTCAGGCCCTTTGGCCTTGATAACGGTGGGCTTTTTGATCTCCTCTTCCACTGCCGGAGTGAAATGGGGGATCTCTTTTGGCTGGAGTACCGAAAATTTCCGGTCAATCAGTTTTATGGTTTCATCCGGATCGAAGTCACCGGCGATACAGAGTGCCATGTTGTTCGGCACATAGTAGGTGCGGTAGTAGTCGATGACATTTTTTATCGAGGGATTTTTCAGATGCTCCGCCTTGCCGATGGTGGTCTGGGTTCCATAGGTGTGTTTTTTGAAAAGACCGGCAAAGAGATTCTCCCATATTTTGCGGCTGTCGCTGTCCATGGTCATATTTTTCTCTTCATAGACCGTTTCAAGCTCGGTGTGAAAGAGCCGCATGACCGGATTGCGGAACCGTTCGGCTTCGATTGTAAGCCACTGGTCGAACTTGTTTGACGGGATATCATTGACGTAGACCGTCTGCTCGACCCAGGTGTAGGCATTGGTGCCCTGTGCGCCGATGGAGTTGAGCAGCTTGTCGTACTCGTTGGGTACGGTGAAGCTGGCCGCTACATTGGATATGCTGTCGATATCACGGTATATTGCCGCCCGTTTGTCCAGGTCGGAGGTTGAACGGTACTCTTCATAGAGCTCCGTGATCTTGTCGAGCTCGGTGCGCTCCTTTTCATAGTCAAGAGAGCCGATTGCATCGGTACCCTTGAAGAGCATATGTTCGAGATAGTGGGCAAGGCCGGTTGTTTCGGCAGGATCGTTCTTGCTTCCGGCACGTACGGCAATGGAGGTATAGATTCTCGGCTCATCCCTGTAGGGGCTCATGAAGACCGTCAGGCCGTTTTTCAGTGTATAGATTCTTGTATGGAGGGAGTCGCCCTGTGTGGTAGTGTATGGATACTGCTTCTCTTCTTTTATCATGGGTTTACAGGAAATTAAATGCAAAAAAAGTATTCCGATGGCAAATATCGGGATGCGACTGTTCATGAACGCTTGAAAATTTTCCGGCATGAAAAGATTATAATAATGGGATTAAATGTGCATAATTGCAACCGGATTCACTGTGCGTGCACGAAAATTGCCATGCCGGTGATGCTCTGTTCCGGAAAGCGGGCGTCCGTTTTCGGGAGGGCCTTTTTGCATGCGGAGTTTATGTAAAGCAATCGCAGCCGGTACTTTGTTATACAAGATTCTGGAAGAACTAACAAACAGTATTAATAGTTCTTGTAGGCACCGAAAGAGAGAAGAGGAGTTCCAATATCAAGAAAAGTGAGTGTTTATGCAGGGGAGTGATCTATACAGGCTTGTGAGCCCATACAGTCCGACAGGAGACCAGCCGAAAGCGATTGAGGCTTTGAGTGAAGGCGTACTGACGGGAAATCCCTATCAGACCCTGCTCGGCGTGACCGGTTCGGGAAAAACCTTTACCATCTCCAATGTCATAGCCCGGGTCAACAAGCCCGTTCTGGTGATGAGTCATAACAAGACCCTTGCCGCCCAGCTTTACGGAGAGCTCAAACAGTTTTTTCCTGATAATGCGGTCGAGTATTTCATCAGCTACTATGATTTTTACCAGCCTGAGGCCTACCTTCCCGCGCTTGACAAGTATATAGCCAAAGACCTTCGCATTAACGACGAGATTGAGCGTCTCAGGCTCCGGGCAACCAGCTCGCTGCTCAGCGGCCGCAAGGATGTGATTGTGGTCAGTTCGGTCAGCTGTATCTACGGTCTCGGTTCACCGGAGGACTGGAAAGCCCAGATTATCGAGCTGCGGTCGGGGATGGAGAAGGATCGGGATCTCTTTCTCAAGGAGCTGATCGCCCTGCACTACGTTCGTGACGATATCGATCCGGCACCCGGAAAGTTCCGAGTCAGGGGGGATATTATCGATCTGGTTCCGGCGCATGAGGAGCTGGCGCTCAGGGTCGAATTTTTCGGCAATGAAATCGAGAGCCTGCAGACCTTTGATATTCACAGCGGCGAAGTGCTCGGCGTTGATCCGTATGCCTTTATCTATCCGGCCCGGCAGTTTGTGGCCGAGGAGGCGAAGCTCAAGGAGGCTATGTTTGCAATCGAGAATGAGCTGGCCGGTCAGCTCAACTGGTTTCGTGCTGAAAATCGCCTGCTTGAGGCCCGCCGTCTTGAGGAGCGCACCCGCTATGACCTTGAGATGATGAAGGAGCTTGGCTACTGTTCCGGAATCGAGAACTACTCCCGTCATCTCTCCGGTCGCAATGCCGGCGAACGGCCCTACTGCCTGCTCGACTATTTCCCTGAGGAGTACCTTGTGGTCATTGATGAGTCGCATGTTACCCTGCCACAGATTCGCGGCATGTACGGAGGCGACCGCTCCCGGAAAACAATCCTTGTCGAGCACGGATTCAGGCTCCCTTCGGCGCTTGACAACCGGCCGCTCCGCTTTGAGGAGTTTGAGGAGATGGCGCCGCAGGTTATCTGCGTAAGTGCCACGCCGAGCGAGCATGAACTGACCCGCTCGGGAGGAGTGGTGGTTGAGCAGCTTGTGCGTCCCACCGGTCTGCTTGATCCTCCGGTAGAGGTGCGTCCGGTCAAGGGGCAGATCGATAATCTGCTGGCCGAGATCCGTCTGCACACCGCAAAGGGGAACAAGGCGCTGGTGATGACCCTGACCAAGAGAATGGCCGAGGATCTGCACGATTTTTTCAGAAAGACCGGTATCCGTTCGCGATATCTCCATTCGGAGATCAAGAGCCTTGAACGTATACAGATTCTCCGGGAGCTCAGGGTTGGCGATATTGATGTGCTTGTCGGTGTCAATCTGCTGCGGGAAGGGCTTGATCTGCCCGAGGTCTCCCTTGTTGCGATTCTTGACGCCGACAAGGAGGGTTTTCTTCGCAATACCCGCTCGCTGATGCAGATTGCCGGAAGGGCGGCCCGTAATGTTGAGGGGTTTGTTGTGCTCTATGCCGATGTCGTGACCCGTTCAATCCGCGAGGTGCTTGATGAAACCGCCCGACGCCGCACTATCCAGCAGCGCTACAATGAAGAGCACGGCATCGTGCCCCGCTCAATCATTAAATCGGTTGACCAGATTCTCGATACAACAGGGGTTGCGGATGCCGAAGAGCGATACCGCAGGAAGCGGTTCGGCCTTGAGCCCAAACCGGAACGGATGCTTGCCGGTCTGCTTGAATCCATGACTCCGGCCGAGGGGTATGCCATGGCTGCCGAGCTCCGGATTGAAATGCAGGAGGCGGCGGTGCATATGGAGTATGAGAAAGCGGCTTATCTGCGCGATGAGATTGCAAAGCTGGAGCAGGTGATAGAATCGCGTCAGCCTTCAGATATCTGAATGATTTTTTCGGCGGTTTGTTTTCTTGTTTGGAATTAACGTTATATAATAAAAGGGAGTTTTCTCCCATTCTCCTTTTGTTTCCATTTTAATGCGTTGTTCACCGGAGTTGATGCTACGATGTTAGCCCAGATAGAGAAAAACCATTACAATAAACTGAACGAGATTCTCCGGCTTTCGCGCAGGAATCTTAAAAACTTTGATGAATCGCTGATTCAGCGGGCATTTTTTATGTGCTATCGGGCACATGAGGGTGAAAAAAGGGCTTCAGGAGAGCCTTTTTTTTATCATCCGGTTGAAGTGGCCACCATTCTGCTCAATGAGCTTCCCCTTGACGGAGTCTCCGTGGCGGCCGCGCTGCTGCACGACGTTATTGAGGACAGCGGCTACACCTATGAGGACATTGTTGCCGAACTTGGCGTTGAGGTAGCCGATATTGTTGAAGGGCTGACCAAGATCTCCGGTATCATGATCAACCGGGAGACAACACAGGCGGAAGGGTTTCGCAAGATGCTCCTTTCGATGGTCAAGGATATCAGGGTCATTCTGATCAAGTTCTGCGACCGGCTGCACAACATGCGAACGCTTGAGTCGCTTCCGGAGCATCGCCGGCTGAAGATCGCGCTTGAGACCAGAGATATCTATGCACCTCTGGCTCACCGGTTCGGTCTTGGAAAGATGAAGGTCGAGTTTGAAAACCTTGCGCTCAAGTATATCGATCCGGAGATGTATGAGTTTCTCCAGCAGAAGGTTCGACTGAGCAGGGGAGAGAGGATCAACTACCTGAACAAGATGATTGATCCGATTACGGCCGATCTGGAAAAGCAGGGGTTCAAGGTTGAGGTGCAGGGGCGGGCCAAGCACCTCTTCTCCATCTACAACAAGATGCGCAACAAGAACAAGGACTTTGAGGATATTCACGATCTCTACGGTCTCAGGGTGATTGTTGATACGGAGCGAATTGCCGACTGTTTTGCGGTCTACGGTTTCATTACGCAGAAGTACCCTCCGATTCCGCAGCACTTCAAGGACTACATCTCCATACCCAAGCATAACGGCTATCAGTCCCTGCATTCGGCCATCATCGGCCCGAAAGGGAACATGATCGAGCTGCAGATCCGCACCAAGCGGATGCATGAGTTTGCCGAGCTTGGTGTTGCGGCCCACTGGCGGTACAAGGAGAAAATATCGAGGGATGATGCCCATATCGACTCATTTCTCCGCTGGGCAAGGGAGCTGATCAAGGATGCCGACTCTGCGGCGGCCTTTATGGAAGGGTTCAAGCTCAACCTCTATCACGACGAGATATACGTCTTTACGCCGAAGGGAGACATGAAGACCATGCCTGCCGGTGCAACACCGATAGATTTTGCCTATGCCATCCACACCGAGGTCGGTAACGGCTGTATCGGAGCGAAGGTCAACGGCAAGATTGTCCGTCTGAATGCGCAGTTGAAGTCCGGCGACCGTCTTGAGATCATCACCTCCAAAAACCAGAAGCCCAAGGCTGACTGGCTTAAAATTGTGGTGACCCAGCGTGCCAAGCTGAAAATACGCTCGGCTATCAATGAGGAGCGGCGCCTGCAGATTGAGAAGGGGCGCGGTATGTGGGAGAAAATGGTGAGCGGTACCAAAAAGCTCTTTACGGATAACGATATTGTCACGCAGGCCAAACGCTACGGGATCAAGACGCCGTCTGATTTTTTCAGCGCACTGGCAAACCAGCAGATCAACGGTGAGGAGGTCATGGAGCGGGTGACCAACCCCCGCAAGGATGAACCGGCCTCGAAAACCGTTGCCGATGAGGCGCGTCAGGTTGAGGACTACCTGCAGATTGCCCGTCACGATCAGGATCTGGATCGTCCGGCTTCGAAAAAGGATGAGGTGACCATTGCCGGAATGAGCAATATCGCTTACTCCTATGCAAAGTGCTGTCAGCCGGTACCCGGTGATGATGTGCTCGGGTTTGTTACCAGTGAAGGGGTGGTGAAGATTCACCGCAAGAACTGCCTCAATGTCAGTAACGAGAATCTGCTGAAAAGCGAACGGGTTGTTTCGGTTTCCTGGAACCGGAAAGTCGAGACCGACTTTCTTGCCGGTATCAGGATTGTCGGTGAAGACCGTCTCGGTATTTCAAACCAGCTGACCACCGTCATCTCCAAATTCGATACCAATATCCGCAGCATTTCGCTTCACGCCCGTGACGGGATGTTTGTGGGAACCCTGATGATCTATGTCCGTAACGCGGAAAAGCTCAATACCCTTATGGACAAGCTGAAAAAGGTGCAGGGAATCTTTACCGTTGAGCGTCTGATAAGCTGAAGAGAGCAAGGACTTATGGAATATCAAAAGTGTTTAAGCTCCGGAGGAGCGAAATATTGGTAGCGCAGGGTTTCAACCCTGGGGGGAAAGATATGATTCCGATAACGAACAGATATTTATTACAATTAAACCAAAAATAAACATGAGACAGGAGAGAGATATGAAATGGTCTATGGCAAAATTGCTTGCTTTTTTTCTCTTATTCAGCACCCTTTCCGGGTGCGGTTACAACAGTATCCAGCAGAATGAAGAGGCGGTGAACCGCTCATGGGGTGATCTTGAGTCGCAGTTGCAGCGGAGAGCCGATCTGGTGCCGAATCTTGTTGCCACGGTCAAAGGGGCGGCCAATTTTGAGAAGGAGACCCTTACTGCGGTTATTGAAGCCAGAGCGAAAGCGACCTCCATTCAGCTTACGCCAGCGATGCTGAGTGACCCGGCGGCCATGGCAAAGTTCCAGAGTGCCCAGGGAAACCTCTCGTCATCCCTTTCACGCCTGCTGATTGCGGTAGAGCGCTATCCGGAGCTCAAGGCCAACCAGAATTTCCGGGATCTCCAGATTCAGCTTGAAGGCACTGAAAACCGTATCAGTGTGGCCCGTCAGCGCTACAACGGCGCCGTAGAGGTTTTCAACTTCTCAATCAGGAAGTTCCCGAACTCTCTTACCAACGGCATTCTTCTGAAGTTGCAGGCCAAATCATATTTCAAGGCTGATGAAGCAGCAAAAGCGGTACCGGCGGTGAAATTCTGATACTGAAAAGCGACATGAATCGATTGATGAGTTCGAAGGTCAGGGCAGCTCTCTTTTTGCTGGCGGCACTGCTCCAGCTGTTGCCGCTCAGCACCCTCAGTGCTATCGGAGTACCGGCACTTTCAGGGCGGGTTAATGATTATGCCGCCATGATATCGCCTTCCGTCAAAGCCGAACTGGAGGCAAAGCTTCAGCAGTTTGAAGCGGCGGAATCTACTCAGATTGCTGTTCTTACCGTTCCTTCGCTTGAAGGAGAGCCTATCGAGAACTTTTCAATAAAGGTGGCCGAAGCATGGAAAATCGGCCATAAAGGCAGTGATAACGGAGTTCTGCTCATTGTTTCGCGGGATGATCACAAGGTTCGCATTGAGGTTGGTTTCGGCCTTGAGGGGCGACTGACCGATCTTCTCTCCGGACGGATTATCAATGACGAGATAGTACCCTCTTTCAAGGCAGGCAAGTTTGATGACGGATTCAGTAAAGGCGTTGATGCCATCATTGCCGCGGTTCATGGTGAATATAAGGCGAAACCCCAGGCAAAAGGGAGCAACGGCAAGCCCTCCATTCCTCTTTTGTTCATTATCCTGCTGGTGATCTATTTTATCAGCCAGCTCACCCGCGGCCACCGGGGCGGCGGGCCGATGATCGGCGGTACGGGTGGTGGCTTCTACGGCGGAGGCGGCAGCTTTGGTGGAGGTGGCGGAGGTGGAGGCGGTTTTGGCGGGGGTGGTGCGTCAGGCGACTGGTAGCCTGCGCTACCGACATTTCGCCCCAACGGGGCTTGAACTTCAAACCGCTCACGACGATTTTTAGCGGTGCCCTGAACACATAAAGATTGGTGATATTATGAAAGATCCGGCGGAAAAATTCCTTACAGCCGCTGAACGGCAGCATATTGAGGCACGGGTCGCTGAGGCGGAAAAACGTACCTCGGGCGAGATCGTCGTCATGGTTGTTCCCTCCAGCTATCACTATCCACTTGCCTCTATGCTTGGCAGCCTCCTGACAGCGATGATTATCACCATTGCCGTGACCTTTCTCTATGAGCAATTTATCGGCAAGGAGAGTATGTGGTTCTTTCCTGCTCTCTTCAGTATGGTTTTCATTTTCGTTCACGAAGTGATCAGGCGGGTACCTCTGCTCAAACGTATTTTTGTTACCCGTTCCGACATGAGAGAGGAGGTTGAGGAGGCGGCTATTCAAACTTTTTATTACCGGGATCTCAACCAGACGGTTGACCATACCGGCATTCTCATCTACATCTCCCTCTTCGAGCACCACGTGCGTGTTATTGCCGACAAAGGCATCAATGACAGGGTGAACAAGGATGCCTGGCAGGAGATTGTTACGACCATTGTCGGCGGCATCCATGCCAAAACACAGGCCGCAGCAATTGCTACAGCGGTTGATCGTTGTGCAGATATCCTCTCTACCCATTTTCCGCTGCAAGCCGGTGACCGCAATGAGCTTTCCGATGAGGTTATTATTGGCGCAGGCAAATAGGGCACCGCGATTAATTTATTCCGCGAAATGATTACTTCGTTGGGCGGTGCCCGAAATCCTCAAGTACCACTTGTACATTCCGGTTTCTGCGCTCCGTCCGTCTCGTACACAATCCGCTCACTACAATTAATAGAGGCGCCCTGATGAAGCATTTGTTTACACCAAATACGATGAGCCAGTCAGGCGAGGTCTACCTGCTCAGGGAGCTGCTTGACAGGGAGGAGATTGCCTGCACCATCCGCAACGAACATCTCTCCATTGCTTCAGGGGAGCTTGCGCCCCAGGAGTGCCTCCCTGCACTCTGGATTATGCATGACGCGGACTATTCCAGAGCCGCTGAGCTGGTTGAAGGGTGGCGGAGTTCGCTGCATGAAACCCGCCCCCAATGGGTTTGCCCGGGTTGCGGCGAATCGATTGAAGGGCAGTTCTCTTCATGCTGGAAGTGCGGGCGGCAAAGCGACGAGTAAAAACTTGTTTTCATCCGCATCCTGTTCAGCTCTTTTGATCACTTCTTCAATGAAAATATTTCCCCGCTCTGTTTTGCAGGAAATCAGGATTCGTATATTGGCTTTACTTGCATGGTTTACCTTGTTTTACCATGAACAGTTTCTCCTGTATCACGGGAAAAAACGTATTTTTCTCTTTAAGGATGTTTTTTTACGCTCAGCGGCAATGCCGCTCAACAACTTTAGTATAGGGTAGTTATGAAAAAAACCGCATTGTACGCCTGGCACGAGAAGGCCGGAGCAAAAATTATCGATTTCGGCGGCTATCTGATGCCGGTTCAGTATGCGGGCATTATTGCCGAGCATAGGGCAGTGCGGAGCGCTGCGGGGCTTTTTGATGTCTCCCACATGGGCAACTTTTATGTCAGGGGCAAAAGAGCACTGGAGTTCCTTCAGTCCGTGACGACCAATGATATCTCCAAGGCCAAGGACGGTCAGGCTCAGTACAATCTCATGCTCTATCCGAGCGGTGGTATTGTTGACGATCTGATTATCTATCGTATTGACAGCGAAACCTTTTTTCTCATTGTCAACGCAAGCAATGCTCCGAAGGATTATGCCTGGCTGCAGGAGCATATCGGCGCTTTTGATGGAGTTGTGCTTGAAGATCATACCGATCGTCTCTCGCTGATTGCCCTGCAGGGGCCGCTGGCGCTGAATATTCTTTCGAGAGTATTTCCTTCGGCTGAAGTCAACTCGCTTGGATCATTCCACTTCTGCAGTGCGCTCTTCAATGGTTCGGAGGCTATCATTGCACGAACCGGCTATACCGGAGAGCAGGGTGTTGAGATCTGTCTTTCGAATGAACAGGCGCAACCGTTATGGGAAGCGCTCATGGAGGCGGGAAAAGAGGATGGTATTCAGCCAATCGGTCTGGGTGCGCGTGATACGCTTCGCCTTGAGATGGGTTATTCACTTTATGGCCATGAGATTGATCAGGATACCAATCCGCTTGAAGCCCGTCTGAAGTGGGTGGTCAAGATGGATAAGGGTCATTTTATCGGCAGGGAGGCCTGCCAGCAGGTTGAAAGTAACCTCCAGAGGGGTGTTGCCGGATTTTCGCTTGAAGGTCGGGTGCTTCCCCGCCAGCATTTCAAGGTCTATAACAGTGACCGCCAGGAGATCGGCTGGGTATGCAGCGGCACCCAGTCACCGACGCTGCAGGAGCCGGTAGGTACCTGCAATATTGTTCGCCAGTATATAAAACCGGGAACATCTATTTTTGTGGAAGTTCGTGGCGGTTTCCACAGCGGTGTGATCAGGAGTCTGCCGTTTGTTACAACCTCTCTGGGTTGACGGTACAAGTTATCAAGGAGTGAGTGCACAGTGAAAATGAAAAGAGAGAAAAAAGCAGCCAAAGGGAGTGCTCCGGACAGGACGATGCTCAAAAAGGAGATCATCGGCATTGCTTTTATGCTGGGCTCTCTCTATCTGATCTGTGCCATCCTGAGTTTTCATCCCGATGATGAAGCGAGCTTTGCGGCTCTTCGCTGGTATGATATATTCGGCAAAGCCGCCAGTGATGTTGCCGAGAGTATCCATAATCCTTTCGGCCTCCTTGGTGCGCGGCTTTCGGCGTTCTTTATCAACTCCTTTCTTGGTTATCCGGTTATTCTGCCCGTACTGTCCATGTTTTTCTGGGGATGGTCACTGCTTCGGGCAAAAAGTCTCAAACCAGCGCTCTTCTTTTTTCTTTACAGTGTGGTTATCTCCATTGTTGCGGCTTCCATGTTCGGACTCACGTCAGCACCATTCAGTGATGTCATGGCCGGAACAATCGGGCGTATGCTTGCCGCACTGCTTTCAACGGTCATAGGATTTACCGGCGCATGGGTTTTGCTCGGTGTGATTGCCGTAGTGCTCACCTTCTATATGGGCAAAAGTGTGTTTGCGGCACTCTCACGGATTGTTGTTACGGTCATGAGTGCGGCCAGCGTTCCGGCTGAAGCCATCAGGGTGTGGAATGAAGAGCGGCGGGAAAAAAGGGCCGAAAAGAGAAGAGTCAAAGAGGAAAAGGCCTTGCGGAAAAAGGAGGAGCAGATGCGATCTGTTCCGGCACCGGCACCGGTTATGCAACCGAAGGAAGAGCCTCGTCCGGCAGTTCCGCTCACTTATGATGAACCTGTTCTGCCTGCGGATGCAACTCCGGCTGCATCTACAACCCTGCAGCAGCTGATTTCCCAGGTTCCCGGTGAGCCTGAGATGATTATTCATCAAACCGTTCGGGAAAAAGAGGCCGATCTTGATGAGCGTCGCCTGAAAGTGCAGACGAAAGACCGTGAAGCTTACCGGTTTCCCTCGATTGACCTGCTGGAAAAGGTGCCCGAGGATAATGACCATATCGATGAGCATCACCTCGCCGAAAGCAAGCGGAAGCTGCTTGAGAAGCTTGCGATCTACAAGATTGAGGTCAAGAGAATATCGACAACTGTCGGGCCGCGAGTGACCCTTTTCGAACTGGAGCTTGCGCCGGATGTCAAGGTGAGCCGGGTTAAATCCCTTGAGAATGATCTTGCCATGGCTCTTTCCGCCCGCGGGATCAGGATCATTGCTCCTATTCCCGGTAAAAATGCGGTCGGTGTCGAGATTCCGAACGGAAAACCGAAAACGGTCTGGCTTCGCTCGGTGCTTCAGGTTGAAAAATTCAAGAACAGCAAGATGGTTCTGCCGATTGTACTCGGCAAAACCATTGCCAATGAGGTCTACATTGCCGATCTGGCGACCATGCCGCATCTGTTGATAGCCGGTGCAACCGGTGCCGGAAAGTCGGTCTGCATCAATGTTATCATATCGAGCCTGCTCTATGCATGCAGCCCTGACAAGGTCAAATTTGTGATGGTTGATCCGAAACGGGTTGAACTCTTTCAGTACCAGCATCTGAAGAACCATTTTCTCATGCGTTTTCCCGGTATTGAGGAGCAGATCATCACCGATCCACAGAAGGCGGTCTATGCTTTGCGGTGTGTGGTCAAGGAGATGGAGCTGCGTTATGAGACCCTTGAAAAGGCGGGTGTGCGCAATATCGGTGACCTTAACCGCCGTTTCCCTGAAGAGGCGCTGCCCTATATTGTTGTGGTCATTGATGAGCTTGCCGATCTCATGATTACGGCCGGACGTGAGGTTGAAGAGCCGATCATCAGGATTGCCCAGCTTGCCCGTGCTGTCGGCATTCACCTGATTGTTGCCACCCAGCGCCCTTCGGTCGATGTCATTACCGGCATTATCAAGGCTAACTTCCCTTCGCGAATTGCTTTTCAGGTGGCAAGCAGGGTTGATTCCCGCACCATTCTCGACAGCTCGGGGGCCGATCAGCTTCTTGGAAACGGTGATATGCTCTTTCAGCCATCCGACCAGCCAAAGGCGATGCGTATTCAGGGGCCCTATGTCTCCTCGGGAGAGGTGGAGGCAATTACCTCCTTTATCGGCTCCCAGCATGCGCTCAAGAATCTCTGTGTGCTTCCTGCACCCGATTCCCAGAAAGGCAACGGTTCCCAGTCATCCGGAAGTACGGAGAAGGATGGGAGGGACAGCATGTTTGAGGAGGCGGCACGTCTTGTGGTTATGCATCAGCAGGCCAGTGTTTCGCTTCTGCAGCGTCGTTTGAGGCTCGGGTTCAGTCGTGCGGGAAGAGTGATGGACCAGCTTGAGTTCAGCGGGATTGTCAGTGAAGCTGACGGGAGTAGAGCAAGGGAAGTCCTCATCAATAACGAGGACTCCCTGGAGCTACTCTTGAGAAATCTGGACGGGTAAGGGAATTTCAGACGGATTCTACGCGGACAATCTCGGGATTAGCCTTTTTGATTGCCTGCTCAACGCCTGCACGCAGGGTGAGTGTGCTCATCGGGCATGAACCGCATGCACCGAGCAGCTTCACATCAACAACCATATCCTTTGAAATTCCTACAAGCTGGCAGTCGCCACCGTCAACCTGAAGGTAGGGACGTACGGTTTCAAGTGCAGCTATGACCCGGTCGTAAATTGCATCACTGTTTGGAAGATAATCCTTGCTGGTGCTCATGATCTGAATGGTTTTGTAATGATTAATAGTGTTTCCGGCCTGAGATTCATAGCACTAATATTAAACCTCCGCCGCAAAAAAACAACAAGGCAGCGTTTTTAATTTCCGGAATAACCTTATTTCGCTGCGGCGCATTCGGCATTGGTTATTGAAACCCTGCGGGCTACCTCCATCGCTGCACGGTTGACCGCTATGGATGTTGCAGAGCCTGAATGGCCAAGAACATAGGGAGTTCCGTTGTCGCCGTCTTCGCGAACTTCACGGTCAATAGGGATTGAGCCGAGGAATTCAAGCCCGTGGGTTCTGGCGAAGTTCTCTCCTCCATGGTGACCGAAAATGTAGTCTTTGGTGCCATCAGGAAGTTCGTAGTAGCTCATGTTTTCAACCAGTCCGAGAATAGGTACATTCACCTTGCGGAACATGCTGACAGCCTTTGATACATCGGCAAGCGCTACGTCCTGTGGCGTTGTAACGATAACCGCTCCGGTCAGCGGAAGGGTCTGGACAAGGGTGATCTGAATATCACCGGTACCGGGAGGCATATCGAAAATCAGATAATCAAGTTCATTCCAGTCCACCTCATTGATGAACTGTTTGATGGCGCTTGACGCCATGGGGCCCCGCCAGACAACTGCGGTATCGGTGTCAACCAGAAATCCGATCGACATCAGTTTCACGCCATATTTCTCAAGGGGAACCAGATTCTTGTTCACCACTTCCGGTTTTGCATCAAGGAGTCCGAACATGGTCGGAATACTCGGCCCGTAGAGATCGGCATCAATCAGGCCGACTTTGGCTCCAGTTCCGGCAAGCGAGACCGCAAGGTTTACAGCAAAGGTTGATTTTCCGACTCCCCCTTTTCCGGATGCTACGGCAATGATGTTTTTAACATTTTTCAGCGGTTTTTCGCTGCAGCAGGTGTGTTCTCCTTCGTGATGGTGCTCTCCGTGCTGGTGGCCGTGATGGCCGCAGGAGGAGGTGACTTTCGAGCTCATGGTTACCTCAATGGCAGAAACTCCCGGTACCTGTGCGTTGACTGCCGCTATACAGGATTGCTTGATCTGCTCTTTGAGCGGGCATGCCGGTGTGGTAAGCGTTACCGTAAACGAGACCCTGTTTCCGCTATCAATCCGGACATCGGATATCATGTTGAGTGTAACGAGATCCCTGTTCAGGTCGGGGTCATTGACGGTACTGAGCGCTGCGATAATTTGCGCTTCTGTTATTATGGACATACGACTGTGGCGATTAATGGTTAAGAGCGGTGCTCGTAGAAACAGATGATCAGCTTTCAGAGGGTTACTGCGCCCTATTTCTGCATGAAGCGAAGCGAAATCGGTACCCCTTCAAGCGAGAAGGATTCACGCAGCTTTTTTTCAAGAAACTTTATGAAATTGGTCTGCACAAGTTCCGGATCATTGCAGAAAAATGCAAATATCGGCCAGTGGGATTCGATCTGGGTCATATATTTGATTTTCAGCTCCTTGCCGGTTCTGCTTGACGGGTGCTTTTGCTGTAGAGTCTCTTCAAGGAAACGGTTGAGGGCACTGGTGCTTATTTTCCGGGAGCGGCTTTCACTGATCTGCTGTGCGGTATCAATGGCGCGGTAGAGATTCTTTTTGGTCAGTGCAGAAATAAACAGCACCGGTATGTAGCCGAGGTTGCCCATGCTGGAGCGAAGATTATCCTCGTAGATCTTGCTTGTCTTTGAATCCTTTTCAATCAGGTCCCATTTATTGACGAGCAGGAGTGCTCCTTTTTTCTTCTCGACCGCCATATTGATGATTTTCAGATCCTGCTTTTCGATGCCGGGTGTGGCATCAAGCATGACGAGAGCAACATCGCACCGCTCAAGAGCCTTCTCTGTCCGCAGTGAGCTGTAATACTCAATACCCCGGTCTATTTTGGTTCGTTTTCTCAATCCTGCGGTATCAATCAGAACGAACTCCTGCTTTTTGCGGGTAAACCGGCTGTCAATGGCATCACGGGTTGTGCCTGCTATGCTTGATACGATATGGCGGTTTGAATTGAGCAGCGCATTGACAAAGCTTGATTTGCCTACATTCGGCCTTCCGACGATAGCAAGGCTTATGGCAGAGTCCTCTTCATCAGGAACATCTTCAAGTTCGGGGAATGTTTCAAGGATATCGTCGAGCATATCAGCAACCCCGCTGCCATCTTTTGCCGAGATGAAGTATGGCTTGGTGAATCCGGTACTGATAAAGGATTCAGCCTCGATAATGAGCTGGGGGGATTCGACCTTGTTGACTGCAAAGAAGAGCTGCTTGTTCTGGAAGTTGCGTTTCAGAAGCTTGCCGAGTTCGAGATCTTCGTAGGAGAGTCCGGCACGGGCATCGGTGACGAAAACAATAATATCGGCATCGCGAATGGCCATCAGGGTCTGCTCAAGCATCGCCTTGCTTATGAGGTCGCTCTCGGCGTTGTAGCCGCCGGTATCCATCAGGAGAAACTGTTTTCCCTGCCACTCTCCATCTGCGATGTGGCGGTCCCTTGTAACGCCGGGCGTACTGTCAACAATGGCGCTTCGCTGGCGCAGGATTCTGTTGAAAAGGGTCGATTTGCCGACATTGGGTCGGCCCACCAGTGCGATTAAAGGCTTCATAACAGCAGATGCAGTCTTGGTAAGAAAAGTTGGTCCGGGCTCCCCTGGAATTCCTTTTTAGATATAAGGTATAATTTGTAGAATTAAGTGAAATAATTTACATTGATGAACTTTATTTTTCGGAAAAGTCCAGTTAATCCTATTGTACAGCATGAGCAAGACGTTAAGTTTCAAAACATATTCGGCCAAGCCTGTTGAAGTCGAGCGGAAGTGGTATATCATTGATGCAGAAGGTCAGGTCCTTGGCAGAATGGCTTCTGAAATCGCAAAGGTCCTCCGGGGCAAGCATAAGGCGCAGTTTACTCCGCATATCGATACCGGTGATTTTATTGTTGTGACCAATGCTGCAAAAGTAGCCCTGACGGGTAAGAAAGAGGATCAGAAATCCTACTTTTCGCATTCGCACTATCCCGGTGGCGTCAAGATTGATCATGTCAAGGATGTTTTGAAGAAAAAGCCCGAGAAGGTTATCGAGCATGCCGTCTGGGGAATGCTGCCGCACAATAATCTCGGCCGCCAGCTTTTCAGGAAACTCAAGGTCTATGCAGGCCCCGAGCATCCGCACGCTGCGCAGGTACCTGTTGAAATGAAAATAAAATAAACCATAAAGAATAGGTAATGAAAGAGGTTATCGATACAGTAGGACGCCGTAAAACCTCCGTGGCAAGAGCATTTCTGAGCCCGGGTAAAGGTCGGATCATCATCAACAAACTGCCGGTTGAAGAGTATTTCAAGGATGAGTTCAAGCGTCAGCAGGCTCTCCGTCCGCTTGTGCTTACAGAAAAAACAGAGGATTTTGATATCAAGATCAACGTTCAGGGCGGCGGTGTAAGCGGCCAGTCCGGAGCGGTCAGTCTTGCCATTGCCCGCGCTCTTACCGAGTTTGATGAAACTGCCCGTGTTGTCCTAAAAACCGAGAAGCTTCTGACCAGAGATCCGCGTATGGTAGAACGGAAAAAATTCGGTCGCAAAAAAGCCCGCAAACGTTTCCAGTTCTCGAAACGTTAATCCCGGCTATCCGTACTTGCTTTTGTATTTCAGTAAACAACTTCACATATCGTGCTCATCCCGACGCAATCGGGATGAAGCTTACCGGAAGTGTCCGGCGCTCCGGCGCCGGATACCGGTCAGTAGATGCACGGTAGAGGAATAACTAAACCACAGGAAGAGAAGAGATGTCGCATTTCCAGCTTGAAGAGATGCTCCGCGCAGGAGTACACTTCGGTCACCTTGCACGCCGCTGGTGTCCGAAAATGAAGCCGTATATTTTCATGGAAAAGAACGGTGTTCACATTATTGATCTGCAGAAAACGGTTGTTCTTGCCGACGAAGCGCTGAAGGCTATTGAGGCTGTTGCGCAGACAGGCCGGGAGATCATGTTTGTCGGTACCAAAAAACAGGCCAAACAGATTATTGCCGCAGAAGCTGAACGCGCAGGAATGCCCTATGTTTGCGAACGCTGGCTTGGCGGTATGCTTACCAATTTCTCTACCATCCGCCAGAGTATCAGACGAATGAACTCCATTGACAGAATGGAGACTGACGGTACCTTCGATATGATTACCAAGAAAGAGCGTCTCATGCTTGGCCGTGAAAAGGAGAAGCTGATGAGAATTCTCGGTGGTATCGCTACCATGACACGCCTTCCGGCCGCACTCTTTATCGTTGATATCAAGAAAGAGCACATCGCCATCAAGGAGGCCCGTTCACTCGGTATCCCGATCATTGCCATGGTCGATACCAACTGTGATCCGGAGCAGGTTGATTTTGTCATTCCTGCCAACGATGATGCGATCCGTTCGATACAGCTTATGGTCAAGGCCGTTGCCGATACGATCCTCAAAGCAAGAGAGCTGAAGGTTGAGCAGGAGGTTCTTGCCGATCTTGATGAAGAGGAAGAGGACGGCGAAGAGGAAGAGATCAGCGAATAAGCCCAGTTTATAATATAAAAGAGTGATAGTTCAATGAGCCAGATTTCAGCAAAAGACGTAAAAAGTCTTCGTGATATTACCGGTGCAGGGATGATGGACTGCAAAAAAGCCCTTGATGAAACCGCAGGGGATATAGAGAAAGCTATCGATTATCTTCGCAAGAAGGGTGCTGCTCTTGCTGCCAAAAGGGCGGACAGGGAGGCCAACGAGGGAATGGTAACGGTTAAAATAGGTGATGACCGCAAGAGTGGTGTTATTCTTGAACTTAACTGCGAGACGGACTTTGTTGCCCGCGGTGAGGTTTTCACCTCTTTCGCTGCGGCGCTTGCCGACCTGGCCCTTTCGAGCGGAGCCGCTTCTCCCGAAGCTTTGCTTGCACTCACTCTTGGTGAAGCCTATGGCGGTGAAACAGTTGATGGAGCAATAAAGACCATGACCGGCAAGCTGGGTGAGAAGATTGCTCTCAAGCGTCTTGTTTCCTGCGATGGCCATGACGGTCTGGTTGAGGCATATATCCATCCCGGATCCCGGCTTGGAGCGATTATTCATGTTGCTACCGACAAGCCTGAACTGCTCGGGGAGCTGGCAAAAGATCTTGCCATGCAGGTTGCTGCAGCAGCTCCGATTGTTACCGACCGGTCGAAGGTTCCTGCTGATTATATTGCCAGAGAGTCGGAGATCTTTCGCCAGCAGGCACTCGGACAGGGCAAGAAGGAGGAGTTCGTTGACAAGATTGTTACCGGAAGGCTTGAAAAGTATTATCAGGAGGTAGTGCTGACCGAGCAATCCTTTATCAAGGACAACAACACCAAGGTGGCTGATGTGCTCAGCGAGTTCAGGAAGAAGCATCAGGCGAAGGTCGATGTTATCGAATTTGTTCGCTGTCAGATAGGAGAATAAAAAAAGAAGCCTCGTTGTTCGAGGCTTTTTTTTTGCCCGGTTTTTATCTTTCATTTGATTTATTAACCCTTTGTTCAGAAGGAGAGGGACATGCTGCAATACAAGCGCATCTTGCTCAAATTAAGTGGTGAAGCTCTTGCAGGGGCAGACGGTTACGGTCTCAATGCCGAGATGCTTGAACGTTATGCCGAGGAGATCAGGGAGGCAAGGGATATGGGAGCAGAAATTGCCCTGGTCATAGGGGGCGGAAACATCTTTCGCGGCGTTTCAGAGGCCGCGGCAAAGATGGACCGTGTACAGGCGGACTATATGGGTATGCTCGCCACAGTGATAAACTCTCTCGCCTTTCAGGATGTACTTGAGCGCAAAGGTGTCTTTACCCGGCTGCAGACAGCAATAAAGATGGAGCAGATGGCTGAACCCTTTATCCGGCGCAGGGCGGTGAGGCATCTTGAAAAGGGAAGGGTGGTTATTTTCGGTGCCGGAACAGGAAATCCATACTTTACAACCGATACGGCAGCTTCACTTCGTGCGATTGAAATAGAGGCCGATGTTATCGTCAAAGGCACACGGGTTGACGGTATCTACGATTCGGATCCCGAGAAAAATCCGCATGCGGAGTTCTTTTCAAGTATCTCCTATCTTGATGTGATCCGTAAAAACCTCAAGGTTATGGATATGACCGCCATTACGCTCTGTAGTGAAAATGTGCTGCCCATTGTGGTGCTGAACATGAATGTGAAAGGAAATTTCACCCGCCTGCTTCAGGGTGAAAAAGTGGGCTCACTGGTTCATGGTGATTCCTGCTGATAGAGCTCCTGATCGTCCGGGCCGGCTCCGCCGGCCTCAAGCACAGACTTGACTACCGGTTGTATATCCTGCCATTCAAATCCTCTGTTGTGCAGGAACTGCTCAAGCCGCTTCTTTTTGTCGGCTCCGGAGCGTGCATGCAGGGATCTGAATTTTTTCTCCGCCGCTTTCAGGCAGAGATCCCTTGAGTCCATCGCACTCACGAGGGTAGTGATAATGGTATCAGAAACCCCTTTTTTTCTCAGTTCGCTTCTCATTCTCAGTTTTCCCGCAGGTTTCCTCCTTGACCGGCTCTGGATAAACTCTGCACCGAACACCCGGTCATCAATCAGGCCCTGAAGGGTCAGCTTCTCCATTACCGCTTCGATACAGCTTACGTCATACCCTTTTTTCCGGAGTTTGCGCTCAAGCTCATCGCGGCTATGACTGCGCAGTCCAAGCAGTTTCACGGCGAAGAGCATCGCCCCCTCTTTGTCTCTATCCGCCATATGGTTTCTCTTTCTGAATTGATCTGTTGAGAGAGCCTGTTCAAGCCAGAGCTTTTGCTCCCCTTCCCTTCAATGTACGATGAAGCGTGATTCCTGTAAAGCACCATTTTAACTCGTAAAACGCTGCTCGTTTTCAGCTTGACCGTTACACCGGAAAGGGTGCTATCAGGCACCTCTTCATGATACGGCGTGAGCGGTCATCTGCTGCAGAGTGTTTTGACCCATACTGAGAGGCGGGCGCAAGAGTTCCGGCTTTTTCTCTCTCTTCAATTTTGCTATATTCAATGCTTTAAGTTTCATGCAGATCGTTACCTGTGCGATCGCTCTTCAACTATCGTCAAGTGTAAAAGAGAGATGCCTCGCTATACCCCTGAACAGCTTGCCAAACGAAACGCTTCAATCTGGACCGATATACAGATCATTCTTGCGCCGATTCAGTTTCTCTTTTTTATTGCGGGTCTTGCTACTACCGCGCTCTATGCCAACGGTCTGTTTGTTACCGGTTTTTACTGGGTCAGCATAGCCATTCTTTTCAAGACACTCTTTTTTGCGCTCCTGTTCATTACCGGGATGTTTTTTGAAAAGGAGGTTTTCGATCAATGGGTCTACTCCAAGGAGTTTCTCTGGGAAGATATCGGCAGTACTGTGGCTGCTTTTTTTCATCTCCTTTACTTTTTTCTGGCCTGGCTTGGTTATTCCCAGGAAGTCCTTATCTGGGACGCTTTTCTGGCCTATTTCACCTATGTGATCAATGCATTGCAGTACCTTGTCAGGATTATTCTTGAAAAACTCAATGAGCGCAAACTCCGGATTGACGGCCAGATCTGACGCTTTGTGCACTTTCTATGTACCAAGATGCCCGATATGTTATGAACTACAGTTTTAAAAGACTCTGGAATACCACCTTTCTCTTTGTCGGACCTGCATGGTATGTGCTTGTCTGGATGATCTGGTCGTCGGGTCAGCTGCAGAACATCGGAGACAAAATCACCTTTCTCAGTGTGGTTATTCCGGGTTTTCTGCTCATTTACGGAGCCGGTTTTTTTATTGAAGAGTGGCATAACAAGAAACAGGCAAAGCGCTCCTGAAGAGGGAGTCCTGTTCCCTCCTGTCGTAATTTATCAACAATACACATCGGCGCCTGACGGTGTGAGAAGTATGAATATCCTATGCAGAACCTCTGGAATGATGCTGATCTTCAACGCTCTCTCAGAGAGTATGAAGGAGTTTCCGAGATGCCCAATGAACTGGCCGGGCTGGTCTATGCATCCCGCCTGCTTGGCAGTGAAAGTTCGCTGGTGATTCATGGCGGCGGGAACACCTCTGTCAAATGTGAACTGGTTGATATGGTCGGCAACAGGGCGGAAGTGCTCCTGATCAAAGCCAGCGGAGTTGATCTCAGCCAGGTTACCCCCCATGATTATACTCCGGTCAAACTGCGTCCCCTCCGTAAACTCGGTCAGCTTTTTAACCAAAATGACCGGATAAGCGAGGAGGAGCTGCAGCGTTTTTCAACCAAGGAGTTCAAGCACCTTCTGCTTCTGAACCTTTTCAGTCTTACCGACCATATGGCACAGCATCGGCTGACTCCTTCCATAGAGACGCTGCTGCATGCATTTCTTCCGCACCGGTACATTTTACACACCCACTCCTTTGCCCTGCTTACGCTCAGCAATCAGCCGAATGGTGAAGCGCTCTGCAGTGACGTGCTTGGTGCGAGTTTCGGCTCGGTTGACTATATCAAGCCGGGGATGGGACTTGCCCGTGCTGCGGCAGTTGTTTATGAGGCAAATCCGGAGATCGAGGGGCTGGTTCTGCAGAAACATGGTCTGGTTACCTTCGGCACTACCGCCAAAGAGGCATACACCCGCATGATTGATGCCGTCAGCAGACTTGAACAACGGATTGCAGCAACAGGCAGAAAAGCCTTTCCGAAGGTAACCCTTCCGTCAGCAGTTGCTTCAGTAGAAGATGCTGCTCCGATCATTCGTGGCGCCTGCGTTGAGGAGAAGTCACCGGGAACCAGGGAGTTCCATCAGTTTATTCTTGATTTCCGCACCTCGCCGGAAATTCTTGACTATGTCAACTGCCGGGATCTTATCGGGATGAGTCAGAAGGGGGCAATGACCCCTGACTTTATTGTCCGCACCAAGAACAAGCCACTTGTGGTTCCGGCGCCTGATGCTGCCGACCTTGCGGGGTTCAAGGCGGCCGTAGTGGATGCTGTAGAGCACTATCGTGAAGCCTATACCGCATATTTTGAAGCAGAGAAACATGCTTCAGGCATGAAGGTCAGCATGCTTGATCCGCTTCCGGGAGTGGTGCTTGTTCCCGGCCTCGGACTTTTCGGCCTTGGTAAAACCGCCCGCTCTGCAGCAGTCAACGCCGATATTGCAACAAGTACCGCCGCAGCCATACTTGACGCGGAATCAATCGGAACATTTGAATCCATCAGTGACCGGGAGGCGTTCGAGATTGAGTACTGGGATATGGAGCAGGAGAAGGTGAACAAGGTTCATCATGATGTTTTTGCGGGAAAAGTCGTGATGGTAACCGGTGCCGCCAGTGGTATCGGCCTTGCAACGGCCAAAGCCTTCCGGCAGAGAGGCGCCGAGCTGGTGCTGCTTGATCTTACTCTTGAATCGCTTGAACGGGCTGCTGAGTCTATCGGCGGCAATGTACTCGTCAAGACCTGTGATGTCACCTCACGCAAAGAGATCCGCTCGGCTTTCGATGCGGCGTGCCGCCGGTTTGGCGGGATTGATATTATTGTTTCCAATGTCGGGGCTGCGCTTCAGGGGCGCATCGGTGAAGTGGCTGATGAGGTACTTCGCAAAAGCTTTGAACTCAACTTTTTTTCCCACCAGTCCATCGCCCAGGAGGCCGTACGGGTGATGAAGCTTCAGGGTACCGGCGGTGTTCTGCTTTTCAACGTATCAAAACAGGCGGTCAATCCCGGTCCCGATTTCGGCCCCTACGGACTGCCGAAGGCGGCAACGATGTTTCTTGTGCGTCAATATGCCCTGGATCACGGTCGTGACGGCATCCGTTCAAACGGCATCAATGCCGACAGAATTCGCAGCGGTCTGCTTACCGAAGAGATGATCAAGGCCCGCTCAACTGCCCGCGGTCTGAGTGAGAAGGAGTATATGGCAGGAAACCTCCTGCAGCTTGAGGTTACCGCTGAGGATGTTGCAGAGGCATTTGTGCATCTGGCTCTGGAAACCAGAACGACAGGCTCAATCACAACAGTCGATGGCGGCAATATTGCAGCGGCCCTTCGCTGAAAGAGAGAACAGGTTCACTATAAACAACTACAACTGAACAGAGGAGACCCTTCATCATGGCGGAATACGACAAGGACAAACAGGCAAAAGAGTACTATACCGATATCCCGGTTAACAACTACGGTTTTTTCCTCAAAGGTGCCCACTCGGTTGACTGGGGGATGAAAAACCGGCTTTCGAGGATTTTCCGGCCCGATACCGGAAAAACAGTCATGTTTGCTATTGATCATGGTTACTTTCAGGGCCCTACCACCGGTCTTGAACGTCCGGACGTCAATATTGTGCCGCTTATGCCGCATGCTGATGCCATCATGCTGACAAGAGGCATTCTTCGCACGACTGTCCCTCCGACACTGAACAAGGCTATCGTCATGCGCTGCAGCGGCGGGCCGAGCATTCTCAAGGAGCTCTCGGACGAAGAGCTTGCTGTTGATATTGAAGATGCCATTCGCATGAATGTTGCCGCCATAACCCTCCAGGTTTTCATTGGCGGTGAGTTCGAAACCCGGTCAGTGCGCAATATGACCAGACTTGTTGATATGGGCCTGCGTTACGGAATTCCCACCATGGCCGTGACGGCTGTCGGCAAGGATATGGTTCGTGATGCCAAATATTTCAGGCTTGCATGCCGGATTTCGGCAGAGCTCGGAGCACAGATCGTCAAGACCTACTATGTCCCCGAAGAGTTTGAAACCGTGGTAGCTTCATGTCCGGTTCCGATTGTTATGGCCGGAGGCAAGAAAATTTCCGAACTCGAAGCGCTTACCATGTGTTCGCATGCCATCCAGGAGGGTGCTGCGGGAGTAGATATGGGCCGCAATATTTTCCAGAGTGACGCTCCGCTGGCCATGATGAAAGCCGTAAACAAGGTTGTGCATGAGCAACTGGCTCCGGAAGATGCGTTTGCCTATTTCAATGACATCAAGTCGGAAGGATAACATAAAGAGTTCTCCGGTGCTGCGACAGAGTGGAGTGCTCTGTCGCGGCATTTTTTCACCGTTTTATTTTTTTAATGGAACCCCCGTGTCAATTGCGTGCAGTGTGCAGTCGGGGCGTATGACGTATTTTTATGAATATTGATGATATCAAAGGATTTTTTACCTCCAGAGAGCAGCTTGACATGGCTGACTACCTGACGCTCGATTACTATCTTGAGTGCGTGGGTGATATCGAGACGGCGCTTGCGCATTTTTGCAGTGAGCAATCGACTGCTCAGTGGAAGCGTGTTGATTATGATGAGGATTTCCGCCCGAGGTATGCGGCCAAAGTCATCAATCTGACGGTGGAGGGCGAGCTACAGGAGCTGAGCTATCCGGTCAAGCACTCCGAAACCGGTCCAATACACGCCTGTCGTATCACCATTGCTCATCCACACCGCAATTTCGGCCCGAAACTGCCGAACCTGCTCTCCGCAGTGTGTGGCGAAGGGGTCTTTTTTACACCGGGAGTGCCTATCGTCAAACTGCTTGATATCGGTTTTCCTGACTCCTATCTTCAGGAGTTTGACGGGCCGAAATTCGGTGTCGAGGGTATCCGTGATCTTCTGCAGGCCTATGACCGTCCGATATTTTTTGGTGTGGTGAAACCCAATATCGGTCTCAGTCCTGATGAGTTTGCTGAAATAGCCTTCCAGAGCTGGCTTGGCGGTCTTGATATAGCAAAGGATGATGAGATGCTTGCTTGATGTTGACTGGTCAACACTGGTGGAGCGTTCCCAAGTGCTTGGTGAAGCGAGGAGGAGGGCGGAGAAGCAGACCGGAGAGCCGAAAATTTATCTTGCCAATGTTACGGATGAGGTTGACCGTCTGATTGAGCAGCATGATATAGCGGTCAGTAACGGCGCCAATGCCCTGCTTATCAATGCGCTGCCTGTAGGGCTCAGTGCTGTCAGAATGCTTGCCCGCCATACGAAAGTCCCTCTTATCGGTCACTTTCCCTTTATTGCTGCATTCAGCCGGATGGAAAAATATGGCATTCACTCAAAGGTGATGACCAAACTGCAGCGTCTTGCCGGTCTTGACTCGATTATTATGCCCGGATTCGGCAGCAGGATGATGACCCCGGAAGAGGAGGTACAGGAGAATATTGCCGAGTGTCTTCAGGATTTCGGTCATATCCGTCGTTCCCTTCCTGTTCCCGGCGGCAGCGATTCTGCACTGACGCTTGAAACGGTTTACCGCAAGGTCGGCAGTGTTGATTTCGGCTTTGTGCCCGGCCGGGGCGTTTTCGGCCATCCCATGGGACCAAAGGCGGGAGCGGCAAGTATCCGCCAGGCATGGAGCGCTATCAAAGAGGGTATTTCGCTTGAGCGTTATGCTGCCGGTCATCCTGAGCTTCAGGCCATGATCGACGGGGCGCAGGGGAAAAAATAAGGAGCAAAGGCGGAGGTCTGCTTATGGGTCTGCTCGATGAGAGGGTTGCCGTTATTACCGGTTCTACCAGAGGGATCGGTAAAGCTATCGCCCATGAGTTTGTACGCGAGGGGGCAAAGGTGGTTATAACCTCTGCATCAAAATCCAATATTGATGCAGCTGTTGCCGAATTTCCGAAGGATTGTGCCTATGGCTGTGTCTGCAATGTTGTTTCCCTCTCCGAAATGGAGCATCTGCTCAAAGCGGCGGTTGAGCGCTTCGGAAGAGTAGACTGTTTTATCAACAATGCGGGCATTTCGGACCCGTTCGGGAGTATCACCGACAGTGACCCTGAAGTGTGGGGCAGGGTTGTTGACACCAACCTTAAAGGGACCTATAACGGAACCCGTGCGGCAATAGGTTATTTTCTCAGGGAGAACCGGAAAGGAAAAGTTATCAATATGGCAGGTTCCGGTACCGACCGGAGTTCCAATACGCCCTGGATAAGTGCCTACGGCTCAACCAAAGCTGCCATCGCCCGATTTACCTATGCCGTGGCAGAAGAGTACCGGCATACCGGCATTGCGGTGATGCTGCTCCATCCGGGCCTTGTTCGTACCGGAATGGTCAGTGCAGAACACCCTACTCCTGAACTTCTGCGACAGCTTGCCACCTTCAACACCATTCTTGATATTTTTGCCCAGCCGCCTTCCGTTGCAGCAAAGCTTGCCGTGAAGCTTGCTTCAGCCTGGAGTGACACAAAAACAGGGATCTATCTCTCAGCTCTTGACGGACGCAGAAAAAAATGGTTGCTCCTGACCTATCCCTTCCGTAAAATACTGCACAGAATTGATTGTCGAACCTGGTAAAAAGAGGATTGTCATGCTGAAAAGAGGTACCCCGGTAATCGTGCTCTTTCTTGTTATGGTTACCCTTCAGGGTTGCTACAGCTTTACCGGCGGATCACTTGCTCCGAACATGAAAACCATAGCCGTTCCGGTTTTTGATGATCGCTCGGGAGCAGGTATTGCGCAGTTCAGGGGTGAGCTGTCGAAAGCTCTTGCTGACAGGCTGGAAGCTCAGAGCAGCTTTCAGGTTATTCCATCCATTGCAGGGGCAGATGCTCTGCTTGATGGTGTGATCACCTCTTTTTCCGATTATCCCGGTCAGCTTTCCAGCCGGACGGAGCGGGCGATAACGAACCGTCTTGTGCTAACCGTTCAGGTCAGCATGAGCAATCGAATCGACAAAAAAACACTCTTTAATCAATCCTTCACAGGATTTGCAGATTATCCCGTTGGTAATTACGTTGCAAGAGAGGAGGCAATCCGTTTCTGTCTCGGTCAGATTGTTGATGCGGTTTTCGATCGGGTTGTTTCGGGTTGGTAGGTGTTACGGAGATTTTTATGGCTGTTTTTATCAATATGCTGGTATAGTTAACGGAGGAGTTATCATGGAATCAGGAAAGGAAATAGGATACCGTTTCGAACTCGCCCGCGGTTTTCTTGAAGAGGCTGAACTGGATTATTCCCTCAAACGCTGGCGTACCTGTGTTTCGCACTCCATACTGGTCATTGAAAATACCGGGCTTGCGGTCCTGATGCTCTTTGGTGTCTCCTCCCTTACGCATAAACCGGGGCTGCATCTCTCCCGGCTTATATCCGAAGGAACGGTTTCGGAAGAGATAGCAGCTCTGATTGAAGAGATACTTCCGGATTTGCAGAAATATGATTCACATCTGAAAATGCTGGCGAAATATGGTGATGAGGCGGAGTTCCGGCTTCCCTGGAAGATCTTTGATGAAGAGAAAGGTGTGGCGGCAATCGAAGCTGCCCGCAAATGCATGCGGGTGAGTACCGAAATTGCTGAACTGGCTAAATAACTTTTTCAGGGCTGTTTCGTCCGATTGTAATTTTTGATTGTACTTGTGCATGAATATTCTTGTTACCGGCAGCCGAGGTCAGCTTGGTTCAGAACTGCAAAGGGTTTCGGGGTTGACCGGCAGCCATCACTATTATTTTTATGATCTTCCCGATCTCGATATTACGAATGCCGCTCAGGTGGAAGAGATTTGCCGGCTTCACTCGATTCAGGCGATTGTCAATTGTGCGGCCTATACTGCCGTAGACAAGGCTGAGTCGGATTCCGCATCGGCCTTTCTGGTGAACAGGGATGGTCCCGCCGTGCTTGCCCGGTGTGCCAAAGATCGAAATGCCCTGTTAGTACATATTTCGACCGATTATGTCTTTAACGGAGAGTCAAACTCGCCCTACCGGGAAAGTGATCGGGTTTCGCCGGCAAGTGTTTACGGCCTTTCCAAATGGGAAGGGGAGGAGGCTGTTCGCAGGATCGGCCCCTCACACCTGATTATCAGAACATCCTGGCTTTACTCCCCTTACGGCAGTAACTTTGTCAAAACCATGCTTCGGCTCGGCGCAGAAAAGTCCTCGCTTACTGTGGTGTTTGACCAGATCGGCACGCCGACCTGTGCAGCTGATCTCGCCTCGGCAATTGCCTCGATTCTGGATCGCTGTGACCTGTCGCATTGCTATGGCGAGACCTATCATTACTCCAACGAAGGAGTATGCTCGTGGTATGATTTTGCTGAAGCCATTATGGAGCTTGCTGGACTCTCCTGCCGCGTTTTGCCGGTAGAGAGCAGCGAATACCCGACTCTTGCAAGGAGGCCGGGCTTCAGCGTACTGAACAAGTCGGCTATAAAAAAATCATGGGGAGTGGAAATTCCTCACTGGCGCAGCTCACTGGCAACCATGCTCAGGGAGATACAGCGGGAAGCAACATGAACGAGTAACCTTTATAACAGGAAACAATGCATATACTGATCACCGGAGGAGCAGGATTCATAGGTTCACATGTCGTCAGGCACTTTCTGAAGTGCTACCCCTCATACACGGTCACCAACCTTGACAGCCTTACCTATGCCGGAAATCTTGCCAACCTTTCGGATGTGGATGCTCTGCCGAACTACCGTTTTATAAAAGGGGATATAACCGACAGCGCCTTCCTGTTGAGACTTTTTGAGGAGCAGCGGTTTGACGGAGTGATTCATCTGGCGGCCGAGTCGCATGTTGATCGTTCGATTGCCAACCCGACGGAGTTTGTGGTGACCAATGTTCTTGGCACGGTCAATCTGCTCAATGCCGCAAAGGCCTCGTGGCAGAGTGAGATGGAGGGAAAACGATTCTACCATATCTCAACCGATGAGGTTTACGGCTCCCTTGGAGCTGAAGGACTCTTTACCGAAGAGACCGCTTACGATCCCCACAGTCCCTACTCGGCATCCAAAGCCGCTTCGGATCACTTTGTCAGGGCCTATCATGATACCTACGGCCTTCCGGTTGTGATCAGCAACTGTTCAAACAACTACGGATCTTTCCAGTTTCCCGAAAAACTCATTCCGCTGTTTATCAACAATATCCGCAACAACAAGCCGCTTCCGGTCTATGGAAAGGGGGAGAACGTGCGGGACTGGCTCTGGGTGGTTGACCATGCCGTGGCAATCGATGTCATTTATCATCGGGGAAGGAGCGGCGAGACCTATAATATCGGCGGTCATAATGAGTGGACAAACATTGACCTGATCAGGCAGCTCTGCCGGATTATGGACCGGAAGCTTGGTCGCGGGGCGGGTGAGTCAGAAAAACTCATCACCTACGTTACCGACCGGGCAGGCCATGACCTTCGTTATGCTATTGACTCGTCGAAGCTGCAGCGGGAACTGGGCTGGATTCCTTCGATCTCCTTTGAAAAAGGGCTTGAGCTGACCGTAGAGTGGTATCTTGCAAATCAGGAGTGGCTTGACAATGTGACCTCCGGCAGTTATCAGCACTATTACGAGAAGATGTATGGCGTAAAGTGACAGCATTACAACAAACAGTGAACAGCTTTTCCTATGCGAATTCTGGTTATCGGCGGTGCAGGCTATATCGGCAGTCATGTTACAAGAGCTTTTCTTGATCGTGGATACCGTGTTACGGTTTTTGATAATCTTCAGACCGGTTTGAGGGAGAATCTCTTTGAAGAGGCTCAGTTTGTGCATGGAGATATTATGCATCCCGCGCAGCTGCGCGCGGTCATGACTGGAGGAGGATTTGACGGCTGTATACACCTCGCGGCCTTGAAAGCTGCCGGTCAGTCAATGCTCCATCCGGAACGCTATGCCGAGGCCAATATTGCCGGTACGATAAACATCCTTAATGAGGCGACAGCTGCATCCCTCTCTCCGATTATCTTCTCCTCTTCGGCAGCGGTCTATGGCGCTCCACAATATCTGCCTATGGATGAAGAGCATCCGAAGAAGCCGGAAAATTTTTACGGCTATACCAAGCTCGAAATCGAGCGGATGCTCGGCTGGTATGACCGGCTGAAAGGTCTGCGCTATGCGGCAATCCGCTATTTCAATGCGGCCGGTTATGATGTTCAGGGACGAATCAAAGGTCTTGAGCTGAATCCTGAAAATCTGCTGCCGATTGTGATGGAAACTGCGGCAGGCATCCGTCCCAGGCTCTCCGTTTACGGTGACGATTATCCGACCAGAGACGGAAGCTGCATACGGGATTATGTTCATGTCAGTGATCTGGCGGAAGCTCATGTAACCGCGTTTGAATATATCCGGAAGCATGACCGGAGCATTACGGTCAATCTCGGAAGCCAGAAGGGTGTCAGTGTTCTTGAAATGCTGGAGCGGGTTCGCGCTCTTACCGGAAAGGCTGTTCCTTCAGAGATTGCCGGCAGGAGAGCCGGCGATCCGGCAGAACTGGTGGCGTCTGCGGCAAAGGCCGGGGAGCTGCTCGGGTGGGTGCCGAAGTACAGTGATGTTGATACCCTTGTCTCCTCGACCTGGAAAATGTATGAGAAATTTGCCCGCCATTAAGCTTTTCGCGCTCTATCCATGATTATTCCTGTGATTCTCAGCGGCGGTTCCGGCACAAGACTCTGGCCTCTTTCCAGGGCGTTGTATCCCAAGCAGTTTCTCTCGATCATCGGAGAAAAGAGCATGCTGCAGGATACCGTGTTACGCCTTTCCCTGCTTGATGACCTGGGTCCTGTTTATACTGTCTGTAATGAAAGCCATCGATTTCTTGTAGCCGAGCAGCTCCGGGAGATAGAGGCTGAAATCGGCGAAATCATTCTTGAACAGACGGGGCGCAATACGGCTCCGGCATCTGCGGCAGCGGCTCTTCTTATTGCAAGGAAGCATCCCGGCGCCCTGATGCTTGTTTTGCCGGCTGATCACGTCATTCTTGACCCGCAGGCATTCAGGGAGGCGATCTTTACCGGAAGGGCTGCCGCCCGGGAGGGTGCGCTGGTCACTTTCGGCGTTGTTCCGCTCTCTGCTGAAACCGGTTACGGCTATATCCGGGCATCGCTTAAGGGGGAAGCGTATAACGGGGCTTATCCTGTTCTTGAATTTGTCGAGAAACCCTGCCAGCAGACCGCAGAGCGCTTTTTTGCTTCGGGCGACTACTTCTGGAACAGCGGCATTTTTCTCTTCAGGGCCGAAAGCTATCTGCAGGAGCTCGAAATGTATGCCCCGTCGATACTCGGTGCATGCCGTGAGGCTATAGAGAAAGCTGTTGAAGATCTCGACTTTTTGAGGCTTGATGCGGAAGCATTTCAATCCTCCCCCTCTGATTCCATTGACTATGCCGTGATGGAAAAAACCGGACGGGCACTACTCGTTCCACTTGATGCAGGATGGAGTGATATCGGTGCATGGTCAGCGCTCTGGGATGTGCATGAGCGGGACGAAGCGGGCAATGTGAAGAAGGGCGATGTGCTGCTGCACGATGTCAGGAACAGCTATATCCATGCAACAAGCCGTCTTGTTGCCGCAGTTGGTCTTGATGATCACATTATTATAGAGACCGCTGATGCGGTGCTTGTAGCGGCGAAGGATCGGGTTCAGGATGTTCAGTTGCTGGTTGAACAGCTTAACCGCAAAGAGCGTGATGAAGCGGTTATGCACCGAAGGGTCTACCGTCCATGGGGTTCCTATGAAACGGTTGATGTATCGGGCCGCTTCAAGGTCAAACGCATTACCGTGAACCCCGGTGCGGCGCTTTCGCTTCAGAAGCATCAGCATCGAGCCGAACACTGGATTGTCGTCAGGGGAAGAGCTCTGGTGACTGTAGAGGATCGAACAATCGAGCTTCATGAGGATCAGTCCACCTATATCCCGGTTGGCTCCTTCCATCGTCTTGAGAATCCTGCTCAGGTGCCTCTTGAACTGATTGAGGTACAGACAGGCGGGTACCTTGGAGAGGATGATATTGTTCGTGTGGAGGATCGTTACGGCCGGCAGTAAAACAGGACAGGCGCCTTTGTTTTGAATTTCTTTGACGGGATGATTAAAAATAGTACATTTTAAGGTTATTGTTTAGTTGGCGTTAAACCTGTTAAATCTAAATATCCCTTTAATATGGCTGAAGAAATCAAATCTTCCGGACAGGCTCAGCAGCGCCAGGGTGATGTTGTCAAAGGTGATTTTTCGACAATTCTGGTCGGTGTTGGCACTCTACTTGACAGTACGCTGACCCCCCTGAGCAAGATCGTTGCCCAGACGCTTGATTCCCTGACGGTGGTAGCAAAACAGATTCTTGACGGCGTAAATTCAACTCTTGGCGGTAAAAAGTAAGAATCGGAATTTTCCCGGTTGTCTTTTGTCGCTTCAGATATTTAAAAGGCACCTCTATAAATTGTTGTGAGCGGTTTGAGTACGAGGCGGACGGAGCGCAGAAACCGGAATGTACAAGGAGTACTTGAGGATTTCGAGCACCGCCCAACGAAGTAATCGAATCGCGGAACAAATTAATAGAGGTGCCCATACAAGGTTTCAGGCAAGCTTTTCTGTTTATGAAAGGCTTGCCTGTGCTGTTTCATACCGGATTCTTGTATATTGACTTTTTTTATAATTGCAGGCCGGTTGCCTGCTGTTGATTGAATGACCTATAAGCATTATGGACGATAAATTCAGGGAGTATCCCTCAAATGTGCCCTATAGTACAGTAGAGGCGGAAGTTCTTGCATACTGGAATGAAAAGGGAATTTTTCAGAAGAGTCTGGAGGAGAGACCGGCGGAGAGGGTCTACTCGTTTTACGAAGGACCACCGACGGTCAATGGCAAGCCGGGTGTGCACCATGTGTTCAGCCGAACCATCAAGGATGTGGTGTGCCGGTACAAGACCATGCAGGGTTACCGGGTGCCGAGAATGGCAGGATGGGATACTCATGGATTGCCGGTGGAGATTTCAGTAGAGAAAAAGCTGGGTCTGAAGAACAAGTCCCAGGTTGTGGAGTATGGTGAAGGGGATTTCAATGCTGAAGCAAGGGCGCTTGTCTACCATCACATCGACGATAATCGCGAGGGATGGGGAAAGCTGACCGAGCAGATGGGCTACTGGGTCGATATGGACCACCCCTATATTACCTGTACCAATAACTACATCGAGTCGGTCTGGTGGGCTTTGAAGACCATTTTCGACAAGGGGCTTATCTACAAGGATTACAAAATTGTCCCGCAGGACCCGAAATCCGAGACGGTGCTCAGCTCTCACGAGCTTGCCCTCGGTTACCGGGAGGTGAAAGACCCGAGTGTCTATGTGCGATTTCGTCTGAAGGGTTCGGAAGAGTCTTTTCTGGTCTGGACAACGACTCCCTGGACATTGATTTCAAATGTGGCGCTCTGTGTAGGCAGCGATATTGATTATGTAAAAGTTCGGAACAGAGAGAGCGGTGAGGTATTGATTCTTGCCCACTCCTGTCTTCAGGTGCTTCTTGAGAAAAACGAAGAGGGGGAGTCACTCTGGCAGGTTATTGCTGAACTGAAAGGGCGGGATCTTGAAGGGCTCGAATATGAGCCGCTTTTCAACTATATCCAGCCTGAGAAAAAGTGCTGGTATGTCACCGCCGGATCATTTGTCTCCACCGGGGATGGTACCGGAATTGTTCACATCGCTCCGGCTTTCGGTGCCGATGACTATGAGATTGCCAAAAAATATGATCTCCCGATGCTCCAGCCGGTTGCCCGCAACGGCTGTTTCACGGCTGAAGTCAGCGACTATGACGGTATGTTTTTCAAGGATACCGATCCGCTCATTATCCGTCAGCTCAAGGAGGCAGGAAAACTCTACCGCAAGGAGACCATTACCCACACCTATCCCTACTCCTGGCGTTACGATGTTCCGGTGATCTACTATGCAAGGGAGTCCTGGTATATCCGGACTACCGCTATTGCCGAGCGGATGGTGGAGCTGAACAAAACCATCAACTGGTGCCCTCCCGAGATCGGAGCCGGACGTTTCGGAAACTGGCTTGAGGAGAACAAGGACTGGGCGCTGTCACGCGAACGCTTCTGGGGTTCACCCCTGCCGCTCTGGGTTGCGGAGGATTTCGCTATCGGGGATGGTGCCGATTCGGGCAGACTTTTTGCCGTCGGATCCATTGCAGAGCTGCGGGAAGGCTTCATCGATATAGATACCGAACGCTATCTCCTCGGGGATGCTCTCGACAGGGGTCTCGTTGAGCTCGATCTGCACAAGCCCTTTGTTGACAGGATCTATTTTATCAGGGATGGCAAGCGCTTCAACCGCACACCCGAACTGGTTGACGTCTGGTTTGACAGCGGTTCCATGCCCTTTGCCCAGCTTCACTACCCGTTCGAGAACCGTGAACAGTTTGATCGCACCTTTCCGGCAGATTTTATCGCCGAGGGGGTTGACCAGACCAGAGGATGGTTCTACACCCTTCATGCCATTGCCACACTCATTTTCGACAAGCCTGCGTACAGAAATCTGATTGTCAACGGTCATATTCTCGACAAAAACGGTCAGAAGATGTCGAAATCAAAAGGCAACGTGGTGGATCCCTTTGAAACCATGGGCCGTTACGGAGCCGATGCGCTCCGCTGGTACCTTATGGTGACCAGTCCCCCCTGGAGGCCGAAATCGTTCAATGCCGATGAAATTGAAGAGGAGCAGCGCAAATTTTTCCGGGCATTCATCAACAGCTATAACTTCTTTGTGCTCTATGCCAATGTTGACGGATTCCACTTTTCGGAGTCCTCAATTCCCCTCCAGGAGCGTTCCGAGCTTGACCGCTGGGTACTCTCCTCACTGAATACTCTTGTGGACAACGTCCATATGCGCATGGAGCAGTATGATCTGACCGGCGCCGTCCGGCTGATCAACGATTTTATTGTTGACGACCTCTCCAACTGGTATATCCGTCGTTCACGCAAACGGTTCTGGAAAAGTGACATGGGGCCCGACAAGATTGCGGCCTATCAATCGCTCTATACGGCGCTTCTGACGCTGGCCAAACTGCTTGCGCCGTTTACCCCCTTTATTGCCGATCGTATCTACCTGAATCTGAACAGCATCAGCGGGCTTGAACCCTTTGAGTCCGTTCACCTGGCAGCGTTTCCCCTGCTCGACTCTTCGGCTGTTGACCGGCCGCTGGAGCAGCGGATGAAAAAGGCCCAGATCATTACCTCCCTGGTGCGTACCATGCGCGAGAAGGCTTCGCTCAAGGTTCGCCAGCCGCTGAAACGTATTCTCCTCGCCGTTGACAATGGCGCTGACCGGGAGGAGTACTCTCTTGTGGCAGATATCATTCTTGAAGAGGTCAACGTTCAGAAGATTGAGTATATCGAAGAGGATGGCTCGGTCATCAGCAAGAAGGTGAAACCGAATTTCAAAACCCTCGGTCCGCGATACGGCAAGGAGATGAAATCGCTTGCCGAGTCGATAAGGATCATGAGCCACAAGCAGATTGCCCTGCTTGAAAAAGAGGGACGGCTCTCCTTTGAGCTTGACGGGAAGCTGTTTGAGCTCTTGCGTGAGGATGTTGAGATTATGCATGAGGATATCGAAGGGTGGCTGGTGGCATCCGATGAAGCTCACGGCATTATGGTTGCCCTTGATACCGAGATGACCGAGGAGCTTGAAATGCTGGGCCTGTCGCGAGAACTGGTCAGCCGAATCCAGTCGCTCCGCAAGGAGAGCGGCCTTGATATTACCGACAGGATTTCGCTTGCTATCGAAGGGTCGGAAAAACTTCTGGATGCGGTGCAGAGAAATGATGCGTATATTAAAGCTGAAACTCTCGCAACAGTTCTTGTGGCTACTCTCGGTGATCCGTTGTCTGCCGCAATGGGGAAGAATGACCCGGTAAACGGTGAATTCTGCCGGTTATCACTTGAAAAATATGTTAGTTAATCGTATTATTTCACTCTCTGTTTTTTACAGCTTTTGGTTAGAATCAGCAAATACGATGTATTATGGCGAAAAAAAGCAGCAGTGCTTCCAAAAAGGAAAATGAGGTTATCGAGGAACCGGTTCTTACTAAAACCTACCTGACCGATGAAGAGCTGGAGCATTTCCGTCAGCTTTTGCTCAAGCGGCGCGAAGAGGTGCTTCGTGATCTGGATATTCTGCGCTCATCACTGTCCGATGAAAACGTGGAAGATTCAATAAATTCGAACTACTCCATGCATATGGCTGATCACGGCACTGAGACCATGGACCGTGAGCAGCGCTTCATGTTTATTGCCCGGGACGAGAAATATATCGGTTACATTGATCAGGCTCTTGACCGCATCAGAAACAAAACCTACGGAATCTGTATCAAGTCAGGCAAACCGATCCCGAAAAAAAGGCTGGAGGCTGTGCCGCACACCTCGGTGAGAATCGAGTTCAAGCAGGGGAAAAAGTAGGCCGCAGCAGGTTTTCATTTCATCGACGTACAAAAGGGAAAGGGCGTACAAACTGTTCGCCCTTTCCCTTTTGTGTTTTAAATCCAAAATTCTGAATTCAGAATCTCTTCAGTCGTTCTCCTCTTTGTCGGTGGTGGCCTCGTTGACCTCGATGGGATAATCACCGCTGAAACATGCCGTGCAGTAGCTACATGTTTCGTTTTCAAATGAGGGGACGCTGTTCATGAGTCCCTGCATGGAGAGGTATTTCAATGAATCAACACCGATATACTCCCTGATCTTTTCTATCTCCTCCTCTTCATTCTCCAGCGTGTCGAACATATGGGTCAACAGCTGGCGTTTGGTCGGGAAATCCATCCCGTAAAAGCAGGGGTTGGTGATAGGCGGAGAGCTGATGTGGAGATGGATGGCCTTGGGATCGGCTTCACGGATCAACTTGATCAGCATTTTGGCGGTTGTACCACGGACAATCGAGTCGTCAATGAGAATGATCGGTCTCTCCGTGAGTACACCGCGCACAATGTTGTATTTGGAACGGACCTTGATGTCGCGGCTGTGAATGCCCGGCTGGATAAAGGTTCTTCCGACATAGTGATTGCGGATAAGGCCGTGCTCAAAGCGTGCAGCCTTATCCATTTTATTGCTCTCCCTGACAAAGCCGAGAGCTGCGGTATTGGATGAGTCGGGGACGCTTACGACGGTCAGCTCCTTCTCTCCCGGCTGCTGGCCGATTTCCGACTCCCGTGCGAGATTTTTACCGAGGTTCCGGCGTACCTTGTCAACGGAGTGCTTGAAAATAAAGCTGTCAGGGCGGGCAAAATAGACATATTCGAATATGCAGCGCGCTTTACGATCAGAAGAGGGAAGAAAGAGTGAGGTAGGCTTCTCGTTTGTTACCGCAAGGTGGTCGATCAGCAATATCTCTCCCGGCTCGATATCGCGGATGTACTCGGCCTGGATGATATCGAATGCGCAGGTTTCGCTGGCAACGATATAGGCAAGCTCTCCGGTCAGAGGATCAACCTTTTTGCCGAGAGCAAGGGGTCTGAATCCGTAGGGATCTCTTGCTGCAATCATCTGGTTATTGGCCAGAATGACCATTGAATAGGCGCCCTCAACCTGGCTTAAGGCATTATAGATTTGCTGTATGGGCTCTTTTTCCCGGCTGCGTGCAGCAAGGTGGGGAATGATTTCGGTATCAGAGGATGCCTGGAAGATCACGCCGTCCTCAGTGAGTTGACGCCGAAGGGTTCGGGCGTTTGTCAGATTGCCGTTATGCGCTACAGCAAGGCTTCCCGAGCGGTAGGTCAGTGAAAACGGCTGAATATTGTTGATGGATGCTGATGAACCGGTGGTTGAGTATCGGTTGTGGCCGATAGCGGCATAGCCGCCCAGTTTGTCGAAGATGGTTTCATCCCTGAAAACTTCGGAAACAAGACCCATGCCCTTGTGCTGCTTGAAGAGGGTTTTCTTTTTGATCTTGTTATAGTCTGCAACCACGATACCTGCGGCTTCCTGTCCTCTGTGCTGAAGTGAGTACAGTCCATAGAAAGTGTCTTCCGCGGGAGTTTTTGAATTAAAAACGCCGAAAACTCCACACATAAGCAAAAGTATGTTAAAGTTAGGAGAAGCACCTCAGAGTCCTAATAATGGCAAATGAAGATCAATATTCAAACGGAAAACTGAAAATAATCGTTGCATCAGTTCCAGTTGATGTATTCTCGTTCCTATTCTGTTCCTGTTCGAAGTGTTATGAGCATATGCTGACGGATTTTTCGATGCGTCGGCTTCGGCTGCTGCCTGCTCCAGTTGCTGATACCGGGTTGCATTTGTTTTGGTCATCTGCCGGTTACCTCCGAAAATCAGACCGAATGGAGCAGCCGGCACGGCGCCCGGGGGAACTTATAGAGCCGATTCATTCTTCCTTTTATATCAAGTCTGCCTGTCCGGGTTGGATGAACTCGATGTTCGCCCCGGTAAGTTCACTGCTGATCCGGACTCTTCTCTCACCATTTTGAGTTCCCGTATGAATGCAGGATATCACTCCGGTTAATCAAATCCCAAGATCACTGCCAATGCGGAAAAAAAAAGATAAGCTTTCTCTCTTTGTTACCGGTGATGTTACCATTGACTGGAATATTGCTCATATCTCCCGTGAATCGCATGATCCCTCCGCCTGGACCGGTGCCGAGAGTTGCAGAATGAGCTGGCAGTTCGGCAGTGCTGTTCTTCTTTCCGACCTCATTACTTCGATGACGAATCAACTGAAGGTCTACCTGCCGTATACCGTTGACGTTACGAGTACTCATACCACACCGGCATCGACTATCGATCCCTATGACACCTGCTACTACCACTGTTATTCCGTATGGGCGCCATATCGCGACAAGGGAGCACCCGACACTATTGTGTGGCGGGTTGAGCGCTTCCTCGGTCTTGACCGCTCCTCAAAAATTGAACCGGAACAACATAAATCCGATGGCGTTACCGCCGGCCCGGAACATGCCGACATTATCGTCATCGATGACAGCAACCTCGGATTCAGAGATCAGCCGGATCACTGGCCTGTTGCCATAAAAGAGCCGGGGAGCGGCAAAAATGGGCCCTGGATTATTGTGAAAATGTCCCAACCGATGGCCGAGGGGGCCTTATGGGAGCATTTGATAGCACATTTTTCAGATCGTCTTATTGTTGTGCTGAGCATTAACGATCTGCGCCAGTCGGCCATTCAGGTCAGCGCCCAGATATCCTGGGAAAAAACAGCTCTGGAACTGATCTGGGAACTCACCCATAATCCCATGATCAACAGGCTGACCCATTCTGCCTATACGGTTGTTTCATTCGGCCCGACCGGTGCGTTGCTTCTGCCGGGGATTACAAAACATGAATCGCCCAAGCTGCTCTTTGACCCCCTCTACATGGAGCGCGAATGGCCGGCAGGGAAAGGGACGATTATCGGCAAAACATCGGTTTTGGTCGCCGGTATTGTTCGTGAAATTATGATGGCCAAAGAGAATCCGGACCTGACCAAAGGGATCCAGTCCGGTATCGCCGCGATGCGTTACCTTCACAAAGCCGGTTATGATGGAGGGACTGACTCTTCACCCCGCCTGCGTTTTCCGATTGATGGTGTTATTAAACATCTGAAGAGTGATGAGCCGCCGCTGGCCATGGCCGATTGCCCGATTATTGATGATGAACAGCATGCACAGCCATTATCCTGGACAATTCTCAGGGATCGTTATTATGATGATCTTGAAGAGTTAAGTCAGCGGATCGTTCTTGAGGGCGCAACAGCGGCCCTGAAAAATATTCCGATCGGGGTATTCGGAGAGCTGGTCACGGTGGACCGTCAGGAGATTGAATCGCTCCGGAGCATTCACAGTCTTATTTCAGAGTATTGCAGTCAGCAGGAAGAGCGTCCTGTTTCGATAGCTGTTTTCGGTCCTCCCGGTTCAGGAAAATCGTTTGCCGTCAAGCAGATCGCCAGGGCGGCCAGTCCGGGGAAAAAAATCGCGGAGAAAACCCTCACCTTCAATCTCTCCCAGTTTAAAAGTCCGGCAGATCTGATTGATGCTTTTCATCAGATTCGTGATGTCGCGTTATCCGGTAAAATACCACTCGCATTCTGGGATGAATTTGACACCTCGCTTGATGGAAAAAAGCTTGGATGGCTGCGCTTTTTTCTGGCGCCGATGCAGGATGGTGAATTTCAGCAGGGACAGTTAACCCACCCGATTGGAAAAGCTATTTTTGTCTTTGCGGGCGGCACCTCGTCGAGTCTGAACGAGTTTACAAAATCCAGAAAACAGAAAGAGCTTGTGGAAGCCAAAACCCCGGACTTTCTGAGCCGGCTTAAAGGGTTTCTCAATGTGCTCGGTCCGAACCCGCAACTCTCCGAGGGACGCGATGACCCCTATTTCATTGTGCGCCGGGCGATTCTCCTTCGCTCACTCTTCGAGCGGCTGACCCCTCAGCTGTTCGACAGAAATCACTTTCTTCGTATCGATATCGGTATCATGCGGGCATTTCTCCGGGTCGACTCCTATCGGCATGGATCGCGCTCAATGGAGGCGATTGTCGCCATGAGCAGGCTTGGCACCGCAACCCATTTCAACCGTTCCTATCTGCCGCCAGAAGAACAGTTGGGTTTGCATGTGGATCCGCTCTCATTTACCGCGTTGGTGCATCATCTGGAACTCCGCGAAGAGCTGCTTGAAAAATTGGCGCGTCTTAACCATAAATTGTTGTATGACAACCTGAAAAGCCAGGGATACGTTTGGGGTAAGGTGAACAATGAAAAATCAAACCCGAAAACACACAGCCTGCTTGTCAGCTTTGCTGCGCTTTCTGCGCATAATCAGGAGAAGAATCGTGCAGCAGTCCGCGATATTCCCAACAAACTCGCTGCTTTTGGCTACGCCATTGTTCCCATGCGCAACAACGAACAGGCCGTTGAAATTCCGATACCCGAATTGAAAGAGATGGCCAAACTTGAGCACGAGCGGTGGATGGAAGCCAAACTTGCCGATGGGTGGAAATATGCCCCTGAAACCAATAAAGAGAAAAAGCTCCATGCACTGCTTGTCGACTGGGAGCAACTCTCAAAAGAGGTAAAGGATAAGGATCGGGCTCTGGTTTCAGAAAATATTCCCCTTTTGCTCAAGGAGGCAGGCTATACTATTGTAAAACTTGCCCAATAAAGAGGGTGCAAAGCTGTTATATTGTTTTTTTATTAATCACACATTTTTCTCATGGCATCACCGATAAAAAAAACTCCGGCTCCTCCCGGTGTGGCAACCTGGGTTCTGGTAACGCTGCTCTGGGGTACCCTGTTTTACTGGACATCGATCTTCATGCTCCGTCTTGCCTCGGCAAAGCTCGGTCAGGGTTATTTCAACGCACAGCAGAGCGAGCTCTTTACGGTTTACGGTATTCACGCCGGTGTACTTGTTCTCTTTGCCCTTGTGGCCATGATGGTACGCCAACTGCTTGATCCGGGAGCCAGCAAACAGGTGGCAAGGAAAGTGGCCATTGCGGAAGGGAAGGGTGAGAAGGTCTTCATCTCTTTTGCCGGAAGTATAGCTACCAGCTTCTTTTTTACCGGTCTGACAGCCCTGACGCTCGCAGTAAGTTCAAGTCGGGTTGGTTTTGATGCGGACTTTACTCTTCCCGTTGTTCTTCTTGCAGCCAGTTACAATATTGCAGCAGGTCTTTGTGCATCACTTTTTGTGGGAGTGGTTTTTTTGATCGCGCAAGCGGTGAGGAAAGGAACGTAATTAATAGAGGTGCCCTTATTGCGATGCCAAAGGTTGGTCCTTTTCGGGAGGGTAGAAATAAAAAAAGCGCAGCTGTTTGACTGCGCTTTTCTATTTTTTTGTGGAGCTAAGGAGACTCGAACTCCTGACCCTTTGCATGCCATGCAAATGCTCTACCAACTGAGCTATAGCCCCGATTTGTCGCTGTAGGCATCGCTATTTATTTGTTCCGAAACCCGATTACTGCGTTGGGTGGTGCTCAAAATCCTCATGTAATCTATCTACACTCCGGTTTCTGCGCTCCATCCGCCTTGTACTCCGGCTTCTCACGACACTAAATAGAAATGCCCTGTAATAAAAAGAAAAAAAACTTGTTTTTGCAACTTGTTTTGTTGATTCTTTGAGTTACAGGTGTTATTTAATGCAAAACAAGCTGTTATGTCATTGTTATTCGTCGTCAAAGAGGGTTTTTCAAGTATCGGCAGGGCCAAGCTTCCCGCAGCCATTACGGTTACGGTCAGTTTTTTTGCTCTTGTGCTGCTCGGTCTTTTCAGCACCGTCTCTCTCAGTTTTTTTGATGTGATCCAGGAGCTGCGAAGCCGGGTTGAACTTGAGGTTTTTCTTGGCGAGTCGATGAGCGACTCTCTTGCAACAAGGAGCGCGGAACAGATCAGGGTGCTCAAAGGAGTTCGGGAGGCCACGTTTGTTTCGAAAGCTGATGCGGCAAAGAGCTTTAATCGTGACTTTGGAGAGGATATTGTCAGAATTCTCGGATCCAACCCGCTTCCGAGATCGGTAAGAGTGAAGTTTCAGTCCGAATATGCAACACCCGACAGTGTCGAGCAGCTTGTTCCTGCTATCAGGAACGTCGCCCCGGGCGCCGATATCCGCTATAATCAGGCATTTATCGGCCAGATAGAGCAGAATGCCCGCTTGTTTACGCTGCTGACCGGAGGAATCGGGGTGCTCATTTCGGTGGCAACCGTTGTGCTGATCGGCTACACCATCCGGCTCGCCATGTATTCAAGGCAGGAGAAGATCCGTACCATGCGTCTGGTTGGCGCTACGGGGTGGTTCATCGGCGCTCCCTATATTATTGAAGGCGCACTTCAGGGCCTGATAGCAGGCATACTTGCTGCCGGTGCGGTCTGTCTGCTCTTCGATCAACTGCTCTTCAGTTATGAACCGGGTATCTACAAGGTGCTGCAGCCCTCTGCACTGCTGATCTACCCGTCGACCGTCCTGCTCGGGCTGGTGCTCGGGGTTTTCGGGAGTGCGCTGTCTGTAGGCAAATATCTGAGGATCGTTTCCAAACGCTGATTTAACCTGTTGCGCGATTTGATTGCTTCGTTGGGTGGTGCTCTGAAAAGAGATCAAGGACAACAAGGACAGCAGGGACTACAAGGACGAAGAGAACACCTTGATGGTTTGCTTGGGCACAATTTCGTGTGATTTCGTCTGTTTCGTTGTTCAAAAATCTTCGAACTGCTCACGACGGTTAATCCTATTGTTACGCTCCTCCGGAGCTTAGTGTTCGAAGGAGTAGAGGAGTTTGATCTCTTCGGGCCACTGGTCGGAGTCGGGGGTTTCAAGGATCAGCGGAATCTCTTCAAATACAGGGTTGTTCATGATGTAGCTGAACGCCTCCACTCCGATTGTCCCCTTGCCGATACTTGCATGGCGGTCTATGCGGCTGCCGATCGGCTGCATGGCATCGTTGAGGTGCATGCCCCGCAGATAGTGCAGCCCTACGATACGGTCAAACTCGCAGAAGGTGGCTTCTGCCGCAGCGGCTGAGCTGAGGTCGTAACCGCTGGCAAAGAGATGGCAGGTGTCGAGGCAGACCCCGGCCCGTGTTTTATCCTCGACTTGATCAATAATCGATGCGAGCTGCTCGAAGCGGTATCCGAGATTGCTTCCCTGACCGGCCGTGTTTTCAATAACAGCGGTAACCCCTTTTGTAACATCAAGCGCCCGGTTGATCGATTCGGCAATCAGCCTGAGGCACTCCTCCTCGCTTATCTCTTTCAGATGGCTGCCGGGATGAAAGTTCAGCAGGGTAAGCTGGAGCGCTTCCACCCGCTGCATCTCCCCGATAAAAGCATCACGCGAAACCTGGCGCTTCCCCGTGTCAGGACTGCCGAGATTGATCAGGTAGCTGTCATGCGGCAGAATATGCTGAGGTTTGAAGCCCCCATCATTACAGTTTTTCAGAAATGCATCTATTGAAGAGGTCTCAAGTTTTGGTGCTCTCCATTGCCGCTGATTTTTGGTAAAGAGCGCAAAAGCTTTTGCCCCGATGGTTGCAGCCTGAAGCGGAGCATTTTCAACTCCTCCGGCTATGCTTACATGGGCGCCGACTCTTTTCATAATTGAACCTCTCTATACTTGTTACGTGATTTGATTACTTCGTTATCCCCTGACGGAATCAGCACCGCCGATGGCTGCGGCCTGTCCGGTGGTGAGATTCATGGTTTTTCTGACGGTAAAGGAACTCCCTTTCGAAGCTGAAGTGGAGAGCATCTCTCCAAGAAGGCCGGTGGAAAAAAGCTGGACCCCGAGAATCAGCAGGAGAATGCCGAGAAAAAGAATCGGGCGGTTGCTGACCGGTTTGTGGAGCAGGATTTTATCAAGGGTAACGTAGAGGCTGATGGCAAAACCGAGGAGAAAGCTGCCAAGCCCGGCCATACCGAAAAAATGCATGGGTCGGCGAAGGTAGCGGGTAATAAAGAGCACCGAGAGAAAATCAAAGAGTCCGGGTAAAAAGCGGGCGGAGCTGTATTTGGTGGTGCCGAATTGCCTTGCCCGGTGAGCCACCGGCAGTTCGGTGATTTTGAAGCCCATCCACTCGGCCATGACCGGGATGTAGCGGTGCATATCCCCATGCAGCTCCAGACGGCGGGTCACCTCGCTGCGGTACACTTTAAGCCCGCAGTTGAAGTCGTGAATGGTTATGCCGGTAAAGAGGCGCGTCACCGTATTGAAGAGTTTTGATGGAAGTGTTTTGGAGAGCGGATCCTTGCGGTTCTGCTTCCACCCGCTGACCAGATCATAGCCCTCCATCAGCTTTTTCAGCAAGGTCTTGATGGCAAAGGGGTCATCCTGCAGGTCTGCGTCAATCGTGCAGAGATACTCACCGGTTGCCGCCATGAATCCGGCCGATAGCGCGGCGGTTTTGCCGAAATTTCTCTGAAAGGAGATCAGCCGGAGCTCAGGCCGGGAGTCGATCAGCCCTTCAATAACCCGGTTTGAACCGTCGGTTGAGCCATCATCCACCATGATAATCTCAAAACTGAACGGATCAGGAAAGAGGGTGCGCAGCTCCGGCTCCTCCATGGCAAGATAGAGCTGATCAATCAGTTCAGGAATTGATTCCCGCTCATTAAGCAGAGGGACGATAACGGAGAGTGAGGCCAAAGGCTGAACGATTAAAGTTGAATAACGAAAAAGTTAACTGTAATAAAGCAAAAACCATCATCCGGTATTCAAAATCTCTTCAAACTCTTGTCCATCTTCTCAGGAAAGGAGCCAAAGGACTACAGGGACAGCAACGACGAAAAGAAATGCCATCCCGGAAGGGCGAACACGCAGGTTCGCCCCTACAATTCAATCTAACATCGCTTTAATTCTTGTCCACTGTGTCCACTTCTGTCCACAATTTCTTCGTCCATTTGCGTCCACTCTCTTCCTCTTCAAACCCCTCTTCTTCCGGGATCCCAGATGTATTTGTGCAGTTGAAGCTGCATTCTGACGTTCAGCCGGTCTTCGAGAATCCAGTTGGCAAGGTTTACGGGCTCCAGCATGCCGAATGCCACGCCCATCATGACGGTGCAGGCGTCAGGGAGTCCGGTTCTGGTGAGCAGCTCCCTAGCCCAGAGGTAGTCTTCGCGGTCGGCCACGACAATTTTCAGCTCTATCAACCGGTTTGCGTGATCTTTCTGCTTCAGGGCGAGTGCAATGTTTTCCGGGTTGTTTTTATCCGATACACCGGTTGACGGCGGTTTCAGGTCGATGATTTTATGCACGCGGGGATCCGCCTTCGCCACAGAGAGAAATCCGCCGGTTTCAAGCAGGACACGCTCTTTCCAACGGTTGCAAAGCTTCTCCATGAGCGGGTAGACCTCCTCCTGCAGGAGCGGTTCTCCTCCGGTTATCTCCACAAGCGGCGCCCCGAGTTCAACCACCCGTTCTATGATCTCCTCAATATTCATCTCCCTGCCGGGGTGTTCCGCATAGGCGGTATCGCAGTGGCGGCAGCCGTGGCCGCATCCGGCAAGCCTGATGAAGGTGCAGGGCCATCCTGCATATGAAGATTCCCCCTGGATTGAGTGGAAGATTTCGCTAATGTTAAGAGTAGGGGTGCTCATGAGTTCAGCTCGGATAGCAGTTTTTCAAGGGCGTCAGGGTAGAGGGTGTGCTCACAGGCAAGTACTCTTGCGGCAAGGCTTTCAGGGCTGTCGCCTGGATGCACCGGAACCTTGCGCTGCATGAGAATCCGCCCCTGGTCATACTCCTCGTTGACCAGATGCACCGTTGCGCCACTCTCGGTTTCGCCTGAAGCGAGTACCGCCGTATGGACATGAATGCCGTACATACCCTCGCCACCGAACTTCGGCAGCAGGGCGGGATGGATGTTGATAATCCTGTCTGTATATGCCTCCACGACCGCGTCAGGCACCTTGCGCATGTAGCCCGCCAGCACAATGATCTCGATCTGCTCTTTTTTAAGGCATTCAACCATGGCTGCTGCAAACCCGTCAAAGGAGTCGAACTGCTTTTCCGTCAGATGCAGGGTTGCTATGCCGTTCTCACGGGCGAACTCCATCGCTCCGCACTGCCAACGGTTGGAGAGGCAGAGCACGATCTCCGCATTGATTTCTCTCTGTTTCAATGCATGGAAAATGGCTTGAAAGTTGCTTCCGGATCCGGAGCAGAAGACCGCTATGCGGGTTTTGTTGGTAGTCATATGGTTATGGTCTTATTGCACTTATTTTATTACAACTGCCCTCCATTTCCAAGTTTTTCCGCTTTTCGGGTTTCTCTCTCCGGCTGTGCTTTCGGTTGACCCGTTGATGTCCCTATTCTTCTCATTTTACTGTAATTATCCTTACCTTTATCGTAACGCTCATTTTGAGATAAAGCTTGGTAACGGAGAGGATATGGGCATTAAAGAAATTGAAATCGAGATACTGAAGCTGGATTTGAAGGATCGAGCTACGCTTGCGAAGTGGCTCATCGACAGCCTCGACGAACTGCCGGAATTAGAAGATGAAGCTTTATCAGGCATAATATCAAGGCGGGATAAATAACTAAAGTATAGGGAGATGAGGCATGAAACCCACGACACCGCATAAAATTGTGGTCATCCAGGCGCTTGAGTTTGACAATGCCGGCAACATTTTACCGGCTCCGCCACCTCCGCCGGTTAAAAATGTACAACCTATTGTTGTGAAAAACAGGGCCGAACTTGCTGCAGCATTTAAGACGCTTAACGACGGGGATATCCTTGTTTATAATGGTCATGGAAACAGAGGTCAATACGCAGTCGGTACCGGGATAGATGCGGGCAGAGACTGGAAGGATCTGTGGAAGGAGATGGGAACGTACGGACTGAAGAAGCAGCCAAAGCTTTCATGCGTGTTTCTTGCCAGTTGCATGGCTGACCATACTTCGAATAATCCCCTGACCCATAAAGAATTGAAAGAGTTCAGGGAGTTATTCCATGCAAGAATTGCCATTGCTCCCAACTATGAATATAAGTCCCATACCGGATGGGGCTGGTGGGGAAAAGATGAAACGTTTGCCGGTAAAATGATTACGGATATCACAAAATATCATAATGGTCAAATTGACGCATGCGAGCTTGACAAGCGTCTGCACCAATACAAAGAGAGGTTCGGGATAACCTATGGCTGCAATGCTTGGAATCATCCCGCCACTTGTCCTTGCGGATTCGGACTGCCAAAGTTTCCGTAATGATGCAAGATTGCAATGTCGTTTTCCCGGGCGAACAGGATTGCTACAAGCTGTAAGCTGATTGAGATGTAGGGTACTATAAAAGCATGGATATGGGTATTAAAGAAATTGAAATCGAGATCCGGAAGCTTGATTTGAAGGATCGAGCTACGCTTGCGAAGTGGCTCATCGACAGCCTCGACGAACTGCCGGAATCCGAAATCGAAGCGTTATGGGTTGAGGAGGCCGAGCGACGGCTTCGTTTGTTTGAAAAAGGTGAAATTGAGGCGATAGATGGCAAAACGGTTGTTGATGCTCTTCGGAAAAGTCTAAGATGAAATATTGCCTTATATCGTTTTTTGCTTAGGATTTGGCAGAAGCTATCCGACAATGCTTCTATTCGATATGTGCTCATGGTGCGGACTCTCCGGGAATATTATGCTGAAGAACCTGACACTCTCATAAGTTGATTGGCATCGCTTTTAATTTGATTCTGCATTATGAAACTGAAACAATATCAGGTAGATGCTTTTGCTACCAGACCATTTGAGGGGAACCCTGCTGCCGTGTGTCCGCTTGATAGCTGGCTGGATGATGAGCTTCTTCAGGCTATAGCGGAAGAGAATAATCTGTCCGAGACGGCATTTTTTGTTCCTGCTGAAAAAGGGTTCAAACTGCGCTGGTTTACCCCGGTCAGGGAGCTTGACCTTTGCGGCCATGCAACCCTTGCGGCGGCCCATGTGATTTTCGACATTATTGGCTACTCCCGTCAACGCATCACCTTTGAAACACGGAGCGGTGATCTCTTTGTGCAAAAGAGAGGGGAGCTGCTGGAAATGGATTTTCCTGCCTCTCCACCGCTGCCCTGCGGATTTTCTGAAATTCTGGCTGAAGCTCTTGGCAAGCGACCTCTGGAGGTGTGGGCTTCGGACGATTATCTTGCCCTGTTCGACAGCGAAGCCACTCTGCGCGCTATCACTCCTGACTATGCAATGCTTTGCGAACTTGATCTGCGCGGTGTCATCATTACTGCTCCCGGCAGTGATGTTGATTTTGTCAGTCGCTTCTTTGCTCCCAAGTTCGGTATTCATGAGGATCCCGTAACCGGTTCCGCTCACTGCACGCTTGCGCCATACTGGGCCAATAAACTTGGAAAGCATACCCTTACGGCCAAACAGGTTTCCAGACGGGGTGGCAATATCGCTTGCGAAGTGAAAGGTGACCGGGTTCTTCTCTCGGGGAGTGCGGTGACAGTTATGGAGACTGAGATTACCCTGTAATTGCCAGAGAGAAAGCTGAAGGTGATTTTCCTTTTCGCTCTTCTTGCAGATATTAATTTTACATTGTATATTTACGGTGTAAAATTAATTGGTGGTTCATTATTCGGCACCTCTGTAAATTGTCGTGAGCGGTTTGAGTGCGAGGCGGACAGAGCGCAGAAACCGGAATGTACACGAGGTACTTGAGGATTTCGAGCACCGCACAACGAAGCAATCGAATCGCGGAATAAATTTAGAGAGGTGCCGCATGGCAAGACCGATAAAAACAGAGCAGATCCTGAATTTACAGGAGGCTATCAAGGATACTGCATGGCGGCTGATAGCAGAATCTGGCGCTCCGGCCCTTTCTCTGCGGGCCATTGCCCGGGCCTTGAAGATTACCGCTCCGGCCATTTACAACTACTTTTCTGATCGTGACGCACTGGTGACCGCCCTCACCATTGATGCCTTTACCTCTTTCGGGGATGTGCAGCTCAGGGCTCGCGACAGCTATCCCTCTTCTCAGCCACTTGAGCGTCTGCAAGCTATCGGCCTTGCCTATCGCCACTGGGCACTGAGCTATCCCCAGCGTTATCAGCTCATCTTCGGCACCCCCATTCCCGGCTACGAACAGCAGCAGATGGCAATCATTCCATCAGCAACCCGCTCCATCAGTGCGCTGGTGAGTGTGATTGAGGATATCCGTATTGCCGGAAAACTGAAAACGGAGGAGTTCCCTCTTCCGCAGGAGGAGTCTGCGACCGGGCTTTCGCCCCTGAACACCTGCACGCGCAACTATCACATGGTGTCGCACGGTGTGGCCCTGATTGTCTGGAGCCGTGTGCACGGGCTGGTTTCGCTTGAAATCGGTGGTCGTATTCCCCCGTTCGGAGTGAGCGGCGAAACGCTCTATACCTATGAATTACAATCAACAGCCAGACAATTTATACAGGAGGAGTGATGAAAACATTGATTCTTGACGGGTCACCGGCAGGTGACAGAGTCGGCATGCTTTCGGTAGCCGACCTGCAGGCTCACCTTGCAGAGCGGGGTTCGACCTCGGAAGTGGTGGCGTTGCGCGACAAAAAGATCGGCAACTGTATGGGTGATTTTTATTGCTGGTTCAAAAGCCCCGGCAAGTGCCATGTGGCTGACGACAATCAGGAGATATCGGGGAAGTACCTTGAAAGCGACCTTGTTATTTTTCTCTCGCCCATTACGTTTGGCGGTTACTCGCCGACGCTCAAGAGAATGGTTGATCACATGATACAGAACACCCTGCCGTTTTTTGCAACCCACAGCGGGGAGATTCATCATATGCAGCGCTACGAGCGTTATCCCGACGTGCTCACCATCGGCTGGCAGCGTGAGCCGGATAAAGAGGCGGCATCTGTTTTCCGGCATCTGGCATGGCGGAACTCCATCAACTTCTATGCAAAGGTGCATGCCTGCGGCATCCTCTCCGGAAATCAGGCAGATCGTGTTATGGAAGCAGAGCTTCATCGAGTGCTTGATCAGATTGATCGTCACGAATCAGATGCAGTGCCTGCTCTGCCGGAGATCAGGTGTTCATCTGCGACACCGGTTTCACCCCGTCGTGCACTGCTGCTGGTTGGCTCTCCGCGTCTTGAAAAAAGCACTTCATCATCCCTCGGCTCCTATCTTTTTGAGCAACTCCAGCAGCAAGGATTAGAGACCGAAACGATTTATCTCTACAAGGTGATCAACAGTGCAGAGCGTATGGAAGCGCTGCGTGAGGCGATTGCGATGGCCGATCTGGCTGTGCTGGCTTTTCCGCTCTATGTCGATACGCTTCCTGCGCCGGTTATTTCGGTGCTTGAAGATGTTGTTGCGCATTGCAAGGGGAAAACAAAGCCGACCCGTTTTTCAGCCATTGTCAATTGCGGTTTTCCCGAAGCGAGCCAGAATGAGAGCGCCGTTGCACTCTGTGCCGGGTTTGCCCGCGACGCCGGATTTGAGTGGATGGGCGGGCTTTCGCTTGGCGCGGGGGAGGGGATGGTTCAGGCACGGCCGCTCGGGGAGATGGGTGGACAGGGTGCATCCCTCAGAAGGGCGCTGGAGATCGCGGCAGGGGAGCTTGGCGAGGGTAAAGCCATTTCAGAGAGTGCGCAGGAGCTGCTGGCCAAGCCGGTGATGCCGCAGTGGTTGTACAAACTGGGCGGTACTATTAGCTGGAAGATGCGGGCACGAAAGTTCGGTACGCAGAAGCTCCTGAAGGCAAGGCCTTACGAGAAAGCGGTTTAGTCTTGAGCAAACTGCAATGCATGTATATTGCTTCGCCGAAGGTTCAGAGTGGCTCAAATAATTGGGGATTTTTTCTTAAATTCCCGCTTCACAAATAGCACTCAAACGATAAATAAATTTTCAAAAAAAATGTCTGATCCTGTCATCAAGCGGGCGCTGGTCTCTGTATCTGATAAAACCGGTATTGTCGATTTCTGCCGTGAGCTTTCGCTACTCGGCGTCGAGATTTTTTCAACAGGAGGAACCTTGAAGTCGCTTCAGGATGCAGGCGTCAGTGCAGCCTCGATATCCAACATCACCGGATTTCCGGAGATAATGGACGGGCGGGTGAAAACCCTTCATCCGAAAATTCATGGCGGACTGCTTGCTGTCCGGGAGAATCCCGATCATGTCAAACAGGCGGTCGAGAACGGTATCGGATTTATTGACCTTGTGGTCGTGAACCTCTACCCCTTCGAGGCAACCATCGCCAAACCCGACGTAACCTTTGAAGATGCCATAGAGAATATCGATATCGGCGGCCCCTCCATGCTCCGCAGTGCAGCCAAGAACAACGAGTCGGTAACGGTGGTAACCGACAGTGCCGATTACGCGCTTGTGCTCAAGGAGATGAAGGAGAATAACGGAGCCACGAGAAGGGCGACCCGCCTGAGGCTTGCAACCAAGGTATTTACCGAGACCTCCCGCTATGACGGAGCTATTGCAGCATACCTCACCAAAGCCTCTGCAGGCGAGCAGTCGGCGGCAGCCTCTTCGATGACCGTCAAGCTTGAGCGTGAGCTCGACATGCGTTACGGTGAGAACCCGCACCAGAGCGCTGGCTTTTACACCTTGACCGACAGTAACGGTTCACGCTCTTTCGGCGATTTTTTCGAGAAGCTTCACGGCAAGGAGCTCTCCTACAACAACATGCTTGATATTGCCGCTGCAACCGGAGTTATTGAAGAGTTCCGCGGTGAAGACCCTTCGGTCGTTATCGTGAAACATACCAATCCGTGCGGTGTTGCGCAGGCCCCTACGCTTGCCGAAGCCTACCGCCGTGCATTCTCAACCGATACCCAGGCACCTTTTGGCGGAATCATCGCCTTTAACCGTCCGCTTGATATGGAGGCGGCAGTCGCCGTCAATGAGATCTTTACCGAGATTCTCATTGCCCCAGCCTTTGAGTCGGGTGTGCTTGAGCTCTTGATGAAGAAAAAGGACCGCAGGCTTGTGCTTCAGAAAAAGGCTCTGCCGAAAGGGGGCTGGGAGTTCAAATCCACTCCGTTCGGTATGCTTGTTCAGGAGCGCGACAGCAAAATCGTTGCAAAAGAGGATCTTACGGTGGTGACCAAACGTCAGCCTACCGAAGAGGAGCTTTCGGATCTGATGTTTGCCTGGAAGATCTGCAAGCATATCAAATCGAACACCATTCTCTATGTGAAAAACCGTCAGACATACGGCGTCGGTGCCGGCCAGATGTCGAGGGTTGATTCGTCGAAAATCGCACGCTGGAAAGCCTCTGAAGTCAATCTTGATCTCAAGGGTTCAGTTGTTGCTTCTGACGCCTTTTTCCCCTTTGCCGACGGTCTGCTTGCCGCCGCCGAGGCCGGTGTTACGGCAGTTATTCAGCCGGGCGGTTCAATCAGGGATAATGAGGTGATCGAGGCGGCTGATGCCAACAACCTTGCCATGGTATTTACCGGAATGCGCCACTTCAAGCACTGATCCTGTTGCGCGACAAGCGCGAACAACCTACAAGGAAAGAGGGCCGCTGTACCAACAGCGAGCCCTTTTTTTATCGCTTTTTTTCCATGGTGAGTTCTCTGTTTCATTTTTCGCTCCGGCTCCTTTCTCCTCAGCTATTCTTTCAAGCCGCAGCATGCTCATGGAAGATTAAGGTGATGAAGAGTCAAAAGAGAGCTCTGTCTCAATGTGTCTCAATATGGCTCATTATGTCTCGGAATGTGTCTTGAAAACCGTGCCAAGTTCGTACAGTTCCCTCTTGATGGGTATAGCCCCCGGCAGAGCTCCCTTTGCATGCAATTGAGCTCTAAAATCTTTTCCTGTAATGATAAGAGAGGTATTGTCATGGATATTGATTTCAGGTTGGCGCGATTATTGTACTACCATGAAGAGATAAAAATATGGAAACGTCAACTTGTTTGATTTGTGGGCTTTTTCTGTTGCTGTTCTTGTTGGACGAGGTTCGATAGCAGGCTGTTGAGCGTTATCGGTGCTGATTCTCAAGGATTTATATCGTGTTTACGTTAACCGTTTTTAAAAACAGCCTCTTATTACTCTTGACAATCGCTGTTTCAAGAATTGACTCGCTATGGAAGGAAGATTTATTGGATATGTCCGTACTTCACCGTCGGACCAGGAGCACCATCTTCAGATGGATGCACTTCAGCTGGCAGGTTGTCAGCCTCACCACATTTATTCTGACAAACCGGGTGGAGTGAAATCCGACCGTCCCGGTTTTGAGCAGTGCCTGCAGGAGCTGAGGCAGGGAGATACGCTTGTAGTATGGCGGCTTGACGGGCCAGGCAAATCGGTTCATCATCTGATTCAGCTTTTTGAAAAGCTGCAGAAAATGGGGATAGGATTTCGATCCATCTGCGATGAAGCCATTGATACAACCAAGGATTGGGGTATGGTCGTATTCAATATCTTTTCTTCGCTCTCGATGGTTGAGCGGAGGTTGCTTCAGGAAAATACAAAAGCCGGTTTGAGGGAAGCACGGGCAATCGGGCGCAAAGGCGGCCGGAAGCCAACCGTGAATGATGATTTGAAGGTGCAGCTTGTGAAAAAAATGAGCCAGAATACAAGCATCAGTGTCAGTGAAATTTGTGAGACACTGAAGATTTCCAGAGCTACCTATTATCGCTATCTCTCGATTGCAGAGTGACAAAGAGTAATACCGGAATTTGAGGGTCAGTTGACTGGAGGAGGAGCGGAAACAGCGATATACCGAGAGAGATAAAACGATTTAAACTGAGGGAAATAAATGCATAAACTTATTGTCAGGCTTCTTGTCTGCATAAGTGCGGTTTTCGGCATGATTGCACCTTCAGACGTCTCAGCGGCGGGTTCCCTGCCCAAAGAGCTGCGGATTGATTACACCGATTACAACCAGCTCAGTCTGGTATTGAAAAAATTCGGATGGCTGGAAAAAGAGTTTCAGGCAGACAATGTTCCGGTAAGCTGGGTTTATAGTACAGGAAGCACTCAGGGGCTTAAAGATCTTGCTGGAGGAAGCGTTGATTTTGCTTCCACTTCAGCACTCCCCTGTCTGTTGTGCAAGGTGCAGGGGCGCCCGGTCAAGCCCGTCTATATATTTTCTCATCCGGAGTGGGTTACGCTGCTTGTTACCCGTGACTCTCCCATCAATTCCGTTTTGGGGTTGAAAGGCAAAAAAATCGCAGTCACTCCGGACAGTGATCCCTACGTTTTCCTCTTGCAGGCGTTGAACGAAGCGGGTTTATGCAAGAGCGATATTCAAATTATTCCGATGTCGCTTTCCGAGGGCCGCCAGGCGCTTGAAATGCAGCAGGTTGATGCCTGGGCTGGTTCCGATCCATTTATCTCTTCAAGCCAGCTTGAGCTTGGCAGTCGTGCTATATATCGCAATGCCGCATTCAACGGCTATGGGTTATTGAATACAACCGAGTCATTTGCCGCCAGGTACCCGGAAGCAGTTACGCGTGTGATAAAAGTTTATGAACGGGTTCGGAAGTGGGCAATCAGACATCCTGATGAGTTGGCCCTGATCTATGCGGATGAGTCCGGAATCTCTTTGCAGATTGCCAAATTGATTCTCAGCCGTATTGATTTTTCACAGACCATTCCTGATAGTGGTGATATCGAGGGGTTGAAAGAGGCTCTTCCCATTCTTGTTCAGGAACGGATGCTCAATAACCGTACCGAAGCTGAGAGTCTGATTCAGCATTTCGATGTCAAGGTGAATTGATGCCGTTTTCTGAGTTTGCCTCTCACTCCTCTCTTTTTCCGGCTCGGACGGACTTTGGCAGCTTTTGTAAAGCCCCCGATTGAGCCCGTTTTATTTGCTTCCGCTGTTATCTCCTCTTTTGTTTGATGTTTTCGGCAACTGCCTTTGCATTCCGTCTAAGACGTCTGAGCCCTATGCGGAAAACAGGGGTTCCCTGAAAGAGCTTGCGGAATCCCGAACGGGTAAGGTTCATAATCTGTTCGGTTGTGACATCCGTCAACTCCTGCCGTAACGCAAATGAGTCATTGGCTTTGATGCTTGATTGCCGGTTATGCGGGCAAACATCCATGCAGAGATCACATCCGAAGAGCCACTCTCCGACCATGACCTGCTCCTCTTCCGAAAAAGCCCGTTTGAGCTCTCCGGTAAGGTAGGAGATACATCGTGATGCATCAATTTTCCCCGGTCCGGTGAGCGCACCTGTCGGGCACTGCTCGATACAGAGGTTGCAGCTTCCGCAAAGATTCTGAAGCGGAGGTTTGCTCTCAATGATCTCAATGTCGATGAGGAGTTCTCCAAGAAAAACCTGTGACCCTGATGACGGTACGATCAGGAGCGTGTTTTTTCCCGGTTTTCCAATGCCGGCATGTTCTGCCCATGTTTTTTCAAACACAGGGGAGCTGTCCACCGTAATGAGTGCATTGACCGGTTCAGTTGTGAGGGTTTGCAGCTTTTCAAGCAGTTGTTCAAGTTTTCTGCGGACCACGGTGTGGTAATCCGCAATGAGCGCATACCTGGAAATTTTCGGCTGCCCTTCACGATATTCTACATGATTATTGTAGCTGATAGCGGCAGAGATAACCGTTTTAAGGCCAGGAAGAAGCATTGCGGGTTCTGATCTGTTTTCAATGCCCTGTTCCATATAGTGCATCTCTCCATGCCGTTTTTCCCGGATCATGGCCGCGAAACGCTCCACGGCAAGCTGTTGCGGTTGGGGCGTTGAGAATCCGATTGCAGAGAAACCGAGTCGAGCCGCCTCCTTTCGGAGTTCACGGCAGAGATTGGTTCCGGAATCACTCATGACAGGGCTCCTCTATTTGTCTTGAATCAGGGTGCTTACGCAAGTATATATCAACAAATAAATATACATTTCATGGAACTGATTCTCTCTGTGTCAACCGTATGACCATGCTATGGAACGTCGTGAGTTTATAAAAAAAATGTTGAAGCGTACCGCCATTGGTGCCGGAGTGGCGACAGCGGGAGCAGCCGGGCTTGTTGGATATTATCAGCCGAGAAAAGAGCTTTATGGCCAGCCTGGCGACACAACCGGGGGAAAGGATCGGCTTGAAGGCAAGAGAAAGGTGGTGGTCATCGGAGGGGGGCTTGCAGGCATCAGCTCGGCACTTGAACTTGCCCGCAAAGGCTTTGAGGTGACGCTCATCGAGTCCTCGGCGTCACTGGGCGGAAAGCTTACCGGCTGGGATCTTGATGCACTTGGCGAGCGGTTTCCGGTAGAGCATGGTTTTCATGGCTTTTTTGATCAGTATTACAACCTCAACGAGATATTTGCTTCTGCGGGGGTTAAACAGGAGGTATTCAGCTCCGCACCCGGTTACCCGGTAATTTTTAAAAACTTTCCCGAAGAGATTTTCGGTCAGACGCCAAAGCTCTTTCCGCTCAATGTTCTCTCTATCATTGTGCAGTCGAAGCGGCTTGATATGGCAGCATTTCTGAAAAATGCCAAAGGCCTGCTCTCTACCGTCGAGCTGTTCCGGTATCAGTACGATAAAACCTTCCGGAAGTATGACGGTATAGATTTTATGACCTACTGCCAGAGGGGTGATACCCTGAAGGCATTTGTCGATACGGTGCTTCACCCGTTTGCCGATGCGACCATGAATCGCATGGAGGTTCTCTCTGCCGCAGAAGCACTCCGCTATTTTCATTTCTATTTTATGTCAAGTCCGGAGGGGTTGGCTTTCAGAATAACAAATCGCGACTGTATGAGTGCGCTTATTACCCCTCTGGAGGTCAGGCTCAAAGAGCTTGGCGTGACACTCCGGAAAGGCAATACGGCACGGCGTATCGTAGTCAGTGGAGAGAGGGTTTCAGGCGTGGTTGTGGAGTCACCCGAAGGCGGGACTCCACTCATGCTGCATCTTGATCCTGGAGCTGTTCCTCAAAAGAGCTTTGCCGCCTTTACTACTGCTGACGGGGTTCCGGTTATGGTTGGCCGAAATGGTTCCGGATATGCAGCCTATGATGGACGGTGCACGCATATGGGGTGCACCGTAACTCCGGATGCAAAGAGCGGCGGCTTCTTATGCCCCTGCCATGCTGGCCGTTTTGATTCATCCGGCAATCCGGTTAGTGGACCGCCCAAGGCTCCTCTTGCTCCCCTTGCGGTCACACTTGAAGGAAACATGCTTGTTGTGAAGCAGGCAGGAACGGCAGGTAAAGGCGCGGGTGAAGTGATAGCGTGTGACTACTGTGTTCTCGCTTCCAATGTCCGGGGAACGAGAGAGCTGGTAAAGGGCTCTCTGTTGAACCGCCCTGAGTTTGAGTCACAGGTTGATGCGCTCGGAGAGGCGGATCCCTATGCTGTTTTCCGTCTCTGGCTCGATCGACCGCTCGCTTCATCGGAGTTTCCCTTCTATACGGTTTCCGGATATACCTATACCGATTCGATCTCCATCTACTCGGATTTTCAGGAGCCCTTTATCTCATGGGCAAAGAAAACCGGCGGATGTGTTATTGAACTGCACGCCTATGCCATTGCACCCGGAGATATACGCCCGGAAGCCGAGATCAGGGCGGCCATGCTGCAGGAGCTGCATACCATCTTTCCGGAAACGGTAAAGGCTGTGATACGTCATGAGCTCTTTATGCAGCAGTCCAATTTTTCCCGCTGGGCTCCCGGTGATCACGCTCATCGTCCGGGAATTGAAACGCCCTTTTCCAATCTCTTTCTTGCCGGTGACTGGGTCAGGGTTGACGCTCCGGTCTTTCTTATGGAGGCGGCAGCGTTTACCGGACGCATGGCGGCCAACGCCATCTTCCGCCAGGAGTCAGTGACGCAGGTGCCTCTGCCGATAGTACCCATGCAGGGCCTTTTCGCCTGATGATTTTGGATTGCGCTACACATACAGTGTTATGTCGAATCCCCGACCTTTCGGGGTGAGAAATCCGAGATTCATGAGATCTCTCACTGAGTTCGAGATCACAAAAGGGGGAGAATGAGATGACAATTGAGGGCGAGTGATGCCAATCACAGGCCAATCCAGCATCTTCAGAGCTCTTGTCCACTCTGTCCACTTTCGTCCACGATTTCTTCGTCCACGTTGTCCACTTTCTTGATCTATAATCTCTTGAGCTGAAGGCATTCGGCAACGGTGTTGTGGAGCAGGGGGCGGAACTTGCGGATTTTTATGTTGGCTGAGGTTGGCCACACCCTGTTGCTGAGCAGAATGACCGCGAGATCCTGCTGCGGGTCGATCCAGATGCTTGTGCCCGTATAGCCGAGATGGCCGTAGGAGGAGGTGGAAAAATAATCTCCAGCTGAAGAGGGTCCGTCGATTGAACGCAAATCCCAGCCCAGCGCTCTTTCGGCATTGCTCCGTGAGAGAAAATTCCTCAGCGTTTCTTTGCGGAAATAGATCCTCCTGCCGGACGTTCCTCCATGCATCAGCATCCCTGTAAAGGTGATAAGGTCTCCGGTTGTTGAGTAGAGTCCGGCATGTCCGGCAACCCCGCCAAGCAGTGCAGCGTTCTGGTCATGAACCAGAGGACGAACGGTGTTGAAGGGCCAGTCGCCATCCTGCCCTGCAGGAGCAATGCGTTGCAGAAGCGTGGCCGGAGGGGTGAACATGGTTGCGTGCATACCAAGAGGTGCGGCAAAGCGTGCGTGAAAATTTTCAGCGAGGCTATGGCCGGTAATGGTTGCTACGATTTTTCCCAGCAGCATGAACCCGGGATCACTGTAGAGGGTAGTTCTGCCGGGCGGGGAGAGCAGGCTGTCATTTTCAATTGTGTTGAAGAGCTCTTCGGGAGATCTACAGCTTTTTGCGAAATAGGAGTGGGCTCTCAATCCTGAATTATGGCGGAGCAGTTGTTCAAGAGTGACCCTCTCCTTGCCGTTAACCCTGAAGCCGGGCAGATATGTTGCTACAGGAGCCTGAAGGGAGAGGGAGTCCCGTTCAACAAGCTGCATCACAATGCTTGTTGTGGAGATCGCCTTGGTAAGCGAAGCCAGATCGTAGATGGTTGTGGTATCGACCGGAGTGCTGTCCGCCGCATAGGTCATTTTTCCGAACGCTTTATGAAAAACGACCTTGCCTTTGTAGAGAACAGCAAGGCTTGCGCCGGGAAAAACCGAGTCGATTACCGCTTGACCCATCACGGCTTCAAGCGGTTTGAAATTAAAGGCTTGCGCCCTTGCCGGAGTTGTCTGGAGTGATCCGGCAAGGGTGAAGCAGAAGATGAAAAAAATGCGAAGGGATTGCATAGCTGCTTCAGTGGTTAGAAGAGCGTGAAGCGGACATAGCGACCGGGCCGCTTTTTCAGGTCAACAAGCACCGAGTCAAGTGAGGTGAGTGTACGGCTGAGATTGTTATAGAGCGCCGGATTGGAAGAGAGCTGCCCGAGCGTCCCTTTCTCACTGTTGAGCTTGGTTATCAGCGCTTCGGTCTTGAGCGCTGTCTGGTTAAGGCGCTCAATCGTTTCAGCTGTGTTTTTTGCCATTGCCTTGTCATTGATCAGCTTTGGCAGGAGTCCATCTCCATGGGAGGCTTTCCGGGAGATATTTGCCAGTTCGGTCGACGTGCTCTTCAGGCTGCTGATGGTTTCAGCAAGATCATTGCCCATTTTCTCATCAGTAATAAGCTTTCCTGCAGCTCCTTTGCCGCTGTTCAGGTTATCCAGCAGAGCGTTGATTTTACTGAATGCTTCGCTGGCCTTGGTGGTCAGATCGGCAATACCCTCTTCGGAATTGAGGGCAAGGAAATCCCCTTCAGCAACGGGTGGCCCTTTGCCGGTTATGATATCTACATACTTGTCTCCGAGTATACCGAGGGACTTTATGGTGGCTTTGGAATCCTTGGTAACAAGACCGGCAAACTCAGTTTTCAGTTTGAGTTCAGCAACAACGTAGAGGGAGTCGTGGCTGGTGACAAAGCTCATTTTTGAAACGGTACCGATTTTTTTACCGGAGACCGAAACAAAGTTGTTCTCTGCAAGGCCCTGAACATCACGTGACAGAATTCTTACGTTCGTTACGCCGGAAAAGAGATTGCTGTTTTTGCCGATAACCAGACCGAGATAGGCGGCAAAACCAATGCCGATAACGAAAAAAATTCCGGTTCTCAGATCGCTCCATTTCAAAGCGTTCGGATTTTTCATACAGGTGAAAGTCTTAGGATGTTATAGTTCAAGAATCTTGTCGGAGAGGATTGACCGGATGAATGTGTGCTGCGACTCATGCAGTTTTTCGGTCACATCGTCAAAAATCATCTCTCCCTGGTAGAGTACGGCCACACTGTCGGCCACATTGAACACGTCGTCAATAATATGGGTAACAATTACCGCGCCAAGGTTGTTGTGATTGCGGAGTGAACTGATCAGCGAGAGTATTTTTTTTGAGCTGACCGGGTCAAGTCCGGCTGTCGGTTCATCAAACAGGATCATGTGCGGTTTGAAAATCAGCGCCCTTCCGATGGCAACTCTCCTTCGCATACCCCCGCTCAGACTTTCCGGCAGCTGGTCTTCATAGCCTTCAAGTCCGGCAAACTGGATCTGTTCGGTAACTCTCCGGTTGATCTCCTCCTGGGGGAGTTTGAGGTTTTCACGAAGAAAGAAACCGAGATTCTGGCTGATGCTCAGGGAGTCAAAGAGTGCATTTCCCTGAAAAACCATACCCATCTTTCGCCGGATCTCGTACAGTTCGGTCTCCTTCATACGGGTGATATCCGTGCCGTCAATGATCACTTTGCCGCTGTTCGGCTTGATAAGGCCGAGCATCAGCTTGAGAATGGTGCTCTTTCCCACGCCGCTCGGTCCGAGAATCGCTTTGATGGTGTTGTCCTGGACGGTAAGGGAGACATTTTTCAGGATCTCCTTTTCACCGTATTTCAGGCTGACATTTTTTAATTCAATCATGCGGTTACATGTTCTCCAGCACTATCTTTGAAACGTAGAAGTTTGCAATCAGCACAAGGCCTGATGACACAACGATTCCTTTAATGGTTGCCCGTCCGACACCAGCCGTTCCCCCTCTTGCCGAGAATCCGTTGAAGCTGCTGACAAGCGTGATAATGACTGCGAACACCGGGGCTTTCAGGAACCCGACCACAAAATCTTTTGGCGCAAGCCGCGGATAGACGGCGTTCCAGAATATTCCGGGATCAATCCTGTGGTAGTGCTCAGCCATATAGGCGGCGCTTTGAAGGCCCGCAAAGTCGGAGAGTGCTGTAAGCGGCAGAAACATGATGAGCGCGGCTACCAGCCTCGGCATGACAAGTTTGGCTATCGGATCGGTACCGAATGCCCGAAGAGCATCAATCTGTTCAGAGATCTGCATGGCTCCGAGCTCTGCCCCATTTCTTGATCCGAAACGTGCGGAGAGCATGAGACCCATGAGCAGCGGGCCGAGTTCACGAATGACCGAGAGCGCGGTTGAGCGACCGAGCATGGTTTTGGCGCCGAAGTCTTCAAGCAGGTTGCCCACTTCGATGGCAAGGAGTGCACCTATTGAAATCGCACTGACCAATACAATTGGAATCGAGTCGGTACCGCAGATGGTGGCCTGGTCAAGAACATCCCTCCAGTAGCGGATTGTTTTCGGAATGGCCATAAAGGTCCTCAGAGAAAACAGAAAAAACTCCTGCATGGTGAGGAAAAAATCCTTGAGCTGCAGGTTAAGCCGTTTTTCCAGGGATCGTATGAAGAGTAATGGCATATCTTAGAATGCGATGAGGAGCATTGCCCGGGGGCAGTGGAACCTTGAAAACTGGTTTGAATAATAGTAAATCTTCAGCAATTGCCCAATCATCGATTCCTCATGATTTTACAAGCCGGCTTTTCATTTTTTCCACCCACTGGCAGGGGATGGTAACCTTGCCGAAGAGGTCTTCATCGCGTTCTTTAAGGCCGTGATAGTCCGAACCGCCCGAAAAGAGCATAAAATACTCGTTGGCAATTTCCCGGTAGTAGTTCTGCTTGTAGGTGTCGTGCGACGGATGGACAATTTCAATGCCATCCAGTCCGAAGGTGATTAACTGCTTCAGGGTCTCATCGGGCACGTTCTGGGCCGGATGAGCCAGAAAAGAGAGACCCGACGCCTCATTGATGAGCCGTATTACATCCGCCGGATGCGTTTCGATGCTTTTCACATATGCCGGGCTGTGTGAACCGAGATATTTGCTGAATGCTTCGCTGAAGCTCTTTACATAGCCGCCGTCCTGCAGCACCGCAGCAATGTGAGGTCTGCCCACACTTCCGTTCTGAGCTTTGACGATAATCTGCTCAATGCCGATTTTTACGCCCATTTTGGCGAGTTTGCTCACCATGCGCTCAGCCCTTTCGGTGCGCAGGTGTCGACAGTGGTCGAGATACTCTTTCAGCTCGGATTGCTGATAATCAAAAAAATAACCAAGGACATGAATATCATAGCCCTTGTAGGTTGAGCTCATTTCCACACCGGGAACAAGCTCAATACCTTTCGCTAAGGCTAATGGCTTTGCTTTGTCAATACCTGAAACGGAATCATGATCAGTAATACTGATCGCCTTCAACCCGGCAGCAGCAGCTTTTTCAACAATTTCTTCCGGTGTATAGAGTCCGTCCGAACATTTTGTGTGTATATGTAAGTCTGCTTTTTCAAAGCCATTATGCCCTACGCCTGTTAAGCTGTATGGCATGGCTGGATTATTACATGGTTAATTTGATATACTTATATATAAGAAAAATTCCCCGCCCTTCTAATCACAGAAAAGAGAATTATTTTTAGGGTTTAAAAGTTGCTTCGGGCAAAGCTGCGGGAGAGCGTTATCTCCGGAGATAGGAACCCTTTTACCGTTAGCAATAAGATCCCTCACTGGCGTTCGGGATGACCAAAAAATGTGCTCAAACGGCTCGTGTGTCATTTCGACACCGACCTGTCGGCGGAGAAATCTATCGGTGCCTGGGACGCTAAGGCAGCAGATGACCTGAAGCCACAAGCATAAGAACGCCGATTCCTGCGGCGAGCCGGTAGAGGATAAAGATGGTTGTCGTGTGATTTTTGAGGTAGTTGAGCAGGAAGGCGATGGAGGCATAGCCAACCAAACCGGCAACAACGGTTGCAATCAGGATGTTGCTCAGATTTTCAGGCGAGGCGGTGATGATGTCGCGAGTCTTGTAGAGCTGGTAGACTCCTGCGGCAAAGACCGAAGGGAGCGAGAGCAGAAAGGAAAAACGGGCGGCGGTGGCACGGTCGAGATTCAGGAGCAGTCCGCCGGTAATGGTTACTCCGGAGCGTGAGGAGCCGGGAATAAGGGCAATACTTTGAGCAAGACCGATCAGCAGGGCCTCTTTCCAGCCGATCCGGTCCATTGATTTCAGCGGCAGATCGCTTTCGAGCCGCTTCCTGATTTTTGCCTCGGCAAGGGAGAGCACAAGGGCAAGGCCGATAAGTGCGCCGCTGATCCAGTAGAGGGAGCGGAGGCTTGTTTCAATCTCGGTTTTAAAGAGCAGGCCGAGTAAGACGATCGGGATGGTTCCGGCGGCAATCATCCACCCCATTTTTGCTTCACGGCTCTCCAGTGGTTTGCCCCGGAGTATGTCTTTGATCACGGCACCGGCAATCGAGAAGATGTCCCTGCGGAAATAGATCAGGACCGCCACAAGCGTGCCAATTTGAACGATAGCGCTGAACGCTGCGCCGGGGTCACTCCATCCTGCAAGAGCGGGCACAATTCTCAGGTGAGCTGAACTGCTGATCGGCAGAAACTCCGTCAGACCCTGCACAATGCCGAGGGTAATTGCTTCAATGAGGGTCATTGTTTCGCACTGGAATGAGTTATCGGAATGTTTTGCTGATAAAAAGTCTCCCTGAGGTCGACAACAGCTTTCTGAACAGCGAGGGAGCGGTGACTGAGCCGGTTTTTTTCTGCAATACCCATCTCGGCATAGGTTCTCGCGGTTGAATCCAACATGAATACCGGATCGTAGCCGAATCCTTCAGAGCCTCTCTCGTCAAGGGTGATCGTGCCGGGAACCTCTCCTTCGGCCAGGTGTTCAAAGAGAAGGGGATCGCCGTTTTTAGCCGGGATTCTTCCTTTGAGCGCAATGACGGTTCGGAATAGAGCTTTCCGGTTCGAGCAGCCTGCCATGCTTGCAAGCAGATGACGGACGTTGTCCTGATATGAAGGTGACTTCCCCTCCGGCATGGGTGCGAACCGGGCCGAGTAGACCCCCGGAGCGCCGCCAAGGGCTTCGACTTCAAGGCCGGTGTCGTCAGCGAGAGCAATCATGGAGGGAAATCGCTCCGAAAGCAGTTCAAAGATACCCCTTGCTTTCAAAAGCGCGTTTCCTTCAAGGGTCTCCTCGGTCTCCTCAATCTCGACCTCAGCACCAAGCTCGCTGAGTGTCGTAACCGTGATGAGGGGTGAGATATCTTCAAGCAGCGGGCGAAGCTCCTTGACCTTGTCGCGATTGCCGGTTGCGAGTATGACGGTAATGGTTGTATCGAGAGTTGCGTTCATGGGCGGTTACTCAATGATGCGGATCATCTCCCTGACCGCCGAATCAAGACCTGTCAGCACGGCACGGGCAATGATGGCATGGCCGATGCTGACCTCCTCGATTTCCGGGATGGTTTTAAACGGGGCTATGTTCAGGTAGTTGAGCCCGTGACCAGCAACCACTTTCAGCCCGAGGCTTTTGGCAAAGCTTGCGGCTTCACGGATTCGCTCAAACTCTTTATCCCTCTCAGCAAAATCGGTTTTCAATGCGTAGGTACCGGTATGAAGCTCCACCATTTCGGCTCCTGCCTGTGCGGCAAGGGTGATGGCGCTCTGAGAGGGCTCTATGAAGATGCTGCTCTCTATACCAGCCTCTCTTATCGGTTTGAGGAACTCAACCAGTGTGTCGAAATGGCGGGTAATGTCAAATCCCCCTTCAGTGGTCAGCTCCTCCCTTTTTTCAGGCACAAGCGTGATAAGTTCGGGGCGTGTTTTCAGCGCGATCTGCTGCATCTCTGGCGTCATGGCCATTTCAAGATCAAGCTTGGTGGTAACCGCTTCGCGGAGCCTCTGAAGGTCAAGATCCCTGATGTGGCGTCGGTCTTCACGCAGATGGCAGACAATACCTGCCGCTCCGCATTTTTCGGCAAGCAGGGCCGCCTCAACCGGGTCAGGCTCAAATTCATTGCGTGCATTGCGCAACGTGGCTATGTGGTCAATATTTACAGCTAATCTCATGATATCAAGAGGTCAAGTGTCAACGGTCAGAAATATCCTGTGCAGGTTTCCCTGCTTTTTAATCCTAAGCGAAGGTAATGAAAAATGATACAATGGACAATTTTTCAGGGATGACCTGTAGTGCGAGCAATTGAATACCTGCGTTACTGTAAGGGCACCTCTATTAATCTATTCTGCGATTCGATTGCTTCGATGGGCGGTGCTCGAAATCCTCAAGTACTCCGTGTACATTCCGGTTTCTGCGCTCCGTCAGCCTCGCACTCAAACCGCTCACGACAATTAATAGAGGTGACCGTAAGTGACTTCCAGTATCTCGTTTCTGTGTAAAAAATGTTTGTAACTTTCAGAAAATGAAAGTATCATACATTAATGCAAACAATCACTGAAAAATTAATGCAATCCGGTCTGGCGAACCGGGTGGTATCGCAGGCTCAGTTGGGTCGTCTGCTGGACGGCACACCCCAGCGCCGTTATAACCTCGTCAATCGGGCCATGCAGCATGGTGAACTGCTGCAACTGCGGCGAGGTCTTTACCTGCTTGCTTCAAACCTGCTAAACAGTTCACACCACCCGTTTGTGCTTGCCCAGGCCCTGCAACCCGGTTCCTATATTTCAATGGAAAGTGCTCTGAGCTTTCATGGCTGGATTCCCGAATCCGTGCCCATGACTCTTTCTGTGCTGCCAGGGCGTCGTCAGTTGGTTGTGGATCATCCTCTTCTGGGGCTTTATCGCTTTTATCCTCTGGCGCTGCAGCGGGGGCAGTTTCTGCAGGCGGTTGATCGTCAAAATTTTTCCGGTCAAACGGCACTTGTAGCACAACCGCTCAGGGCGCTGCTCGATATAGTTTGTTTGCGAAAATATGAAGTGGCCGATATGAAAACGCTTGTTGCATCCATGCGTATTGATGAAGAGTTGTTCGATTCTGTTGACCAGGCTTTCTGGGAGCTTATGCAAAAGGTTTATCTCCATAAACGCATGAGAGGGTGTATTCAGGCACTACAACGGGAGGTGGACAGATGATTGAACTGCTTCGCAGGCGTCTGCAACAGTATTCGATTACCAATGCTGTACAGGAAGAACAGGCGATCAAGGAGATTTTGCAGGAAGTGGCACTCTATGCGCTTTGGCGTGCAGGATTCTTCGAAAAAGCGGCTTTTCAGGGTGGTACCAGTCTTCGTATTCTGCATGGTTTGCCGCGTTTTTCAGAAGATCTTGATTTTATTCTTTTAGCCCCCGATCCTGCATTCGAATGGTCGTACTATTTCGATTCGCTCACCAGGACAATGGAAGAGTTTGGCGTGCATTGTGAATTGAGCGACCGCAGCAACATGAACAGGGTTGTCCGTCAGGCCATGATCAAGGACGATTCCATCGGGCGGCAACTCGACCTCTCATTTTTTGATTCCGACAAGCAGAGCAAACTCAGGGTCAAACTTGAAATTGATACCTGCCCGCCTGCCGGAACGGGTACGAGCTGGCACTACCTCGATTTTCCCCTCGACTTTGAAATCTGTGCACAGGATTTGCCCAGCAATTATGCGCTTAAAATTCATGCACTGCTTTGCAGACCCTATCTGAAAGGGCGCGACTGGTTTGATTTTACCTGGTACTGCAAGCAAAAGACCGCACCAAATCTGCCGCACCTTGCGAGTGCCCTGCAACAGTTCGGGCCGTGGGCAGGAGAGACTTTCGTGCTTGATGCCTCATGGCTGGCGACTGCCTTGAGTGAAAAAATAAAGCGTATCGACTGGCCGAAAGCTGCTCAGGATGTTGCACCATTTCTCTCTGCAGTCGAGCAGGCAAGCCTTTCCCTCTGGAGTGAAAGATTTTTTGCCGATAAAATCAGCAAGCTGGTGCAGGCGATTGAAGGTGTGAATCTGTGATCAGTCCGTTGAAGATGATAGCATGCACGGGCCGCACTGTTTCAGTTGTTCAAAAAACACCCTTTTTATGCAGGCCTCATGTTGATATCATGGCAAAATCTCATAGAGCATAAAGGGCACCTCTATTAATCTATTCTGCGATTCGATTGCTTCGATGGGCGGTGCTCGAAATCCTCAAGTACTCCGTGTACATTCCGGTTTCTGTGCTGCCTCGCACTCAAACCGCTCACGACAATTAATAGAGGTGCCCTAAAAAGGATGCGGGGTTCTTTGTAATAAAACCCGGTGCTGTTTTCGATTGTGATATTTTGCTATAATGCGCACAGTCCCAAACTGTCTAAACGTATCATCCGATAGCAAATCCATAGATTCCCCATGAACCCAATCACCCTGAAAAAACTTGAATTTGACCGGGTCGCCGGGTATACGGCACAGTTCTGTCTCTCGGCGATGGGGCGCGACGCCCTTATGGCCCGGGTGCCGGAGGTGCGGCGGGAGCTGCTGCTCGGGGAGCTTGAACGGGTGCTTGAGTTAAGGAATCTGCTTCAGGAGGAGCTGGCCCTTCCTTTTTCATATCTCCCTGATACCCGGCCGCTGCTTAAAAAACTTGAGGTGCTTGAGAGCTTTCTTGAGCCTGATGAGCTGCAGGATATCTATCACCTGCTCTATTCATCGGTACAGTTGCGCAAATTCATGTTCAACTGCCGCGAGGTCTATCCGCTGCTCAATGAGTTTACCATTCAGCTCTGGCTTGAAAAGAGTCTTCAGGCGGCTATCCGCAGGGTTATCGATGAGCAGGGCCGCGTTCGGGATACGGCAAGTGACGGTCTGCAGATGATTCGCCGGGAGCTGGGCGAGAGCCGTGAACTGCTTCGAAGGAAGATGGATCGTCTTCTTCGCCGCTGCCAGGCAGAGGGGTGGCTGATGGATGATACGGTTGCCATCAAAAACGGTCGATTGACTCTCGGGTTGCGGGTGGAGTATAAATACAGGATAGCAGGCTACATACAGGACTACTCCGGCACCGGTCAGACCGTCTTTATCGAGCCTGCCGAGACGCTTGAAATCAGCAACCGGATTCAGGATCTGGAGATCAGCGAGCGGCGCGAGATCGAACGTATTCTGAAGGAGCTCTCCGGCGAAATCCGTCTTGAGCTTGAAAATCTCCGCCATAATGAAGGGCTGATCAGCGAGTTTGATGCGCTCTATGCCCGTGCCCGGTTTGCCGTGGAAACAGATTCCCTGCTTCCCGGTATTGCAGCGGGCCATGCACTCCGCATTGTCAAGGGGTTTCATCCCTGGCTGCTTATTTCGCACCGTCACAAGGAGGTCTTTCCGCTTGATCTTGATCTGGGCGCCGATGAAAGGGTTCTTGTTATTTCAGGGCCGAATGCAGGAGGCAAGTCTGTGGCGATGAAGACCGCAGGTCTGCTCTGCTGCATGCTGGTTCACGGCTATCTGCTGCCGTGCAGCGAGAGTTCGGTTTTTCCACTCTTCAGCGATATTTTTATCGAGATCGGTGACGATCAGTCTATCGAGAATGACCTTTCGACCTTCAGCTCCCATCTTGGTGCGATCCGTACTATCATTGAGGCAGCAGGGAGCAGTGACCTGGTGCTGATCGACGAGCTTTGTGCTGGTACTGATGTTGAAGAGGGTGGAGCGATCGCCCGTGCCGTGATCGAAGAGTTGATAGAGCGGGGAGCAAAAACCATTGTGACCACCCATCTCGGAGAGCTGAAAGCCTATGCTCATGAGCGTGAAGGTGTTGTCAACGGTGCCATGGAGTTCAACCGGTCAGGGCTGGTGCCGACTTTCCGCTTTATCAAGGGACTGCCGGGCAACAGTTTTGCTTTTGCCATGATGCAGCGGATGGCCTTTCCGCGTGCGATGATTGACCGGGCCGAAGGGTTCATGAAGGGTGAGCGCATCGGGCTTGACCGGCTGCTTGATGACCTGAACCATGTGCTTGAAGAGAACCGACTCCTGAAGCTGCATCTTCAGGGCGAAACCGCTCTGCTCGAAGAGCGGGCACTCGCGGTGCAGCAAGCTGAAGCGGGGCTGGACGAGAAGCGGCGGGAGCTGAAGCTTGGCGCATCAAGGGAGCTGCAGAAAGAGGTGGAGCATGCCCGCAAGGAGATTCGTGAGATTCTGCATGAGGTGAAAAATGCACCGGCAGATGAAAAAGCGGTTCAGCAGGCGCGAAAAAAACTGGAGCAGAAAAAGCTTGAGGCAGTAAAAAGCGAGTCGGCGCTGCTTGCCGAAGCGGAGATTCCGCTTGACCACACTATTCGGGCCGGTGATCTGGTCAGGATTCTCGATACCAATACATCCGGAGAGGTTGAGAGTGTCCAGGGTGGCAGTGTGGTTGTGCAGTGCGGAAATTTCAGGTTGACTACATCGCTGAAAAATCTGGAGAAAACCTCGAAAACCCAGTCACGCAAACAACTCCGGACACCTGCTGCCGCTGCGAAAAAAGGTGCCTGGTCAACACTAACCGGGGATATTGAGTCCACACGTCTTGATCTGCGCGGGCTTACCGGTGACGAGGCCATTATGAAAATCGACCGCTTTCTTGACGCCATGCGGCTTAACCGGATCCACTCCGCGACCATTGTTCACGGAAAGGGGACGGGATCCCTGCGCCTGAAAACCGCGGAGTTTCTCCAGAAGCACCGCAATATCAAAAGTTTCCGTCTCGGAGAGTGGGGAGAGGGGGGTGCGGGAGTCACTATTGTAGAACTCGAATAAGAAGGCTCTGCTATAAATCTATTCCGCGATTCGATTGCGTCGTTGGGCGGTGCTCGAAATCCTCACCCAGCCCCGACTTCGTCGGGAGTGCGCTACCGATATTTCGCCTCTCCGGGGATTGAACAGCAAGTCACTCATTACGATTTTAGAGTAGCCTGTTAGCGAGTATCTTTTCTATGCATTGAAAATCAGGGTTCAAAACCGTATCTTGTGCCGAAGAGTGCCACCTGTTGGCCTTGTGCCGTTTTTTCGGCTTTTAACCATAAGATTATTGTGAAAGACACGTACCAGGAACTCCTCACCGTACCCAATCAACTGACCGTCTTGAGGATTCTGCTCGTTCCGGTCTTTGTTCTCCTCCTCCTGCAGCCGGATCCCTGGCTCCAGCTGATCGGAGTCATTGTTTTTATTTTTGCCTCCCTTACGGATCTCTATGATGGCTATCATGCAAGGAAGTATGGCGTTACGACCCGGCTGGGCGCCTTTCTTGATCCGCTTGCCGACAAATTTCTTATTACAGCCGCTTTTCTGCTCTATGTCTGGATGGGCTATCTGGTACTCTGGATGGCGATTCTTGTTATTATCAGGGACGTTCTGATCACAGGACTGAGGATTTATGCCGAAATCAAGGACAGACCGGTGGTGACCAGCATGGAGGCTAAATATAAAACCCTGGTGCAGAATTTATTTGTCTATGTGATTATGCTGCTGGTGCTGATGAAGGAGCCCGCTTTTTCCGGAAAGGGTGTTTCCCGCATGATCAACACTTTTCTGCTCTCGGACTATCTCGACTATATCATGCTCGGCGTTACGGCTTTTACCGTTTATACCGGCATCTCCTATCTTGTAAGCAACTGGAAGGTTTATTTGCAGAATCCGCTTCAGAACCGGTAATGCCATGAAGCAACTCGCGGCCAGAATTATTTCCACCTGCTTCGGCATCGGTTATTTTCCCGTGGCTCCGGGCACGGTTACCAGTATTGCGGCCGTGCTTGCCTACCTTGTTATTCCCGGATTGCGTGAACTGCCGCTTCTCCTTCTGATGGTTATGCTTACAGCGTCTGCCGGAGTCTGGTCGGGCTTCGTGATGGAGGAGCGTTACGGCAGTGACCCCTCAATTGTAACCATTGATGAGCTTTCCGGTCAGTGGCTTGCCCTTGCCGCACTGCCTGCAGGAGTTCTGCCTGCACTTCTGGCTTTCGCTTTTTTTCGCTTTTTTGATATCGCAAAACCGGGTCCTGTCGATGCATTACAGCGCATGCCGGGAGGCTGGGGCATTATGGCTGATGATCTCCTTGCCGGATTACTGGCCAATCTTTCAGTGCGGGGAGTGCTTGCGCTGCTCCCCCTTTTTCACCTCTCTTCACCCTTGTAAAATCGCTTGATGTTCTCTGCCATGGTCGGCGTGTCAAAACCGATCTCCCTGTAGAGCTCCTTCATGCTTCCGTGGGTTACAAATGCATCAGGAAGCGCAACTTTCAGTACAGGTTTATTGAGTCCTTTTTCGTTAAGGTGGTCGATAACGGCGCTGCCGAGTCCGCCGATCCTGCTGTTCTCCTCAATCACAACCAGATGGGTTGATCGTGCAGCCACCTCATCAATGAGAGCGGTGTCGAGCGGTTTAAGGAAGCGCATGTTGACGACCGAGGCATCAATACCCTCTTTTTGCAGTGCTTCGGCAACTTCAACCCCTTTTGACGTCATATTGCCGATACAGAGCAGCGCGAGCCCGCTGCCTTCGCGCACAATCTGACCTTTTCCAATGGTAACGGATTCGAAATTCTTGCGCAAGGGGATTCCGATGCCGTTCCCTCTCGGATAACGGATGGCAACCGGGCCTTTCAGGTCATAGAGGGCGGTATAGAGCATATCTCGCAGCTCCTGTTCGTCTGCCGGAGCCATAATGACCAGACCCGGTACGGTATGCAGATAGGAGAGATCGAAAGAGCCGTGGTGGGTCGGCCCGTCCTCTCCGACCAGTCCGGCACGGTCAATGGCGAAAACTACATGCAGATTCTGCTGGGCGACATCATGGATCAACTGGTCATAGGCGCGCTGAAGAAAGGTGGAGTAGATCGCAAAAACCGGTTTGAACCCCTCTGTGGCCAGCCCTGCGGCGAACGTTACGGCATGGCCTTCAGCGATACCGACATCATAAAAACGGTTCGGCAGTGCGTCCTGGAAGAGGTCCAGCGAAGTTCCTGACGGCATGGCGGCGGTTATGGCGGTAATCCGGTTGTCCTTCAGAGCAAGCTCGACCAGAGCTTCGCCAAAGACCTCCTGATATTTCGGCGGCAGTGATGTGTCAGCTTTTTTGAGCGTTTCACCGGTTGTGGTATCGAATCCTCCGCTGTGAGCATGCCATTTGCTCTGGTTCTGTTCCGCAGGCATGAACCCTTTTCCCTTTGTCGTGACAATATGCAGCAGTTTGGGATGGGGAAGTTCCTGCATCTCTTTGAGGGCCTTGACAAGCTGCTCCATGTTATTGCCATCAATCGGGCCGAAATACCTCAAGCCGAGTGCCTCAAAAAATGCTCCGGGAGTGAATGCAGCTTTAAATCCATCCTCCAGTTTGCGTACAGCGTTTTTAGCTGCATCGCCCAGTTCATTGTTGAGCAGGGAGATCGAGTTCCAGATGAATTTACGCGCCTTGTTGTAGGTCTTGTTGAGGGTGATGTTGATGAGATGGGTTCTCAGCCCTCCGGTACTTGGAGAGATGGCCATCTGGTTGTCGTTCAGGATGACCAGCACATCACTTTTCAGGTCTCCGAGGTGGTTCATGGCTTCAAAGGCCATGCCTCCGGTCATGCTGCCATCGCCAATAACGGCGATAACCTTCTCCGTGCCTCCGGCCAGATCTCTTGCTGCGGCGATACCGGCAGCGGCGGAAATAGAGGTCGAGGCGTGTCCGGTACCGAATGCATCATGCGGGCTCTCCGATATTCTGGGGAATCCGGCAAGACCGCCGTACTGACGGTTTGTCTGCATCCGCTCTTTTCTTCCAGTGAGAATTTTATGGACATATGCCTGATGGCCGACATCCCAGATGATTTTGTCGTGGGGAGTGCTGTATACATGATGAAGCGCAACGGTCAGCTCCACCACGCCAAGCGTTGATGCAAAATGGCCTCCGTTGACCGAGACGAGTTTGATGACCTCGTTTCGGCACTCATCGGCAACACCCTGAAGCTGAGTGATAGAGAGGTGTTTCAGATCTTCCGGAGAGTTTATTTCGGAAAGCGGGATCATCGGTTGTATGGGCGCAATGTGCTTTGATTCAGGCATAGTGTTTTACTGCTTGATTTTATCGTACTTATTCTAAGATGTAACCATGCAGAAGCCTTCCCGGTTCCATGCATCCTGCTGTTTATTTTCGCAATCAGATTCCGGCTATCTGCACAAGAACGCTTCGTTCCTGGCGGGGTCCGTCGAGCTCAACAAGAAATATTGACTGCCACTCTCCGAGAAGCATCTTTCCTTTTGCAAAGGGAATGGTTTCGGAGCTGTTCATAAAAAGTCCCAGAAGATGGGAGTGGGCATTGTCGCGACCATCCACCGGATTGAGGTTGTGCAGGTAGTTGCCGTCTTTTGGCACCAGACGCTTGAGAAAGGTTTCCATATCCTCAAGCAGCTGCTCCTCTTTTTCGTTGATATTGATGAATGCGGTGGTATGACGGCTTATAATGGTTACCTGTCCGGAATCAAGTTTTGAAGCCGAAAGTGCAGCGGCAACTTCGGCGGAGATATCGATGATCTCTACCGGTTTGACGGTTCGGGTCTTGATGGTGACTGTTGTGAATTGCATAGGATGAACCCCTTCATTGTTGTTGTTGTTCATTGCGCTTTCCGGAAGGATATGACCACCGCTTCATGAGGAGAGAGATGAACGCGTATGGAGTGGTCAGCACCATGAATGCCACTCGATTTATTTTCGGTTGTGGTGCTGAGTATGTTCAGCATATCGATGGTGATTCCCTCAATCGAAGGATGCCGGAACTCAAGAGCTATGCCGGTGGCGTTGAAATTGGCCAGAATGAAGGCATGCTCCCCGGCTGTAAAGCGGTGAAATCCGAGACAGTGTGAGTTGTTTGCCAGATTCAGGTCAAGGCGTTCAATACCCCCTTCCTGAAAGAGCGGTGTTTTCTGCAGGGTAAAAAGTTTTTTATAAAGCGCTGCAAGTGCACGGTTTTCGGGTTCTGCAGCCTGCCGGACAAGCTGTACCGGGATCTTCTGACGGTACCCCTCCATCTGATCCTGATGCAGGAGGTGCATGCCCGGAGTTGCGAAGAGAACCATCGCCGCGGCTTTGTTGTTCAGGCCTATTCTGCCTGCTGCTCTTGGTTCATCATGGTTTTCAATGAACCGGCAGAGTTTTTTCTGGTACCCCCATTCGGCACCAAGATGTCCGGCAAGTTTTTCCGTATTTACCGGTGCACTGGTGATAAAGTCGTAAAATGGTTTGTCGTAGGTAAAGTCAAATCCCTGCTGCTGGAGCTCCCACTCCTTGCTCCAGTATGATTCTGCAAGAAAAAGAAAATCGGGGTGGCGCTGTTTAACCGCTGCAATGGCCTCAGACCAGAACTCCTTCTGCATTGCGCCGCTTAGACTGCTCCAGGTTTTATTGAATACGTTTTTCAGAATCAGCATGGCCATGTCGCATCTGACGCCGTCGCAGAGTTCGCTGATTTTGAAAAGGTTTTCGGTCATCATGCTCTGCGTTGCCTTGCTGGCGTAATTGAGCTGCAGGGTGTCGGTCCAGGGCGGAAAGTAGGGGTCTTTGCCGTAGGCAAGGTATTGGTCCCGGGCGTATTCAAATCCGGATTCAGGGTCATGGCGCATCTCATCGGTGGATACCGGAATGAAAAATTCAGGGTGTTCCGGGAGCCATTCGTTGTCGAGTGCCAGATGGTTCGGAACAAAGTCGAGCATGAGCTTTATGCCGCGCCGGTTCAGTTTGTCGCGAAAGAGGATAAGTGCATCTTTTCCTCCGAGCGTTTCATTGACGGTGTATGAGGGTATGGCGTAGGGTGAAGATGCTATATCCTCGGGGTGCACGGTTACAAGGTGCTCCAGAAACGTAGTGCGCAGGCAGGGATGTGCGGTTGCAATTGCCTTGCTGTACTGACTGGGTTGCCATACCCCCATCAGCCAGACCATGTCAAAACCCGATGCAGAAAAGAAGTCGAACTCCTCATCGGGAACAGTTCCGAGGGTTACAGAACGGTTATGGGTTTTGCTGAGTTTTTTTAGCCAGATCCTTGTATTGATTTCGTATACGAGAGGGAACATGGAACGGAAGTTATTGGTGGGTAATGGTTTGTTTTCAATATAGCAACTCTGAACGCAATAATAGGTGTGATCAGCTCTCTTTACAGGCAAAAAACATCATCCGGCCTGCATCGGCAGGCAGTTCGGGATACGTACTTATGGCTGCAATTTCAAAAGGGATACCCCCTTTTTGTATGGAGGGAGCAATGGATGATGATTTGTTTTGTTGATGCTTGTAAAAAGGGTAAAGTTATACGAAATTCAACTGGAGATTTCAGTGTTGATCATCTTTTTCGAGGGCCATATTCCGGCCTGAAGAAGGGCGCGCTATAACTTAGTTAACAGGTGTTCATACGTTTTGACGGATTTTTTACATGATCTCAATGAGGTTCAGCGCAATGCCGTAAGCGCGACCGAAGGGCCGGTTATGGTTCTTGCCGGTGCGGGTTCCGGAAAAACAAGGGTGATCACCTACCGTATTGCATATCTTATCAGCAATGAAGGGGTTTCCCCCAACAATATTCTTGCGCTTACCTTTACCAACAAGGCAGCAGGGGAGATGCGTCATCGTGTTGATACGCTGCTCCATGCCGGAAGCTCCAGCGGCTTGTGGATCGGGACGTTTCATTCGATTTTTGCCCGTCTGCTCCGCACCTATATTCATCTGATCGGTTATGACCGGAACTTTTCGATTTTTGACAGTGACGACAGCAAGAGTCTGATCCGCCAGGCTATGACCGAACTGAATATTTCCCAGGACTCCGTGCCCGTCAATACCATTCAGAGCCTTATCAGCAGGGCAAAAAACGGGTTTATTCTTCCGGCTGAATTTCACCGGAATGCCGGCGACTATAACCAGCAGAAAGCTGCCCAGGTCTACGAACTCTATACAAGGAAGCTCAAGGAGAACAATGCCCTTGATTTTGATGACCTGCTCATCAAGCCGATTGAACTCTTCAACGAGCATCCCGAGGTACTCGAAGAGCTGCAGGACGCCTTCCGTTATATCATGATTGATGAGTATCAGGATACCAACAAGGCCCAGTACCTTGTTGCAAAGATGCTCGGGGCCCGTCACCGCAATATTTTTGTTGTGGGTGATGACGCGCAGTCAATCTACTCATGGCGCGGAGCCGATATTTCCAACATTCTGAACTTTCAGGATGACTATCATGATGCCCTGACCTTCAAGCTGGTTGAGAACTATCGCAGTACGGGCAATATTCTCAAGGCGGCCAACAGCATTATCAGCCGCAACCAGCGGCAGATTAAAAAGGAGCTGATTTCACATCGCAGCGAGGGCGATCCGCTGACACTTCTTGAAGCATATAATGAGCGCAATGAAGCCGAAAAAGTAGGCGACCATATCCGTTCAATGCGCATGAAACAGGGCTATGAGTTCAGAAGCTTTGCTGTGTTTTACCGCACCAATGCCCAGTCGAGGGTGCTTGAGGATGTGATGCGCCAGAGCAGGATTCCCTACAGGATTTTCGGCAGTGTCTCTTTCTACAAGAGGCGTGAGATCAAGGATGCGGTAGCCTATCTCCGTTTTATTCTGAACGAGCGCGACAGCGAATCACTGTTGCGGATCATCAATTTTCCTCCCCGCAAAATCGGGGATGTCAGTATCGGCAAGCTCAAGGATTTTGCCGAAAGAGAGGGCGTAAGCCTCTATGAAGCAATCCGGAAAGCTGAAGAGGGGGGCTTTCAGGCGCGTCTTGTGACGGCGCTCACTTCATTCAGTACGGTTATCGAGTCGCTTAAAGAGATTGCCGAGAACGGGACGGTCTACAATGTTCTGTCGGAGCTCTTTACACTGACCTCCATTCCGTTGCTGCTTCAGGCGGAAAATACCCCTGAATCGCTGGCGCGTCATGAAAACCTTCAGGAGCTGCTCTCCATGGCAAGGGACTTTTCGGATCATAATCCTGATGCAGGCTCACTTGGAGATTTTCTTGAGAATATATCGCTTGCCTCCGATTACGAAGAGACGCAGGATTCGGATAACTATGTCTCTCTCATGACGGTGCATGCCGCCAAAGGTCTTGAGTTTCCGGTTGTCTTTGTTACCGGTCTTGAGGAGCGGCTTTTTCCCCTTCACGGCCAGGAACCCGAAGAGCTTGAGGAGGAGCGCAGACTTTTTTATGTTGCCGTTACCAGAGCTCAGGAGAAGATATTTCTCTCATGGGCACAGAGCCGCTATCACTACGGTCAGCCGCAGCACTGTCTGAAATCGGTGTTTATCAGTGAAATCGACTCCTCTATTGTTCAGACAGAGGGCGGGGTTTTTCTTTCGGATCGTCCGCTCCGGGATGCGCCGGTCTCCACTGCTCCATCGTTTTCAAGAGGATACCCACAGAAGCAGACAGCTCCTGTTGCCACTCAGTCGAGTTCCTTTGACAAGCCGAAGGCTTCCCGTTCGGGGCTTCGCTCAGGCATCTCGGTGCATCATGCGGTTTTCGGGCCCGGAACCGTGCTTGATGTTCAGGGGACAGGGGCAAAGCAGAAAGTCAGGATCAGTTTTCGCAGTGCAGGGGAAAAAACACTGATGGTTCAGTATGCTAATCTCAAAATTCAATAGTAACTCCTTGTTAAACCGGGATCGCACCCTTTATAAATATTCAGTCGTATGAAGATACTGTTCGGTGTCCAGGGAACCGGAAACGGCCATATCAGCCGCAGTCGGGAGCTTGTGCGAAAGCTCAGGGAGGATGGTCATGATGTTGATGTCATTATCAGCGGCAGAAAAGCCGAAGAGCTGAAGGAGGTCGAGATATTCGAGCCCTTCAGGGTGATGAAGGGTATGACGCTGGTTTCGCACAAGGGAAAGATGAGCTATATCGATACCATGATTCAGCTTGATCTGGCTCGATTGATGGCTGATGTCGCACTGCTCGATACCGCCGGTACGGAACTGGTCATCACCGATTTTGATCCGGTAACCTCGATGGCGGCAAGAGTGAGAAATATTCCCTCCATGGGATTCGGTCACCAGTACGCTTTCGGTTATGATATTCCGCTGGCTCAAGGCAATATTCTTGCGAAGTTTATTCTGATGAATTTTGCCCCTGCCCGCTATAATGCAGGCCTTCACTGGCACCATTTCAACCAGCCCATTTTTCCTCCGGTGATCCCCCCCTCGCTTTATGAGAAAAATGCAAAGCTTGTCATCAAGGGTAAAGTTCTTGTCTATCTCCCTTTTGAGGAGATTGAGGATATTACCGTGTTGATGACTCCGTTTGACCAGTTCGAGTTTTACATATACGGCAAGGTGAGTGAAGATCGTGATGACGGTCATCTGCATTTCAGGACATACTCCCGATCGGGCTTTCTGGATGACCTTCTTGAATGTGACGGTGTTGTTTGCAATGCAGGTTTTGAGCTTCCGGGCGAGGCGCTTCATCTCGGTAAAAAGCTCCTGCTCAGACCGCTTGACGGTCAGATCGAACAGGAGTCCAATGCACTTGCCATGGAGGAGCTTGGTTATGGTATGGCGATGCACGATCTTGACGGTGCGGTGCTTGCCGACTGGCTGCAGCTGCCATGCCGGGAGCCGTTGCGCTTCGCAAAATCAGTGGACTTTATTGCTGAATGGATAGGCAGCGGTCATTGGGAGGAGCTGCCGAAATATGCAGCTGCCTCATGGAGTGGAAATTCTTCACACTGAACTTATGAAGGCAACTCTATTAATTGTCGTGAGCGGTTTGAGTGCGAGGCGGACGGAGCGCAGAAACCGGAATGTACAACGGAGTACTTGAGGATTTCGAGCACCGCCCAACGAAGCAATCGAATCGCGTAACAAATTAATATTTGGCGCCCATGATGCAATTCAGGGAGTTGGTAACCAACAGCCGCAGCTACAGGAGATTTGATGGCAGTTATCCGGTTTCCGAAGAGGTGATTCGGGATCTTGTTGAGCTTGCATGCTACACGCCTTCAGCCAAAAACCTTCAGCCGCTGAAATTTATACCGGTTTGTGATCCTGAAACCGCGGCCTTGCTTTACCCATTGCTCTCCTGGGCGGGCTATCTTGCCGACTGGCCAGGCCCTGCAGAGGGCGAGCGTCCGCCGGCATATATCGTCATGCTTGGTGACAAGGAGATCAGTCAGGATTTTGGCCCCGACAGCGGTATCGCTGCTCAAACCATTCTGCTTGGCGCTACAGCGTCCGGGCTTGGAGGCTGCATCATTGCTGCTCTTGATCGTAACCGTATAAAGGAGTTGCTGAAGATTCCTGAACGTTTTTCCATTCTGCTGGTGCTTGCTCTCGGCAAGCCTCAGGAGACCGTTGTTATTGACCAGATGACCGATCAGGAATCTGTTCGATACTACCGTGACCGCTACGGAGTTCATCATGTCCCCAAAAGGATGCTCGATGAAGTGCTTCTGAAGTTTCATTAACCGGAGTGAATCAGCAACGATGATTCGCATCGACGAACTGCTTCGGGCCTACCGCCAGGGTTTTTTCCCCATGGCTGATCCGGATGATGGTAAAACATACTGGTGCCGGCCTCACAAAAGGGCACTCTTTTCTCTTGAAGCCTACCGTCCTTCTCGTGATGTTCAGCGCCTCCTGAGAAAAAAAGAGTTCAGTGTGACACTTGACCGTGATTTCGACGGGGTGATCAGCGGGTGTGCAGCACCAAGAAAAAACGACCCGGAAACCTGGATCTCCACCGAGATTATTGAGGTATACCGCAAGCTTTACCGGCTTGGGCTGGCACACAGTGTTGAAAGCCGGTATCAGGGTGAACTGGTCGGCGGACTCTACGGGCTTGCCATTGGGGGTGCGTTTTTCGGGGAGTCGATGTTTTCCCTTCGTTCCTATGCCTCCCGGGTAGCATTTGATCGCCTCGTTTATCATCTGAGAATGAAGGGGTATCTTCTGCTTGACGCCCAGATCATGAATCCTCATCTCAGAAAACTTGGCGCCGTTGAAATAGAGCATGAGGAGTTTATGGTTCAACTTGATCATGCACTCCGCAAAAAGATAGTGTTTCTCTAAGCAGGGGAAAAGTGGTACTTTGCCTCACATCGATTTGTTCCCTCAAACAGAGGGAATCACTATCAGGTTTATCAGACCTTTAACAGGGGAGTTTTTATGTTGTCGAGGGATTTAACAGAAAGCCAGTCACTGCCCAGAATTATCATTTACTCGGGAAAAGGGGGGACTGGAAAAACCACGGTTTCATCATCTACGGCAGTTTCATTGGCCCGGCAGAACAAGAAAGTGCTGATCATGTCGAGTGATCCGGCGCACTCACTGTCGGATGTTTTTGATGTCAAGATCAGTCGCAACGACCCGCAGAAAATCGAGAACAACCTCTACGGTCTTGAGGTTGATACGATCTATGAGCTTAAAAAGCACATGTCCGGCTTTCAGAAATTTGTCTCGACATCCTATAAAAACAAGGGTATTGACAGCGGAATGGCTACCGAGCTGACTACCCAGCCCGGTCTGGACGAGATATTTGCCTTGAGCCGCCTGCTTGACGAAGCGCAGTCGGGCAGATGGGATGCTATTGTGCTTGATACTTCGCCTACCGGCAACACCCTTCGCCTGCTTGCCTATCCGGAGATCATTATTGGCGGAAACATGGGCAAGCAGTTTTTCAAGCTCTATAAAAGCATGTCATCACTGGCCCGCCCGTTGAGCGGAAACTCCATACCCGATGATGATTTTTTCAACGAGGTCAATGTGCTTCTCAAGCAGATGGAGGATATCAACAAATTTATCCTCAGTCCCGAAGTCAGCTTCCGGCTGGTGCTCAATCCGGAGAAGCTCTCCATTCTTGAGACCAAACGGGCCTATACCTTTGTGCATCTCTACGGGATCAATGTTGACGGTATCGTGATCAACAAGATTCTTCCGACATCAAAAACCGTTGGAGAGTACTTTGAATTCTGGGCTGATCTGCACAGCAAATACCTGATGGAGATCGACAACTCCTTCTATCCTACTCCCGTTTTCCGCTGTCAGCTCCAGAGAACAGAGCCGATCGGCGCCGATGCCCTCTACGAGATCAGCAAGCTGGTCTTCGGTGAGCAGGTGCCTGACAAGATTTTCTATTCCGGCAAGAACTTCTGGATAGAGAGCAAGAAAAATCCGGCCACCGAAGATCATCGTGAAATTCTCTGTATCAGAATTCCTTTTCTCAAGGATGCTGAAGATGTCAGCGTTGAGCGGATGGGTACTGATATTGTGGTGACTGTTGACCGGGCCCAGAGGATTATTACCCTGCCAAGAGCGCTCTACAGTCTTGAGATGGAGGAGTACCTCCGGGAGGATAATCTTTTACGTGTCATCTTCAAAGAGCAGCCTTCCGAGAAGGAGGATGCCGAGCTGAATGTCAATAAAAATATGCTTGACAAGCTTCGCTCCATGAGGCGATTGAAGATATAGCGGCTCATCCCTTTCTTGAGTCATGAAAAATTCAGGGGAAACAGTTTAAGTTTTCGAGGGAATCTTGTATCTTAAATGTTTAAAATGTTGAGTTAACGGGAATTTACCCCAAATCTTTGTTAAAGAATCAGCTTATATCATGTCCGAGAAAGCGCACTATGGTTTGTTGAAAGGAAAGAAAGGCATTGTTTTCGGTCCGCTTGATGAAAGCAGTATCGGCTGGCAGATTGCGGTTCATGCCCATAAGGAAGGTGCCCAGATCGCAATTTCCAATGTTGCGACCGCATTGCGTTTCGGTAATATCGAAGAGCTCTCGGCCATTTGCGGCAACGCTCCGGTATTAGTTTGTGACGCATCAAAAAATGAAGATGTTGAAAACTGTTTCATTGAGCTGAAAGAGAAATTCGGGCCGGTCGATTTTATCGTTCACTCTATCGGCATGTCGCAGAATATCCGCAAGCAGCTTCCCTATGAAGAGCTTAATTACGAGTGGTTCATGAGAACGCTCGACGTTTCAGGTCTCTCGCTGCACAGGCTTGTTTCCTATGCATTGAAGACCGGAGCAGTGAATGACGGAGCAAGTATTCTTGCACTCTCCTATATAGCATCACAGCGGAACTACTGGACCTATTCCGATATGGGAGATGCAAAATCGCTGCTTGAATCCATTGTTCGCAGTTATGGACCACGGCTTGCAAAGCGGGCCATCCGTATCAATACGATCTCACAAAGTCCAACATATACGAAGGCAGGAAGCGGTATTCCGGGGTTTGAGAAAATGTATGAATACAGCGATCTCATGTCTCCATTGGGGAATGCCTCTGCCGAAGAGTGTGCAGAGTACGCCATGACTATTCTCAGTGACCTTTCACGCAAGGTAACCATGCAGAACCTCTTCCATGATGGCGGGTACAGCTCCATGGGTGCAACCATTCCCATGATCAAGCTTGCTCATGAAGTCCTCAATGACAAGGAGCTTGCAGCCCGTGTAGGTCTGGATGACTATACTCCTGCAAGGGAGTGCCCGGAGAGCTGATCAGGCAGTACGTTCTCTGTTTTCTATCTGACATCATCCGCCGCCCGGACGAGAGATATGGGCGGCGGACTTTTTATGTCTGCATCAACAGTCATAAAAAAACGACGAGGAACCGGATGATGGTCTGTCCGGTCTTATCACCTCGTTTTTCGCTGCATTGGTTTTTTTTATTATGGATCCGGGCAGCAGGCATTTCAACGCCAATATTACAGTACAGGTATACAAGGGAAACCGGGATATTTCCGGTTTAAATCAGGATTACGCTCCTCCACCTGACCGGCACCCGGCAATCAAGCCGGCATCTCAAGCTGTGTCATGTTTCTCTTTTCGGAGCTTACACAAGTAAACATTGTTGCATTCGCCTTTTCCGGTTTCTGTCCGGTTCGGGTCGATTGTTATGGTTTTTTTCTCAATTATCCTTAATCAACTCTCTTCAAATACTTAAAACGACAACCGAGATGGCAAAAACAACAAAAATTATTTACACCAAAATTGATGAGGCTCCGGCTCTTGCGACCTACTCCCTTCTTCCAATCATCAAGGCATTTGCCAAGGGTACAGGTGTAGACGTTGAAGCCAAAGATATCTCTCTTGCCGGAAGGATTCTTGCAAACTTCCCTGACAATCTCACTCCTGACCAGAAAATTCCGGATTATCTTGCCGAACTGGGTGAACTTGCGCTTGCGCCTGAGGCCAACATTATCAAGCTGCCGAATATCAGTGCATCAATTCCCCAGTTGAAAGCTGCAATCAAGGAGCTTCAGAGCCAGGGTTACAATGTTCCCGATTATCCTGAAGCACCTGCAAATGTCGGCGAAAAAGAGATTCAGACCCGCTATGCCAAGGTGCTTGGAAGCGCAGTGAACCCGGTACTTCGCGAAGGAAACTCTGACAGACGGGCTCCGCTTTCAGTCAAGGAGTATGCCAAAAAGAATCCCCATAAAATGGGCGCATGGAGCAGCGATTCAAAATCACATGTTGCCTGCATGAGTGCCGGTGATTTCTATGGCAGCGAGAAGTCCTTTACGATGGAGAAGGCAGACAATGTCAGGATAGAGTTTGTCGGCGGTGACGGCAAGGTTACGGTTCTCAAAGAGAGCACACCGCTGCTTGCCGGTGAGATCATTGATGCCTCGGTTATGAATGTCCGCTCACTTCGTGCTTTTTATGCCGATCAGATTGCCGATGCAAAACAGAACGGTATTCTCCTGTCACTGCATCTGAAAGCCACCATGATGAAGGTTTCGGATCCGGTCATGTTCGGCCATGCCGTAACGGTGTTCTACAAGGATGTTTTTGACAAGCATGCCGCCGTTATCAAGGAGCTCGGTGTAAATGTCAATAATGGACTTGGCGATCTCTATGCCAAGATCCAGAAGCTTCCTGACGCACAGAGAGCAGAGATCGAAGCGGACATACAGGCTGTGTATGCCACCCGCCCTGCACTGGCGATGGTTGATTCAGATAAAGGTATTACCAATCTTCATGTACCCAATGACATCATTGTCGATGCATCCATGCCGGTTGTTGTGCGTGACTCTGGCAAGATGTGGGGACCTGACGGTAAGCTGCACGATACCAAGGCGATGATTCCTGACCGTTGTTACGCAACCATGTACCAGGCGATTATCGAAGATTGTAAAAAACACGGTGCATTTAATCCCTCCACCATCGGCAGTGTTCCGAATGTCGGTCTTATGGCCCAGCAGGCAGAGGAGTACGGTTCTCACAATAAAACGTTTATGGCTCCTGCAGAAGGAACGATCAGGGTTGTCAACGCCTCAGGTGCGACCGTACTTGAGCAGAAGGTTGAAACAGGCGACATTTTCAGAATGTGCCAGGCAAAGGATGCTCCGGTTCGTGACTGGGTAAAACTTGCAGTCAACCGGGCAAGGATCACCGGAGTGCCTGCTCTTTTCTGGCTCGACAGCAAGCGCGCTCATGATGCAGAGATCATTAAAAAGGTTACAAAATATCTCAAGGAGCACGATACGACCGGTCTTGATATCCGTATTCTTACCCCTGTTGAAGCCATGGGCGTCTCTCTTGAGCGTATCAGGGCCGGAAAGGATACCATCTCGGTTACCGGCAACGTACTTCGCGACTACCTCACCGACCTCTTCCCGATTATCGAGCTTGGTACCAGTGCAAAGATGCTCTCGGTTGTTCCGCTTATGAATGGTGGCGGACTGTTCGAGACCGGTGCAGGCGGTTCAGCTCCGAAGCATGTTCAGCAGTTCCAGAAAGAGGGTTACCTCAGATGGGATTCGCTTGGCGAATTCTCAGCGCTTGCCGCTTCGCTTGAGCACCTTGCCCAGGCATTCAGCAATGACAAAGCGCAGGTTCTGGCTGAAACTCTCGATCAGGCAATCGGAAAGTTTCTCGATAACGACAAGTCACCGGCCCGCAAGGTCGGCCAGATCGATAATCGGGGCAGCCACTTCTACCTTGCTCTCTACTGGGCAGAGGCTCTTGCCGCACAGAAGAAGGATGCTGAGCTTCAGGCCCGTTTTGCCAAAGCCGCAGCACAGCTTTCCGGCAGTGAGGCGAAAATCAATGAGGAGCTGATTGCAGCACAGGGTAGTCCGGTCGATATGGGCGGTTACTACCATGTGGATGACGCGAAGACCGAAAAAGCCATGCGTCCGAGCGCTACACTGAACGCGATCATTGATGCACTTTGATGCATTGAGTTGTTTCTTCAGTCATAAAGCAGAAAGCCCGGTTTTTCCGGGCTTTCTGCTTTATCTGGATGAGTTGTCAGTATGGACTGTATAATCCGTACTGTTTTCAGATTCTTTGTTCCCAGTAATCTGGATCTCTGTTCAGATTCATGACGGCTACGATATAAATGCGCTCTTTTTCGATACCATACAATATGCCGTAAGGATAACGTTTCACTAAAGAACGATTTATATCATGGCATAGTAAAGGCCAAGCTTCAGGAAAAGCTTTTATCCGATTTATTGTTGCAATTACCTCAGATGCAAAATCAAGGCCCAATCCTTTTTCCATCGATTCATAATAGTCAACCGCTTCGGTGAGTTCCAGCTCAGCAGCCGGATGAAATTCGATGTTTATTGATGAACGCGTTTCCACAGGTCAGTAAATACTTTTTCGGCAGAAACCGATTTGACCTTTCCGGATCTGAGATCCTGCAGGCGGCGCTGGGCTTCCTGAGCCCATTTTTTCTCTGTCGCTGATTCTGCCGGGTTGAGGCTTTTCAGCAGGTAATCAACAATTAATGCCCGCTCTTCAATCGGGAGAGAAATCGCTTCGCTTATAAGCTCTTGTGTTTTCATGGTGTTGAATTTCCAGTGATTTATTCAGGAAAATATAATTCATTTCATGCGATTTCAGGGCAATTCTATAAATCTATTCTCCCCCGACATGTCGGGATTCATGACAATTGATTGTTATCCCGTTGTACCCCCTTCCAGATATGAGCCGTTGCCATCCTTACCGCCTCTCTGCTCCTTGCACCTCTTTTGCCCAAACAAAAATAAATCCATCACTCGCGAGCTTTTCGGCTACCTCGTCAATATCTCCGGTTGCAACCACAAAGCAGCCGTTGCTCCGGCCTATTCTCGGGCCATTGAAGGTCAGAAGGTTTTCAATGATGGTGAACAGAGATACATATCCGGCCGAGTGGAGCACAATATCGCGCATGAATGCATTGACGTTCACTGTGCTGTCAAGCCCTTCAAGACGGAGCGCCTTCCCATGATCTCCGCTGTATGTTTCATGAACCCTGAAAAGTCCGAGACTGCTCATATTTGACTCCGGAGTGTCGGAAAACCTGAGAGCATAGAGCTCTCCGGAGTTTCTACCATGTGCCACCCGGTAAAACGATTGCTCACCGGTTTTCAGCTCAACAAGAGCCATCCGTTTCAGGTAAGAGGGCTTCGAGTAATCGACCACAGCAAGATAACGGGGGTTCTCTTCAGGATGAGCTGAGCGATATGATCTAAGTGCAACAAGGGCGGCCCGATAAGCCTGCGGCGATACTTTTTCCGGAAGCATAAGCACTCCGGCTAAAAGCGCGAGCAGTAGCACAATAATTCCTAAAGACAAGGCTTTTTTAGATAACACGGAGGGTGTGCTTTTTCATTATTTATTCAAGTATTTACAGATCTGCAATAGTTCTGATTTTCTCCCCCATTTGTGTAATAAGCTCATCACTGTTTAGTCCGTTTGGTCCGCCTAAAAATGGGACAATGACAAGCGTTGTTTGATCAGTTACTTTTGTCCAGTAGTAGTAACTATTTCTTTCTTTTGAACCATTATTCGATACAGTTTTGATTTTGTCCCACTTAATTTCAGCGCTTTTTTCAAAACATGGGGTGAAACAGGCAAGAAAATCATTCAGACATTGGTTTCCTGTTCCGATTATCACGCTTGGATTATGTTGGGCGACTTTTTTTCTGAATACTGGAAATCGATTCTCGAAACACCAGATTTTATAGTATTGTTTCGCCTGAAACCCAGTAATATTTGCGAGATTGTATTTATTCCACAGATCATCATCGACATTTTCACATACTATCGGATAGAGGTTAATCTTGAAAATCTCCGAGCCGTTATAATTTGTTATTTCTTGTTTGTAAGTAGATCCGCTTTTGCCATTTATGGCCATATAGAGCTTTGCTAATTTGATGCCATAAGGCTCATTTTTATGCTCTTGCCAATTATATTCTGCAGGAGCAGTAACGGCACCTTGTTCAATTTCTTGTTTCAGTGTAACATTGTAGTACTGACTCATTGTTTCCTCAAAATTCTTCTCATTCGGCTTTTTGCCTCCTCCCCATTCAATTCCAGAGATCCAGATCTTTGCTTGTCGGTTGCCGCCTTCACACCCGGAAAATGAACAAGCCCATTTTTTGAAATTATCGCTGATGGATGAAGTTGTCATGTGTCTACTCTTAATTGTTTATCAGAGCGAGCTTTAACGGGAAAAATAATATCAGATACCTTATCTGTTCTAACATAAGACCATTTAGAATTGGCAGTAGTAAGTGAAAATTTTGTTTTTTTCGACGATCGTAGCTTTTTTGAAAAGATTAGCTGTGCTTCAGAAAGGTTCCGTTCTGATACTCTTCGAAAGCCTGACGGAGTTCGGTATCGGTGTTCATCACGATGGGGCCGTACCAGGCAACCGGCTCGTTGAGTGGTTTGCCCGAGATGAGCAGAAATCGTACGGGCACCGCTTCTGTTGTAATGGTAACGGTGTCGCCATCGCTGAACTGTATCAGTGTTTCATTTCCGGAAAGCTCTCCTGCTCGAGGAGATAACGACTCCTCCTGATGACCGAAAACCCCTTTTCCTGCAATAATATAGGCAAAAGCGGTGTGACCTTTAATGACGGGATGCGTATAGGATGTGCCTGCCGGGACGGTGAAGTCGAGATACTCCGGATCGATGGCAATGTCTCTGACCGGCCCTGCTGTGTTGCCTATCCGGCCACAGATGATACTGATCTCCACACCGTTTTCAAGAGTGAGCCGGGGTATCAGTTCAGTTGTTATGTCACGGTATCGCGGCGGACTCATTTTCTGCGATGCCGGAAGGTTTGCCCAGAGCTGAAAGCCGCCCATACGTCCGCTCTTTTCTCCAAAGGGCATCTCCTGATGGATGATGCCGCTTCCGGCAGTCATCCATTGCACCGATCCGGCAGTGATTACCCCACGGTTTCCGATGCTGTCGCCATGCTCCACGTTGCCCTCAAGCATATAGGTTATGGTTTCAATACCCCGGTGCGGGTGCCAGGGAAACCCTTTGCGGTAGTCCGCAGGGTTATCGGAACGGAAATCATCAAGCAGTAGAAACGGGTCGAAGAGCGGTGCTTCATTGAAACCGAAGACCCTTTTCAGACGGACACCCGCCCCTTCTGTAACAGGTTTGCCTTTAAAAACCTTGCGGATCGTTCTCGAAGTAGTCATGGTTTACAGTCGGGATGTTTATGAAGTCTGATTATCTGAACCTCCAACAGAGCCTAACAAGTTCACTCTTGCGGAGGGCAGTCAAATAAGATTGTTCAATTTGGGGCGTAATGAGTAAATTCAGCACAGTCAGCTTTAACAATAGAATATGAACAGTATCAGGTATGGCACAGAAAACCGTGAAAGTGATGTTTATCGGCGATGTTGTAGGCACTCCCGGATTGAAGATGGTGGATTTATGGCTGAAGAGCTTCATCAAAAAGCATGATGTTGATTTTGTGGTGTGCAACGGCGAGAATGCCCATCACGGCAAGGGGATGAGCCTTGAAGCGCTCAATCAGCTTGTGGCAGCCGGGGTCAATGTGGTGACGGGAGGGAACCATACCTGGAGCAATTTCAACTTTTTCGATACCCTTAAAACGCATCCACAGGTTCTGCGTCCGCTTAACTATCCGAAAGGTACCTACGGCAAGGGGTACGGCATCTACAAGCTCCCCAATGGACTTGGTGACATTGCTGTGGTCAATCTTCAGGGCAGAACCTTCATGTACTCGATTGACTGCCCCTTCAGAACCGCCGACTGGGTAATCAAACAGATCAGGGAGCAGAACAAGGATTCAGTAAAGTTTATCTTTGTCGATTTTCATGCCGAGGCAACCGCAGAGAAAATAGCTCTCGGCTGGTACCTTGACGGCAGGGTTTCAGCAGTCATCGGTACCCACACCCATGTGCAGACCGCTGACGAGCGCATTCTTCCGAAAGGGACCGGATACTGTTCCGATGCGGGCATGACCGGGCCGCATAACTCGGTTATCGGCATGCAGATCAAGTCGGCTACCGACAGGATGCTCTACCAGACTCCGCACAAGTACGAGTGCGCCGAGGATGATGTCCATTTTGCTGCAGTGCTGCTCTCGCTTGACCACTCAACCGGCAAAACTGTCGGTATCGAGCGGATCTTTTATCCCGAGTACGACCGCGGTGTGGTGTAGGAAAGATCGATTGTTATCAACAAAAAAGCCCTCGCAAGAGGACTTTTTGTTTTCATGTATGTTGATTCCGAATTGAGCCGGGTCTGTCATCTCGAACGCAAGAGAGAGATCTCTCCTTTCAGTCGAGATGACATAATGCGCAATCCATAATCGATTTATCTCAATCCCTGCTCGAACTCCTCGGCAATGATAACATCCTCTTCGCTGCCAATATAGAGCGGAGTGCGCTGATGGAGTGAGGTCGGCTGAATGTCGAGGATGCGGTTTCTGCCGTCTGTTGCGCGTCCGCCGGCCTGCTCGCAGATAAAGGCTAGGGGATTGGCTTCATACATAAGCCGAAGCTTTCCGCTGAGATGTTTTGTTGTTGGCGGATAGACGAAGACTCCTCCGGTCAGCAGGTTGCGGTGGAAGTCAGCGACGAGCGAACCGATGTAACGGGTGCTGTATGGACGATTGGTTGCAGGATCCTCCTCCTTGATGTAATCGAGGTATTTTTTTGTTCCATCGTTGAACTGTGCGAAGGAGCCCTCATTGATGGAGTAGTATTTGCCGCTCTTCGGTGTGATGATGTTTTCGTGTGAAAGGAGGAACTCTCCGATAGTCGGGTCGTAGGTAAAGCCGTGAACACCGTGGCCGGTGGTGTAGACCATTACCACAGAAGAGCCGTAGATAACGTAACCGGCGGCAACCTGCTCATATCCATGCTGCAGACAGTCGTTGATGCTCGCCTTGCAGGGGTCATCACCTTTGAGCCGATAGATGGAGAAGATGGTGCCGACACTGACATTGACATCAATATTTGAGGAGCCGTCGAGCGGATCGAAGAGAAGAGCATAGCTTCCGGTCTCATTTTTCGGCGGGATAATGATTCCTTCATTTTCCTCTGAGCCCATGACGGCAAACCGGCCGTGCTGACCGATGGCGGAGATGATTTTTTCATTGGCGAACAAGTCAAGTTTCTTGACCTCTTCTCCCTGAACATTGGTGCTTCCTGCAAACCCGAGAATATCAACCAGTCCGGCACGGACAACCTCTCTTCGTACCAGTTTTGCTGCAAAGGCGACATCCGTAAGCAGGTCGGTAAGTTCGCCGTGTGCTTCGGGGAAGTACTTCTGCTGTTCGAGGATATGTCGTTCAATGGTTATCAAATTGCTCATGCTTACTCTTCCTGATGGTTAGGTGGTAGGGGATTAATCGGCGACATTGAGACCTTAAATGTAGAAATATTCAGCCTCGCTTTCAAATTGAGAGTGAAATTGCCCGTTGAGCCGTTTTTGTAAAGAAATGCCGAAGTGTTATATACCTTGACACTTTTTCAAAGCAAGCACTCTCATCCCTGTTTCATGAAACGATACCGATGGAATTTACTCGCTCCTGACGATGAGACTGTTCAGGCTCTGACAGAAGCGATAAATGTCAGTCAGCCCGTTGCAAGAGCCTTGTGCAACCGTGGTGTCACGACGTTTGATGCCGCCAGAGATTATTTCCGGTCATCAATTGAGCATATCCCCTCTCCCTTTCTCATGCAGCAGATGCAGCGAGCGGTTGATCGTGTGCTTGAAGCGGTCAGGATGCATGAGAAAATTATGATCTATGGCGATTATGACGTTGACGGTACAACCGGAACAGCGATGCTTTTTCTTTTTCTGAAAGAGCAGGGTGCCGAGGTCACCTGGTACATTAATGACCGGTTTACGGAAGGGTACGGTTTATCTGCCGAAGGTATTGATACGGCTCTCGGGCGGCAGGTTTCGCTTGTCATTACGGTTGATTGCGGTATACGTGCTAACAGGGAGATCAAGCGGTGTGGGGAGCTTGGTATTGATGTGATAGTCTGTGATCATCACGAGCCGGATGAACTCCCTACGGCTTATGCTATCCTTAATCCGAAGGTCCCGGGTTCGACCTATCCGTTCCGCGAACTATGCGGTTGTGGTGTCGCATTCAAGCTTCTTCAGGCTATAGCCGGGGATTCGGGGGCGGATGATGAAAGCTGGCAGAAATATCTTGATTTTGTTGCGATTGCTACTGCGGCTGATATGGTTGCCCTGGAACAGGAAAATCGAACCCTGGTTCGTGAGGGATTGAAAAGAATGCGGGTAAAACCGAGAGGTACGTTCAAGGCTCTGTTTTCTCTCATGAAGGTCGCTTCTTCAGAGCTCGGCATGTTTCATATTGCATTCGGTATTGCTCCCCGTATCAATGCTGCCGGCAGGATGGGTTCAGCACATCTTGCCATGGAGTGGCTTGTTTCGGAATCAATGGATGACTCGGTACGCCATGCCGGGGAACTTGATCGTATGAACGCTCTTCGACGGGAGATTGACAGTGACATCATGACCAAGGCGGAAAAAATGGTTGAAAGCCATTTTGCATCATATTGTTCTTCGATTGTGCTCTATGATGAGTCATGGCATCTTGGGGTTCTTGGAATTGTGGCATCCAAAATGCTTGAAAAACACTATCTCCCGACCGTAATTCTCGGCAGCATGAATGGATTCATCAAGGGGTCGGTCAGAAGTATTGAGGGATTCAATATCTATGAGGCACTGCAGGAGTGCAGTGCGTATCTCGAACAGTTTGGAGGCCATCATCAGGCTGCGGGAGTTATCCTTCGCCCTGAAAATCTTGCTGGATTCCGTAAGAAGTTCAATGAGGTCTGCGCTGCAAGTCTATCCATTGAGCAGCAACAGAAAGCGCTTGCTGTCGATGCACTGCTTCCTCTTGAGGAGATCACGCCGAACTTCATCAATGTACTTGCTCAGTTTGCCCCTTTAGGCTATGGAAACAGGGAGCCGCTCTTTATGTCCCGTGAACTTCAGCTTTTCGGTACTCCAAGGCTGCTCAGCAAGAGGCATGTGAAGTTTTCTGTCAGGGATAGTGCCGGTCGGATTTTCGATGTTATCGGTTTTGACCGTCCGGATATTTTCGATCAACTTTCCACCCAAACCCGTCCGGTATTTGTCATGCTCTATTCGGTTGAAAAAAGGATGTGGAATAACCGGGAGCAGATACAGATAAGGCTGCGGGATCTTGAGTTGTGCAACAAACTGAAGAGCTGAAGGGCGCCTCAATTGATTTGTTCCGAAACCCGATTACTGCGTTGGGCGGTGCTCTAAATCCTCATGTACTACGTGTACATTCCGGTTTCTGCGCTCCGTCCGCCTTGGTCTCGGGATTCTCACTGACAATTAATAGAGGTGCCCGGAATTTGTTTTTGACTATAGCGGTACTCTGCTGTTTCTGTTTTAGCCGGTCACTTTGCCATCTCTTCAGGCACGCTTTTTTCATGCCGGATTCTGCCGAGAATTCCGGCAAGTGATGAAATAGCTGAAATGGCAAAGAAAATGAGCGACAGGGCAATGCCGGTGTCTGTGGCAAGATGAATGGCATCAAGCATATAGTAGAAGGTGATTTCGCGCGCCCCTGCACCTCCGATGGTGATCGGCAGAATGGTAGCAACCGTCGAAATCAGAAAGATGGCCAGGTAGTCGATGATGTTTGCGTTCTGCGAGAGCGCCTTGAGAATGAAATATGCCGATACAATCTGGGTAACCTGGATCAGCAGCGACTCTATGGCGGTGATGGTGAATATGGCGAGAAACTGTTTATAGAAAAGCCGGTTAAGTAAAATCGACAGGGGATAGATACCGGCAAGCACTACCCATGCATACGGTTTCATTTCGGGCAGTTGCAGGGCATAACTGCTCGGCAGCAGCAGAATGACCGAAAGAAAAACAAGTGCGACCATTCCGCAGATCCTGTCCCACAGCACGGCGTGAAAGACATTGATTGTTTTAAGGCCGTGGTTTTTCTTCAGTACAAAAATTTTGTAGCCGTCCCCTCCGATACCTCCCGGAAGAAAAAGATTATAGAACATGCCAAGATAGTAGAGCTTGAGGTTGTAAATGAAGGAGAGCTCAAGATCAATAGCTTTGAAAAAGCGGTTAAGGCGTATAGCGTTGAATATCTTGGAGATATTGAAAAAAATAAGGGAGAGCAGAAGATACCACGGGTTTGCACTGCGGATAATATCGGCCAGTTTTGCTATATCGGTCTTTTTCAACACCAGATAGAGGGCCAGAGAGGTGAAAAGAAGCTGAACAAGTGGTTTGAGCAGCTTTTTCAGCCGGGCGTTACTGTTTGCCAATGATCTTTTTGATGATATAGGGTTTCTTGTTCTGGGACTCGTAATAGGTACGCATGATGAATTCTGCTATGAATCCGGTCGTAATCAGCTGAATGCCGATAAAGGTCATGATGATGCCGAGCGAGAGCAGCGGGCGGCCCCCGATTTTCTCACCCAGAATTTTCAGGAAAAGCAGGTAGAGGTTCAGAGCCAGACCGATAAAGAGGGAGAAAAATCCGAGTGTGCCGAACAGGTGCATCGGCTTCTGGCTGTATTTCTGAAAGAAAACCATAAAGAGCAGGTCGCTCATCACCTTGAAGGTGCGGCCAATTCCGTATTTGGATTTGCCGAACTGCCGTGCATGGTGACGGACATCAACTTCCGCCATTTTGGCACCATAGAGCTGTACCAGTACCGGAATAAACCGGTGAAGCTCGCCGTAAAGACCGAGATTTTTTGCAACATCCTTTTTGAATACCTTCAGGGTGCATCCATAGTCACGGATGTGTACATCGGTGAGTGTCCGGATGAGAGCATTGGCTATCTTGCTGGGGATTTTCCGCAGTATCATGCCATCCTGCCTTCCTGCACGCCTGCCTGCAACAACATCGAGATCGTTGTCGAAAAGGTAGCGCATCATCATCGGAATGTCCGAAGGGTCGTTCTGCAGATCACCGTCAAGGGTGGCAATCAAGTCCCCTTTTGCATGATCAATACCGGCAGCCATGGCTGTTGTCTGGCCATAATTTTTGTTCAGGACAACGAGTTGCAGGTTAGAGGGGGCATTTGCTTCAATTTCCGCCACCGTTCCATCGGTAGAACCATCGTCAACCAGAACGATCTCGTGATCGATGCCGGCAAGCGATGAAGCAAGAGCAGCAAACAGCGGTTTGATGTTCTCAACCTCATTCATGACCGGGATGACGACAGAGAGCTTCATGATTATCCGGGTTTATTGCTTTATTTTCACCAGCACAATGCCGCGTTTGCTGTAGAGTATGGCAGGAGTGTCAAGGGTGGCAAGTTGCTTGACTGTGGTCAGGGCAATCTCTCCCGGAAGCGGCTCCCGTCTTTCAGCAAAAGATTCAGAATATACGAAAAAAGAGGGGTAATAGACTTCCCACATCACGATTTTATACCCCGCTTTTCTGGCTAGGAGGGCGGCCTCCTTCACCGGTTCCTGGAGGAGTTTTCCTGCAATAGGCATCAGATGGATGTTGATGATGAGTGCAAAAATCACTCCCGTAGCAATCAGTTTGTCCGCTGCAGAAAACCTGGAAAGAAACTCGATGGCAAGGATCCCGAGAAGTGATGCAATGATTACAAGGATGTGTGACGCTCCGGTGAGCGTAATTCCCTCGGCAAACAGAGTCAGCAGATAGAGGTCATCGGTATAGTTCATGGCTGTGCGGGCAAGTAGAGGCAGGAACAGAAGCAGGATGAGGAGCATCATCGGCCAGAGGGCAAGAAGCCTGGGGTGGCGGCTCAGAGGCAGAGCCCTCGCCATGAGTATGAAGAGCGGTGTATAGCCGTAAATAACGTAGTGCGGAAGTTTTGTGCCGGAGAGCGAGAAAAAGATAAAGACAAAACCGAACCAGATCAGCAGAAAGCGGTTTTCACGTTCCGCAAAGAGTTTTTTCAGGTTGAACAGCACGGTAAAGAGAAGTCCGGTAAAGGGCATCAAACCGATGATGAGTACCGGGAAATAGTAGAAGAGGGAGCCCGAGTGGCCCTCGAATGAAGTGTTGAAGCGGCTGATATTGTGTTTGAAGAAAAAGCCTTCAATAAAGGCCATGCCCTGTTCGCGGTATTCAAGCAGATACCAGGGGAGAGCAATACAAAGAAAGATGATGATGCCCCAGGGAGAAAGCGTTGCGCGCACCAATTTTTTCAACTCTCCCTCAACGAGTGAGAAGATAAAAAAAACGGCAACCGGTATGATGACGGCAATCGGTCCCTTGGTGAGCATGCCGAACCCTGCCATCGCAAAGGCCAGATAGAGCGCTCGCTTTGAGCCTGTTTCAAAATGCCGGAAGAGGGCAAACATGGTTATGGCAAGCAGGGCGTTCAGCAGAGCATCGGCAATGGCCGCTTTGGCGATGACGTTTACCTGGAGCGAGAGCACCATCAGTGCAGCAGCAAGGAAGGCCTGCCGGTTGCCGGATACTTTGCGTACAACAACAAAAATTGAAGCTGCCCAGGCGGTTCCGGCCAGTGCAGAGGGGAGTCGGAATGCAAACTCGTTCACTCCGAACATGTTGACCGATAAAAGCTGAAGCCAGTAGATGAGTATGGGTTTATCAAAACGGGGCGCACCATTCAGCCATGTGGTCAGATAGTTCTTGCTCACCATCATCTCACGGGTTGCTTCGCTGAAAGCCCCTTCATCGACGTCAAAAAGCGGAGCAGATCCAAGGCCGGCAAAGAAACTGACCGCGACAAGAAGTCCGAGCAGTGCCAGAAAACGGGTGGTTTCAGATTTCGGAAGATTCAACTGCATTGAGTCTCGTTTTGAAATATCGGTTATAGAGCAGAACTGTGGATGCTATGCCGAGGAATGAACCGGCAAGGACATCGCTGATGTAGTGTTTGGTCAGCACGATCCGGCTGCATGCGATCAGGATGGCGGCAGAAAAAAAGAGCAGCCGCCATCGGGGGTAATACACTGAGAGGACAATTGCCGCGCTGAAAGCGGTTGCCGAATGTCCGGATGGAAACGAGGTCCACTCGGCTTCTGTATGGAAAAAGTCAAAGAGATAGAGTTTGTCACTGAACCAGAGTTTGGGGCGCGCCCGTCCGGCTATAAATTTGATGATGTCAGCCGCTATCCCTGACACGGCAACCGCAGTGAAGAGAAAAAGTCCCTGGCGTGCAACGAACGGATTTTTTTTTCTAAGAGCAATAAAAAGCAGGAAACCGGGAACAAGATACCATTGCGATTCGCCAAAGAGCGTTATGAAGCTGAAGAGTTGGAAAACCGGGCTCTCTTTCAGTGCATTGAAGCGCATTGCCGCAGGAATATCGGCAAGCGTGAAGCTTGCTATGCAGAGCAGAAGTACAAAACAGAAAGAGAGCGTCCATCGGAGATAGGTGTTCATGAACAGCTAATACATTTTTTTGCCGAATTAAACGCTTGCAGTTGAAAATACATTAAATTTCTTGCTCGTACACATCTCTCAATATGCAGAGTATTCTGAAAGGTAAAGTGATGATGAGACGGGCAAATACCATAACCTGTAAACGGGATCAGCGAGGATTTTATGAGCAGTAAACCTTCAGGAGAAGAGCTTCATGACCACCATGACCATCATCACCACCATCATCATCATGCATCGGGAAACATCAGGACGGCTTTTTTTCTGAACCTCGGGTTTACCGTTGTCGAAATTGTCGGCGGAATCCTGACCGGCAGCACGGCAATTCTTGCTGATGCGGTGCATGACCTTGGCGACTCCATTGCTCTTGGTCAGGCATGGTATTTTGAGAAAATATCCGACGCATCAAGCAGCTCCCGATACTCCTATGGTTACAAGCGCTTCTCACTTCTTGGCGCACTGATCAGTACGGTGGTACTGCTCACCAGTTCGCTCTTTGTGCTTTCGCGGGCCATCCCCAGGATTTTTGAACCTCATCACCCCGATGCAGGAGGCATGATCATCCTCGCCATCGCCGGAGTTGCTGTTAACGGCCTCGCCATGGCAAAGCTCTCCAAAGAGAGAGGGATGAATGCGCGGGTTGTCGCGCTCCATCTTCTGGAAGATGTGCTCGGATGGGTTACGGTGCTTGTTGTGGCTGTTATTCTGCTCTTTTGGGATGTTCCGGTGCTTGACCCGATACTTGCCATCCTCATTACCCTCTATATTCTCGGCGGAGTTATTAAAAATCTCAGGGCTATGATTCCTGTTTTTCTTCAGGCGGTGCCCGATGAGCAGGATCTTGATGCAATCACCCGTGAAATTGAAGAGTTGCAGCATATCCATGCCGTACACCATGCCCATATCTGGTCTCTGGACGGAGTGCATACGGTCTTTACCGCTCACCTTGAAGTTGCTACCATGCTGGACGCTGAAAGCTACATGCAGCTCAAGGAGCGGATCAGAACGCTGGTTGAACGCCATGGTCTTTACCACTCAACCGTTGAGGTAGAGTATCCGGGAGAGGCGTGCCGCAACACCCTTGCCGGAAGTCACTAAAAATCTGTTACACGATTTGATTGCATCGTTGGGCGGTACTCGAAATCCTCATGTACTCTTTGTACACTCCGGTTTCTCCGTTCCGTCCGCCTTGCTCTCAAACCGCTCACGACGATTTTTAAAGATGCTTTTCTTAACAACGTAGCACTGAAATTCTGCTCTTTTTCTTTGTCATCCCGATGACGACCTGTCGGCAGAGGGATCTCTTGCTTGACTCGAAAGTCTTAAATTTCTCATCCCGAAAGTTTCCTCTCTTTCGTTCGGGAGGGATACGAAATGACACCAAGGCAACTCTCTGGTGTTGCTCTCGGTTATTACTTTTAATCTTGTGCCGAAACAGCTATAAGCGGAGCCTCACTGATGAAAAAACTCCTTTTACTTGGATTTCTGCTGCTTGCCGGATGTACCGGTATACCGCAGGGGATTACTGTGGTCGATAATTTTGCTCTGGATCGTTATCTGGGCAAGTGGTACGAAATTGCCAGAATTGACAACCGGTTTGAGAAGGGAATTGAGCAGGCTACGGCTGTTTACTCGCTGGCGGAAGATGGCAGTGTCAAAGTTTTGAACAGTGGTTACAAGGTAAAAAAACGTCAGTGGAAAACAGTTACAGGGCGCGGCGTTTTTATTGATGATACCAGCAAAGGGGCTTTGAAGGTCTCCTTTTTCGGCCCTTTTTATGCGAGTTACAATGTTATAGCCCTTGACAGGGCAAATTACTCATGGGCTGTTGTGTGCGGCAGCAACAGGTCATATTTCTGGATTCTCTCCAGAACACCGCTGATGGAGAGGGAGCTCCTCGAAGAGCTTGTGGGGAAGGCGGGTTCTATGGGGTTTGATACGACGAAAATTCACACAGTTACACAGCAGCAGACCGAGTGATCCGTTTATGACTGTATTCAGGATAAGATAGCGATGGCAGGTCTGTAGCGTGAGGTTGTGATGCGGCCAGAAAAAAGTATTGCAATTTAAGTTTTGGGCACTTTCAGCTTTTTCGTTTATTCAGTAGAACAGCAAGAGCAACTCCTCCGGCAAAAAGATACCATGCGATAACGATCTGAATATCATGAGGGATCGACTCAGGTATTGTAATTGCCATGTTTATCTGATTTGTATTGGTTTGTTACTGTAAAAAAGGGAGGTTTTTGCGGGGGCATTCTTAGAAAATAACCGTATTTATATCGATGATAAAGTACGTTATTTTTTATGTATTCCAAACCGGCTGTGTCTCGAAAAACGTATTGTTTTTCCGGCCATTTTCTGCTGTTTGTTCAGAAGTTCCGTAATCAGATTGGAAGAGTAAAAATATTCAAATAAAGGGGTACCGAATGTCAAACCTGACACTTGTAGCAAAAGTAGTGGCAAAAAATGAGTCTGTTGAACTGGTCAAAAGTGAGCTGCTTAAACTTGTAGCTCTTGCCAGAGAGGAGGAGGGGTGCATAAAGTACTTCTGTCACGAAGACAACAGTGATCCGGCGGTATTTATCTTTTATGAAATATGGGAGAGCCCTGCTTTGCTCGAAAAGCATATGAACACCGAGGGTTTCAAAGCCTACCAAAAAGCTGTAGATGGCCATATAGCCGAGAAGGTATTCAACAAACTGACATTGCTTGCGTAAAACAGCTATAAATTTATTCCGCGATTCGATGGCTTCGTTGAGCGGTGCTCGGAATCCTCATGAACTCGTGTACATTCCGGTTCCTGCGCTCCGTTCGCCTTGCCCTCAAACCGCTCACTACAATTTATAACTGTTTCTAAAGTGCAGTAGAATATATTAGTTCATGCTTTATTGCCATAGGCATATGCCTTGGCAATCCACTGTTCGCGTTTTTGCGGGGTTGCATTTTTGACGGGGCCGAAACTTGAAATTTTCACCGGTTTGATACCGCAGAACTCAAGAATGGTACGCTTCATCTGGTTGTGGCCCGGCATCCGATAGACCAACTTGTAGTACCATATCGGGGTGTCCATGGTGACGAGCAGATGAGCCGATCGATTGGAGAGCAGACGATCCCACATTGCCGATCCATCCCTGAATTTGAAGGCAAAGCCGGGAAGAAAAATCCGGTCAATAAAACCTTTCAGCAATGCAGGCATTGCGCCCCACCAGATGGGATAGACGAATACAAGATGCTCTGCCCATTTGATTGCCTCCCGGGCGGAAAGCAGATCAGGTTCCAGCGGCTGAATTGAGTTGTAACCATTGTGGAGTATCGGGTCGAAAGAGAGCTTGGCGAGATCAATCAGTTGAACTTCATTGCCTGCTGCTCTGGCGCCTTTTACATAAGCATCAGCAAGTGAGCCACAGAAGCTCTCCATTGCCGGGTGACCAGGAATGACAAGAATTCGTCTGCTCATTTGCTCTTTAAGGGGGATATGCTTTTCTGTTCACTCCGGCACTTCCGTTAATACTGCAGGAGTGGCGTGCTGCAGCTCCCACATTCTGTGGTAAAGCCCTTCTCTGTTCATGAGATTCTCATGAACTCCCTGTGCCACAATTTTCCCTTTATCAAGTACGATGATGTTGTCGTACTGATCCATGGCCTTCAGTCTGTGGGTGATGGTGATCATGGTTTTGCCTCTGCTGATGGAGGAAAGGGTATCAGTAACCTCTTTTTCAGTGATGCCGTCCAGGTTGGCAGTTGCTTCATCAAGTATGATCATCGGAGCGTTTTGCAACACAATGCGTGCAATGGCGATGCGCTGGCGTTCGCCTCCACTGAGTTTCATGCCGTGCTGGCCGATCCATTCGTCAAGTTTGGATGCAAAGTTGATGAGACCCGCCTGAGAGAGGGCTTTGCGCAGCTCTTCATCAGTTGCATCGGGTTTTGCGAGCAGAAGGTTTTCCCTGATGGTTTCGGCGAAGAGGTAGGTTCGCTGTGATACGAGTGAGATATTTCGACGCAACTCCTCCGGGTCAAGGAGGCTGATGTCGACATCACCGATAGAGATACCTCCTTCTGAACTGTTCCAGAATCGCATAAAGAGGGAGGTGATGGTTGATTTACCTGCACCGCTTGGCCCGACAATGGCAATGTGCTGACCTGCCGGAACAGAGAAGCATATCGAATCGAGCGCTTTCGTGAGGCTTCCCGGATAAGTGAAGCTGAGTTTTTCGATTTTGATGGCACGGTTTGCAGGGAATGGTACCGGCGCTGCCGGGCTTGAGGTTTCAGGTTTGGCATCAAGGATTTCAAAAAGGCGCTTTCCAGCATGCCTGTCAGCTTCAAGATGTTTTACTGCTGCCGGAAGAGGGATAAACGGCTCAAAAGAGGCCATGACCGCAAGCGTTATGACTGCAAGTGAGATGCCGTTCATGGCTCCGGTTGAGACTATCGGTATGAGTGCCCAGAGTATCGTGAGTACTGCGCCGTTCATAAGCAGACCGGTAAGTGACTCCTGCAACCCTTCAACAATGGCGTTTTTTCTCTGGAGCTGGAGTTTGGCTGATTCGACAGAGCGCATCTCCTCAAGATGCCCGGCAAGTCTGCCGTATACCTGAAGCTCCCCGATCCCCTGAATGAGATCAAGCGCAAGGAGTTGCTGATCGGTCTTCCGGTTCATGATACCAACTGAGAGGCCGCGGCCGAGCAGCATGGTAAGGAGCGGGACGCCGATACCGGCCAGCAGGTGAAAGCAGAGGATAAGGAGTGCCGCCTGAAGAGAGTAGGTTCCTGCAAGCACCCACATGAGCAGCGCGACCAGAATAGCGGTGACCGGGGGAGCCAGAACCCTTGTGTATAGGTTCTCAAGGCTCTGGATATCATCGACAATCCGCTGAAGCAGATCACCGCTTCTGAAATGCAGGAGTCGGGCTGGTGCAAGCGGTTCAAGGGCATCATAAAACCAGAGGCGGAGTTTTGCCAGTATCCTGAAGGTTGTGTTATGTGATACGAGCCGCTCGGCGTAGCGCAGCACTCCGCGGGCAAGGCCGAAAAACCTTACGCCGACAATGCCGAGCTGAAGGGCGGCCATCGGAGGCTGCAGTGCTGCCTTTGCGATGATGTAGGCAGAGGTCATCAGGAGGCCGATACCGCTACCGGTTGTGGCAAAGCCAATCAGGGCGGCAAGTGCCATCCACCAGAAGTATGGTCTGACGATAGCGGTCAGTCGAATAAACGTTTTCATACGCACTCCTCCTGCTGCAACTTCAGGGCATCACGGTAGAATCCGCCGGCTTCGATCAGCTCATCATGTGTTCCTTTTCCGGTAATCCGCCCTTTGCTGACAACAATGATCTGTTCTGCTCTCATGATGGTTTCAAGCCGGTGGGCAATAACTACGGTTGTACGCCCTTTCATGAGTTCCAGAATCGAGCTTCGCAGTGCGGCTTCAAGTTCCGGATCGGTATGCGATGTTGGTTCATCGAGTACCAGAAGGGGGGCGTTTTTAAGAAATGCCCTTGCCAGTGCGACTCTTTGAGCCTCTCCTCCGCTCAGTCGGGAGCCCTGTTCGCCAATCATGGTTTCAAGTCCATTCGGCAGTGTCCGGACAAAGCTCAAAAGACCGGTTTTTTCAAGGGTGTCGGAGATCTCTTTTTCCGATGCATCCGCTCTGCCAAGGAGAATATTCTCTTTCAGTGTGGCATTGAAGAGGTATGGGTGCTGCGGTACCCAGGAGATCTCCCGGTGCCACTCTTCAAGAGGAATTTCATGAATCGGTCGCCCGTTCATGGTTATGCTGCCTGAGGCGGGTTCCTGGAAGCGGAGAAGGAGATTGATCAGGGTGCTTTTTCCTGCTCCACTCGGCCCGATGATTGCCGTGGTTTTTCCGGCAGCAATTGTTGCGGTAATGTTGTCGATAGCGGCAACTTCAGAGCCGGGATAGCTGTAGCTCAGATTGTTCAGGATGAGAGGGTACCTGACAAATGGTTCGGCTTGTATTGCAGGCACACCAGGGCTGTGGAGCGGGGCTGGTTGTTCAAGAATGGCAAAAATCTCTTTTGAGGCACTGACACCCTCCATTCCGGCATGGAATTTGGTGCCGAGCTGGCGAAGGGGCAGATAAAAGTCAGGGGTAAGCAGCAGAACGAAAAGCGCAGGCTGAAAGCCGATCTGGCCTTTCATGATACGCAACCCTATCCCGACAGCAATAACGGCGGTACCAATGGTGCCGACCAGCTCAAGCGTCAGGGATGAGAGAAATGCAACTTTCAATACCCGCATGGTTGCCTGGCGGAAGTTCTCTCCGGACTCTTCAATGGATTTTCGCTGCTCCCTGCTCTGTGCAAAGAGCTTGAGTGTTGGCAGACCTTGCAGAACATCAAGAAAGTAGCCGCTCATCCTGCTCATGGTTTTCCACTGCTTTTCAGTCATGGCACTGGCTGATTTTCCGATCAGGATCATGAAGAGGGGAATAAGGGGTGCTGTTGCAAGGAGGATAACCCCTGAAATCCAGTCGTCAGGAAAGATGGCTGCAACGATAAGCAGAGGAGTGAAGAGAGCAAAAAAGATCTGAGGAATATACTGGCTGTAGTAGGCGTCAAGCGCTTCGACGCCTTTGAGCAGTGTTGTGCTGAGCTTTCCGCTTTGCACCGAACGGGTGTAGATCGGTCCGAGAAGCCCCACTTTTTCAGTCAGGAGAGTGAAGAGTTTTTTCCGGATAGTAAGGGTGCCCCGGTTGGCTTCAGTCTGTGAACTCCAGTTGAACAACATGCGGAGGATGCTGAAGAGTCCGAAAAAACCGAACAGGGGGATGAGGTTGTTTATTGCGCTTTTCTGTATAAACGCACCATCAATGATTTTGCTCAGATAAAACGCCTGGGCGATCAGCATTCCGGACGCGATAGATCCTGAAATAATTGACAGAATAAACGGCGCTCGCTCTTTTTTTATGAGTTGAAAAAGTCGCCGGTCAATGTTCATGGTTTATGGTCTTGTTCAGTGTCAAAATCGCACTAAGTCTACATAATAAAAAAGTTCGATGCAACCGATTCACTCCTTTGAGAGCAGGTTGTCAGTATTCAAGTTCCGAGTCTGTTGAAACTCTTTCCCTGAATACCCAGTAGCTCAAGCACTGGGCAATGATGACCAGTGGCGTAAATATCAGTGCCACTACGGTGAGGATGCTGAGGGTGTACTCACTTGAAGAGGCGTTGTATATGGTCAGGCTCCATGCCGGATTGAGGTTTGAAACAAGCACTCTCGGGTAAAGGTTCGTGAAGATGGCGAGTGCGGTAAAAATAATGGCAAGGGCGGTCATGATGAATGCCACTCCGGATCTGTTTTTCTGCAGCAGGACTATAACCGGTGCAAGAGAGAGTAGTGATAGCAGTGGCAGGATGCCCGGTTTTATGGAGGTTACGGTTACGCTGCAGGCGATGCAAACCATCAGGGAGAGTGTGGCCGGAGCCCAGAGCTTTTTTGCGATGCCGATAGCCCGTTCTTTCACTCTGCCGGATGTTTTCAGCGAGAGAAAGAGTGCGCCGTAAAGGGTAAAGGTCAATGCAGAGGCAGCTCCGCCGGCAAGGGCAAAGGGATTCAGAAGTTTGGAGAGAGCTCCGGTATAGTTCCCTGATGCATCAACAGGCACTCCACTGATGAAATTGGAGAGGATAACTCCCCAGAGCAGTGCCGGAACAAGACTGCCGCCAAAGATAATCCACTCCGATACTCTTTTCAGGGCCGGGTTACTGAACTTGCTGCGGAATTCAAAGGCTGCACCCCGAAAAATCAGCGAGAGCAGCATCAGCAGGAAGAGCGGATAAAAGCCGCTGAGGAGTGAGGCATACCATCCCGGAAATGCGGCAAACATAGCGCCTCCTGCGCTTACCAGCCACACTTCATTACCGAGCCAGAATGGGCCGATGGTATTGATAACACTGCGTCGCTCCCTGTCATCACTTCCCATAAACGGGAGGAGAATGCCGGTGCCGAAATCAAAGCCTTCAAGCAGAAACAGTATGGTAAAAAGAAGCGCAATAAATATGAACCAGATCGAGTGTAAATCCATTATGTGAAGTTCGTTACAGTTTATTCAGATGAATCGAGTCCGGCTATGGCATATTTCCTCAAGAGGTAGACATCCGTGAAGGTAAGCACGCTATAAATCACGATAAACACTCCAAGTGAGAGCATCAGTTCAGTGCTGCTGACCACCGAAGCGGGTGAGAGACCCTCTTCGGTTTTCAGAAGACCGAAAACAAGCCAGGGCTGTCGGCCCATTTCTGCCAGTATCCAGCCTGATGAGTTTGCAATCCAGGGTAGAATAGATGACCAGATAATGAGGGTGCCGACTCTTAGCGAAAAGGTATAGTTGCCCTTTACTACCCGGTAGAGCACAAAGAGAGAGGTCAGGAGCATCACGGTTCCAGCTCCGACCATGAATCTGAAACTCCAGTAGGCCGTCACGACGGAGGGGATGTAGTTACCTGGTCCGTACTTTGTTTCATAAGTTTTCTGCAGCTCCCGTATCCCTTTTACCTCGCCTTCAAAGCGGTCATAAGCCAGAAAGGAGAGCAGGCGGGGAATGCGGATGGCAAAAATATCTTTGAGCTCTTTTTCATCCCCTATGGTGAGCAGTGAAAAACTTGCCGGATTTTCGCTTTCCCAGAGCGCTTCGGCAGCAGCAACCTTCATCGGCTGGGTTTTCAGGAGATCCTGCATCTGTGCATGTCCGGCAAGCGTAACGAGAATGGCGCCTGTAACGGCGTAAAAGGCCCCGAACTTCAGGGATGTTTCAAAAGCCTCTCGCTCTGTTGTTGCGCGCACCAGATGCCATATGCTTACGGCGATTACCAGAAATCCTCCGGTGACCACACCTCCGGCAAGCACATGCGGAAACTGCTTCCAGACATGGGGATTGAATATAAAGGCAAAGAAATCCGCCATCTCCGCTCTTGAGCCATCTGCAGCCATTTTATAGCCGACAGGGTACTGCATAAAGGAGTTCGCTACAAGTATCCAGAAGGCAGAGAGGGTGGAGCCGAGAGCGACAATCCAGATTGTGGCGGCATGGAGTGCTTTGGGCAGCCTGTTCCATCCGAAGAGCCAGATTCCGATAAAGGTCGCTTCAACCGAGAAGGCAAGCAGGGCCTCGATAGCGAGCGGTACTCCGAAAATGTCACCAACAAAGCGGGAGTACTCCGACCAGTTCATGCCGAACTGAAACTCCATCACAATACCGGTAACCACACCAACGGCAAAGTTGATCAGAAAGAGATTGCCCCAGAACCTTGCAAGCTGTTTATAACGCTCGTTTCCGGTTTTCACCCAGGCCGTTTCAAGTATAGCCGTAAAGATTGAAAGGCCGAGAGTAAGCGGTATGAAGAAGAAATGAAAAACGGCAGTGAAGGCAAATTGAGTCCGTGCAAGAAAAAGGGTATCCATAAAACAATATTGAAACTGAGCTGTGGCCATGAGTGCACCACTATAAATCTATTCCGCGATCTGATTGCTTTGTTTTGTTTCCGACAGTGTCGGAATACACTCTACTGACAGGGAGTGGACTCACTACGATCCAGAGTGGTACCAAAGGGGTTACAGTCTGTACGCGGATTCTTGTTTTAAAACAGGTTTAAAATAGTCTGTTTTTCTTTAATAACGTAATTTATTTTCTGTTGCATCCTGTCAAGCAGCAGGAAGATGCTCTGAAAAGGGAAGATAAACATTAAGAGGGAAAACGACGAAAGGGAGCGGTAAAATGCCGGCCACTCAATAGGGCCATACGTGACCGGCTCATCCATATGTGCAGTTCAGATCATCTCCTTATGGTCACTCTGCCGTACTCCTGGCCCATCAGCAGGTGTTTAAAAGCACCACTGCTCTCTTTCGGAGCTGTAAGGTTGAAGTCAACCTTCTTTTGAAAGAGCATCACGAAGTCTGAGCCGCCGAAGAGGAAATAGCCGAGCATATCACCCTTTTTAACAGTAGTGCCGACCTTGACACCCTTTTCAAAATTAACGGAGCAAACCTGCGACATGCCGATCGGCAGCAGTGCTACCACTCCATATTTCGGGGTATCGATAATGACGCATCCACGGGTCTCAATATTCTGCCAGCCGGGGGTGTTGGCATCAAGCATATATTTTTTCGTGCCGGGATCCCATGTCAAATAACCGCCAACAGCATCATCGCTCTGAATAGTACGAACCTCTTTTATGATTCCTTCAAGCGGAAAATGGTAGCGGTGATAATCGTTTACATCAAGAAAGGTGTGCGTCAGTGTTCCACCTGCAAATGCATGTTTGTATGCACTCCCTTCACCCACAAGCGCTGCTACGGATTTGAATACCCCGGACTTGATAACGACACCTTTTTTAGCAACAATATTGGACTCTTTGTCAATTCTCCATACACCCTGGGGCTTTGAGTCGGCAGGCGAAGCTATGATTGACTGGTCAGTCGGGGCTGCAATCGGGCGCTGATCGGGCGATTTCAGATAGCGCGCAAAAAAGTCGTTGAATGTTTTCCAGTTTGAGGGATCCTCATACCACCCTTTGTTCAGACCGAATCGATCATCCTCCAGAGCTTTTTTGTAGTATGCATCGTTCCATGACCCCTCCTTGCTTAAATAGAGCCCCCACTCCTTTGTGAAGTTGATCAACCAGGTTCGATAGGGTTCATGGTACTGCAGTGAGTTATTGTAGTACCCTTTTCCTTTTAATCCGGCAATCGGCTGATCGTTGACGAAGTAGAAGTAATCAAGACTCTGATCAATCTGGTCGTAGAGCGATGACCAGGGTATGTTCGGGATGATTGACCAGGGCATTGCTTTTGCCGCCCAGTCGATAAAGTTATAATACTCCTCCAGCGTCCTGACCGGGTTGGTTACCCTGTCCGGATTGATTTTTGTCGTTTGTTCAATGGACTCGACGAGCATAGCTTTCAGTTCGGCGTTATGCTCCACCATGGTGATCAACTGCTCGGTTGTCGGTTCATGCTTTGCTGCTCCTGAGGTGATCTCCCCGGCAAAAGCACTGAAACTTAAGCAAGAGCACAGGGTAGCAACAGAGAGTAACCTGACCAGGAAATTGCTCTTTTTCATACATCGTCTCCGTTTGAAATATGTGGCTGCATCAGTAATGCCTGATTAAACTTCACTTTTATTCTGAACTGTTGCAATGGATGCAGCAGTTCGATTTTGCGCAAATTCGGTCAGTGGTTCGGTCAAGCCTATGTCCTTAAACCGCGCAGCGATGCGTGAACCCAGTTTTTTTTGGGTATGATCCGTTTCCGTGACAGCACTCCGTAGAATCTGACCAANCTCTTCTTCTAAACTCAAACCGTGCATGGTTGCAAGCTTTTCAAGAAGTGAACTGGTATCATCATCGATTTGACATACAATAAGTTGAGTCATGAAATTCCTCCAGATTTAACAAAAGAAATACGACCTATCCCAAAGAGTGTCATCACCATAATCTGTGAGTTCAAATATATCCCTGATGGTCGTTAGTATAAAATACGTTAAAAATATGATAGCGTGATCTGAAATGATATGTGAATGAGAAGGGGTGTGTAAAAAATAGCTGTTCGATATGTAGGAAAAAATTTGCTATTTGATTTTAAGGTGACCACAGCAAAGGTGGGCACTCTAATCACGACGGACCATAGACAATTATGCAACTACTTCTTGAAGTGCCAAAGAATCTGCCTGATGCAGCGCAATGCACACCGCAGCAATTCATACAGGAAGCCAAGCTGGCGATGGCCATTAAACTTTTTGAAATGAAGCGGCTCTCCTCCGGGATGGCTGCAACATTTATCGGTATGAGCAGAGTAGAGTTTTTGTTTGAACTGCACAGGTACGGTGTCCCGATAATTGACCTGGATCAGAACGAACTTGCCCAGGATCTCAGCAATACCTGATCAAGCAATAGGATGCGTGAGCATGGTATCTGGCTCAGCCAACAAGTCATTACTTTTGCCCTGACGCACTGAGTTCTACTGCATGCTGCAACCGCCAAGAGCAGCAGCTTTTGCTTCTTCCCAGCTTACAACATCGTCGGGGTTTGCCGAAAGGTCTTCGATGCGGCGGTCAAGTTCTATTTTTTGTTCTTCTGTCAGCGAAGGGGGCACTTCCTTTTCTATTCATAGCCATACAATTCATTCAGAAATGTTGGTTCTTGTTCTTCAAGTCCTCCTGTTTCTTCAAAGTGTTTGAAATATGTTTTCACATCAGACATCCCCAAGCTATTCGTATAGTTTTCTGTCAACAAAATGGCATGTTCAATTAGACCTAAGATATCAGGCAAGATTTTGACATAATTATCCCAGTAGTAGCCGGATCCTTTCAAGCTGATTCCCAGTAAGGATAATCGAGGCTGTAGAGGGGATAGATCACAATGAGCATAAAGCTGATCTCTCTCGGTTATAACTTTATCATGAATCATTTTCGGAGCAGGAGAGCCAATATCTTTTTTAATGCAATATTTTACACCCAATCTTCCTCGACTTTTTGTGAATGGACGAGAGTAGCACATGAAAGTGTCCCTCAAAAGAGGCATACGTATTGACGGGTCTGTTTTCTGGCGATCTATAAGCAGTTGAATTGATATCTTGGCATCCGCAAAACTCTGAGAAACAAAATGCCTGTAAAATGAATATCGCTCCTCTTCTTTCATGAAGGAAATCCACAAATCAAGCGCTTCTGCCCACTCGACATTTCCTCGGCAGTATTCAAGTGTGGAATTGGATAAGTGCAATGATTGTTTTTTAGGTTTATTATCCATGTAACGCAGTACATGATGTCGCCAATTACTGTGAATGCGATATTGAACCCGAGGATCGTTCATGTTTGGTTAATGGTATGCTGTTTAGTTAAGTGCGCCAATATTTCCTTGGATTTAGCTTCTTTCTCCCTTGAGTAGTTGATGCTCATTTCGACGACTTCTTTTACAATATTTTGAAGAAGTTGGTGGTTGTATATCGAAATGCGATATCCCTGTCCATGACCAGAGTGCCGTATCTCTGCCCATTTCTCAGGAGGCGGGTAAATGCAAGAATGAGAACGGTTGTAGGCTGCGATCTCTACCAAACCTTCGCCATCTTCAATGTAGCGAAGCTGAACTCTGTTGTCTTTGAACTCGTAATTCTTAAAGTAAATATCGTATGTGTTATACTGATTTTCAGCGTGACCGTTGTGTTTTTCGTAGTAGGCATCAAGTCTACAGGCGCATTCGCTGACGACAGCATCGGTCGTTTGGTAAAGGAATTTACGATCCAGTAAACCACCGATTGCTAACTTGATTTTTCGGAAGAACGTTGGCATTATTCCTTATGGTATTTTTCCTTTCCTCAAGCAGGGAGAAGCGATTGCTATAGCTGCAGCTATAGCTTGTTATTCATAATGAGTCCACATGCGATAGACCTTGATTGTCTTGGTCTCTTCAATAACTTCATACACAAGGCGATGTTGTTTGTTAATTCTTCTACTGATCAATCCCTTCATGTCACCTTTTAAATATTCAAATTCAGGAGGATATTTATAGGGATCATCCCGGATGATATTGATTAATTGCAGAGTTTTCTGTTTCAACCCACACGCACCCAGCTTCTTTGCGTCCCTTTGAGCTTGGTTCATAAACAGTATGGTGTACATCACCACTCCAGCTTATCAAGTGTCACTCCATTTTCCGGGGGTTCGTTTTTAGCTTCGTGGAGGCTTTGAACCATGCCATTGATGCTTCTGAGATATTCATCATCACTTACATACTCGGATTGTTCGAGTATTTTTATTTCACTTGATGTAAAATGCTCAAGTAACTGGATAAATTTTTCGTTGACGCTATCATCAATTTTCAGTGTTACGGTTTTCATCGTATTCTCCCAGGAATTATTGCCAGACTATCCGGATGAATAATACGCAAATTTCAAATCGCGTAAAACAACAGGACAATATTACCTGTTATCGCGATTGCGTAAACAATCACACAGTTTGACGTATGCGATACGCCCCTACAGTGCCGATACAATAAACCATACTCCTGTGGCAATCATAATCAGGCTGGCAATGCGGTAGAAGCGTTTGCGGGTGGTTTGGCTGATGGTGTTGACCGCCTTTCCGACCAGAATCAGGGCAGGGGCGGTACCGATGCCGAAGAGGAGCATCATGAGGGCTCCCATGAGCATTCCGGCAAAGGGGTTCTCCGCATCCATGGCGGCTCTGGCGGAGGCGAGCAGGGCGGTGTAGGTGAGGCCGCAGGGAAGGAAACCGAGGACGATGCCCATCGGGTAGTAGCTGCCGATTGAGCGGGGAACCCTGAAGAGCGACATGATTTTTTGTATCACGCTGCCACCGGGGGTGCAATTTCTGCTGTTAGCGGGCAGTGGCAGCCACTCTGCTGTCGAGAGCCCCATGAGGATAATGGAGAGCCCGGCAATGATCATGATTACCCTCTGCAACGTTTCTATTGATGCAGCAAGCAGCAGAAACGAACCGGAGAGGCCGACAACTCCACCGAGGATGGAGTAGGTGGTTATCCGTCCGAGGTTGTAGAGCAGCAGGTGGAGCAGACCCTTTCGGGTTTCACCAACCGAGAGGGCACCGACTACCGGGCCGCACATGCTGATGCAGTGGCCGAATCCTCCGGCCAGTCCGGAGAGCAGTATGGCCAACAGTGGAGCTATAGTCATAGGGGCATCTCTATTAATTTGTTCCGCGATTCGATTGCTTCGTTGGCCGGTGCTCGGAAAAGAGATCAGGGCAACCACAAGGGATTGCCCCTACATAATTTCGTGTGATTTCGTTAGTTTCGTGGTTCAAAAATCCTCAAACCGCTCACGACAATTTATCGTGATGCCCGGTTTGTTTTTTTTCTTCCTTCTTTGCAGTTTCGGCTGTTTTTGCCGCTACATCATCATCGTCAAGCATCCGGTATTTGGGTGCTTCGGGGTCGTCAAACTGGCCGCTTTTTACTGCCCAGATAAAGAGGAACCATGCTGCCACGCCGACAAACAGACCGATACCGATGAGAAAAAATGTGGTGAACATGGTTGTGCTGTCAAGTTTTTTTCAATCGAAGAGAGTTGCTCACCACTACCAGCGAGCTTGTCGCCATGAGCAGTGCGGAGATGATGGGGTGCAGCACACCTGTGACGGCAAGCGGCAGGGCTGTCAGATTATACGCAAAGGCCCAGAAAAGGTTCTGCCGGATGACGGAAAAACATTTTGATGAGCTGTCAAGCAGGGTATTGATGAGCCTGAGGTCATCCTTAAGAATTGCCACACCTGCACTTTCGATTGCGATTCCCGATGCCTGGCCGACAGTGACTCCGGTATCGGCTTCGGTGAGCGCTGGTGCATCATTGATTCCATCTCCAACCATCATGACACACTCGCCCTTTGCTTTCAGCTCCCTGATAACCGCAGCTTTTTCGAGCGGGCCAAGAGCTGCCTGAACATCGGTTATACCGCATCTGGCGGCGATATAGTCGGCGACTCCCCGGTTATCTCCGGTCAGAATCTGAATCGAGAGACCTTTTTTGCGTAGCCCTTCAATGAGAGGCAGGGCATCGTCACGCAGGTCGTCAATCAGGCCGATCACTCCGGCAAGCCCGCCATTGCAAGCAACCAGTACCACAGTTTTTCCTTCGGTTTCAAGTTGAGCAGCAACTGAATGTTCTTCAGGAGTGATTGCAACGGCCTCCTGTTTCATAAAGGGTTCTGATCCTGCAAGCCAGGATTCGCCGGCGATCATGCCTGAAACTCCTCTGCCCGGTATTGCCCTGAAGTGATCAACCTTCAGCAGTTCACCACCCTTCCATGCGCCGACAATTGCCTGAGCTGTCGGGTGTTCCGAAGCGGCTTCAAGCGATGCTGCGTGCTGCAGAAAAGCGGGTGAGCGTGCAAAGTCATGAAGATCGGTTATGGAGGGTTTTCCTCTTGTAATGGTGCCGGTTTTATCAAGTACAACGGTGGTTGTTCCGGAGAGGGTTTCAAAAATGTCGCCTCCCTTGATGAGGATCCCTTTTCTGCCTGCTGCGGTAGTGGCAACAAGAATGGCGAGGGGTGTGGCCAGACCGAGGGCACAGGGGCATGCTATAACGAGTACGGAGACAGCGTTCAGCAGGGCTGTAACGGTGCTGCCGCTGGAGAGTTTCCAGTAGAGAAAGGTGGAAAGCGCAAGCAATATGGTTACCGGTACGAAAAAGCCTGCGGTCTTGTCGGCAATGTTCTGTATTGGCGCTTTGCGGGCCTGTGCATCTTCAACGGTTTTGATGATTCGGCAAAGCAGGGTGGTGGATGCATCGCCGGTGACTCTGAACAGGAGACGTCCGTTCATGGAAAAGCTCCCGGCAAAGATTTCGCATCCCGGCTCTTTCAGAACGGGGCGGGACTCCCCGGTAAGCATTGATTCGTTTACTTCGGCTTCGCCCTCAATCACCATGCCGTCAAGCGGTATCCGGTCGCCGGGGATTACCTCTATCCGGTCGCCTGGATTGATAGCAGTAAGCGGTACAAGAGTGGTTTGGCCGAATTCGGTTACCAGAAGAGCCTCCTGCGGCTGGAGTTCGGCAAGCCGGGCCATGGCGTTGCCCGCCTTGAGGCGTGAACCGGCTTCCAGAAAACGGCCAAGCAGGATGAACGTGATGATCATGGCGGCACTGTCAAAAAAGACCTCTCCTCCGAGGGGTATCATGGCAATGCTGTAGAGATAGGCCGAGAGTGCTCCGAGTGCAACAAGAACATCCATGTTGAGCGTCATCCGCTTGAGCGAGCGCCATGCGCTTGAAAGAAACGGAAAGCCTGAATAGAAGAGTACCGGTGTGGCAAGAGCCCAGGAGACAAGCTGAAACGCGACTCTGTAACGGGACTCCATACCCTGGAAAAAACCGGCATAGAGCGCGGCAGAAAAAAGCATGAGCTGCATGGAAAAAAAACCGGCAGTTCCGAAGCGGAGCAGCAGATCCTGCTTCTCCTCTGCAAAAACCGTGCTGCCTGCATTTATATGAGCGGGATGTGGCAGATAGCCGATATCGCGGATGGCATTCAGGATGGTGTCGAGCGATGTTTTCCGGCCACTCCAGACGATGACTGCCTTGTGGGTTGCATAGTTGACTCTTGCTGAAAGCACCCCATCAACTTTTGCCAGAAACTTCTCGATCAACCATACGCATGAAGCGCATCGTATGCCTGAAAGCAGAAGCTCAATGCGGTATTCATCGCCCTCAATGGTGACGGTATCGGTGAAGTGGGCGGTCTGGAGTTTTACTCCGGTTTCCGGAGGGCCCGGCTGCCAGTCGCAACGCTGCCGGTAAAATGCATCAAGCGAGTTGCTGTTAACAAGCTCGTAGACGCCAAGACATCCCTTGCAGCAGAAATATCTCTTCCGACCGTCGATCAGCGCGGTTATTGCCGATTGTAATGTGGTCTGTTGAAGGCAGTGATCGCACAGCACCTTTTCGGCAGAGGAGGAGTCACTTGCTGACATTGAAGATAAATGCCGGATTGTCAAGCGTCGCAGAAAGCAGTGTTGCCTGCCAGAGTGTTCGACCGCTCATGCATCGGACGATAACCCCTTTTCCCCTGTAGGTACAACCGGCTGTTCTTGCAAGAGTGACCTGGTTTTTGCCCATCATCATCCCCGGCATGCTGAGATCAAGCAGCAGCTTTTCGGGGAGTGCATCGCATGGAGCAATGGTTACACTGAACGAGAGCTCCTGCATCGGGCTTACCGGTTTCGGCTCAATGTCGATGGTGACGGTTCGCCCTCCCGAAACGAGCGTGCAGGGGCCATTGTTGATGTTGCACTCCAGCTCTTTTGCCCGGAGTGTATTTCCTGTGCTCAGCAGCGATACAAAGAGCGCCAGAGTTGCCATACCTTTTATTGTATGTCGGAAAACCATTTTTTGCTGGTGATGAGTTGTTGTTGTTGTTTCAGGTCAATTCGTGCAAACCAGACCCCTTTGAATGGAATTTCAGCAGTCGCCCTGTAGATTCCCGGAGCCTCTTCCCGCATGGTTATGGTGGAGTCATAACCGGTTGAAGAGAGGTTGCCGATGAAGAGCGTCAGATTTGCCTGCTCAAGTGGTTTTCCCTTTGAGGTGATGGCAATTCTTATCTCGTTTTCTCCCCTCTTCAGTGCTGCTGGCGGCTGGATTGCAATACCAAGTCGCTCTTCTGCCGCCTTTGCCTGAAAATAGCCTTTGCTGTTCTCATAATAGTTGTTATCCACCAATCCCTCGGCATCCCTGAACGCCACATAGACGCCGCACCCCATGGCAAAGAAAAAGAGAGGATAGATGATGTAGAAAAAGAGCTTCATAGAAAACCGGCCTCCCTGTTAATGATGATCCCATTGCCGGAAATTTTCAGATGAAGCCGCTCCAGGGTTCCGGTCGATTTAACCAGAATAGTTCCATGAAGTGCTGAAAATGGCTCCACATTAAGGGTTTGCTCTCCAATAAGGGTTACTCCGGTGTCAGGGGATGTAAGATCAAGCGTCAGTTTTTCCCCTCCGTTGTTATGGATAGTGAAGGAGTAACGGTTCAGACCCGGTGGCAGTGATGCATTGTCACGGATGAGAAGAAAATCAACCGGCGGACGGCTCAGAAGAAGCATGCCAAGAGCAATGGCAGTGACGACTGTTACGCCACCGAGCCAGAATGTTTTCGGACGAACGATGCGTCCTTTATAGTTCGGGAAGGGAGGAATATGCTTTTTTTCTGTCATACGCAGGCAGGCGTCAATACACTCGGCGCATGCAATGCAGGCCTGACTCAACCCTTTTTTGATGTCGATGCCGACAGGGCAAACATGAACGCACGCATCACATTTCATGCAGGTCGCATCACGCGAAACATCATACTCAATGACAAGGGTCTCCCTGTCGAAAAGCACATTCTGCAGCATGGCGTAGGGACAGATTGAGGTGCAGAACCCTCTGCCGAGAAAGGCCAGTTCAAGGTAGATCAGCAGCCAGAGTACCAGGAAAAATGCGGTGATTGTCGGCTCTGTAAAGAGCGTTCTGAATGTCTCTGCAGGTGGAACAAAGTACCAGATCAAGGTAATTGAGACGAGGGCAGTGAGTGGAACAAGCGCCAGTTTCTGAATGGTTTTCCGGTGTGTTTTTGCTCCCGAGATTGTTTCACTCAAATCAAGCAGGACGGTCTGGGGGCAGAGCCAGCCGCACCAGATCCGGCCGAAAATAATGGTTACAAAGCCTGTGAACAGAAGGACAAAGAGGGTGGCGGCAAGAATAAGATAGAACTCCCGCATCCATATTACCGATCCGAAAACATGAAGCTTGAGGGTTGCAATGTCAAAGCGGAAGGCGCTCTGGCCGTTTATCTCAAGAAACGGCAGGCCGGTCAGGAAGACGGCCTGCATGATTGCCACAACGTTTCTCTTTGTTTTCCACAAAATGAGAGGCTCCCGAGTTTGCAGAGGTTATGGTTTTCTCAGGGTTTCCAGATATGCTATAACCTTGCTGATCTTTTCGGCTCCGATTTGGGGAAGAAAAGAGGGCATCCCGTTTGGTCTCCCTTTGGTAATTGTTTCGTAGAGATCAGTCCGGGCAGAGCCGTATTTGAGTTTTGCTGCGGTAAGATTGGGGCCGATTCCTCCGGTTGCATCGGCATTGTGGCATGGAGCACAGGTGGAGGCAAAAATCTCCTTTCCATCCTCAATGGCATCGTTGTCCCCGGCATAATCCTTGACCGTATCCGTTGTTACCGTTTTGGATGCAGCAGCCATCTCCTGTTCATACTCCTTGTAGAATGACCATCCCGAGATGGCCGGGGTATAGGATACCGTGTAGCCGACGAGAAAGATAACTCCTCCGAAAAAAAACAGCAGCCAACCTTTGGGGATTTTGTTATGGCCATCCTGGGGCTCACCGGAATCATGCATTGAGGTCTCCTTTTAAAGATCTGTTTGAGCTGTTTCGAGGTTTCACTGGTCGTCATCAAGCATGTTCTGCTTAGGCTTTTCGACCTTCTCTTTTCGCTTTGGATTGTAGTAGTAAAAAATTATTCCGGCAAGAACAGTCGCCAGAGCGATGGTGAAGATGAGGTATGCTACTCCGGAAAAATTCATTTATTGGCCTCCATGTTTTTTACATCCCGTCCAAGCTTCTGGATGTAGGCAACGAGGGCATCCATCTCCGTAAGCTCCTTCTGCAGTTCTGGAGGAGTCGCCTTGTCGCGACTCACTTTTGATGGATAGTTATCATTGGTCACCGTTGAGCGGTACTGGTCGATCTGTTGCTGAACCTCGTTTTCAGAGTAGCCATAACCGAGAACCGATGTTTTTTTAAATGAGTTAGCCGTGTCAAGCCGGTTATTTGCAAGCCAGGCATAGGGAGGCATATTTGATTTTTCAAACATGGCCTGCGGACTCCGGAAGTGGGTGTAGTGCCATGAATCGGGATATTTGCCTCCAACCCTGTTCAGGTCAGGTCCAGTGCGGCGGGAGCCCCAGAGGAATGGCCGGTCATAGGCGAACTCCTCCGGTTTTGAGTATTCGCCGTAGCGCATCACCTCTGTCCGGAGTGGCCGTACGGTCTGGGTGTGGCAGTTGTTGCACCCCTCACGCATATAGATGTCGCGTCCCTCCTGTTCAACAGCCGTGTAGGGCTGGATATAGGCACTCACCGGCTGCGTAGAGGGCATGAAGAGCGGAATAAAGACGGTTACGGTTGTGCCGATCAGGATGACAACGGTTGCAAGCAGTGCGAAAACAACCGGTTTTGAAGTGATCCCCATGATTACAGCTCCTGTTTGTTTATTTGTCGGTTATGCTTCAGCCTGACGTGGTTCCTGGCGTACGGTCATGACCAGATTCCAGACGAAGATCAGGATACCGATAAAGAATATGAGTCCGGCGGCAAATCGCAGTTGGTAGTAGGGATAGAGCGATGCAACAGTATCAAGAAAGTTGTACATCAGTGATCCGTCAGGGTTGGTGGCCTTCCACATTGCTCCCTGCTGGATTCCTGCGATCCACATGGCGGAAGTCCAGATAACCTGACCAACCATCATAAGCCAGAACTGTATGTTTGCAAGTTTGATGCTGTAGATCACCGTGTTGGTGATGTTCGGAATCATATAGTAGAAAGATGCAGAGACTATCATGGTGACCCATCCCATGGTTCCCATGTGCACATGCCCTACGACCCAGTCGGTATAGTGGAAGAAGGCATTGATGGTTCTGAGTCCCTGCAGAGGTCCCTGGAGGGTCTGGAGACCGTAAAAGGTTATGCCTGCGATGAAGAATTTGACCAGGTAGTTGGAGCGCATCTGATCCCAGTTGCCCTGCAGGGTGTAATAGCCGTTGACAACTGAACCCCATGATGGTGCAATCATGAAGATGCTGAAGGCCATCGCGACGGTCTGGATCCATTCCGGCAGGGGTGTGAGCATGAGATGATGTGCTCCGGTCCAGAGATAGGCAAAATTCAGTGCCCAGAACGAGACAATGGAGAGGCGGTGGCTGTAGATTGGCAGACCCGTTGCCTTGGGAAGGAAATAGTAGAACATTGCCAGTATCGGAACAGTAAAGACGAAGCCTACAATGTTGTGGCCGTACCACCACTCCACATTGGCATCGTTTGCTCCGGAATAGACGGTGTAGGATTTGAAGAGGGTGACGGGTATTTCAAGATTATTGACTATGTAGAGGATCGCAATGGCAACCGTCATGGCGATGATGTACCAGAGAGAGATGTACATCTGCTTTTCGCGGCGCTTGATGAGTGTTCCAAAGACGTTGACGGCAAACATGACCCAGAAAATCACCACACCGATATCAATTGGCCACTCCAGCTCGGCATACTCTTTTGTGGTATTCATTCCTGCAAAGAGGCTCAGGGCTCCAAGAGCTATGATGGCATTGAAAAAGTAGAGGTGTGCCTGTGCCAGACGGGGAAAGGCAAGAGGCGATCTGGTCAGTCTCTGGAGCATATAGTATGATGCAGAGAACACTCCGGCGAGAGCAAATCCAAGCCCCAAACCGTTGGTATGGACTACACGGAGACGTCCGAAACTGAGCCAGGGTGTGATATTCAGCGCCGGATTAAACATTTCAAATGCTATCCACAGTCCGACCAGAAGGCCGATGACCAGCCAGAATACCGCTGACCAGGCAAAACCGCGAACAGTTTTGTAATTGTACACTACTGCTTCATTCATGCCTTACTCCAGTTCTTTTTTGCGCCTCTGTTCATTATTTCGCACTGTGTGACACAGTCGAAAGGTAGAGCAAACAAGAGAGGTGCTCTTGGTGAAAAAGTATAGAGAGGGAACGGGGTGAACAGTTTTTGAAAGTTCACTTTATACTGTAAATGTAAGGAGAAATAGTGATTTAATCATGGGAGAAATAAAAAATCCGGATTGGTGTTATCCGGATTTTTTATTGATGGGATCTGCTCGTGTGAGGAAATGTTACTGTCCAAACAGCGTTTTAAGCTCTTCGACATAGTTGCCGACAACAGCCTTTTTGTCAGTGATGATGCCGCGGAGGAACTTGCCCGGAGTGACATCAAAGGCGTAGTTGAGTACAGGTGTGTCGGGCATAGCTACCTGTGTACCGAAAATGGTTCTCAGCTCATCGGCATTCCGTTCTTCGATCGGGATGTGTGTCCCGTCAGGAATGGTAATGTCTATGGTTGATACCGGCGCGGCAATGTAGAACGGCAGGTTGTGATGGTAGGCGCTGATTGCATGGGCGCAGGTTCCGATCTTGTTGGCAGTGTCGCCGTTGGCAGCAATCCGGTCCGCACCGACAATGCCGAAATCAATCATGCCTCTCTGCATCAGGAATGCCGAGGAGGAGTCGGAAATAGAGACAAACGGTATGCCGTCGTGCTGAAGCTCCCATGCAGTCAAACGAAGTCCCTGAAGAAGTGGACGGCTTTCGGAGGTGATGACACGCTCGATAAGCCCCTCCTGCCAAGCAAGTCTGATAACTCCAAGCGCAGAACCGGTGCCGCAACAGGCAAGGGTGCCGGTGTTGCAGTGGGTCAGTACGTTGAGTTTTCGTTTTTTCAGGATATCGGCAAGGTCAATTTTGATCTGGTCAACACCGTGGCGCGACATCAGATCGCAGTTGGCAATCTCGTCAAGATGGATTTTCTTTGCAGCTTCATTCATTTTTGCAAAGAGCACGTCAATCGTATCGGTCGCGAAATTATCGTCATAGACCTGTTTCAGACGGGCAGAGGCAAAAAAGAGGTTGACCGCAGTCGGCCTTGAGGCTTCAACATCCGCGATTAGCGTTTTGAAGAAGAGAGGGAACTCCTCCTTGCTACCCTTGAAGCTGTTGATGCCGAGAATGATCGTATAGGCTGCCGCAACACCAATCAGGGGTGCGCCCCGAACCGCAAGGGTCTTAATGGCTTCAATAGCCTCCTGATGGCTTTTGGTAGAAACATACTCCTCCCTGAGCAGCAAATACCGCTGGTCGAGGTAGTGAAGGGTGTCGTTACTGAACGAGATGGCGTCTATCATGATTATCAAAAAGGGTTAAAGATTTTCAACAACGGACTTGAAGATCGCGGTCATTTTCGGTTCAGCCTGGTTTGAAACCTCGATAATCTCTTCAATGCTGACTGATTTGAGGTTATCAGGGAAACACTCGTCGGTGATGATAGACATTCCGAACACCTCTGTTCCCTGGTGGACAGCAGCAATAACTTCCGGCACCGTGGACATGCCGACCACATCTGCGCCGAGGTTTCTCAGCATGCGGTATTCAGCGCGGGTTTCAAGACATGGTCCGGAAAGAGCGATATAGACACCGCGCTGAACCTTGAGTTTAAGGTCAAGAGCAACTTTTTCGGCCAGATCAAGCAGCCTCATGGAGTATGGTGCGCACATGTCGGGGAAGCGTGAACCGAGTTCCGGATCGTTGGGTCCGATGAGGGGATTGCCGCCAAGCAGGTTGATGTGATCGTCGATCAGCATGATATCGCCTTTTTTGTAGGAGGGGTTCAATCCGCCGCAGGCGTTGGTGATGCCAAGCGTTTTAACACCAAGGTGTTTCATGACTCTGATCGGGAAGGCAATCTGCTGCATGGTGTAGCCTTCATAAAAATGGAAGCGGCCCTGCATGGCTACTACTTTTTTCCCGGCAAGGGTTCCAAAAATCAGTTTTCCATGGTGGGTTTCAACCGTTGAGATCGGGAAATTCGGAATGGTGCCATAGTCCAGCGAAAACTCTACCTTGATCTCCTTTGCCAGTGCGCCAAGTCCTGTTCCAAGAACAATACCGACAGGGTAGTTATCCTGGGTTTTTTTTCTGATAAAGGCAACTGCTTCCTCGATTTTTACCTTCTGTGAGATCATGGTAGGTCAGGTTTACTGGTTAATTGACTAAGAGATAATTAAAGACCGATCTGATTCCTCTGTCAGAAAACGGCAAAGAGCCGAAACCGGGAGACTCTTTTCCTTCCCCTTGAGGCATCTGGCGGCAGGCGTTAACTGCCTGTAAAATTTGACTCGTAATATAATCTCTTCAGATGTCAGATAAAAATGCGGGAGAGCTTCTGCTGTGTATTCCTGATTCAGCGCCAGCCGAAGATGGAGGACCCAACACGAATCATGGTGGCACCTTCATTAATTGCCGCTTCAAAATCTCCGCTCATGCCCATGGAGAGTTCAGTCAGCTTTTGTGGATGAGGGGCGATTTTTTTTAACGATTCAAGCAGCAGGCGAAGAGTGCGAAACTCCCTTCGGGCTGATTCGATATCGGGAGAAGCGATGGTCATCAGGCCCCGGAGCGTGATGTTCGGGAGTTTAAAGAGGGATTCTGCCGTTGAAAGCAGCTTATCCGGCGGCATGCCGTACTTTGACGATTCACCGGAGGTGTTGACTTCAAGGAGGTAGTCGATCTGCAGGTTGTGTTGCTGTGCCCGTTTTGAAAGCTCTTCAGCCGTTGAGAGTTTATCGATACCGTGAACGAGCGTTACTTTATCGATGATTGAGCGTACCTTGTTCGATTGCAGATGGCCGATAAAGTGCCAGACAATCGGACTGTTTTCAAGAATGGGATCCCCGGATTTTTCCAGAAACTCCTGGACATAGCTCTCTCCGAACTCAAGCTGACCGGCATCAAGAGCCTCTTTTACCTGCGCTGCCGGTTTGGTTTTAGTCACAGCGATCAGACGAACAGAATCCGGCTGCCTGCCTGCTTTGATGCAGGCAGCCTTTATCTGTTCACGTATGGCCTCAAGATTTGCTGCAATGCTTTGCATGAGTGGTTCCGCTTATGACTGTACAGCCGGAACAATGGTCTCAATGATGACCGGGACAAGCGGGTTATCATTGGGGTCGGTTTTAACAACGGCAATTTTATCCACTACATCAATACCCTCTTCTACAATGCCGAATACGGTGTACTCTCCGTCAAGAAAGCCGTTATCCTTATGGTTGATATAGAACTGGCTGCCGGAAGAGGCTTTCTGGGGATTGTTATTGCGAGCTGCAGCAAGTGTCCCTTTTTTGTTCGGATGGCGGATTTCAGCAGGTATCTGCTGTGACGGACCGCCGGTCCCATGCAGTGCACGCTTCTCCTCATGGCGCGAGAGAGGATCTCCGGTCTGGATCATGAACCCATCGATAACGCGGTGAAAGCGGATGCCATCGTAGTAGTTTTCGCTGACAAGTCTGGAGAAGTTGTCGCGGTGAAGGGGGGTGTCGTCATAGAGGGCGATGGTGATATCGCCAAGGCTCGTCTTGATAGTGAATTTTTCGGGCATAGGAACGGGTAGTTAAAAGATGTGTTGATTAAAGTTTTCCTGAAACCTGCCAGAGTGATCGTTGTGCAACAGCTGCTGCTGTTGAACCGGGATAATCGGCTATGATTTTTGTATAGAGTTCGGCTGCTTTTTTAATCTGGTTTGTCTGCTGGAGACTTTCTGCAGACTTGACAAGATATTGTGCCTTGAGCACTTCATTTTCAGCCTTTTTTGATGCCTCCTGGTAGCTCTCTGCCGCCTGAACAAACTGATTTCTGTTGATATAGCAGGCCCCGGCACCGGCAAGTGCGGCCGCCGCAAGGTCTTTGTTGGCAATAGATACTGTTTTGAAGGTATTCAGGGCACTTGTATAGTCGCCGGATAAGTACCAGGCATTGGCAAGCAGCAGGGCGGCCATATTGCCACTCGGTGTTCCAGCGTATTCGGCTGCAATTTTTTTCAGTCCCGGAATTTTTCCTTCTCCATTAATTGCTGCGCTGAATTTGCCGCTGTCAAGAAACGGCGCCACCCTCGACAACTGGAGTGATGCCTGCTGTTCGTTTGCCTGTCGCTGCTGCATCCAGAAATAGGTGCCGGCACCGAGACAGAGCAGGAGGAGAACAACGCCGATGAGGGCGTTTTTATATTTTATGGCAATGTAGAGAAGATTCTCTTCTGCTGCCGGTTTAACCGTTTGAGGAGCCTGTGTAGTTGTTTTTATATCGTTCATAACTGGTTTTTCTGGTTGCTGCTTCGGTTGTGTTCGGGTGATTTCGAACCCGCTGTTCCGGCCACAAACCTAAGCAAGTTTGCATGAATTTCAAAACAATGTAATGAGGTCCGGGTTTATGGCAGTTGTGATTGTTTCCGCACCGCTCAAAGTGCCGGTAATCTAAACAATTCAATACTATTCTCTGCTATCCGTTTCGCGGTCTCATGCAGCGTGATCCCGCGGATTTCGGCTATGGCGGCGGTGACGAACCGGACATAGGCGGGCTCGTTTCGTTTTCCACGGAAGGGGAGAGGCGCAAGGTAGGGAGCGTCGGTTTCAGTGAGAAGATCATCCAGTGAAACCTCCCTGATAACGTCAGGAAGCAGCGACCGCTTGTAGGTTACTGTTCCGGGAATGGAGAGCTTGAATCCCATTCTGATGCACTCTCTGGCAATAGTTGTGTCACCAGAAAAACAGTGCATCATGCCGCGAAGTGATGAGTGTTTCTCTTCGGAAAGGATGCGCAGCATATCCTCCCAGGCATCCCGGCAGTGGATAACAACAGGAAGGTCAAGTGTTCGGGCAACTCCGAGCATCTGGCGGAACGCATCCTGCTGGGCGGCTTTGTTATGATCAGGGTAGTGATAGTCCAGTCCGATCTCGCCGATGCCTGCAACTTTCGGTGAGCGGGCAAGTGATGCAAGTTCCGCAAAGATCTCGCTATCTACAGGACTCGAGGCTTCATGAGGGTGGAGTCCGACGTTGGCATAGATAAAATCATATCCGGAGGCAAGTTCAATAGCTTTCCGGCTTGTCGGAACATCAATACCGGGATCAATCAGCAGTCGAACACCTTCACGGCAAAGTCGTTCAATGATCTCTTTCCGGTCATTATCGAAATCAGGAAAAGAGAGATGAGCATGAGTATCAACCAGCATTGTTCTGCTCTCTTGCTGTTGCGTCAGGAAAGACCCGGTTATAAAACAGGATCAGGATGCAGGCACCTGTGGTGATGGCGGAGTCCGCAACATTGAATATGGGCCAAAGGGATACCCAGGTTCCGAAAATATTGCCGTGATAGAGGTCGAAATAGATGAAATCAACGACATGACCGATGCTTACCCGATCAATCATATTGCCGATTCCTCCTCCGACGATGAGGCCGAAAGAGAGAAGAAAGAGCGGACTTCTGTTTTTGGAGCGAATAACATAGAAAACGACAGTAGCGGTTATCAGGCCGGTCAGAAGCAGGAGGACCGCCGGTGGAGCAAATTCAACACCGAAGGCAACCCCTCTGTTTTCAGCATAGGTCAGGGAGAAGAGGTTCGGGATGATGGTGAAGGTTTGACCACTGTCCCGAAGCAGCGAGACTGCAAGTTTTTTTGTCAGTTGATCAGCAGTGATGACAAGGAGAATAAGGGAGAGAAACAGTTTCATTTTCAGGAGGAATAAGCGTGTTAGTTAGTCAGGTGGTCAGTTCAGTCGTTCTCTTTCTGTTTGATCTCCTGCATGATCACTTTTTTTACGGCTTCTACAGGCATCGCCTTGCCGGTCCAGAGCGCAAAGGAGAGTGCGGCCTGACCGATCAGCATCTCAATGCCTGATATGGTTGTGGCACCCTTGCGTTTTGCCTCCAGGAGCAGAGGGGTATCAAGAGGGTTGTACACCATGTCATAGACAATCTGACCCTTGTGAATCAACTCCCGGTCGAGGGGAACAATACTCTCTGTTTGGTCATTATTGCCACCCTTTGTGCCGATCGGCGTGGCATTGACCATAACGGCACAGCTCCGCAATTGCTCTTCTACGAGACGCTGATGGCAGATTGTCACCAGTTCCTTGTATTCATACCCGTCAAGCATCGCTGTTGCCTTTTCAGGATCTCTCGCATATACCATGATCTTACGCGGAGAGAAAAACAGCCTGAATGCCTCAATGGCTGCAAGTGCAGCGCCACCACAGCCGAAAACAGAAACCGGATTTCCCTCTATCAGGCTTGCATAAGGTTTAAGCGGTGTTGCGAATCCTTCAATATCGGTATTATGGCCGGTCATTTTGCCGTCACGAATAATGATGGTATTGACCGCACCGATTGTTGCCGCTTCCCTTGAAAGCTCATCAAGAAAGGGGACAACCGTTTTCTTGTAGGGGATGGTTACGTTGAACCCGGCTATACCAAGAGCTTTTGCGCCCCGGAGCGCATCGCCGATCATTTCAGGATCAGCAATGTTGAAAATGGTGTAGCAGTAGGGAAGATCGAGCAGTTCAGAGGCGGTGTTATGAATAAGCGGAGACCAGGAATAATCAACTGCACGGCCGATAAGGCCAAGGATTTTTCTTGTTTTCGTCATGCAGGTGTTCCGGTCTGTATGTGATCATGAAATGCCGAGCATCCGCCTGACGGAATCCTGCTGGTAAAGTTCCGGAAAGGTGCTCTGGAAGAGCAGTTTTTTATCCGGATCGATCTTGAATGCCTTGCTCAGCGCTTTGAGCGTGCTGAGTTTGTCGCCCATTGCAAAATAGGCGGCAGCAATTTCAAAATGGGCTTCGGCTGAAAAGGGCTGAAGTTTCAGTGATTGCTGCAATGCATCAATGGAGGCATTGACATCACCCGCTTCGCGGAGTACCATGGCAAAATCAACCCATATCTGGGGGCTTTCGGGATCAATCATGATGATCTCCCGATAGGTAGATATGGAGTTTTCCAGATCATTGAGATTATACTCGATTTCAGCCTTCAGAAGAAGAAACTCAATGCTCTCCGGCAGGGCCGTCAGTGCCTGGTCAATGGCCGAAATGGCCTCTTCATACTCTTCAAGAGCTTCATGGCAGCAAGCAAGAGCAAACCATGCATCGGTAAACTCACTGTTTATCTCAATACAGCGGCGGTAGCAATGAACAGCTTCGCTGTAATCCTCAAGCTCTTCATAGGCTATGCCGAGATTATAGAGCGCATTGATATCATCCGGCTCCTGTTCAAGGGTTTTGATGTAGCTTTCGGCAGCCTCCTCGATACGACCGGTAATGGCAAGAACATTTGCCCGGTTGTACCATGCGGAACTGAAATCTTCGGAGATGGCCAGACTCATATCGTAGGAGTCAAGCGCTTCGTCGTAACGCTTCATTTTGCTCAGTACAAGACCATTGTTGTACCAGGCATTGATATTATACGGATCCTGATCAAGGGTTTTGCGGTAGCATGAGGTACTCTCTTCAAGTTTGCCGAGAATATCCTTGCAGTAGGCAAGTTCATACCATGCGTCTGAAAATTCGGCGTCAAGCTCAAGAGCCCGTTCAAAGTCCTCTTCAGCTTCAACAAAGCGTTCAAGGCGCTGAAGGACTATTCCGCGGTAGTAATGGTACTCCTTTTCAATGGAGGAGTCGATAATCATTTTTTCAAGCTCTTCAAGCGCCTCATCAAGATGTCCGGTATTGAACCAGGCAAGGGCAAGATTAAGAGCCATTTCGCTGTCTGAAGGGCTGAGAACAACCGCTTTCTGAAAAGCTTCAAGCGCCTCTTCAAAAGAGCCATTGAGAGTCAGGCAGTTGCCAAGGTGGAACCAGGTCTCGGTATTATAGGGAGTAATCTCTTCAAGACGACGAGCTACCGCGAGAGCCTCAATCACGAAGCCGTCCTCATTGTACTGATTGAGCCGGTCAACCAGCTCTTCTGAGTCAAACATCGCATCAAGACCATCAAGGTCGGGCACTTCCTTTCCTGACGGATCCGATTGGCTATGGCGGTGGTTATCGTCAAAGAAATCAGGCAGGTTCATAAGTAATCATAAGAGTTGCTCTATCGTCCATCATAATCATCATAAGCAAATATAACAGAATTTTCTTAAGAAAATATACATGAGAAGAGGGTATGGGGAAGATCTATAGCATTCAGGGATGGTAAAAGAGATAGACGGCTTGGGCACTTTTTGCTCCGGTCGCAGCCTGTAGTTCCTCGATGGTTGCCCTTGACACCGCATCAGCCGAACCGAACTGTTTCAGCAGCTTGAATGCGGTTTTTTCGCCAATTCCTTCTATTGTTGTGAGTTCCGTTTGCAGTGTCCGTTCAGTCCTGAGTTTTCTGTGATAGGTGACGGCAAACCGGTGAGCTTCATCGCGAAGCTGCTGCAGCAGTTTAAGTGCCGGAGAGGTTTTTGGCAGATTGAAGGGGTCCGGGGCATGAGGGGTGAAAATTTCTTCAATGCGCTTTGCCAGCCCGATTACAGGGCAGGATATTCCGAGTGCATTGAGTGCTGTAAAGGCGGTATTGACCTGGCCTTTTCCCCCGTCAACAATAATCAGATCAGGCAGTGCGAGCTCTCTTGCAAGAGATCCGCCATACCGGCGATGGATAACCTCTTCCATAGCGGCATAGTCATCCGAACCTTGAAAACTTTTCAGTTTGAATTTTCTGTAATCGGATTTTTTGGGTTTTCCCTTTTCAAAGCAGACCATCGAACTGACATAATCCGTGCCCTGAAGGTGAGAGTTATCAAAACACTCGATCCGCTGAGGGATAACAGAGAGATGGAGCAGCTCCTTTAAAGCGATGAGGCCGTAGTGTTCTCTGGCTGCCTCCCCTCTCTTCTGTTTCTGGATCAGGTACTCCTCAAGATGGTGTCGCGCATTCTGGTGGCACATCTCCATAAGATGAGCTTTCTCGCCGATCTGCGGCACCAGGAACCGGATCTGCTTTTTCTCCTGTTTCTCCTCTTTCTGTTTTTCTGTCAGGAGTGCCCGCAGAGCACTCTCCTCCTCATCAGTGAGTGGTTTGCGGAGCAGAATCTCATCAGGAATCAGCTCAAGGGTCTCCAGGTAGTATTTTTCAAGCACTCTCGACTGCAGCACCTCCTCGCTCTCTCCACTTGTATTATTCATGTAGATACGCTGTGAGCCAAGCAGTTTTCCTTCCCGGATTTTAAACACCACCCCGCAGGCATCATCCTCTCCGGATGCAACGGCAAAAACATCCCGGTCGAGTGCGTCACCGGATACTACTTTCTGCCGTTCAGCATATCGTTTCAAGCTGTCAAGCTGTGCTTTCAGTTCTGCCGCCTGCTCAAACTTCAGTTCTGCTGCAAAGTACTGCATGCGTTCAGTGAGTGTTCTGATCATTGCGGAAGTCCTTCCTTTAAGCAGCCTGATGATCTCCCCTATCATGAGGAGGTACTCCTCTTCAGACTGAAGCCCTTCGCATGGGCCTTTGCATTTATGGATATGGTAGTCCAGACAGACCTTGAATTTATGTGCGGCAATATTTTCCGGACTCAATCGATGCTTGCAGCTCCGGATGGGAAAGATAGAGCCGAGCAGGTCAAGAATGGTTCGCAGTTGTCCTGCCTCGGTGTAGGGGCCGAACCAGGTTGATCCATCCCTTCTGACCTGACGGGTCAGAAAGATTCTTGGAAAAGGTTCATTGGTGATGACAAGGTAGGGATAGGTTTTATCATCTTTCAGATTAACATTGTAGCGCGGTTTCAGCTCCTTGATGAGATTGTTCTCAAGAATAAGCGCTTCGACTTCCGAAGAGGTTATGATGACCTCAAAATTGTCAATATGCGATACAAGGACAAGAGTTTTGCCGAACAGTTGCTGAGGATTTCTGAAATAGGAGCGTACCCTGTTCCGGAGGTTTTTTGCCTTTCCTACATAGATGACCCTCCCTTTGTCATTGATGAACTGGTAGACACCCGGTGAGGAGGGGAGGGAAGAGAGCTTCTCCTTCAGAATTTTTGCTCTGCCTTTATGTTCATCATGCTCATCATGATTAGCCATGATCAAATACGGTTGGAAAGTGATGTTCATTCCCGATGCCCGGGGTAAAAAAACAATAAATAAAAAAAGGGAAAGCCGCACGAAAGATGCGGCTTTCCCTTTAAAAAAAGAACATGCAGTTACTGGTGAATGCTACGCAATAACATCATATTCGCCTTTCAGAGCAAAGATCCCGAAGGTAATCAGGCTGAAAGCGATAATCGGCATAAGCACGACAATCACGATAGACCAGAATATCCAGTTCTCTTCACTGGGTTTTGCTGCGATCTCTTTCATCGCCTGCATGATCACAAGCGGGATAATTCCCACTCCCATGACCGTCCAGAGCAGTCCGAAAATTCTTTTTATTGCTGACATAATAGATTGATTTTAAATGTTCTTGATTACTCTACGTCAAGGTTGTTTGTCTTGTTTGATATGTATAGCGAACCGATGACAAAGCTGACGCCGGCAATCAGGATCGGGTACCAGAGACCGGCAAGCGGGTCGGCTGGAGGAAGATCCGCAGCGGGACGGGTTGCTTCAACAAGACGGGTCGAGATAAGCGGAACCAGACCGCCGAAGACGCCGTTGCCGATATGATAGGGCAGGGACATCGAGGTATAGCGGATACGGGTCGGGAAAATCTCAACCAGGAATGCAGCAATCGGGCCGTAAACCATGGTCACAAAAATAACCTGGATAAGAACCAGACCGATCATCTTGTAGTAAAGGTTCTGGGGAAGGGTTACTTCCTTCTTTGTTTCAGGTTTCAGCTTGTCTTTCGGCATTGCAGCTTTAACGGCAGGATCAACCGGAAACTTTTTCTTGACGGTCTCTTTGTAGCTGGTTCCGTCGGTATAAAGTTTGGTGGTGACGGAGGTGATCAGCGAGTCGGTACCTTTGACCTCATACTTCATCTTGTTGACCGTTTTGTCTTCGATCACCTCTTTGGTCTTGAGATTGGCATCGTTGTACATGATGGTATAGATCGGTCTGTAGGCTATAACAGCGATCAGCATACCGGCCATCATGATGTACTTGCGTCCGATCTTGTCGGAAAGAGCACCGAATACAATGAAGAATGGCGTTCCGATAAGCAGTGCTATAGAGATGATTATGTTGCTTTGTACAAACTCAATGTTACAGGCATTCTGCAGGAAGGAGAGTGCATAGAACTGACCGGTGTACCAGACAACACCCTGACCGGCGGTTGCGCCGAGCAGTGCGATAAGAACCATCTTCAGGTTGTCTTTCTGCTTGAAGCTCTCGGCCAGAGGATTTGCTGAGGTTTTGCCCTCTTTTTTCATCTTGGCAAAGAGCGGTGATTCCGACATTCTCATGCGGATAAAGATCGAAACGCCAACAAGGAGTGCGGAAAGAATAAACGGAATACGCCATCCCCAGTCGGTAAAGGTTTCAACACCGAGCATCTGGCGGACGGTAAGAATGACACCGAGTGCAAGGAAGAGACCAAGGGTAGCTGTTGTCTGGATAAAACTGGTCCAGAAGCCCCGTTTTCCTTCGGGTGAGTGTTCGGCTACATAGGTTGCCGCACCGCCGTACTCACCTCCAAGAGCAAGACCCTGCAGAAGCCGAAGAATAAAGACTATTGCCGGAGCAAAAAATCCGATTGTTTTATAACCGGGAACAAGACCGATGGCAAAGGTTGAACCACCCATGATAACAAGAGTAACAAGGAAAGTGTATTTCCTGCCGATAAGGTCACCGAGGCGACCGAAGAAAAGTGCACCGAAAGGTCTGATGACAAAACCGGCGGCAAATGTCGCCAGTGTGGCCAGCAGCGCGGCTGTCGGGTTGTCTTTGGGGAAGAACTGTTCGGAAATGATTTTTGCCAGAGTACCGAAGATATAAAAGTCATACCACTCGATGAGCGTTCCGACCGAAGACGCGGCAATAACCCGCCGGGTGCTGGACACCTCTTCGGTATGGGAAACGTTTGTGACATTTTGTGCCATAAAGGTTTTCTTTGAATGTTAAAAAAAAAATAGTTACAAGCTGTTTCTCAGGATGCCAGCGGCACGCTGTGACGATTACTTGATGAATTCGTGTTCGTTCTCCTTGACGATAAGCACCGGGCATGGTGCACGGCGAACGACATGTTCAGCAACGCTTCCGAGAATCATACGCTTCAGTCCGCGGCGCCCATGTGATCCCATCACAATGACATCGGCTTCCTTGCGTTTGGCATAGTCAATGATGCACTCTTCAGCAAATCCTTCATAAATGACATAGTCGGACACAATACCTGCCATCTGTTCTTCATCAATAAGCAGGGCAAGTTTTTTTTCAGCTTCGGCTCGTTCAGCATCCAGTCCATGTGAATAATTGATGGTTGGATCGTTTTCGATGACGCCGACCAGAAAGACCTCTCCGCCTGACAGTTTTGCAAACTCGTTGGCGTATTGCAACGACTTGCGAGACAGCTCAGAGAAATCAACCGGGCAGATGATTTTTTTAATTGTAATCATAGCTCCGCTATTGTTGTTTGGTTGTTGGAATGAAAATTATATAACAAGAACAGTTGAAAAATATTTTCCAGAAAATCGAGTTGTACCGAAAAAACGCCAGGGTATTCAATTATGAGAGACTGAACTCTCTATGCAAAAAATGAGAGTATACGTAGCGCAACAGAACAAAAGAGAGATGAGGGAAATCTCTTTATCTGTTAAATAAAATCAGGGTGAAGTAAAATGTGTGAGATTTGTTTCATACGGCACACATTTTTTGTAATACGAACTTAATAATATCTTTAAAAAAAAACAACACAACAATTGTTATGTAGTGCGGCTTTGTCATATTAATAAGCCGTTCGGGCAAGCAAAAAAAAGCCGCAGTTGCCTGCGGCTTTTTGGTCGAAAAGTACTGCTTAGAAGGTTACCGTCGCATAGAGCTCTGTGCGAAGCTGGTTGTTATTCACTGTGGCAGCTCCTACAACATCTTTTCCGCTTGCACGGTAGCGTATGGTTGGAGTCAGGCTCAGGGTTCCTGCTGCTGATTCATGCAGCTTGACGTTGTACTGTGCCCATACAAAGACGTTGTTGTAGGTTACATCTGCAGCAGGTGATTTGTCCTTGGTTCTGTTGTAGTCAACCCATGCCTTTACAGGACCTGATTCACCCTTTGCCCTGAGGAGATAGCCGTCATAGTCAACATTGGTTGCAACAAGGTTGCTCTCGCCTTTAGTGTCACGGCAGATGGTGTAGAAGCCGCTGAGGCCGATTTTGGACTTGCCGGCAGGAATCGTAACGTTGGCACCGGCTGTGTTCGGTGAAACCTTCTGATAGGTAACGCCTCTCACATCAGTCAGCGAGATGATTGCCTGCGGTTCGAATGTGACATCACCGAGAGTTGTTTTGTATGCAAGGTTCAGAGCATAGCCGTCATTGAAAAGACCGTCACCGGTAGCCGTTGTGTTTTCAGTGACTGAGTTGTTATCAAAAATAACAATGGTTGCATTCAGTTCGCCACCGCCGACCTTGGTGCCGTAGTTGACTCCAAATACGCGATCATAGTTCCAGGTTGCGACCGGGATATCAACTGCATAGATTCCTGCTGAGGTAAATGCAGTCGGAACAGGATAGAGGGTGATGTCATAAATCGGGTTATTGACGCTGTTCAGAGGAATGCGGCCAAGCATATAGTGGCAATCCTCAAGCATGCGACCGAAATAGAAATTTGAAACTTCAAGCGGATTTCTTTCACTGTTATTGGCTGCTACAGTCTGCCATCCACCGGCAACACCTTCGTTCTGTATCATAGCCTTGAAGAAATAGCCGCTGCCAAGGTCAGCAGCTGTATTCAAACGAACCCGGTACTGGGTTTTAAGATCTTTGTCGGTGGTTGAATTGTTCCACTGGCCCCTTTCACGAACTGCAGCATCGCCGCTGATTTTCAGTTCAGCAGATGCGGGTGATGCGTATGACAGTACTGCAAACATTGCAGCAAGTGATAGCATTTTTTTCATAACATTCTCCGTTAGGTTTGTGTGTGTGTGTGCTTTTTTACAGAAAAAATCCTACAATAATTATTCAATATAGTTCTGCAGAAGAAATCAAAAAAGAACTTTTTGGTAACAATATTTTCAATAATAATAAAAATATCTATCAGGGTCAAATGTTGATTGTGACAGAAGTACCTATTGTTAATATTTTATATTTTGACAATTCTGCTGCAGATCCTTTCATATCTCATTTATTTATTAAATAGAATAAGCGTAAAAAATAGACGGAATTTTTTTTTTGCTTTTTATAACTATGCAGTAATTAGCGCATGTCACAGGTAAGGCTCAGGGTCAGTGCTTTATGTATAAAGGATGGCGAGGTATTGCTTGTTGAACACAAAAGCTTTGCTCCGGATGATCCGAAGCTTCCTCCCAGTTACTGGATTCTGCCCGGAGGAGTTGTTGAGCGGGGAGAGACGCTTGAAGCGGCTGTTCAGAGGGAGATGATGGAAGAGACCGGTCTTGAGTGCAGTGTGGGTAACCTGCTGTTTATAAAGGAGCTGCTCTACCCCCATCCTGGAGTTTCGGCGCAGGGTACCCTACATCACTCGGTATCACTCGGGTTTTTTTGTGAGGTGACGGGAGGCCGGATGATAACCGGAAAGGATCCGGAATATCCTGATGACAAACAGGTGATTATAACGGTGAGCTGGATTCCTTTGCATGATATTGACCGTTATGATCTCTACCCCCCATTTCTTTCTGATTACATTCGCACTAAGTCGGATGCGGGGCTTGAAAATGCTGTACCCGAGTTTTTTGCTTCACCGGAATAAAAGAAGAAGTGAAAAGCAGTGGACGGAATGGACGAAGAAATTATGGACTGAGTGGACGTAGTGGACAAGAGAGAAGAGTTCTCGTCCACTATCTTCTTCTTCAGGGCACCTCTATAAATTGTCGTGAGCGGTTTGAGTGCGAGGCGGACGGAGCGCAGAAACCGGAATGTACACAGGAGTACTTGAGGATTTCGAGCACCGCCCAACGAAGCAATCGAATCGCGGAATAAATTGATAGAGGAGCCCTTCAGAAATCGATGATAATTCCTGCCGTACTGAAGCTCTCCGGGCGGTAGAAATACATGCCATGGCGGCTCATTCCGGAAAAATAGTTATAAGCGACCCGAACGTTTTCAAGACCAGCCGCCTTGAGTCGCACTCCCGCCTGGAGGTTCCATGTGCCTCTGTATCCTTTGGTTTCATTCAGGTTATCATGCCAGATCGGCAGTAATTTCAGATCAGCCGCCACATAGGTATTGCCCGGAGTGTTGAGTTCAGCGCCGGCCTGGAAAGAGTGCGGGCTGATGCCGCCGGGAATGGTGTGATAGACTAACTGGTAACCGGCATAGATACGGTTATTCGGCGAGCTCAATGCGAAAACGAGATTGATAAATTCCCGGCTGTAGGTGAAGGGGATAGGAAAGGGGCAGTCACCCTGAATCCACTGACCGGCAGCAGAATCGTAATGGCCATCTTCAAAATGGGCGGAGATATGGCTGAATCTGGCTCTTGCACTGAATTCATCAAAAGGAAGCCGGTCGCTGGTGATTGGCTTTTTCCAGCTTGTGTTGATACCGAAAATGTAGTCGATTGCATCAACCGGGAATTTGAAGCTTTCGCTCCGTCGCAGGCGGGAGTAGGTACCGAAATCAACCCCGACGGCAAAATCCCTGTTTTTACTCTGATAGAGATCTGCTGAGGAGCCGATGTCGAGCTGGAGCGTTCGGTCACTTAACGAAGGCATTACAGCTATTCTCGGCTCCATCGGATCGGCCTGAAGCGGGGTGAAGATTGTCTGAAAAGTCGGGTTAAGCAGTGGTTCTGCTTCTCCATTTTTTACAGAGATCAGGATCAGGAGTGCAAGCGTGAAGAATGCCGTGTAGTAGCGCCAGTAGTTGTTTTTCATGGTGGGGAGTTGTTGCATTATCGTATGGTATCCGGTCATGAAGATGATGTTTTATGATTCGGCTATCAGGGTGTTCAGCACCGCCATGCGCACGGCAACGCCGTTTGTTACCTGCTCAAGCAGCATGCTTTTTGAATATCCGGGGGGCTGTATGCGGTCAGCAACATGGTTGGATATCTCTATTTCGCGGTTTATCGGTCCGGGATGAAGTACAAGAAGATGTTTCTGAATCCTTTCGAGCCTTTCATCGCTCAAACCGTAGTGGACGGAATACTCTTCAAGAGAGGGCAGATAGCCTCCGGTTGCGCGCTCAAGCTGAAGGCGAAGCACGATAGCGGTGTCTGCCCATCCAATGGCTTCGTCAAGATCGGTGAACAGGGTTACTCCAAGTCTGTCGGGATCGGTAGGCAGCAGGGTCACCGGGCTGCAGAGTCCTACTTCTGCTCCGGCAGTCAGAAGTCCGAAGATGTTGGATCGTGCAACACGGCTGTGCAGAACATCGCCGATAATAATAACCTTAAGCCCGGCAATTGTTCCAAAATACTCCCGGAGCGTAAACATGTCGAGCAGAGCCTGGGTAGGATGTTCATGTGCGCCGTCTCCGGCGTTGATGACGTTTCCTGCCGTGATTCCTGTGATGAGATCCGCAGCTCCCGAAGAGGGGTGGCGCAGTACAAAGGCATCCACCTGCATCGCCTCAAGGTTTCTGATGGTATCGCTCAGTGTCTCTCCCTTGGTGACACTGCTTGAAGAGGCGCTGAAATTGAGTGTTCCTGCGCCAAGATGGCGTGCGGCTATTTCAAAGGAGAATCGGGTTCGGGTTGAGTTTTCAAAAAAAACCAGGGCAATGCGTTTGTTTTTGAGTGTGGCGTCAAATGAGGGTGAGCCGGTTATCAACTCTTTCTTGAACCCGGCAGCCATGTCGAGAAGTCCGGTGATTTCAGAGGCCGGAACGTTGCATAGTCCAGTTAGGTGCTTCAAATCCGACTTATAAATGTAGCTGTTCAAAAAGATTCTTTCCGCGAAGTTACAAAAAAATTGATGATCAAGAACTACCTTACCTGATGAGGTGTTCCGGAATTTTTATCCGGGCAGTTTTATCTGTTTATTTTGAACGAACCTTTGCTGAATGCCGTTATGCACGAGATGAGTATTGCGCTTTCAATTATTGAGGCAGTGGAGGCGAAAGCTCGCGAAGAGGGAGCCGAAAGGATTACCGGTATAGATCTGGTTGTCGGGAAACTGGCAGGTATTCAGCCTGAATCGTTGCGATTCTGTTTTTCGGCAGCGGCAAAAGGGAGTATGGCGGAGTCAGCACTGCTTCAGATAGAGGAACCTGAAGGTATCGGTGAGTGCCTGGAGTGTGGCCGGAAGTTTCCGGTTTCTTTTTATTATGCGGAGTGTCCCGACTGCCGTTCTCTGAAGATCGGGATTGTGTCGGGGGAGGAGTTCAGGATTCAGACAATTTCAATAGAGGAAGAGGGAGATTAATACCTATGTGCGATACCTGCGGCTGTTCAACCGAGGGCGGGGTGGTGCTCCGTAAGCCCGGTGAGACCGGTTACCATCTACATATCGTCGAGAGCGATCACGAAAGCGCTATCCATAGCCATGATGAGGCTCACAGTCATGACCACACGCATCACCATCACCATGAAGAGGGCAGCAACAGGAAGGTTCTGCTTGAGCAGGATGTTCTCCTGAAGAACAATCTTCTGGCTGAAAGAAACCGTGGATTTTTTGAGGCACGAAACATCTTTGCGCTTAATTTTCTGAGCTCTCCCGGTTCAGGAAAAACCACTCTGCTGGAAAAAATCATTCCCTTGATTCTTCCGCACTCTCCGGTTGCCGTTATAGAGGGTGACCAGCAGACCACCAATGATGCTGATCGGATTCATGCACTTGGAGTCCCGGTCATTCAGGTCAATACCGGTTCCGGATGTCATCTTGATGCGATGATGATCAACCGTGCAGTGAAGGAGCTTGAGTTGCAGAACAACTCTCTGCTTTGTATCGAGAATGTCGGCAATCTTGTCTGTCCGGCTATGTTTGATCTCGGAGAAGCACTGAAAGTGGTTGTTATCAGTGTTACCGAGGGTGACGACAAGCCGTTGAAGTACCCGAATATGTTTCATGAAGCGGATCTCTGCATTCTTAACAAAATTGATCTTCTTCCCTATGTTGATTTTGATGTCCGGAAGTGCAGGGAGAATGCTCTTCGTGTTAATCACCATCTCGAATGGATGGAAGTGTCAGCTAAAACCGGCGAAGGGCTTGAAGTATGGCAGCAGTGGATCGAAAGCAAACTGAAACAGCGCTGAATAGCGCGACTGTCGCCGTTGAAGAGAGGAGGCGTATCAGTATCAGTGGTATCGTGCAGGGGGTAGGGTTTCGGCCGTTTGTCTACCGCCTTGCAGTCTCGTCAGGGCTGAAAGGGTTTATCAGGAACACGCCATCGGGAGTATTGATTGAGGTGCAGGGTGCATCACCCCTTCTTGACCTCTTCAGCCATGCGGTTCGCCAGGATGCTCCTCCGCTTGCAAGGATAGAAACAGTGGAGGAGAAGCTCATTGATTCTCTCCCTGAAGAGAATTTTGTTATCGGATATTCCAGTGCCGGAAGTGAGGTAGAAACACTCATCCCGCCGGACATTGCTCTCTGCGAAGAGTGCCGGAAAGAGCTCTTCGATCCGGCAAACCGCCGGTTTCGATACCCGTTCATCAACTGCACCAACTGCGGCCCCCGCTATACCATAGTAAGCAGGCTTCCCTATGATCGTCCGTTCACCTCCATGCACACCTTTGCGATGTGCGGGGAGTGTGAGTGTGAGTACCGGGATCCACTTGACCGCCGTTTTCATGCGGAACCGACAGCCTGTCCGGTTTGCGGGCCGGCACTCCAGTTAGTTGATGCATCGGGCAGAACTTCTGTCGCTGATGATGTTCTGGCGGAAACCTCCACAATTCTCCGTAGCGGTGGTATTATTGCCCTGAAGGGAGTGGGGGGATTTCATCTGGCTGTTGATGCATCCAACGAGGATGCGGTCCGGCGGCTCAGAGCGAGAAAGGGTCGCGAGGCCAAACCTTTTGCCGTGATGATGCGTGACGCTGTGATTACTGGCAGATATTGCGAGCTGAGTGACGGTGAACTTGCTGCGCTTAACGCAGCGGAAGCGCCGATTGTACTCCTTAAAAAGCGGGATGGCACTGCTCTTGCACCCTCTGTGGCTCCAGAGAGTGACCGGCTTGGCGTTATGCTTGCGTATTCACCCCTGCATGCGCTTCTGTTCGACGGGAGTCCGGAGGTTCTCGTGATGACCAGCGCGAATTTCAGTGAGGAGCCTATTACAAGTGAAAATGATGATGCGGTCAAGAGACTCCAGGGTATTGCCGATGCCTTTCTTCTGCATAACCGGCCGATCTATCTGAAGTGTGATGACTCGGTAACCATTCACCTTTCGGGCAAGCTCCGACAGTTACGGCGAAGCAGAGGATATGTTCCCGCACCGGTCTACCTTCGGGAGAGTGGCCCCTCTGTTCTTGGAACCGGAGGTGAGCTGAAAAACACCATCGCTCTTCTGAAGGACTCCCATGCTATTCTGAGCCAGCATATCGGCGACATGAAAAACTTTGAGTCCTATCGTCATTTCGAACATGTTGCCCGCCATCTTCAGCATCTTTTTCAGGTATCACCCGAACTTGTGGTGCATGACCTGCATCCTGACTACATGACAACGCTCTGGGCAGCCCGGCAGGAACTCCCCCGGCTTGGTGTTCAGCATCATCATGCACACCTTGCATCCTGCCTTGCCGAACAGAGAGAGGAGGGACCGGCAATCGGGCTTATCCTTGACGGAACAGGTTACGGCTTTGACGGCAGGATCTGGGGCGGAGAGCTGCTTGTTGGCGACTGCGGCGGAGCTGAACGGTTTGCTTCCCTGGAACCCATGCCCCTGCCCGGTGGGGAAGCGGCCATCATGCAGCCATGGCGGGCTGCGGTCGGCTACCTGTTCAGAAGCTTTTCGGAGATGCCTGAACTGCCGTTTATGAAGGGGAGAAGCATTGAACCGGTAGTAGAACTACTCGAAAAGCAGGTTGGTATTTACGAAACATCGAGTTGTGGAAGACTGTTCGACGCCATTGCGGCTCTTTGTGGCTTGAAGGGAGAGATCAGCTATGAGGGAGAGGCCGCAGTTGCACTGACGCATGCAGCAGGGGGCAGCGCAGGCGACAGCGCATTCAGTTACGGGCTTCAGGAGGAAAACGGACGCTGGATCATGCTTGTTTCACCGATTGTCCGCGATGCGGCGGCAGCAGTACTCCATGGCGTGAGTGTTGCTGAAATCAGCCGCCGCTTCCACCGGACTCTTCTTGACTGTTTTCAGGAGATTATCGCCAGGGCTTCAATGGCAACCGGAATAAAAACCGTCGCCCTGAGCGGCGGAGTTTTCCAGAATGCGCTTCTTTTTGAAACATTGATCCGGGAGCTTGAAGCCGGAGGGTACCGGGTGCTTGCACACTCTCTTGTTCCCTCAAATGACGGAGGCCTCTCTCTCGGTCAGGCCATGATCGGCCGCGAATACCTCAAAGGAAACTATCGAGGAGTTCATTAGTTCTTCTCTCTTATTCTTTGTCCTTGCTGTCCCTGTAGTCCTTATTGTCCTTGTTTTATTATTATCTTTCCCCAATTAAACCAAACCAACAGCAGCAATGTGCCTCGCTATTCCCGGAAAACTTCTTGAAATCAGCTCTGAAAACGGCCTTAAAATGGGCACGATCGATGTGAACGGTGCCAGAACAAGAGCATGTCTTGAGTATGTGCCGGAAATTCAGGTTGGTAATTATACCATTGTCCATGCAGGGTTTGCCCTGAAAATCATCGATGAGGATGAAGCTGCAGAAAGCCTGAAACTCTGGGCGGAGCTGGTTGAGAAAGGGGCGTTTGAACCTCTTGAAGATTCGCCTTCATCCGGGGATGTTTGACGCAGGTTGTTATGAAATATATTGACGAATACCGTGACCCGCAGCTTGCCCGTAATCTTCTGGCCGCGATCCACAGAGTTACCACACGGCCATGGACCATCATGGAGATCTGCGGCGGCCAGACCCATTCGATTATCCGCAACGGCATTGATCAACTGCTGCCTGACGCCATAGAGCTGGTACACGGGCCGGGATGTCCTGTCTGTGTTACTCCGCTTGAATCCATTGAGCGGGCGCTTGCCATTGCCGCTGAAAAAGAGGTGATTTTTACCAGTTTCGGCGATATGCTCCGTGTTCCCGGCAGCTCAAGGGATCTCTTTATGGTGCGCAGTGAAGGAGGGGATGTGCGCATTGTTTTTTCACCGCTGGATGCCCTGCAGATAGCCCGCGACAATCCACAAAAAGAGGTGGTCTTTTTTGCGGTAGGCTTTGAAACCACGGCACCGGCCAATGCCATGGCGGTCTGGCAGGCCGCAAGAGAAGGTGTTGAGAACTTCAGTGTTCTGGTGAGTCAGGTCATGGTTCCACCGGCCATGCGGGCTATTCTCTCCTCTCCCGGAAACCGGGTTCAGGGCTTCCTTGCCGCCGGTCATGTCTGCGCTGTGATGGGATATGAAGAGTATGAGCCTGTAGCGCAAGAGTTTCATGTGCCGATTGTTCCTACCGGTTTTGAACCGGTTGATCTTCTTGCCGGAATTCTTGCAACGGTCGAACAGCTTGAAGTTGGCAGGGCGGAGGTGGTCAACCGCTACGCCCGGGTGGTGAGCCGTGAGGGGAACCGGGCGGCCACAGAGATTATCCGTAACGTGTTTGAGGTGATCGACCGGCAGTGGCGCGGTATCGGCATGATTCCGGCGAGCGGTTTTGGATTGAGAGATGCCTACGCTCGCTTTGATGCTGAAAAAAAGTTCAATGTTTCCCATATCTGTGCATCGGAATCACCGCTCTGCATGAGCGGTCGGGTTCTTCAGGGTGCGCTCAAGCCTGACGGGTGTCCGGCATTTGCAAAAGAGTGTACCCCTGAACATCCTCTCGGAGCGACCATGGTCTCTTCCGAAGGAGCGTGTGCCGCATATTATAACTATCACAGGAACTTCACTCCATGACAATTGCACCGGTCTGTCCGGCTCCCATTACACAGCATGAAACCGTCCAGATGGCGCATGGAGCGGGTGGAAGGCTGTCTCAGGTACTTATGCAGCGGGTATTCATGCCGCATCTGCACAACCATTTTCTTGATCTGCTTGACGATCAGGCAAAGCTTGATCTCCCCCCCGGTCGAACAGCCTTTTCAACCGATACCTATGTGGTGAGTCCGGTTTTTTTTCCCGGTGGCAATATCGGCGAGCTTGCGGTCAATGGTACGGTCAACGATCTGGCCGTAGGCGGTGCCCGGCCCCTCTACCTCAGCGCGGGCTTTGTGCTTGAGGAGGGGTTTCCGCTTGCCGATCTTGAAACCATTGTCATGAGTATGGCTGCAGCAGCCCTGAAAGCCGGAGTGATGATTGTCACCGGCGATACCAAGGTTGTCGGCAAAGGGCAGTGTGACAGGATCTTTATCAATACAGCGGGGGTTGGCGCCATCAGGGAGGGTGTGGATCTCTCCTGCCGCAACCTGAAGCCGGGGGACAGCCTCATTCTTTCAGGATCGGTCGGGGATCATGGCATGGCGATCATGACCTCCCGTCAAAATCTCTCATTTCAGTCGACAATCAAGAGTGACAGTGCTTCTCTTAACAGTATGATTGCTGAGGTTCTTGATGCTGTGCCCGGGGTTCATGCCATGCGTGACCCGACAAGAGGCGGTGTGGCCGCCACGCTTAACGAACTTGCCGCAGCCTCATCAGTCGGCATTGAGATCAACGAGACCGCCATTCCGGTAAAACCCGATGTGCGGGGAGCCTGTGAACTGCTCGGGATTGATCCTCTCCATGTTGCAAACGAAGGTAAACTGGTGCTGGCAGTTGCCTCAAAAGATGCCGACAGGGTTCTTGAGGTGATGCGCGCTACCGAAGAGGGTCGGGATGCCGTCATTATCGGCACGGTTGTTGACGACCACCACGGCATGGTAGTCATGCGAACCGCATTCGGCAGCCGCCGCATTGTCGATCTTCCCCTCGGCGAACAGCTTCCACGCATCTGCTGACTCCCGATCCTGTCGGGACTCCTGCCGACATGGCGCTCTTCCGGAGCTTTACCTGCACAGAGCTCACTATCTTATTGCGGGCATGAAGTCGATCATCTCCCCCTTCGTTTTGGGAATTTAAGCTGTTAAACCGTTGTTCGTATTATTTGTCATGATTTGGATCATAACGACAGATAATAAAGGGGAGGAGGTTATGAGCACTACAGCATTGTTGATTTTTATTTTGATCGGAGCATTGGCCGGCTGGTTGGCTGGTCTTATTGTGAAAGGGTATGGCTTTGGCCTTCTTGGTGATATTGTTGTTGGTATTATCGGAGCAATTTTAGGAGGGTACCTTTTCAGAGTGCTTGGAGTAAGTCTGGGCGGCGGTTTAGCTGGTATAATAGTGTCAGCAACGATAGGAGCTGTGGTGCTGCTGTTACTGATCAGACTTATCAGGCGGGCATGATTTTTATCTCTTGTTTTCCGTTTTTGTGAGGTTTTGCGTCTGGTTTTACGAGAGCTATATGAACAGTCTACGCAGTTCCGCAGAGCGGGCAGTGGGGGTCGCGGCTCAGTGGTACTTTGCGGATCTCTGTCGAGAGTGAGTCGTATGTCAGGAGTGTGTTGACGAGAGGTTTTCCGATGGAGAGGATATATTTTATTGCTTCGATAGCCTGCATGGAGCCGATGACGCCGGGGAGTGCTCCGATGGGGCCGGATGGTGTGGAGGCCGCAGGAACTCCCTCTTCATGAAAAACGCAGTGGTAGCAGGCGGTTTTTCCGGGATGAACCGTCATCATCTGGCCATAGAACTGCCGGATTCCGGCATGGGAGTAGGGCTTTGCCGCTTGGTGGCAGGCCTTTGCGATCAGGAACTTTGATTCGAAATTGTCCGTTGCGTCAAGCACAAAGTCGAAACCGGCAAGGAGTTCCGGGGCGTTCTCTTCGGTCAACCGGAAGGGGTAGAGTGAGAGGCGGATGTCAGGGTCAAGAGCGTTAATCCGTTCGGCTGCCGAGTTCACTTTCTCTTCTCCGAGTGAAGCTGTCGTATGCAGGATCTGGCGCTGCAGGTTGCTCAACTCCACCGTGTCGCCATCCATAATTCCGAGCGAGCCGATACCGGCTGCTGCGAGATAAAATGCCGCCGGTGAGCCAAGACCTCCGGCTCCGACCACGAGTACTTTTGCCTGTAACAGTTTTTCCTGCCCTGCTTCGCCAATCTCCTGAAGTGAGAGGTGGCGCAGGTAGCGCTGGCGCTGGTTATCGTTCAGTGGCATGCGTGCAGTTCCCCTCCTGTGTTAATGTGCGGCTTTGCGTACCTGAAGGCCCGTTGAAAACCGGTTCCCAGTTTTTAAATACCGGTTCAATCTCTCTTGCCCGGAGTGCGGCGCAGAACTCTTCTGCCGTGCGATCGTCAAACACATCGAACTGGCCCTTATCGGTGTTGTTTTCATCATAACCGCCAACTGTGGTTCGGCTTGCAATGCTCATGCGGGTTATGCCGAGTCCGGCCATGCCGTCACGGTAGGCTGCGCTCTCCCTCGTTGAAAGCACCAGTTCAACATCGGGCAGCGCAATACGGAAGGTAAAGATCATGCGGGCAAGAAAATGGTCATCAACCGGAAAAGGGGGCTCATAGCCTCCTGTTTGCGGCCTCATGCGGGGGAATGAGACCGAGATGCCTGCTCGCCAGTATGCCCGGCTGAGATGGCGCACGTGCCGGTAGAGCATCAGCGCGTCTTCCACCGGTTCCGACAGCCCGAGAAGGACACCGAGACCAACGGTTTTTATTCCCCCTTCCAGCGCTCTTGCAGGGGTTTCAAGCCGGTCAAGAAAATCCTTTTTCGGCCCCCAGCGGTGAAGCTCTTCATAGCGCTCACGGTTGTAGGTCTCCTGGTAGATGGTGATACCGGTACATCCGCACTCTGCAAGGGTGCGGTATTCAGCAACGCTCATGGGAAAGGCTTCGACCGAGACCCGCTGTGTGCTTCTTGCTGCAATTTCGACCGCCCGGCGCAGATAATCAAAATCGGCGGCTTTGGTCCGTTCACCGGTCAGGAGGAGTATATCGCTGATGCCGAGTTTTTTCATGGCGAGCAACTCCCGTTCGATCTCATCCGGCTCAAGCCGTCGGCGGAGGGTTGTTCGGTCGGAGGCAAAGCCGCAGTAGATACAGCCACTTGAGCAGTGGTTTGAGAGGTAGAGCGGTGCATAGAGCGAAATGGTGCGTCCGAAACGGCGCAGGGTGATCGCTTTTGACTCCGCTGCCAGTGATTCAAGTGAGAGTGGTGAAGAGGGCGAAAGCATAGCTGCAAGGGAAGCCGACTCCTGTTCGTTACTCAGCCATTCCGGTGCACTACTCATGCTTTTGCTCCGAGAAAAGAGGTGAGCGGGCTTGTTGCAATGGCGGATCCGCTTTTCTGCATCAGTCCGGCATTGAATCCCTTTCTTCCGGCAACAACCGCACCGGCAAAAGCCTCCGCCATCTGAGGAGGATTCGATGCTACGGCCACAGCACTGTTGACCAGCACGGCGGCGCATCCCATCTCCATCGCTGCAGCCGCTTCCGAAGGTGAGCGGAGTCCGGCATCAACGATGACCGGAATACCGCTTTCGCGGATGATGATATTGAGCATCTCTGCGGTAGCAAGTCCCTGTCCGCTGCCGATTGCCGAGCCGAGCGGCATGACTGAAGCACAGCCGACATCCTCCAGGCGTTTGGCCAGAACCGGGTCTGCTGATATATAGGGCATGACCAGAAATCCATCCTTGGCCAGAATACGGGCTGCCTCGTATGTTTCTATCGGGTCAGGCATCAGGTGCTGGGGGTTCGGGTGAATTTCAACCTTGATGAAGGGGCTTCCGGATAGTTCCCGTGCAATATGCGCTGCACGGACAGCTTCGGCTGCGGTCGATGCTCCCGATGTATTCGGCATCAGGGTTATTCCCGAAAGCTCTTTCAGAGGGCCGAAAAGATCGTCCTCAAGCTGTTCGCGGTTGAAACGCCGCAGTGCTACCGTGACAAGCTGGGTGCCGGAAGCCCGGACGGCTTCAAGCATAACTTTGGCGTTGCTGAATTTTCCTGTTCCGAGAATCAGGCGGGAGGTAAAGCTGTAAGAGCCTAACTGCAATAAGTCCATAACTGTTGTGTCTGTCTGAGGCAGGTTAGCCGCCGCCGGCAAAAATCAGTATCTCAACCCGGTCACCTTCCTGCAAGAGGTGCGTCGAGCGGTTTTCGGGGCGGACGCTCCGGTCGTTTACTAAAACTGCCACGTTTTTTCCGTCGGATCCGATGATTGAGAGCAGCCCGTTTACATCAGAACCTGAAGGGAGCTGCTCTTCCTTTCCATTCAGCTCAATAGTAATCATTTGTGCCATTTCTTTCATCGTCAAATTGATATGGGGATATCAAGGGCGTTCAGGAGGTCAGCTTCAAGATCAGCCGCATTTTCAAGACCGACAGAGAGCCGTACAAGATTGTCGGTACATCTTCTGCGCCGCCTCTCCTCCGGGGAAAGGGCGCCGAGTGTCATTTTCGGCGGTGAGGCGATGAGCGACTCCACTCCGCCGAGAGAGTCGGCAAGGATAAAGAGCTTCAGGTTTGCGGTCAGTGTTTTGACCGCCGGAAGTCCTCCTTTGAGTGCAATGGTCAGCATACCCCCGAATCCGCTCATCTGTTGCTTCGCAAGTTCATGCTGCGGGTGGGAGGGAAGACCGGGGTAAAAGACCCGCTCCACAGCCGGGTGTTGCTCAAGAACCCCGGCAAGATGGAGGGCATTTGCCTCGTGCTCCTTCATGCGGATTTTCAGGGTTTTCAGTCCGCGAAGGATAAGCCAGCAGTCCCAGGGAGCAGGTATCGCTCCGGCTGCAGCCTGATAATTTTTTATGATGGTATGCAGAGCAGGGTTCGAGGTTATGACCGCACCTCCGATCACGTCGCTGTGACCGCCCAGATATTTGGTGGTGCTGTGCACAACAATATCCGCCCCGAGGTCAAGGGGGCGCTGAAAGTAGGGGCTTGCAAAGGTGTTGTCAACGGCAACAAGAAATCCCTGCCTTTTTCCGAGCTCTGAAAGAGCGGTGATATCGGAAAGCTGAAGCAGCGGGTTGGAGGGAGTTTCCAGCCAGATCAGCTTTGTTTCCGGTGTTATGCAGGCAGCATAGCTTTCGGTGGTTTCGTTCTCCGCATAGGTTGTCGTTACCCCCCATGGACGAAGGAGCTGCTCAAAGATGCGGTAGGAGCCGCCATAGATATCGTTGCTTGCCACAACATGGTCGCCGGGTTTGAGCACCTGAAGTGCCGCCATGGTCGCAGCAACTCCCGAAGCAAACGCAAGCCCGAATCGGCCGTTTTCAAGCAGTGCAAGGGTTGACTCAAGCGCTTTTCTTGTCGGATTGCCTATTCTTGAGTAGAAAAAATCACGGTGATGCTCAAGGTCTTCCCGCTCGAAGGTTGATGTCTGGTAGACAGGAACGGTTACCGATCCGGTATGGGGGTCGGGAGCCTGACCGTCATGAATGGCTATGGTTTCAAACTGCATGTTGCTTTTTCCTGGGCGATTATTTCTTTATCTCCGGGATCCGGTTTTTCCGGAACTGCCGGGAACAAAGATAACCGTTCTTTTCCTTTTTTACCGAAACACTTTTTCTCACTTTTCTGATGTTCCTCTTATCGGCGCTGGATATGATTGATCACCTCCGCTAAGCGGTCAATCTCCTCCCTGGTGTTGTAGAATGCCAGTGACGGCCGTATGGTGCCTTCAACGCCGAAGCGTCGCAGTGAGGGCTGCGTGCAGTGGTGGCCGGTGCGTACGGCAATGCCCTCCTGGTCAAGCAGTTTACCGACCTCCTCATTGGGGAGATTGTTCAGTACAAAGGAGAGAACACCGACCTTGTTTTGTGCTGTACCAATCAGTCGCAGTCCGGGAATCCCGATCAGGCGCTCGGTACCGTATTCGGTCAGCTCATGCTCATATCTTGCGATGTTGTCAAGGCCTATTTTGCGAACGTAGTCGAGTGCCGCACCGAGACCGACCGCATCACCGATTGAAGGTGTCCCGGCTTCAAACTTGGCCGGAGGTTCATTATAGACGGTCTCTTCAAACCGCACATCCTGAATCATGTTGCCGCCGCCCTGCCATGGAGGCATCAGTTCCAGCAGCTCCCGTTTACCGTAGACAACGCCTATGCCGGTCGGAGCAAATATCTTGTGCCCTGAAAAGACAAAGAAATCAGCATCAAGATCCTGAACGTTGACAGGAATATGTGCCACCGACTGTGCGCCATCAATCAGCACTTTTGCATCAAAGCGTTTGGCCAACTGAATCATCTCCCTGACGGGCAGAATGGTTCCAAGACCGTTTGACGCCTGTGTCAGCGAAACAAACTTTGTACGCGGGCCGAGCAGTTTTGTGTACTCCTCCATAATGATCTCACCCCGGTCGTTGACCGGAACAACCTTGATTCGGGCGCCACGCTCGTGAGCAACCATCTGCCATGGGACAATATTGGCATGGTGTTCGAGGATGGAGAGCACAATTTCGTCCCCCGGCTGGAGGAACTTGCGACCCCAGGTCTGCGCCACCAGATTGATCCCTTCGGTGGTGCCACGGACATAGATGATCTCGGATGTTGAAGCGGCACCAATAAACTGGCGGATCTTTTCACGTGCACCCTCATAGGCATCGGTTGCTCTTGCGGCAAGCGTGTGAGCACCCCTGTGGATATTGGAGTTGTCGGTAGCATAGAACTGCGCAACCGCGTTGATAACGCTCAGCGGCTTCTGGGTTGTGGCGGCATTGTCAAACCAGACAAGCGGTTTGCCATGAATGTTCTGGTGCAGCACCGGAAAATCCTTGCGGATGGTGGCAACGTCAAACCCTTCAGGTGTATGCAGGGGTTGCTTGGGCTCACGTAAAAAATAGTAAGGATCAACAAGTGAGGTATCAGGGATGCTGAATGGCAGATTCGTCGTGCCGGGCAGAGCAGCAGTGTTATTCGGCACTATCGGGGCTGGCGCTTTTCCTGGCAGTTCAGGTCGGGAAGCGGACTCAGGTTTGAGATTTGCCGGTATCCCTGCTTCCGGGATGCCGGGAAGAGCAGGAGAAGTAACTCCATTGGCACGGCGAAGCGACTGAAATACCGAAGAGAGATCAGGAGTTCCCTGTTCAAATTCGAAGTTCCGGTAGAGCTTTTCGGCGTAGCATTGACCTTCTGCCGGGTCTCCGGCAGTTTCCGGTACTCCGGGAAATTGCTGCTGTGGCAGGTGGCCAGAAAAAGCTTCGGGGGTAACAGCCTGCTGGTTGATTTCTGGACGGGATGATGCAGCTGACTCCGGATCCTGTGCTGCTGCAAGAAGCAGATTGAAGGAAAAATCATCCTCACCCGGAAGACCGCTGTTCAGCGTGGTGAAAAACGGGGCAATGCTCTCCGGGCTGGCCTCAGCAAAGCCATCAGCACTCTCCGGTTTTGGAGGAAGGGTACGGCGGATAAACTGATCGAGTCCGTATGAGCCGTTGCTGTTCTCCGAGTAGTTCTGCTGGTCGGTCAGCTTGTTGGCATGGTGTCCAAGCGGTTCCTCTTTTTTTGCCGGAGCAGGGGAGAGAAAATAGAGATCATGCTCCGGTGAGGGGAGGGCATCACCCTGAAAATACGGGATTTCCGGGTATGCCGGCAGCTCCTTCAGCTGCGAATTGTCGGGGAGGTGCACTGCCCCCTCGTCAGAAGCCACCCCTGATTTATTACTGAGGCTTTCTGCAAGTGAAGCAGGGGCCGTAGCGACATCGGTTTCATATTTCGGAACGCTGCCGGCCTCGGGAAGATCATTGAACAGCCTGCTGGCGATCTCTGCAATGAGTGTCGGGTTGATCGCTTCACTCTCGATTCCCGGAATGTATGGTTGTTCGTATTCTCTCGGCATAACTCCTTTGGTAATCCATACCGGTCAGGATGTTCAGTTCCTGACCGGTATGGTGGTTTTTCGGTTCCCTTTACTTGGTTTTGGCAGCTGTTTTGCGATGCTCGTAATCGTGATAGTAGCCGACTTCGACATTTTCAAGTACGGCAAGTGCATCATCGGTCAGCACAGCCAGTGAGGAGTAAAGGGTCAGGAGATAGGATGCGACCCCAAGCTTGTCGAGACCCATCAGTCTTGCCGAGAGGCTCGGGCTGATCTCTCCGGGAATACCGGCCTGATGCAGACCCACCACACCCTGCTCATTTTCACCGACACGAAGCAGAATGATATTTGTGGTGCCGTGACCCGACTTGTTGTTTTTGTTGATTTCAAGTTTGTCGCTCGGAATAAGCGGAACACCCCGCCAGGTCAGAACCGGGGTTCCAAACAGGTTGATAGTGGCAGGAGGAACACCGCGCCAGGTGCACTCCCGCTCGAAAGCCGCGATGGCTTTTGGATGCGCGATAAAGAAAGCCGGTTTTTTCCACACCTTTGTCAGGAGATCGTCAAGGTCATCAGGTGTCGGTGTGCCATAGCGGGTGCTGATACGCTGTCCGGGATCAACGGAGTAGAGAAGACCGAACTCACGATTATTGATAAACTCCCACTCCTGACGCTCCTTGATACCCTCGATCGTCAGGCGCATCTGTTGCTCTATCTGGTTGTAGGGCTCATTGTAGAGGTCGGAAACCCTTGTATGTACGCGGACTACAGTCTGGATTGCCTGCAGCGAGTATTCGCGGGGTTTGTTTGTGTAATCGACATAGGTTTCCGGAATCTCGACATCTTCAGCAAAGCCGGCGACAAGGTCGATATGCTTTTCACCATGCGTGTTGACGGTGGAGCGGATTTTCAGGTATTCGGCAACGGTCTTCTGGAAGGACTCCTTCAGGGAAGGGGACTGGCGGAAGAGCTTCTCGATATCGACACTTGAAAGCGAGAAAAACGATCCGGGAGTGATGGTCCGGATGGTAACCGAAGAGGGTTTATCGGATACCAGATCCTCGGCACCGAAGTACTCGCCTTCAGATAGCAGTGCAATGCGAAGCTCCTCGCCATGGAGACCCTTGCTCAGTATCTCTACCTGGCCATGCGCGATGATGAAGAGTTTATGGCGGTCTTCACCTTCCAGAATGAGGGTACTGCCAAGCTCGGCCTCTTCAAGCACAAACTTTTTGGCGATCTGGCTGATGATATCATCTTCAAAGGATGCAAAGAGGGGAATGCTTTTAAGGGCTTCAGGTTTGAACGAGGCGATTCCTTCCTGAAAGTTGATACCGATCCGTTCCGGTTTCTGCAGCTCTATTTTGGTGCGGTTTACCCTGTAGGTCCCCGATGAGACATGCACCCACGGGAGCAGCTTCAACAGCCACCTCGGGGTGATTGACATCATCTGAGGAACGGTTTTGGTCGTGTTCGCCAGATTTCTTGCTACAGTAGTGGTTACACTGCGCTGTAAATGACTGTTCGATTCCCGTTGTGCGTTTGACATGAGTTGTATGCAGGTTTAAGAGTGTAAGAGGGTGAGTCTGACTGTTTGATACCGGGTTATGCTCATTTTAAATGCCGCCGCCGTCCGTAAAGCTGCTTTCAACGGCTTTCTGCTGCAGTACCCTTGAGTTTGGCGGTAGACTTTTTGTCTGCCAGACGTTGCCTCCGATAATGGAGTTTTTGCCGATGGTTATTCTTCCAAGGACGTTGGCATTGGAGTAAATGACGACATTGTCCTCGATAATCGGATGACGGGGAACATTCTTTGCAGGATTTCCGTCGTTGTCGAGCGTGAATTTTTTTGCCCCCAGTGTTACCCCCTGGTAGAGCCGTACATGGTTGCCGATAATGCAGGTCTCCCCGATAACCACACCGGTTCCGTGATCAATGCAGAAATATTCGCCGATATGGGCACCCGGATGAATGTCTATACCGGTTTCCGAATGAGACATCTCGGAGATGATTCTCGGAATAAGCGGTACACCGAGCGAGAGCAGTGTATGTGCTGCGCGGTAATTGATCATAGCCCGGATAGAGGGATAGCAGAAGATGATTTCACCATAGTTTTTAGCGGCAGGATCACCATCAAAGATCGCTTTGACATCAGTGCACAATTTCCTCCGTATTTCCGGCAGAATCCCGATAAACTGCTCTGCAACGCCTTCGGAATTTTCACCGGAAGCAGTAGTGTGATTGTTCTCATGATTGAACTGCTGAACACTTCGGATCTGCTCTGCAAGCAGCAGGTAGAGCTTTTCCACACGAACACCAAGGATGTGGGGAAGAGAGTTCTGTCGCTGAATCGGCTCGCCGAAATATCCGGGAAAGAGAATAGAACGGAGCAATTCAACAATTGCCTTGAGCTTTTCAATCGATGGATGCAGCCGCTCATGATCAGGCAGAAAGTCACATGCACCACCACCGGAAACGGCTAAAAGCTGTATGGTGTTTTCAATGATACTGCTGCTTTTTGTTTCCATGATTACCCATCTCCCGGAGCCGGATGCCTTTCCGGATAGTTCATTGTATTTGAAAAATTGATGTCATAGGGACCGGACGGCAGGAAGCATTCCGATCTCCTGCCGCAAATCCTTTTCTGTTCATGCCCCTGAGAGAGCAGCAACAGATTCATGCTCAGATATTGACCTGCTCGGGCTCAAACTGGTAGAGAAGGGTTGAGAGGTAGCGTTCGCCGGTATCAGGAAGGATAACGACAATATTTTTACCCTTGTTCTCCTCACGCTGGGCGAGTTGCAGTGCAGCGTACGCCGCAGCTCCCGATGAGATGCCGACAATGAGTCCTTCGGTGCGGGCCAGAACCCGTCCTGTACGCAGGGCATCCTCGTTCTTTACCTGGATGATCTCGTCAATAATACCGGTATTGAGGATGTCAGGGATGAATCCTGCGCCGATTCCCTGTATTTTGTGCGGTCCGGGCTTTCCTCCGGAGATAACCGGGGAGTCGAAGGGCTCAACGGCAACAATTTTCACACCCGGGTTCCGCTGCTTCAGCACTTCACCGACACCGGTGATAGTGCCGCCGGTACCTACGCCGCTGACAAAGAAATCGACCTTGCCGTCGGTATCCTTCCAGATCTCCTCGGCTGTGGTTCTGCGGTGGATATCAGGGTTGGCCGGGTTCTTGAACTGCTGGGGGAGAAAGGAGTTGGTATATTCCGAGTGAAGTTCTTCAGCCTTTCTGATGGCGCCGGGCATCCCTTCCGGTCCTGGAGTAAGAACCAGTTCGGCTCCAAGAGCCTTGAGCAGGTTGCGGCGTTCAATACTCATGGTTTCAGGCATGGTGAGAATCAGGCGGTACCCTTTGGCCGCGGCAATGAATGCAAGGGCAATACCGGTGTTACCGCTGGTCGGTTCAATGATGACGGTATCCCTGTTGAGCAGGCCCTTTTTCTCGGCGTCCTCGATCATGGAAAAACCGATACGGTCCTTGACACTGCCGCCCGGATTGAAGTATTCAAGTTTGGCGATGACCGAGCCCAGAGCTTCATGTTCAAGGCCGAAATTGCCAAGTTCAAGCAGCGGGGTGTTACCGATAAGGTCAGTCAGTTTTTTTGCAATACGTCCCATGGTTGTTGATTGTTTAAGCGTTTGTGAATAGTTCAAGATGAAGAATATGCCCCGTAATGTAAATCCCCTGTAAAGGGCATCTTTTATACCGCAAATAGGGTATAGGTATGTCAGATGTGGTATTCAATATTGTCTATCAATCCGGCTTTGATCGCGTACATCATGAGCTCCGGGCTGCTTGAAACGCTCAGTTTCCGGAAAATGTTTTTTCTGTGTGTCATGACCGTATGGAAGCTGATATGTTTTTTGACTGCAATCTCTTTTGTTGACAAGCCTGCGGCAATCAGACGGACGATTTCAATTTCTGATGTTGTCAGGAGGCTCGCATCTTCCATCGGCCCATCCTTTTTCAAAAGAATATCAAGCACGTCACCGGAATAGTATTTTTTCCCTTTTAATGCCGCTTCAATAGCATGAAAAAGCTCATCGCCATCATCCGTTTTCAGTACAATATTTTTAATTCCGCTGTCGTTCAGCTCCTTGATCTTGATGTGTGTTATTGCGTTGGTCAATATGATTATTCCCATATCAGGGTACTGCTTTCTTATCTCGCCGAGATCGTCGATTGAATCAAAATCGAAAAGTGTGTAATCCGTAATGACAAGAGATATGGTCTCCTGGTGCAGATACTGCAGGAGCCCGGCCTTGGTTGAAACAAGGTGTACCACCTGGTAAAGCGGAGAGAGAATTGACTTGAGTGCTTCGTTCGTTAAAAACTGGGTATCAGCAACTACAAGAGTGATATTTCTTTTATGATTGTTCATGGTCAGATACCTGCCCCGTTTTCAAAAACCTCTTCTATCATTGCAAGAGCTCTGCATCCGTTCCGGCCTTCAGCTGTTACCTTGAGCTTTGTTCCTGAAATTGCGCAAAGGGTGAGCATCTCAAGTAAAGATTCAGCACTGGCTGTTTCACCATTTTTTTTCTCAAGCAAAATGGAGCACTGCTGTTCTCTGGAAATCCTCAGGATTTTTGCAGCAGCACGGAAATGGAGGCCGTGAGGAGTCTTTACTGTGAGATGCTTGTTCACCATGGTTGTGTTGTTAATGGATATAAAACAGTTGGCAGCTCTATAAATTGTCGTGAGCGGTTCGAGGGTGAGGCGGACGGAGCGGAGAAACCGGAATGTACACGTAGTACATGAGGATTTTGAGCACCGCCCAACTATACCATCGAATTGCGTAATAGATTTATAGAGCTGTCCGGGATTTATTTTTTGATCAGCTTGGACAACCACCCCTGCTTGTGCGACTCCTCCGTATGCAGCACTTCATCAAGAGCCTCAATCAGATCATCGGGATGTTCAAGGCCGATGGAGAGGCGGATCAGGTCGGGTGAGAGACCGCTCTCAAGCTGCTGCTTTTCCGTCAACTGACTGTGGGATGTGCTTGCCGGATGGAGGATAAGGCTTTTGGCATCACCGACATTGGCGAGGTGAGAGAAGAGCTTGATGGAGTCGATGATTTTTACGGCGGCATCGTATCCCCCTTTAACGCCGAATACCACGACACCACCGAATCCGTTTTTCAGATCTCGTGATGCGAGGGGGTAGGATGGATCGTTTTTCAGTCCGGGATAGCGGACCCAGGTCACTTCCGGATGTGCTGCAAGGTACTCTGCAATCTTGAGTGCATTTTCACTGTGACGGACCATCCGGACGGGGAGGGTTTCGATACCCTGAAGAAAGATCCATGAATTATCCGGAGAGATGCTTGCACCCAGATTTCTGAGCGGAACCGTACGCACTCTCAGGGCAAATGCTATCGGAGCCAGTGGTTCCGGAAGGTCAATGCCCCAGCGAAGTCCGTGATAGTTCTTGTCCGGTTCGGTAAAGAGCGGGTGCTTTCCTCCCTTCCAGTTGAAACGCCCGGCATCGGTAACAATACCGCCGATTCCCGTTCCGTGGCCCCCAAGCCATTTGGTGAGGGAGTTTATCACAATGTCAGCTCCCAGATCAATGGTTTTGAGCAGATAGGGGGTGGTGAAGGTTGCATCGACAATCAGCGGCAGGCCGTTTCGGTGAGCCACTTCGGCAATTGCCTTTACATCGCTGTAATCAAGGACGGGATTACCGATGGTTTCAATATAGAGTGCTCTTGTTTTTTCAGTTATCGCACGTTCGAAATTGGCAGGGTCTTTCGGATCAACAAATTTAACGGTAATTCCAAGTTTTGGGAGAATGGCATCGAACTGGGTGTAGGTGCCTCCGTAGAGATTGTTTGCCGAAACGATCTCATCTCCGGCTTCGGCAATGGTGATGATGGTATTGAAAATCGCGGCTGTGCCTGATGCGAGTGCTACGGATGCGGCGCCGCCTTCAAGTTGTGTGACCCGTTGTTCCAGCACATCGGTTGTCGGGTTCATCAGCCGGGTGTAGATATTGCCCAGCTCTTTCAGGGCAAAGAGGTTTGCGGCATGTTCGGTGTTCTTGAAGAGATAGGAGCTGGTACGGTAGACCGGAACTCCTCTCGACTGGGTTGCATCAACACTCTGGCCTGCATGCAGGGCGAGTGTTTCAAAACGGTAGTTTGCTGAACTCATTGAAAATTCTCCTTGATTGATTAATGATGATGCTATTACACTTTTTTAGAAACAGGACGATCGCAAAAGTTATTGTTGCTGTTTTGGACCGAAAAATTTAAAGCGCTGCAAATTGAACTGGTAGAACAAGAAGCAACCGAAGCAGAACCCTCCGAGGGCAATGGCTGCGGCAACGGCGACAAATCCTGAGAGAATCCACCCGGTAAGGGGGGCGCCAAGCAGGAATGCGAACTGGGCACCTCCGAGCAATATTGCTGCTATGGAGTTATTGAAACGCATGAGCTTCGGGTCTTCAGTGGCCGCACGTTTGTTTTGTTCTGCAAAAATTCGCGATCCGACAAAGAAGATGAGGCTCCCTTTTCGGCCAAACACAACGGATCCGAGAATGATCACAAAGAGCAGGGTCGTAATAACCGGCTGCTGCGTGAGAATGGCAGCAACAATACCGGTAAGCAGGACGACCCGGTTCAGTTTGACAACCGGAAGTGGTATTCCGGTGCACACGGTTGAATCTGTTGATTTCAGTGAATGGGACATGGCTGGTTGTGGTTCGTTTTTTTGGTGTAAAAAAATCTGTTTGACAATAAAAAAAGCCGGTACTGACAATTCAGGACCGGCTTTTAAAAGAGTGTACGCATTTCATGAATCCATGTGGGGCTACAATCTCCTCCGGTATATTCCTGTATCAGAGTTGCTCTGCATTCCGCAACAGCAACAGCTTGTACAGATTATGTTGGAGGTCATTGCTTTCATGATTCGACGTCTTGTTGATTACGTATTAACGATTGTTAACCATTTTTCGGAAACTTTCCAAATAAACTCTGTTTTTTTCTTGACTTCCTCTATCAGAAAAAACAGAGGAAGTCAGGATTGAATGCTTGTTCTATTACACTGTTTTCAGTTCAGTTAACACCAAGTATCACACTTGATGCCTTGAAGAGTGCACAGGCATGATCGCCCTCTTTGAGTGCAAGTTTTTCCGAACTGCCATGGGTGATAATTGCCGATATGACGTTGCCGCCACCGATTTCGACATCAACCTCCGTGCTGACCGGACCTTCGATAAGCTTGCTGATGATGCCTGGCATGATGTTGCGGGCACTCAGTTTTGCATCGTGCAGCTCCTGTGCGATAATGATGGAGCTTGATTTGACGATGGCATAGGCGTTCATGCCATTTTTCAGACCGAGGTTGTCAACTGCTCCGTTGGTGATGATGGCTGTGATGCGGGTCTCTTCGCCGATCAGAAGCGTGACTTCCGCGTTTACCGCGCCTCTTGTAATGTTGTCAATAGTACCCGAAAAGACGTTGCGTGCACTGATTTTCATGGATATTCTTTGTAAAAATTGATAAAGATTACTTGCGTCGCCGAGACGGCTTTCAAGATTTTGGAGATACTTCCGGTGCTCTTCCTGAACAATCCGGAACTGTTCGATAACTTTTTTTCCCTCCCTGGTCAGAACGGTGCCGCCACCGCCTTTTCCTCCTGTTACACGGTCAACAAGAGGCTTTTCAGCGAGATTGTTCACCATATTGACCAGATGCCATGCGGTTTTATAGCTGATCCCGACGGCCTTTGCTGCACTGTTGATGGAGCCGAGCTCATCGATTTTTTCAAGCAGGGCAATTCTCTCTCCGCCAAGATATTTGTTCTCGGCTTTCTGAAACCAGATGGAGCCTTCAAGGCCGACCGCGTCTTTATTGCATTTCACCATCCTCCTCCCGCATTGGTTATAAACGGTTACGTATCTGGTGTCTGGCGCACACACTTGAACCGGAATATAAGTTTTCCGTGTAATCTGCCATTACGATTTCACTCTACACGTATTCGATTACAGCGCAACCAATGCCTCTTCGGAGAACGACTCCTCACAACAGACCACAAATAAAAGTCGCCATCGTCGAAAGCAAAAAAATCACCATCATCGCCACTTGCTTTATCGCTGACTACCTCCTTGATGAACAAAATCTGCCATTGAAACGGAGAATCCTTATGCAGGTATGTTCATGGGGCCCTCATGACGCTCCTCTTCGGCACCGCCCCCGCCCTGATTCTGGTCGGAAAGGTGGTAAACACCATCAGCCAAACCACCCGCAAACGCTTCTACCGCATCGCCAGCCTCATCATGATTGCCACAGGCGTATGGTTTATTGTTGCAGCACTGTAGGGGCGTATTGCATACGGCCCCATGCGTACCCCAAAATCATGCAATAATTTTTTAATAGTATATTGACGTAAAAACAACAACATGACAAGATGACATTCAATCCTGCCAAACATCATGATATTGGCAACATAGAGTTTGATGAGGACTTTTTCGAGATCAGTATTGATGGCGAAATAAGGAGATTTGATCTGCAAAAAATCTCTCCGGCCTTGCATCAGGCCAATGAAACGGAAAAGCAAACTTTTGAAGTCTCCCCTTCCGGCTACGGAATACACTGGCCACTACTGGATGAAGATATCTCCATTGATGCACTGCTCGGAATTGTCAGTGCGCCTTCAGGCGAAAGGAAGACGGGATATATCGCAACACCGATGTCAGAGGGCTTGCCGAAGTAAACCGATGAAAGAACAATAATATCTACCCCGCTTTTGGCATAATCGGCAGCATTATTTTTAGTGATGCCGCCTGCGGCGGAAATTTTTACTGATGGAGCCTGTTTTCGAATTTCGGGAACCAGCAGCGCCAGCTCAGCCGGTGAAATTTTATCTGTCTGGACCACATTAGCCCCTGCAATAGCGGCTTTCAGCGCCTCTTCCGGATTTTCAGCCTCAACAATGATTTTATGTTCCGGTACTCTGGCTTTCAGTGCTGCAATCGAGCCGAGAAACCGGTCAACCCCCCCAAGAAATTCGGTGTGCTGGCGAAAGACAAGGATGGACTCTGAAAGGCCAAGGCGGTGGGGCAGTGCTCCTCCGGCCATGATGGCCTTCAGTGAAATTTTTTTGGTTCCGGGAAAAGATTTCCGGGTTGTCACAACCACTATGCCGGGATTGACCTCATGCACAAGAGTAACTATTTCCCGTGTTCTCGTCGCGATACCTGAAGCATATTCCAGGATGTTGAGGGCGACTTTCCATCCGGCGTGAAGCGCTTCTGCACTCCCGCTTGCAGAGAGAACAATCGCTCCTTCAGGAACCGAACTGCCGCTTTTCATACTGAAGTTAACTGAAGCGCCGCATTGCGCAAGTACCCTGGAGGCCTCTTCGGTGCAGCAGACGACGGTCTTTTCGCGGCTTGTAAAGATTATCTCTCCATTTAAACCGCCAATGCCGAGCAGTGATGTTGTCAGATCACCATAGGGCAGATCCTCTTCGAGGAAGCGCTCAATATCAGACTCAGGTAGTTGGAATGTCATCATGTTGTTTTGTCAAATGCATCAGAAAAATAGCCGGATTTATAACAGCCGGCTGAACGAGGAGGCCTTTATTGCGGCAAAAAGGGTAGAGCCGGGAGTGATATCGAGCTCATCAGCGGCAGCACGGACAATTTCCGCAACCAGTTTTTCACCATTGGCAGAGAGAACAATACCGACTCTTCCGTCGGAATTGAACATCTCCGTAACCCTGCACTCCAGAAGATTGCGGGCACTGATCGCTTCCGGGTGGTTTTTAAACAGGATGATCTCTCGCGAAGAGAGTTCGAACAGTGACTCTTCATCGGGTTTTCCATCCGAGATGCAGAGGCTGTTGGTGCCCCAGCGATATAGATAGAGGCCGTTCTGAAGAACCGGATTGGCAAGACGCAGCAGATTGAGGTAGCCTTTCGGGCTCTCTGCCATCCTGTTTCGTGCAAGTCGCTCAGGAGTCGTTGTTTCCGTAATTCTGCCCGCGCTTACTACAAGAACCTGCTCGGTCATCAGTTGCATCTCTGTCAGCGAGTGCGAAATAAAGAGGTAGGGTATCCTGAACTCTTCACTTACGCTTTTCAGGTAGGGGATGATCTGAAAGCGCAGCCGGTCATCAAGAGCTGAAAGCGGCTCATCCATGAGCAGAAGGCGGGGGTTGGCCAGAACTGCCCTGCCGAGTGCGACCCGCTGTTTTTCTCCGCCGGAGAGATGTTTGACTCCCCGGTTCAGCAGTGGTTTAAGCTTAAGGAGATCGATAAGGGATTCCGGCTTGATGTGTCTGTTTTCGATAGCACATCGTTTATAGCCATATAACAGGTTTGCCTTGACGCTCAGGTGAGGGAAGAGCATGGAGTGCTGAAAAACAATGGCAATCCGCCGCTTTTCCGGGGATAGGTCGATTTTTTTGCTGCTGCTGAAGAGGCTCTCATCGTCAAGGAAAATTTCGCCCTTATCCGGTTTCAGCAAGCCTGCAACAAGATTGACTACAGTGGACTTTCCGCTTCCGGAGCTGCCGAAAATTCCGATTCGCTCTCCTGAAACATCGGCATGCGCTTCAAGGGAAAAGCTGCCCAGTTTTTTATCTGCATCAATTCGAAGTCTCATTGATCGGTACTCCGCTGGAGCTGTTTTCCCAGCATTTCATGCAGCAGGAGTACGGCAACCGAAATAATGACTGATACAAGGCAAAGCGACAGAGCCATCGCACTGCCTGAAGGTGAACTGGCGTAATCATAGATTGCCAGGGGAATGGTTTGCGTTCGCCCCGGAATATTTCCCGCAACAATGATGGTGGCACCGAATTCACCAAGACTCCGGGCAAACATCAGGGAGGCTCCGGCGAAAATGCCTCTGAGAGAAAGAGGCAGAATAATGGTAAAGAGAGAGTCATACCAGGATGCGCCAAGACTCCGGGAGGCTTCGACAAGCTGGCGGTCAATTGACTCCATGCCAAGGCGAATCGATCGGACAAGGAGGGGAAAGCCGACAACTGCCGAGGCGATAACGGCGGCCTTCCAGGTGAAAATCACCTCAAAACCGGTTTCTCTGAGCAGTTTGCCTGCCCAGCCCTTGTTGCCGAGCAGAAGCAGAAGAAAATAGCCGATAACAACCGGAGGCAGGGTGAGCGGGAGGTTGACAAGAACTTCCAGAACCACCTTTCCCCGTAATGTTTTGAAGACCAGCAGCCATGCGACAGCAAAGCCGAAAGGCAAAGAGAGTACTGTCGCTGAAAGCGCAACTTTCAGCGACAGTACGATTGCTGTTATATCTTCCGGAGTCAACTGCATCTTCTCAATAGTACAACTTCAATAGTTCCTGTGTTCAGTGCCTGGTGATTGTTCTTATTTAAGGATAAATCCGTATTTGGTGAGAACCGATCTGGCTTCCTTGCCCTGAAGATAAGCAATGAAAGCTTTTGCTTCACGGTTCTGTGCGGCTTTATTGGTCAGTGCCATCGGATAAACAACACGGGGATAGAGAGCCTGCGGAACGGTAAAGAGCAGTTTCGATTTTTTTGCCAGCAGTGCATCGGTTTTGTAGACGAAAGAGCCGTCGACCTCTCCGAGTTCTGCGTACATAAGGCATTCGCGAACATCCTTGGCCATGACGAGCTTGTTGGTGAGTTGAGAGATTACGCCTGCTTTGGTTATGGCAGCCGTAGCATACTCACCGGCCGGAACGCTTTTCGGGCTGCCGATCCCGATTTTGTCGAGTTTCGGGAGATCCTTTATTGATTTCACCCCTTTATTGGTCGTGCCGGTAAAGACAAGCGAGTTGTAGGCAAAGGTCTTGATAGTTGATGCATCGACCAGTTTTTTGTTGTTCAGATAATCCATCCACTCTCTATTTGCAGCAATAAACAGGTCGGCAGGGCCGCCATTTTCAATCTGCCCGGCCAGTGTTCCGGATGGTCCGAAATTTTTCAGAAACAGAGTGCCGGGATGTTTTGCGCTATAACTGACAGTCAATTCATTGATTACCTCTTTAAGGCTTGCGGCAACCGAGAGGTTCAGCTCTCCGGCTTTTGCCGTCAGGGTGGTCATCGTCAGCAAAGCAAAGCAGAGGATGGTGACCTTTTTCATGGCTTGAATCATTGTCATGTTCATGGTGACTTCTTTCGTTTTCGTTATGTATTATATGAAATAACGGAGATTGAAAAAAAATCCGCACTGCCGTTGTCTGATACAACAGGCAGTGCAGATCGGAAAACTTAGTTGATCAGGTGATCTTCGCAGGATTCACCCTCTTCAAGTGCATCAAGAATGTCGTCGATTTTACCTTCGCTGTCAATTTCACCGTACCAGAAGTTTTCAGGATAGACAACAAGGACCGGCCCTTTTTCGCAGAGGTTGAGGCATCCGGTTGCCGAGACGGCAACGTCGCTCATGCCTCGGTCAGCGAGCTCGCTTTCGATATAGGGGATAAGGCTGAGCGACTCTTTTTTGTGGCAGATTCCCTGTGGTGTGCCCTGTGCACGAAAACTTGCGCAGACAAGAATGTGATGTTTCGGTTTGTCCATGATGGTTTTTGTTTTGTTGTTTTTTTAGATCGTTTGTTATTACCCGCAACCTCCGCCGGTTCCGCTGCAGCTTGAACCGCATGCGTGAATCTGGCTGCTTTTCATGAGGTGTTTCAGATCCTGGCCGCAGAAGACGCCGTAGACGGCCTCCTCGATGATCCCTTCCAGCACCATAACCTCTATGCCATGCTCATTCAGCACTTTGGTCGGTGAGCCTCCCGCTCCATTGACGAGCAGGGCCCGGCAGTCTTTGAGAATACCGGCCAATTCCTCCCAGCGCTGCTGGCCTCCGCCGGTTGGGGGAGCTGTTCTTGAATCGACCAGCACGCACTCATTTTTGTCATAATCCATTCCGTATATGAGAAAGCGTTCGGCTTCACCGAGGTGCTGGTTGATCAGAACACCTTCCAGAGAGCTGACGGCGACAAAGGGACGAACATCAGTCGGATTTTTTGGGAGTGCTGCGGCTTCAGCCAGTTTCTGCATCATCTCTTCGCTGTTGATTTCACCGATTATACCGACTGCGTCGGCGCGGCAGCGGGAGCAGTGTTTCATCTGCGGCAGATATTCGCTTGTGGCTTTCTGGATTTCAGCGACCATATCCACCGATGGCTCCGGAATGTTTTCAAAAACGGTTTCGGTGGTGCTGTAGTAGGGCATGCAGTTCAGAATATCAGCACCCAGTTCAGCCACTTTACGGGCGACTTCGATCACGTGGGTATCGTTGATCCCCGGAATGATGATCGAGTTCACTTTTGCGGTGACACCGGCCTCCTTCAACCGTTTAAGGGCTTCAAGCTGGTTGCCGATAAGCACTCTTGCTGCGTCAATGTCGCGGTACATCTTCTTGTTGTACCGAACCCATGCATAGATTTCCGAACCGATTTCAGGATCGATTGCATTGATGGTGATGGTTACATGGCTGACCTGAAGTTCGGCAAGTTCATCAATGTAAGGCAGCAGGTCAAGGCCGTTGGTTGCCACACAGAGCAGCATCTCGGGATATTTTGCCCTTACGAGACGAAGGGTTTCCATGGTCTCGTTCGGATTGGCGAAGGGATCTCCGGGGCCGGCAATACCGACGACGGCGATGTTCGGAGAGAGGATCATTGCCTGATCGAGATAGTGCATTGCCTGCTGCGGCGAGAGGATTTTACTCGTAACACCAGGGCGGTTTTCATTCATGCAGTCGAATTTACGATTGCAGTAGTTGCACTGGATATTGCATTTCGGTGCAATAGGGAGGTGGATACGCCCGAACTTGTGGCGGGAGGCATCGTTGAAACAGGGGTGGTTTGCGATTTTCAGTGTCATGGTTTCCTCCCTTTTACATATAAGTATAGCCGATTGATGAAGCATTCTGCCGCTGTTCGATAACGGTGTTGACAATCCGGTCGAAGAGCTCCTGGGTTCCTCTGTACCCGATATGATGCGCTCTCTGTCCGCCAAACCGGTCATGAATCGGGAAGCCGATTCTGAGCAGCGGGATATTGTTTTTTCGTGACATGGTATAGCCTTTACTGTTGCCGATCAGGAAATCCGGTTTCAGTATTTTGGCCTCATCCTCTATATCCATAAAGTCGACCCCTTCACGCACCTTGATTCCCTGTTCCTCCAGGTCCGGAATCAGCTCAATGAGCCGCTGTTTGAGCTGCCCGCTTTTTCCTCCCGAGGCGCAGAGAACCGGCATCATGCCGATTTCGCGAAGAAATGCGGTCATGGCGACAACAAGATCCTCCTCTCCGTAGAGGATCACCTTTTTCTCAAAGACATATTTGTGACCATCGGCATAGGCATCAACCAGACGGCGCCGTTCATCCTCATATTTTTCCGGCCGGGGCTGCTCTGTCAGGGTTTCGAGCAGATCGAAAAATTTGTCGCTCTCCTTGATGCCGATCGGCAGAGAGAGCTGGTGACGCGGCACACCAAAAGCCTCTTCGAGATAACCGGCTGCCGATTTCGATGCGGCAAGTGTTGAGGTGAACTCAATGCTTGCTGTTGCTTTTCCGGCATTTGCTATGGCGCTTGCCGGAGTGCCTCCCGGCGGAATACGGTGGTACTCGCCCCACGGTCCGCCATCCATCGTCTGTGAATAGTCAGGCAGGAGCATACAGGGGAGTCTGAAATCAGTGAAGATCTCTTTGAGGTAGCGCAGATCTGCCGGTGAAACCATGTTCGGGAACATATTGACAAGGTTCTGACGCTCACCCTTCTCTGCCAATGTCACAACCGTAGCCCTTACGGCGGCATGGAAGCCGTCGATATGACTGCCCTGATAGCTTGGAGTTGACGCATGAATCATGATCGGCATGGGAGTGCCGTTTCTGTATGTCTTTGTATACTCCCGCAGGATCATGGGGACATCATCTCCTATGGTCTCGCTCAGGCAGGTGGTCGCGATGCCGATTACTTCCGGTTTGTACTGCGCGGTGACGTTTTTCAGTCCGACCTGCAGGTTATGGCTGCCGCCGAATACCGCGCTCTCTTCATGGAAGTTGGACGAAGCGATATCAATCGGCTCCTTGTAGTGGCTGATCAGGTAACGGCGAATGTAGGTCGCGCACCCCTGGGAGCCATGGAGGAACGGCACGCAGTTCTCTATGCCGCGGAAGGCAAGGCATGCCCCGAGCGGGTTGCAGAGCTTGCAGGCATTCTGTGTTGCTGTTTTTGCGTGTTTCAACGGTTACCTCCTTTTCGTGGAGCGAACTGCCATACCGGACTCATGACCGACTGGTAGACCTCCAGTGCAAAATTGTACATACCGACAAATCCGGCGAGAGGGATTTTTCTCTCATGGTTATGATCGCAGAATCCGATGCCGAGCTTGAAGGCGATCGGGCGCTCCTTGACCCCTCCGATAAGCAGGTCGGCCTCTTTTTCAAGGATGAATTTCGAGAGCTCAACAGGGTTGGAGTCGTCCACAATCACCGTCCCCTCATCGCACATCTCCTTGAGTCGTTTGTAATCATCTTTATTGCCTGTCTGGGATCCGGCAAGTACGACCGACATGCCGATTGAACGCAGGGCTTTGATAAGAGAGAATGTTTTAAATGCGCCACCGACATAGATAGCTGCTTTTTTGCCGGTCAGTGCTTTTTTGAATTTCTGCAGTTCAGGGTAAAGCTTTTTTACCTCCTCGCTGACGACCTGCTTTGCTGCTTCCATGATCTCCGGATGATCCGGAAAGTGGAGAGCAACATCGTAGAGCGATTTTGACATATCCTCAATACCGAAATAGGATACCCTGATATAGGGGATGCCATATTTCTCCTCCATATCCTTGGCAAGCGAAGTCATTGAACCCGAACACTGTACCACATTGAGTGAAGCTCCGTGTGCGCGTTTTACCGCATCGATTCGCCCGTCACCGGTCAGGGTGGAGACAACCTCGATACCCATTCTTTCATAGTACTTTCTGATGATCCATGCCTCTCCGGCAAGGTTGAATTCGCCGAGAATGTTGATGCTCAATTTGCTGATCCCTTCGGTCGATCCTGTGCCGATCAGCTTCATCAGCGCAAAGCATGCGGCTTTGTAGCCATCTTTCTTGGTGCCCTTGAACCCTTCGGAATGAACCGGCAGTACCGGAATTCCTGTTTCTGCGGCAACTTTTTTGCATACGGCGTCGATATCGTCACCGATAAGGCCGACAATGCAGGTCGAATAAATAAAGGCAGCTTTCGGTTTATACTGCTCAATCAATTCAATAAGTGATAAATAGAGCTTTTTTTCACCGCCATAGATGACGTCCATCTCCTGCAGGTCGGTAGAAAAACTTAACCGGTGCAGTTCAGGTCCTGATGATACGGCGCCCCGGATATCCCAGGTATATGCCGCGCAACCTATCGGCCCGTGAACAATATGAATGGCATCGGCCACAGGGTAGAGCACAACCCTTGATCCACAGAAGACGCAGGCACGCTGGCTAACCGAACCTGAGAGGCTGGAGGTCTCGCAGGCTATGTCGGAGAGCTCCGCACCTATCTTTTTTTCAAAGACCTGCTTCTCTCTTCCCTCAAGAATACCAATATGTTCCATAGCCGCTACTCCTGATAAAAATGTTACTACAGGGAGCATCCCCGACGAATCGGGGTTTGCATCCCATAAACCCAGGGTTGAAACCCTGCGCTACCTATCTCCCGCTCCCACGGAGCTGAAGATTACATCACCAGTTCAAACTTCTCTTCCAGTGCATCCCTGTCCTGGCGATCCAGAATGGCGGTCAGGATCTTCTCAACCAGCCTCAGGCCGCCGCTGTACCCGACACTCGGGAAGTAGCTGTGGCCGATACGGTCGAGAATCGGGAAACCGAAGCGGATGAACGGAACATCTTCGTCACGGGCCATGTATTTGCCGTAGGTGTTGCCGATCAGCAGGTCAACCGGTTCATTCTTCATCCACTGATGCAGGAGGAACATATCTGCACCAATGCCATTCTTGAACTTTGTCTCCGGTGAGCGCTCATCAAGAATCTGGCGCATCTGTTTTTCAAAACGCTGCCCTGGTGTACCGCTGACAATGTGAACCGGCTTCATGTTCAGGTCGAGCAGGAACTCGGTCAGCGGAATGATCTGGTCAGGGTCGCCGAAGAGCGCAACTCTTTTCCCGTAGAGGTACTGCTCCATATCAGCAATGACATCGACAAGACGTCCCCGGTCAGCAGTGATCTCATCGGGTACCGTTACATTTCCGGCCTTGCTGAGCGCCATGATGAAGCGGTCTGTTGCTCTCAGGCCTATCGGCATGTCAAGTGTTTCAAACGGCACCTTGCACTTCTTTTCCAGTGCAATGGCTGCCGGTTCAGCACTGATACTTCCGAGGGCAAGCGAAGAGAGGCTGTCGCCGGTGCTCTGAAGTTCGGCAACAGTTGTTCCGCCTTTCGGATAGAAAACATGTGTTCCGGTCTGCGGTGCATCAAGCACGTCAGAGGTGTCAGGGAAGAGCACAATGTTTACACCGAGCTCTTTTGACAGACGCTTGATTTCACGCATGTCCGAAGGTTCCATCCACCCGGCAATAATGTTGATCTGGTTTTTCTTGCTGCCGGTTGAAACTGCAAACTGATCGGCTATGCCGGCCACCATGTTTGCATAACCGGTAACATGTGAACCGATAAAGCTTGGGGTGCTGGCAAAAATGACATGCTTTCCTTCCGGAATTTTCCCGTCATCCCTTGCTTTTCTTGTGATCTGCTGCAAGTCATCACCGATGGTTTCACTCAAACATGTCGAGTGCACGGCAATGATATCGGGATCATAGACCGAAAAGATGGTTTCGATGGCAGCCAGCAGGTTTGCCTGGCCTCCGAACACCGATGCACCTTCGGTAAAAGAACTGGTAGCCGCCATTACAGGCTCCTTATAGTGGCGGGTGAGGGTGCTGCGATGATAGGAGCAGCACCCCTGAGAGCCGTGGCTGTGAGGCAGACAGCCGTGAACACCGAGAGCGGCATACATCGCACCGATCGGCTGGCAGGTTTTTGCCGGGTTGATGGTCAACCCTTCACGCTCTTTAACCTCTTTTGTAGTATGTCTTAGTAGCATAATGGAATAATCTCCGTTTTCCTGATTACTGTGTAACGTAAGTGGCTTCGAGCGCTGCACCGTTTCCGGCTTTTTCCCATGGAGCCTTGATCAGCTTCCATACCGGGTTGTTTACCATGCGATCGATATCTTTATAGAAGTTCACTGCACCCTCAAAGCCTGTATATGGTCCGCCGTAGTCGTAGCTGTGAAGCTGCTTCAAAGGAACACCCATCTTCTGTACCACATACTTCTCCTTGATACCTGCGCAGAAGATATCGGGTTTGTAGATCTCGATCAGCTTTTCAGACTCATAGTGGCTCAGGTCATCAACAACCAGTGACTTTTTGGTCATCTGCTTCATCATGCCTTCGTAGCCATTGATCTCAAGACCCTTCTCCTTGAGCGCTTCAAGTTCCGCTTCGGTTTTTCTCGGGTTGTAGAGCTCCGGATCAGCTACCACCTTCAGCTCCTCGATATTCTTGCTGTCGGCATCGATCTTGATGTTTGGCAGCACCTCGCGGCCTTCATAGTCATCACGGTGAGCAAACTCATAACCCGCAGCAACGGTTGTCATGCCAAGTTCGGTAAAGAGATCCTGGTAGTGGTGTGCTCTTGAGCCGCCGACAAAGAGCATGGCTGTCTTTCCCTTTGTTCTTGGCAGAATCTCATCGATGATCGCCTTTACCTTCGGCATCTCTTCGGCAATTACCGCTTCAACCTTTGCCTTGAGCTCTTCATCACCAAAGTACTCGGCAATTTTCCTCAATGACTTTGCTGATGATTCGGCACCGACAAAACTGACCTTCATCCACGGGATTCCATACTTGGTCTCCATCATGTCGCCCATATAGTTGATAGAGCGGTGACACTGGATGACGTTAAGATCAGCCATGTGAGAGTTTTCAAGCTGCTTCACCGTCGAGTTGCCGCTGAACGACGAGATCAGGGTCAGGCCGGCTTTTTCGAAAATGCGTTCAATCTCAAAAGCATCACCGCCAATGTTGTATTCGCCCAGAAGGTTCAGCTTGAACTTGCCTTCACTCGGGGTGTTGTCGCGTCCAACCATGTGCTTGAAAACACCATTGTTGGCTATGTGGTGGCCGGCAGACTGGCTGACGCCCCTGTACCCTTCACAACTGAAACCGAAAACGTTACAGTCGCCGAGTTTTTCCTTCATCTCTCTCGAAGCTGCATGAACGTCATCACCGATCAGACCAACCGGACAGGTTGAAAAAATAGCGATGGATTTCGGGTGAAAGAGGTCGTAAGCCTCCTGGATAGCCTGTTTCAGCTTTTTTTCACCACCGAAAACGATATTCTCCTCCTGCATGTCAGTTGAAAAACAGTAGGGAATGAAGTTGGCATCCTCCAATGACTCTGGCCTCGTCTGGTTACGGCGGGTCATCCATGCATAAAAACTGCACCCGATCGGGCCGTGAACGATGTTGACGATATCACGGGTAGGTCCGAGTACCACACCTTTACAACCGGCATAGGAACAGCCGCGCTGTGTGATGATTCCCGGAACGGTACGGACGTTGGCCTGTACTTCCGGAATTATTTGAGGATCGTTAACAATAATCGACTTTGCCCGCTTTTTTGCGACCTTGGTCGGATATCTTTGTATCAGCTCCTCCCTAACCTGGGAAGGATCCGGAAAATGTGTGTTCGCCTCCATGTAACTCTCTCCTTTTACACCTGTTAAATGTTCTGCATTAATTCAGCGCTTCATCGCCTGCTTCACCGGTTCTGACTCTTATTGTTTCGACAATCGGCGTCACAAAGATTTTTCCGTCACCGGGATTGCCGGTCTGGTTAGTCTTGATGATGGTCTCAATTGCCATGCTGCACAACTCATCAGGAACGACGATGGTCACAATTCTTTTTGCCACCAGCCTCGGTGCACCGCCAAGCTGAGCGATTGCCTCCGGATGTCCTGCTTCGGCTCCCTTGAGAATGTCGAAATGAACCTGGCCTTTTCCCCGTCCCATAACCCTTCCGGTTGCGGTGAATGCCGGGATGCCTGCATCGATAAGCGCCTTTTTGGTTTCATTTACCTTGTTGATCCGGATTACTGAAATAATCTCTTTCATCAGGCCTCCTTTTCTGTTGCGAGCAACGGTTCGGTCTCTTTTTCACCGCTGCTGATGGTGTAGACCTCTTCGACACTTGAAATAAAGATTTTGCCGTCACCGAATTTTCCTTCACCGCTTGACTTTGCATTCTCGATGATGGCCCGGATCACGAAATCCTTGTCATTATCCGGAACCACCACAATCAGCATCTCTTTGGGGATTTCATCATAGACAACATCACCGACACGAAGTCCGCGCTGCTTTCCACGTCCGACAACCGAGATTTTTGTAACAGCCGGGAAGCCTGCTTCAAGCAGCCCCTGCATGACCTGATGTACCTTTTCCGGCCTTACGATTGTTCTGATCATTAACATGTGTGTGTACTCCGTGTTTATTAGTTAGCGATACCAAATTCAATGAGAAGCGCTTCAAGCTCTTCGATTTCAAGCGGCTTGGGGATAACGAACATCTTGTTGTCATGAATCTTCTGCGCAAGAGCACGGTACTCATCAGCCTGCTCATGGGTCGGATCGTATTCAATAACCGTCTTGCGGTTGATCTCTGCGCGCTGCACAAAGTTGTTACGGGGTACAAAGTGAATCATCTGTGTACCGATCTTTTTTGCAAGCTCTTCAATCATCTGACGTTCGTTGTCAACATTACGGCTGTTGCAGATAAGGCCGCCAAGACGTACTCCACCGGTATCGGCATATTTCAGGATACCTTTACAGATGTTGTTGGCTGCATACATGGCCATCATCTCACCGGAACAGACGATGTAGATCTCTTCAGCTTTTCCGTCACGGATCGGCATGGCAAATCCACCGCAGACAACGTCACCGAGAACATCGTAGAAAACATAGTCGAGATTCCATTCATCATCGAAAGCGCCAAGCTGCTCAAGCAGGTTAACCGAGGTGATAATACCGCGACCGGCACAGCCAACGCCTGGCTCAGGACCACCGGATTCGGTGCAGCGGGTATTTCTGTATCCCTCTTTGATGATATCTTCAAGTTCGACCTCTTCACCCTCCTCGCGAAGCGTATCGAGCACTGTTTTCTGCTGAAGTCCGCCGAGGAGCAGACGGGTTGAGTCAGCTTTCGGATCACAACCGATAACCATGACATTTTTTCCCATTTCAGCCAGACCGGCAACCGTGTTCTGTGTTGTGGTTGACTTGCCGATGCCACCTTTTCCGTAAATAGCGACTTTTCTCATTTTTGTAACATTTAAGGTTATAGCTGCCTTCTTCGAAAGATATTCAGGTGTAATTAACCATTAGCCTGAATAGTTATGATATTAGTTAGCAATATGCGTGCCAGACTTCGTGTTTTTACCGGAATGGTTGAAGCGCGGGAACAGGGTTGCTCATAACTCCGCACAGGGAGAGGGTTTCGGGGTTTTCTGTGAAGGTGATTTTCTTTTAAAGCATTGTAAATTATAAGTTAGCAGCTCTTTTTCTGGGTTGGAAATACCTACAATTTTGTATGAAAATCCGAAAACCTGCAAAATTGTATGAAATGCAGTGGGAAGTGTAGTTTTCCTGTGCTTTCCGGAAATGGCAGTGGCTACACTGTCCTGATTTTTAATGAGACAGGAACATTTTTATCTCAACCGGCAATCAGAGCGTGATGATGAAAGAGGAGTCAGGCCGTGAGCGTGTTGCGGAGTCCGTATGCTTGATTTCAGATAAAAAAATACATAAATGTAGGTTATTGCATCTTGAGAAGATTCTGTATTGCCGCTATGACGATAGGCATTCCGGATAGGTATTGCCGGTACGTTCATCACGGCCCTGAAACCGTGAGGAGTATGGGTGGATGGCGGGAAAATTATTTTTTTATAAAAAAGGGGAGCGGATTTTCTTTTCAAAGGCGTTATGATAATAGTGTGCTCTTTTACCTGGCGGTTATGCAATTAAATTTATCGTTGCTCATGAAATCTTTTTTGCATCGTCATCTCGATCCCGGCATGAAAGGAGAGAGAGGCGCAAAATTTTGCAGCAGTGATTCCGGTTCCATTTCGCAATCGCAAACTGCCGAACCCCTCAAGCCGGTCGCTTGCACCTCCTCACCTGTGACCACTTTCGGCCTCTTTGCTTTGGGAGCGCTTTCTGTGGGTGCACTTGCTGTCGGAGCACTGGCTATCGGCAGACTCGTTATCGGTAAAGCCAGAATTGCCCGACTTGACATTGGTACACTGCATGTTAAAAATTGTGAGTGCGGATGCCATCAGGGTCCTGATGGGTCGGATAGCTCCTGCTGCGGGAAGTGACCGGGGATAGTTAAGGTGTTAAATTTAATACATGATATTATGCATAAAAGAGAGCTTGGCAATACGGATATGCGCATTACTCCCATCGGTTTCGGAAGCTGGGCTATAGGGGGCGGAGGCTGGGCTTATGGCTGGGGTGCGCAGGATGACGGCGATGCCGTGGAGGCAATTCAGCATGCGGTTGAGCTGGGAGTCAACTGGATTGATACGGCTGCGGTTTACGGACTTGGACATTCAGAGGAACTTGTTGCCAGGGCTGTCGCCGGTATGAAGCACAAACCGTATATTTTCACCAAATGCTCTTTTGTATGGAATGAGCAGCATCAGATTACCAATAGTCTCAAACCGGATTCAATACGGCGTGAGTGTGAAGCGAGCCTGAAACGGTTGCAGGTTGACTCCATTGACCTTTACCAGCTCCACTGGCCGAATCCGGAGTCTGATTTGGAAGCGGGTTGGCAGGAGATGGCCCGCCTCAGGGAGGAGGGTCTGGTTCGCCATATCGGTGTTTCCAACTTTTCAGTTGCTCAATTGCAGAGGGTTATGGCTATTGCACCGGTAGCTTCAGTTCAGCCACCATACTCAATGCTTCGACCCGCCGCTGAAGTTGAACTTCTTCCGTTTTGCCTGGAGCATAACATCGGAGTTATTGTCTATTCACCGATGCTTTCCGGTATGCTGACCGGTGCAATGACCCGTGAACGCGCAGCAAACTTTTCAGCGGATGACTGGCGTCGCCAGAACAAGGAGTTTCAGGAGCCAAGTCTATCGGCCAATCTCGAACTGGTTGAACTGCTCAAGCGTATCGGTGCTCCCCATAAACTTTCGCCGGGAGAGGTGGCCATCGCGTGGACCCTGCGAAACCCGGCGGTTACCGGTGCGATAGTCGGAGGTCGCAATGCCTCCCAGGTTGAGGGGATAATCGGCGCGGGGGAGTTCAGGCTGAGTCAGCAGGAGATCGGCATTATTGATCTGCATATTGCCGGAATGCCAAAGTAAAGGGCTCGTTTATAAATCTATTCCGCGATATCCTGAACACTCGGGATCCACTTCTCCAGCATGTCACGAAGGTTTTTGATGACAAAAGGCTTCGTGATAAAGTCATTCATACCCGCATTCTGACAGTTCATTTTGTCCTCCTGCGTTGCATTTGCGGTCATGGCAATAATCGGAATATCGGCATTGATAACTCCTGTGCCGGCGTTTCTTATCTTTTTGGCAGCATCAATTCCCCCCATCAGAGGCATCTGCAGGTCCATGATCACCAGTGCATAAGGCTTTGTTTTCAGGGCATCAATTGCTTCTATACCATTTGCTGCAATATCTGCATGAATAGCGAGCTTGTCCAGCATGGCAACGGCAACCTGCTGGTTGATGATATTGTCTTCAACCAGCAGAATACGGGTGTTTGCTGTCGAGGTGTTCCGGTTTGGCAAAACAGGTGCGGAGTGCTGAGTTTTGCCGGATTTACTCTCCTGAATTGTATTGTTTTCGACTGGTTTCAGAAAAGAGATAACAAACCAGAACTCGGAGCCTTCATTTTTCCGGCTGTTGAGATTCAGCTTGCCTCCCATAAACTCGACAAGTTGTGTGGAAATGGCCAGGCCGAGTCCCGCTCCACCCGCTTTTCTTGTTGCCGAAGAGTCCAATTGGGTAAACCGCTGGAACACCAGCTCTTTTTTCTCATCAGGGATTCCGATCCCTGTGTCCTTGACCGATATGCGGAGTGTGATCTCACCGGGAGTTTCGGATTCGGTTGCAACCTGGACAACAATACCCCCCTTGTAGGTGAACTTGATGGCATTCTGTATCAGATTGATGAGCGCCTGCTTCAGATAGATCGGGTAACCGATCAGATCTCCTGCAACTGATTCGGGAATGATAAAGCTCAACTGCAGGCCGGCTTTTTCTGCGTTGCCCGTCAAAATGGAGGAGAGTTCAGTAAAAAGGGCACGAAGATTAAACGGCGATTTTACCTTGTCAAGCTGTCCCGATTCGATTTTGGTGAAATCGAGAATATCATTGATCAATTGATGGAGCTGTTTTGTACTGGCCTGTATGGTGTCCGTATAGTGCCGCTGGGTGGAGTTGAGCGGGGTATCGAGCAGCAGCTCTGTCATTCCGACTACGGCATGCAGTGGCGTTCTGATTTCATGAGACATATTGGCCAGGAACTCACTTTTTGCCCGGTTTGCAATTTCAGCTTCTACTCTGGATTTTTTCAGGCTTTCAATCAGTATGCGCTGGATCTGTTCCTTGTCCTCCAGACTCTTCTTCTTCTCGGAGAGTTTTTTGTTCAGTATGCGTGCATTTTCAAGGGATTCATTGATTTTCTCTTTCTGTTCCTTTTCTGTCTTTTTTAGTTCCCTGAGATCATTGTTCAGCAGGGAGATAATGGTATAAAGTTCATGAAGAGGATGGTCAGGAGAGACGATATTCTGTTTTTCATCAACAGTATAGAACTCGTCAAAGAGGATATGACCGCACATGGCTGCAAAGTGCTCAATATCCTCTGTTGTAATACCTACCTGATGCGATTTTTCTGAACCGCTCTTCTCCTTTCTGGCGTTTATCAGCGTAAAGGCATCCGCAAGTGTCGGCACAAAAATGAACTGCTGTTTTACATAGGATGCAAAAAGGCGCAGCATTGTTTTAAGAAGAAGGGAAGCTCCGCAGATATAGGTGATAACCGGTCTGCAATGATATTCACTGTTTAACCGGTTCAGTTCATTGGCATAGATCATTCTTGTGCTGATCGGCGCTCGTGAAACGGCTGAGTAATCGGCGATTCTGATATAGTTACTGTTGCTGATCACGCCGCTTTTAAACAGGTTTTCAAGCACAGCAAGTGCTTTTTTGGCACTTTCAGGCTGAATATCTCCACCAAGCAGCGTGAGAAAGAGTTGACCGGGGATGACCCCGTTTTTGTAGAACACACCCGTTTGATGCTCCTCAAATTGCCATTCGGGTCTGAAATCAACCATCTCAAGGGTGAGTTGATTACCGGATGTGCTGTTTTTCGGAATGGGGTTCATGGTCTCTTTATTACGTTCCAACACCTTTTCAATACTGCTTATGCTGATGCAGTACTCGCAAACCGCTCTTATGGCGGGGCGAAAGCTTCAGGGTTTCTGCTATTGAGAATATAGCGGGTGGTCGTTGAAATTCCCTACATATCACCGGATTCCAAACCGGTTCTGCCGGAAATTCTTTTGATACCGTTGCTGTCTGCCGACAAGTCGCTTCGATAGAATAGAGACGGGATTGCCCTGTCGTTGGTGATCGTTGTACACTACCTGTGAAATTTATAGCACAAAGAGCAATTATGCAATACATTCCACGATACCAACTCGTTCAGGAGGTATTTCAGGAGAATATGAGGGGGAAGCGCTACATCCGGAATTTCCGGTAGTCGATTTCGAATTTTTTTATACGCAGCCCCATAATCCGGTCTGAAAGCCCGAGTTGCATGGCCGCACGTGACATATTTCCCTTGGTACGTTTGAGCGCCTCCATGATCATCTCTTTTTCAATCGCGTCAAGCTTCTGCTGGAGGGAGCCTGTATAGGGTGTTCCGCTGGATTCGGCAGTCTGGAGCGTCGGGGGAAGATGGTAGCCATGAATGACATTGTCTTCGCTCAGGATCACTGCCCGTTCAATGCAGTTCTCAAGTTCCCGGACGTTTCCCGGCCAATGATAGCGCATGAGCATGTCGATCGAAGTTGTCGAAATTCTCCTTACCCCTTTATGGTTGGCCGTATTGTATTTCTCCACAAAATAATCGGCAAGCAGCAGAATATCGGTTTTGCGCTCCCTGAGCGGGGGAACGGTAATCGGGAAGATATTCAGCCGGTAGTAAAGATCTTCGCGAAAGAGCCCCTTGCGGATCAGCTCTTCAAGATTGCGGTTGGTTGCGGCTATCACCCGGACATCAACCTTGATGGTTTTTGATCCGCCTACCCGCTCAAACTCCTTCTCCTGTATAATTCGCAAAAGTTTTGCCTGAATCGGAAGGCTCAGCTCTCCCACCTCATCAAGAAAGATTGTTCCGGTATGCGCGAGCTCGAACCTGCCGTGACGGGTAGCCGATGCTCCGGTGAACGCGCCTTTCTCATGTCCGAAAAGCTCGCTTTCAACAATGCTCTCCGGCAGAGCGGCACAGTTGAATTTGATAAACGGTTTTTCCGACCGCCGGCTCTTGAAGTGAATGGCACTTGCTACAAGCTCTTTACCAACACCGCTCTCTCCAAGCACAATGGTTGTTGCGTTGGTTTTTGCAATCTTCTCGATCATTTTGAATAGCGCAATGATCGGTTTGGTGTTGCCGATGATATTTGCCGGACGTTCGGCTTCCGAAATACTCTCCTCTTCGATCTCATCCTTTTTCCGTTTCGGGAGCGGAAGCTTTCCGTTGCCGGTGACTACTGCTGTGGTTTTTGTGTTCTCTTCATGAGCAAGCTGCTTCAGCCGGACCGCCTGCGAGATCATGGATGCAATAATGGAGAGCTGGTCAACATAGTGCTGCAGCATATCCATGCGTTCTTCGCCGGCTTTTGATTTTTTTGATTTTTCGCGAGACAGTTCCTGTTCAATCTGTCGATCCGCGCTCAGGGTTCCTATGATTTCCGTGCCTGCTTTTATCGGAATACAGATAAAGCAGAGGCTCTCTTTTTTTGCTTTTGTCCGGGAGCGGGTACGATCAAGAAAGAGCGGCTCATTATTGATACTTGGTACAATGACGGTTTTTCCGGTTTTGACAACCTGTCCGATGATGCCTTCGCCAATGCGGTAGCGGCCTCGCTCTTTCTCTTCTGTTGTCAGTCCGAATGATTCATTGATCACAATTTCGCCCGTATCACGGTTAAGAATGGTAATCATCCCGCGGAGCATATCCATGTGCTCGGACATGATGAAGAGAACAAGCCGCAGCACCTTGTTGATATCATTCTCATTGGTGATGGTTCTGCTCACTTCGGCAAGCAGGCTGATACTGCCGTGATCCTGTTCCTGGGCTATAAGCATAGTCTCTCTGGTCTGAATATTTACTGTTTTACCGCTAACGTGCTGTAAATCCTCTCAAGCTCATGTGCTTTCAGAGCTCTTTTCTTTTCATTTGCTGTTGTCCGGACAATCGGAAGCAGATGATTGGCTTCGTTTCTTGTTATTACAAGCCCTTTACCTGAAAAATAGTGCTGCAGGGCAGCGCTTCCCGAGTGTTTTCCGATCACCAGCTCGTGATGTTCCCTGCCAACCTGATCCGGGAGAAAAGGCTGGTAGGAGAGTGGATGCTTCAGAAGAGCAGCGCAGTGAATGCCCGATTCATGCTGAAACGCGGACTTTCCGACAACCGGTTTCTGATCCTGAATCACTCTTCCTGATGCTTTGCTGACGGTTGCGCAGAGTCGCGAAAGCTTTGTCATATCGATACGGGTATCATACTTTCCGGAGAGTTCAAGCGCTACACTCAGCTCTTCAAGTGCAGCATTTCCCGCCCGCTCCCCGAGTCCGGTGACCGAAACACTGACGGCACTGCATCCGGCTTCAAGAGCGGTAAATGCATTGGCTGTAGCCATGCCGAGATCATTGTGTGCATGAAATTCAAGTGCCGCCGGACTGGCTGATTTCAGGAGACCGACAAGTGCCATAACCGATACCGGATTGGCAATGCCGACCGTATCGGCAATCCGTATCCGGTCTGCGCCGCATGCATCAGCATCAAGAACAAACTGTTTCAGCAGTTCCGGCTCCGCCCTTGTTGCATCCTGAGCGCCAACAGTAACATAGTTGAAATATTTTTTTGCTCTCGGAACGAGTTCATGCAACTGCTGCTGTACCCAGGCATAATCCTTTTCCATGAGCTGAAGGTAGAGCGCTGATACCGGAAAACTGATATGTACACCTTCAGTACCGCAACGGCATGCATCCTCAATATCCTGCCATTTTGCCCTTGCCCATGATGAAAGACGAAGCGGAAGCTGCCGGGCCACTATCTTTCTGATGCTTTGGCGCTCCTCTTCACTGATGGCAGGGTACCCTACCTCAAGTTCGTTGACGCCGGTATCTGCCAGCTCCAGGGCAATTTCCATTTTTTCCGCACTGCTGAATACTACACCCGGAGCCTGTTCCCCATCCCTCAGGGTTGTATCGATAATCCAGGGTCTGATGCCGGATTTTAATGGTATGGAGCCGGATGTATGCATAAGAGTCCTTTATTCAGTCAACAGGTCACGTCGGAAAAAGTAAGGTGTGGTAATTGTGTTTATTTAGGCAATCTACCTTTTTACACTAAATAAATCAGGTCTATATGATAAAATATAGTAATAAATCAGACAATAATGTTGATTTGTGTGTTTATTTTTGCCAAATAGCCTTTTTGGGGTGATTATTTCAGGTGAGGGGAGTGATTGTTGGAGCAGGGAGCGGCTGGAGATAAATGCCCGGTATGAGTCATACCGACCGGAAATTGCATGTGCAGATCGTATGACTTTTCAGCTCGGGCGAGATGATTTATTCGGCGAGTTTGGGCAGGAAGGAGAGGTCGACATAGTATCTCTTCGGGTTGTTCCGGTCGATGAATACCCGTATCCGCCTGTTCTGTATGTATTGTGTCGGATCGTACCAGAGATTGTCACTTTTGAAAACATGGATCTCTGACGTCGCGGGATTTTTCCACTGCGTTACAACCTGAAACGGACAGTTTCCGTTGACTGAAACGGCGGTATTCATTGAAACCGTCTGAAACTCTGTCTCAACAGGGGTGCCCTGCTCTCTGAGGGAGTCGTTTTTGCGTCCTTTGAGTATGGGGACGAGGAAGATGCCTGCACCGGCAAGCAGGAAGACGCCCCCCAGCCCTCCAAGGATGATGGAGCCTGCCCAGAGTGAGAAGAGATCATTGATTTGTGCTTTTTGAGGGTCGTCAGGCAGGTAGATCAGCTCGACTTTTTCGCCTTCCGAATAGGCCGGAGGATTGCTGCCTGATGATGAGATGAACACCTGCGGTGAACCATTTCCATCGGTAAAACGAATGACAGGCCGGTATATTTTTGAATCATGTGAAATGTTTGAACTGCCGGACCAGGATTCGATGAGGCGCACAACAGTGCCCTCTGTTGTAACGGCTTTTGAGAGGAATGTGCGGGTATTTTCGCTGATCCAGAAGGTGCCCAGGAGCATGGCAATGCCAAACGCCGTGAAGAGATATTTGATGATTGTAAGAACTTTCATGGTATTCTCCGGGTGTATGGCATGTATATTTCCATAAATGGTATCGTACGGTCTTACTCTTCTGCCTCCGGCAGAGCCGGGCCAATACCGGCACTCTCGTCATGGAAACTGGTTTATTATGAAAGGTAAAAAAAGTTTGCGCAAAGTCCGGGCAGCTCACCAGGCAGTGAAGCCGATAAAAAAGGTGATGCGGAACATTTCAAAAACCATAGGGCAGCCTGCCGGTACACTCCAGCACATCGGAGAGCAGAAAACCGACTTTCCGGCCATAACGGTTTTTGGTTACGATGCAGATCACGAATTTCACATGCCGCTCAAGAGCATTGCTGAATGCACAGCCTTGAAGGATAAGCAGAAGGTTCTCTGGGTGAATATTGACGGTCTGCATGATGTATCGGTCATTGAAGCGCTTGGCAAGCTTTTCGATATCCATCCGCTTACCCTCGAAGATATTCTGCATACCGAGCAGCGCTCCAAAATAGAGGACTTTGAACACTACCTGTTTCTTGTGTTCAGAGCACTTGATTGTGATGCTCAAACAGGCGAGATCACTGAAGAGCAGATGAGTCTGGTGATCGGCAGCAATTTTGTCCTGACGTTCCAGGAGAGACCGGGAGACATGTTTGATGCTCTCAGGGCAAGGATAACAAGCCCCGGGACATCAGTCAGAAAGCGGGGAGCGGACTACCTTGCCTATGGTCTGATTGATGCTATCGTCGACAGTTATTTTGTGATACTTGAGCAGCTTGAAAGCCGGATTGAACTTCTCGACCAGGAGCTGTTTGAAACATCAGGGCGTGACACGTTTGAGTCCATCTATTTACTGAAAAAGGAGCTTATTCTTTTAAGAAAATCGGTAAGACCGATGAGGGAGATCATCAACAGTATCAGCAGGGAACACTATACGGTCATTGATGATGAAGCTACCTGGCCTTTTTTCAGGGATGTCTACGACAATGTCATTTTTATCAATGAAACCATTGAAACCTATCGTGATATCGTTATCGGCATGTACGATACATGGCTTGCCATTGTCAATAACCGGATGAACGAAATCATGAAGGTGCTGACCACCATCGCTACGGTATTTATGCCGCTCTCTTTTATTGCCGGAGTCTATGGAATGAATTTTCGTTCTATGCCGGGACTCGAATGGCAGTGGGGATTCTATGTCCTGCTTGGATTCATGGGGATGATTGTTGCCGGAATGATGGTTTACTTTCGGACAAGAAAGTGGTTTTAGGGCAGCTTTAAACGCAGCAATCGGGCTTTGAACGTAATAAGCGAGAGCGGCCCTGATGGCAGTAATCGATAAGAAAACGCTATTCGGAGCGGTAATACGGAAAATCAGCGGGAGGAAAGGGTGTTTTATCGTTGCTTATTCATTATGTTAAAAAACTGAAGTTTCAGTTTCTAATCTGCACACCGTCTGAACTCTCCTGAAACAGGGAATTCTCGCATCATGCAGTTTCATCATTCTCCTCAGTGAGCCGGTTTTTCCCCCGGCAAATTGCTGCATCCGGATTTCAAGCCATCACACCTGTCAAAGTGCTGATTTTTTGCTGAAGTTCCTGATGTTATTAACTTTCAGGAACATGATGAGCCTTTGACTGAACGGAGCTGGAATTGTGCCTCACAGGCATGGTTGCCGGAGAATCCTAACATAAACGATTGAATGTAGTGGCAAGACAGCGGTTTAACCGAAAAGCAAAGAGCCCCGCCGCGGGCAAGAAGTCGCGGCAGACTTCATCGCATACCGGCGAGCGGGTAAGGGCAAATGATCACATCCTGATCAACGAATTTCTTTTCAGACGGGGTGAAAGTTCACTTGCGGCTGAAATCATCACCTTTTTTACCGACCATGAAGGAGAGCGGTTTCGGTCGGTTGACCTGGCCAAAGTCCTTGGATACACGGAGTCAAAGCAGCTTCCCGGTTTCTGGTATGTACTCCACAAGCTTCAGGAAGAGGGTACGGTTGACAAGGATTCCAACCGCTGTTATGGTATGTCGGGTGTGGACGCGGCAACCTATGAAGACCATCTTGTTCATATAAAGCCTTTTCCCGTGCCCGGAAAGGAGCAGTACAAGGTGGACAAGAGTTATACCGGTCGTCTTATTACCCATCCAAACGGTTACGGATTCATTGATGTCGAGGGATTTGATGATGATGTTTTCATCAAGGCCGGCGATCTGAATTTTTCCATTCATGGTGATGAAGTCGAGGTACTGGTTACCAAGGTTCCTGATACCTACTCTTCGAAATCAACACCGCATCAGCGCTGCGAAGGTCTTGTTCAGAAGGTGATCAGCCGTCGCATTACAACCATTGTCGGTACACTCATAAAGTCAGGCCGCAGGTTCACCCTCAAGGCCGATGAGAGAAAGCTGCTTCCTGAAATCGTTGTGCCGATCCGTCTCTCTGCAAAAGCAAAGGCAGGTCAGAAAGTCCTGGTCGGTGACCTTGATTTCACCGGTGAAGGGGTCATACAGGCAAAGGTGCTTGAGGTTCTTGGCGAGGCGGGCGATTCATCGGTTGAGGTGAGCGCCATTGCCCGAAGCAAGGGCATTGATGAGACCTTTGACAAACAGATTGTTGATTTTGCCTCATCCATCCGTGAAGGCATTACCGAAAAGGATCTTGAAGGGCGCCTTGATATCCGCGACAAAGTTGTCTTTACTATCGATCCTGTTGATGCAAAAGATTTCGACGATGCGCTCTCTGTCGAGACGCTTGAAGATGGTCTCTATCGCATAGGTGTGCATATTGCCGATGTCTCGCATTATGTGCCCGAGAACTCTCCTCTTGACCGTGAGGCACTCAAACGGGCGACCTCGGTCTATCTGGTGGACCGGGTCATTCCCATGCTGCCGTCACGCCTTTCCGAAGAGATATGCAGCCTCAATCCCGGTGTTGACCGGATGGCCTTTTCCGTCTTTTTTACCATGACCGCAGAGGGGGAAGTCCGCAAGCACGAGTTTCAGAAAACGGTCATCCACAGCAAGCGCCGCTATGCCTATGAAGATGTTGAGGAGATTCTGAAGAAGGGCAAGGGTGATTATTGTGACGAACTGCAGTTGCTGGATCGTATCAGCGTGCTGCTTCGTGAAAAGCGCTTCAAGCATGGTGGTCTGGACTTTGAAACCGAAGAGGTTCGTTTCAAGCTCGGCAGCAAGGGTGAACCGCTTGAGGTTATGAGAAAAGAGCGGCTCGGCAGCCACCGGCTTATTGAGGAGTTCATGCTGCTTGCCAACCGCAAGGTGGCAGAGTATCTGACCCGAACCTTCAAGGAGAACAAAAAAGAGGCACAGCCGGTTATCTACCGTGTTCACGGCTCACCCCAGCAGGAGAAGGTGATCATTCTCTCCAACTTCGTCAAACGGTTCGGCTTTGATCTCAAGCTCAACCGGGGCAAGGAGGGACCGATTGTTACCGCCAAGGCTCTCCGTCAGCTCCTGCAGCAGGTCAAGGGAACCAATGTCGAGTTTCTTGTAAGCGAGCTTGTGCTGCGCTCCATGTCCAAAGCGGTCTATACCGGCGACAATCTTGGCCATTTCGGTCTCGGGTTCGAGCACTATACCCACTTTACTTCACCCATCAGGCGCTATCCGGATCTTATTGTACATCGTCTGCTCTTTGAGTATGAGGGTCTCAGAAAGAAACGCCGCAAAATCACAAGCGCGCGCCTTGCGGAGCTGACAGACAAGATTCAGACCGTCTGCCAGATATCCAACGAGCGGGAGAAAAGTGCCGTCGAAGCCGAGCGTGAGTCCATCAAGCTCAAGCAGGTTGAGTATATGGCAAGTCATGTCGGCAAGGTCTATCCCGGTGTTATTTCAGGAGCAACCGACTACGGCATCTATGTCAGAATGGTTGATTTTGCCATCGAGGGAATGGTGCACATGCGCAACCTCACCGACGACTACTACGAATATGATGAGGCGACCTACTCACTTGTCGGCAAGCGCCGCAAGAAGCGCCTCCAGATCGGTCAGCGCGTCAAGGTTATGGTGCACAGCGTCGATATTCAGCGCCGTACCATCGATCTTGCCATAGATGACAGCAAATCCGAGACGAAATCTGACAGCAAACCGGCTCAACAGTAACTCCTGCACATGTAAGGGCGACCACTCAGGGTCGCCCCTACATACTCTTTTTTTCTTCAAAGCGTGCGATGTATCGTGCGACATCGAACTTCCGTGCACATCCGGATGCGTTCATATAGCGGATTTTACCGTAAACCGGCCGTTCAAACCATGGGCGGTCATGCACTCCGCCGATTGACCATGCAACTCCTGCGTAGCCGTTGGGATCCCTGCCGTCAAGAGCGTAGCGGTCATTGAGTGCCATGGCTGTTTCAAAGGCCTGCTCCGCACTTTCACTCCATTCAAGAATCTTCTTTGCCCAGTACATGCGCATGTAGCCATGTATTTTTCCGGTTGTAACCAGCTCAAGCTGGGCGGCATTCCATAACCGGTCATGCGTTTTGGCCGTGGCAAACTCGTCGGCAGTATAGAGGTATTCCCGGTGATCATTCCTGTGGTTCATGAGCGACTCTTTTGCCCAGGTCGGGCTGCCATCAAAGGAGTCGTAGCGGTCATTATAGAAGCAGTAGTTATCCGAGAGCTCCCTGCGAACGATCAACTCTTCAAGAAAAGCGCTCCTGCTCTCATCCGGCATCCGGCTTTCTGATACCCGCAGCGCAATGTATTGCGCACTGATCTGACCGAAATGGAGGTAGGGAGAGAGATTGGAGAGCACGCCGCTGTTCGGATCGTTGCGCAGTTCTGCATAGGAGCTGAGTCTCTTTTCAAGAAAGGTGTCCAGGCAGTTTGCCGCAGCCTCCTCTCCCGGTTTCAGCCACTCGACAGGTGCCACCCGATGATCGGCTTTCAGGCTGCAAGAGATGCTTGACCAATCAACAGGATGTGATTCAGTTGTTGCCTCAAGCGGTTCAAGCTGTGGAAATCCGGTGAGCAACTCGCCAAGCAGGCTCTTGATTTTCGGCCGGAACGTTCTTGCGGCATACTCCTGTTTGGCGGATGCGATCCGGCAGGGAACAATGTTATGTGCATCGACTTCATAGAGCGGCAGCGGGAGATGAGCGCCAACCCTGCGTTTCCACTCTCTGCTGATTTTCAGTGGCGAAAAGTCGGTCACCACAGCTCCGGCCTTCATCTCACGGGCGAAGCGGGGAAGTTCGATTTCCGGTTCACCCTGCACGAGATAAAAGGGGATGTTCAGCCTCCGGAGCGCTCTTTCAACCTCATGAAGTCCTTTAAGCATGAAGTCGTAGTGGCGGAGCGGGGCATTGAGAAAGGATGGTGCAAGGGTGAAAACCACCTTCAACGGCTGCTGCAACTGTTCTGCCTTTTTTCGGGCAAACAGGAGTGCCCAGTTATGCCGGACCCGCTGGTCACGTGACATCCAGTAGATGACCGGGCCGCTCGCATCCCGGCAGTTGTTGAGGAGTGTTATGCGGCGGGGATCAATCATGAGGCAAGGCCGGAAATACGGAGAAAATTGTTGATAAGCTGCATCCCTGTTGCGGTGTACTCATGCCGGAATGATTCAAACTCTTCGATCAGGGCCGTGCGATTCTCTCTTTTCAGATCAGCATCAATATCAAGCCATGACAAAAACATGATCAGTGTCATTTCAGCATGGCATTGCAATCCATAAGCGCACTCTCCAACCCTGACAGCCTGTATCGGGCACTGTTTGCCTGAGGCAAGCAGCTTCATCCCCGCAGCAAGCTCAACGGTCTCTCCGTGAAGCTGAAAGACCCTGATGCTCTCTGAAAGTCCACAAAAAAGAGGGTCTTCTTTTCCTTCCAGAGTGAGCTGCATGCGGTACTCTTCGCCTTCATGGTCTGTAAACCCGATCTCCTGAACGGGGCATTTCAGCACCTTTCCGCCTCCTGCTTTTACCAGAGTCTGCATGCCGAGGCAGATGCCGAGGTAGGGGATCTCTTCCTGAAGCGCCACTTCGATCCGGCCGAGCTGCATCAGCATCGAGGGGGACAGGTCATTGGCGCTTTGAGGGCCACCAAGTACCACAACGGCGTTATAGTTTCGTGGATCCGGGAAGCTGTCACCCGCAGCAAGATCCACGACATGCGATGTGATATGCTTGTCAGTGAGAACCGTTCCAATCAGTCCGGGAGCCTCGTGGGTGATGTTTTTGACGATCAGGAGAGGCTTTTTCATAGGGGATGTCAGTTACTTTAACTGGTTCAATTCGGCATCAATACAGGTTTTTTTATTCAATATCTTTTTTCGAATATTAAAAAAAGTACAACAAAAGCTGATGAAACTCTTGATTCAAATGACTTAAGATTCTTTTATATTTTCAGATAATTTTTTTCTTGATATGAAGATTCAGCACAGTGTGTTGTGCTTTTTTAATTTTCGCTACAGATTCCACGTTGATGTATTTAATGAAGTCATCCCTTCATGAAAAGAACTATAAGTATTGTCAAGAAGGTCTTTAAGAGCGCAGCTTTTTTCAGTCTGCTCTCTACCGGTACGGTTGCAGCTCATGGAGCCGATGCCGTTCTTACTGCACGTACGCTGCAAACGGGACTTATTGCCGACAATAAAATCATCGTTGATGGTTCGCCCTCAACCGGTCTTATCGCCAACATTTTCGCCCTGGAGTTCCTGAAAACCGATGGTATTGTGGTGAAGGTCAATGAGAGCGACTCCGAGCGGGGCATCTACAGCCTGATCTATAAAAACTGCGATATTGCCTCGACCACCAGACCGATACACGCCCATGAGCTGGCAGAGGCCAAACGGGAGGGTGTAAAACCGGTTCAGCACATCGTTGCCCACGATGCCATCATTATGGTAGTACACCCTGCTAACTCCCTATCCGGCTTGACCCTTGACCAGATTCGCAATATCTATGCTGGTACCTATACCAACTGGAGCCAGCTTGGCGGCCCGAATCGGCCGATTGTGCTGCTGCAGCGCGAGAATGCAAGCGGTACACAGGAGACCTTTCGTGACATTGTTATGGGAAAGAGTCCGATTTCAATGAGAGCGATAACCCTCTTCAACAATCGCGAAATCATCGGACGCATTGCATCCACACCCAACGCCATTGGCATGATCGGGCGTGGGTGGATTGATAACTCGGTCAAAACGCTTCCCGTTAATGGCGTGGATCACTCGCCGAAAACCATCAAGGATGAGAGCTATCCGCTTCACCGGCTTCTCTACATGTATACAAATGGTCATCCGACCGGCGTACTGAAACGGTTTGTGGATTACTCATTAACTCCTGAGGGTCAGAGATCGCTCAGCGAAAACGGTTTTATCGCAGAAAACCGGTAAACGGGATGGATCTCTGAACAACTTATCCCATACGTTGTAACAAAGAAGCCCGTGCCCGCGGGCTTCTTACCGCTGTAACCCCTCCGTTATCAACAAGTAATCCTCTCCCCCGATAGTTGTAATCGCAACAAGAAATTCTTGTAATTGAATTAAGAGAGCGAATTGTGTGTTCTCTCTTTTACAATTGCTCTTCACACTCCATGCTCTTTATTAATAAAATCTTGCGTTGATGACAAGAACTATCAGTTTTATTAAAAGGATAGGCATCGGTGCTGCTCTTTTCAGCATCTTCACGGCAGGAGGTGTTGACGCCCGCAACAAAGCGATTACCTCCGGACTGGTATCCGACAATAAAATTATTGCAGACGGGGCTTCTTCAGCCGGCCTTATTGCCAATCTTTTTGCGCTTGATTTCCTCAAATCGGATGGCATCGTGGTAAGAGTCAATGAGAGTGACTCTGAACGGGGGCTCTACGGACTGATCTACAAAAATTGTGATGTTGCCACGACGACCAGGCTCTTGCACGATCAGGAACTGGCCGAGGCCAGAAGTCAGGGTGTGAATCCGGTGCCGCACACGGTTGCTCTCGGTGCGATCGTTATGGTGGTTCATCCCGGTAACTCCATAAAAGAGTTGAGTATCGATCAGATTCGAAAAATCTATTCAGGAGCCTATACCAACTGGAAGGAGGTTGGGGGAAAGGATCACCCGATTGTGCTGCTTCAGCGGGAGCAAGGGAGCGGTACTGAGGAGACCTTCGGCGACATCGTTATGGGGAAAACCCCTTTGTCTATGAAGGTGATAACGCTCTTCAACAATCGCGAAATCAGAAGCAGGATCAATGAAACTCCGAATGCGATTGGATATATCGGGCACGGCTGGATTGATAGTTCTGTCAGACCGCTTCTGGTTAACGGGATAGATCACACGCCTGTGACCATAAAAGATGGATCCTATCCACTTAGCAGGCCTCTTTATATGTACACAAACGGAAAGCCTTTCGGTGTTCTTCAGCGATTTGTTGAGTACTCAAAAACCTACGAAGGCCAAAGAGCGGTCATTGAAAACGGTTATGTCTCCGCTGATTGAGTGGAGGTGATCAGGATTTTTGTTTAATTGAAAGGCAGAGTGCAGTTTGTTTTTTTAATAAAACAGGTTGTTTCATGAAAAAAACTCTCAGTGTTATCAGGAGCATCTTATTGAGTGCTCTCCTCTTCACCATTGCTGCTGCCGGAACGCTCAAAGCCGAGATTTTTCAAGCCGGAACTCCGGGCTCTCCAACCGGTCTTCTTTCCGGTAACTCCATTGTTATAGACGGAGCCCCTTCACCCGGTCTTATCGCCAACCTTTTTGCCTTTGATTTTCTCAGGAGTGATGGAGTTATTGTCAGAGTCAATGAGAGTGATACAGAACGGGGCATATACACGCTGCTCTACAAAAATTGTGACATTGCCAGCACGACAAGGTTGATGAACGATAAAGAGCTGGCCGAGGCGAGGGCTCTGGGGGTAAATCCGGTTCCGCACACGGTTGCCCTGGGTGCGATCGTCATGGTCGTTCATCCGGGTAATACTCTGAAAAGTTTGACAATTGATCAACTTCGCAAAATTTATGCAGGTACCTATACCAAATGGAGTCAGCTTGGAGGGCCGAATCGACCGATTGTGCTGCTTCAGCGGGAGCAGGGGAGCGGTACGGTGGAGACCTTCAACGACATCGTTATGGGTAAAACGCCGGTATCCATGAAAGTGATAACGCTCTTCAACAATCGCGAAATCAGAACCCGTGTCAATGTGACACCGAATGCGATAGGATATATCGGGCACAGCTGGATTGATCAATCAGTCAAACCGCTTCTGGTCAATGGTATCGATCACACGCCCAACACCATAAAAAACGGTACCTACCCCCTTTGCAGAAAACTCTACATGTACACGAATGAAAAACCTTTTGGTGTGCTCAAGCGATTTGTTGAGTATTCATCAACAGTCGATGGCAGGGAGAGGCTCACTGAAAACGGGTTTATCCCGGTTGATTGAGTGTGTGTGAGGCTGCTCAGTCTTGGGGCATGTCGCGAGGCCTCCCGAATTTCTGATAAACAGAGACCCATGTGACTCGCTCTGTTTTGTATCTGTTTCTCCTGTTGACGATTGCAGGAGTTCCTCTGCGTGCCGGAGCTGCTGACTGGCGTACCCTTACGCAGCCGGTCGGCACACAAAACACCCCCTTTCTTGTCGATCCCGCTCTGCTTAATGCCGGTTACGCTGCCGGCAGAGGGCCATGGGCGCTGACGACAAGCGTAACCAGCATTACAACGACGACGCCCCAGTTTTTTATCCGTTTTTATAATCCTTCGGCTTCATCAAACGCTTCCGGTCAGGAGGGAAGCTGGGTGATGCGCATCAGCTCGGTTCGCGGCCTGAGTGCTCAAAAGATCCGCAACTTTTTTGCCCTGCCGAACACGCCATCCATGATGACACTTGGTTTATCCGTCACCGGTGAATCATTCTATACGGGTCTTGCCGGTCCGATTGAGGGGTGGGGAGACGGCGGCGGTCAGCAATCACAGGCCAACGGTGGACCCTATACCATTTTTTTTAATGCGCAACCGGTGCCGGAAGCTGTACTCTACTGGCCGGACATGGCCGATACCGACAATAGTCGCGCGGTTGCCACCTACCTTGCCGGGGATACTCCGGCGGCATACTCCGATATGGAATCGGTGTACAATACGCTCGACGTGCTCTGTAATCCCGCGAGTCGCGACCTGTTCAACAGTGCACTTGGTACGCTTACGGCACAACGGTTTGATAACCTTGCCTCCTCGGCATACTATGCAGTGGAGCTGCACAATCAAGCCATTGACGACCGTATCGACCGGTTTGCCGTTCGTTCATCAATGCCGGGTTTCTGGATAAAAGCCGCAAGGAGTTTTCAGCACTCGCCCGACTCGGGATATGACGGCGATATCAATGCGATGATTCTCGGTTTCGACCAAAAGAGTTCCGATCGTACCCTTTCAGGTATCTCCCTCGCATGGATGCATGGCAGCGTCTACTGGGCTGACAACGGCGGGCAGGCGGTTACGGACTATTACAGGGCAGCGGCCTACTCGGCAGTGGTTATAGACCGGGCATTTCTGCAGGGGGAGGTGAGTGTGGGTTCAACAGCGGATGAGACATCGCGAAATATCACTATCGGCACCCTCTATCTGCCCTCTCCGCATGGCCCTCTCCTCTCTCCGCTCAGCGGCATAGCAAGAACGGCAACCGCTGATTATAAAGGATGGAATGCGGATATCGGTTTGCGAGCGGGTGTTCTGGTTAATGCCGGTATGCTGAACATTCGCCCCTCGTTTGGTTTCGGGTGGCTCTACCAGTCCAGAAACAGTTTTACTGAAACCGGTGCTGAAAGTCTGAACCTGACCGTTGCGGCCGCGCATACCGAAACCCTCCACTGCAGGGCGGATGTGCGCTTTGAGAGAGCGATCACGATGCATGAGCAGAAAACCATTACCCCCTATGTTGTTATCGGATGGGCCTGTGCAGGACGTCTTGATGCACAGGAGGTCAGAGCCTCCATGAACGGCAGGAGTGACTCGTTTACAACCTCTTCGGCTACCGGTGGAGCACAGATGTTTACGGGCAGGGCAGGCATTGAAACGGCGCTCTCGAAAGAGTTGTTTTTTGTCGCAGAGTGTTTCCGTCAGGCGCAGTCGGGTGACCGGCAATCAGGTTTTGCGCTTGCCATGAATTATCTGTTTTGACGTCTTGTGATGGCGTATTATTTTTTTTAGTGCATGAGCATAAAAAAGGATAAGTTTCAAGGTGGTTAATGAGGCTATGTGGAGTGGTAACGGTAACTAACCGGCATTGGTCATGTTTGAAGAGCAGGAAGCAGAAGAACAGGAAATACAGGAGGATATTTCCGGAATTGTAAAACTGGCACCCATCGCCCTCGCCCTCCCTTTGGCGATTCCATTCGCCCTTCCTCTGGCATTGCACGCCATTCATGGAATTGGAGTGGGAGGTATCGGCATTCTGGCAGCTTCACTGGCACTGCACCCCAAAAGTCAGGAGCTGCTTAAATCTTCCGGTGAACTGCTCTCAAAAATGCTGCCGGTCGATACCATCGATCCCCCTGAATAAACGTAATCAGATTTTGCATGGCCATGCTCTGCGGAAAGCAGATGTTCTCTGGTTGACTTTCTGATCGGACAAGCGCTATATTGAGCTTGTCGTCATTGCTGACAACGCTTCTTGCACTTACTGCTGTTTCTATGCAAACGAAGCCTGAATCCTCTCTGGTGTGCGCTTTGAAGCACAAGGGCTCATGGGCTCTTCTGCTGCTTCTGCACTGCATGCTGCTCTCATCATGTGTGACGGTGCCGATTACCGGCCGTTCGCAACTCAATATTGTCTCCTCTTCTGGGATGCTCGCTTTGAGCAACGAAACGTACGGCAAATTCAAAAAATCGAATCAGGAGAGCGCAGACAGGAAAAATACGGCTCTGGTCAAAAATGTCGGCACCCGTTTGCAGCTCGCCGTTGAGCACTATTTACGTTCGAATGGCATGGCAGCGGAGGTTAATGGCTATCTCTGGGAGTTCAAGCTTTTTGAGTCAAAGGATGTCAACGCCTTTGCCCTTCCCGGCGGCAAGGTTGTCATCTATACCGGCATTCTTCCCTTTACCAAAAATGAGGCAGGACTTGCCGTTGTCATGTCGCATGAGATCGCCCATGTTATTGCCCGTCACGGCAATGAGCGGATGAGTCAGGCCCTGATCAGCCAGATGGGAGGTATAGCATTAAATGAGGCGCTTTCGTCACAGTCACAGAAGACCAAGGATCTCTGGGCAGGAATATATGGTATCGGTACCACATTCGGCTTTCTTATGCCCTACAGCCGCATGCAGGAGACCGAGGCTGATCATATCGGCCTGATCTTTATGGCTATGGCGGGATATGATCCGAATGAAGCCGTCCCTTTCTGGCGGCGTATGGCCGCACAACCGGGAAACCGGCCTCTCGAATTTCTCAGTACCCACCCGGCCCCGGAATCCCGGATTCGCCAGATTCAGTCGGAAATTCCTGAAGCGATGCGCTATTACCGCAAATAGAGAGGAGTTCACTATGAAGCGTGTTTTCTATTTCCTTGTCGCCAACCTGGCCATAGTTCTGGTGCTCTCCGTTACCCTGAGCCTGCTCGGCGTGCAGCCATACCTGAAGGAGGGAGGTCTTGATCTCGGCAGTCTGATGGTTGTTTCGCTCATCTTCGGCTTTGGCGGCGCGTTTATATCCCTGGCGCTCTCAAAGTGGACGGCCAAGCGATTCACCGGCGCGGTTGTCATTACAAATCCCGCCAACGAAGCTGAAATATGGCTTCTGAACACGGTGAGAACACAGGCGCAAAGGGTTGGAATCGGGATGCCGGAAGTTGCCATTTTCGACTCTGCTGAAGTCAATGCATTTGCTACCGGTATGACTAAAAACCGCTCACTGGTTGCGGTCTCTTCGGGTCTGATCAGTGCAATGACCCGCGACGAGGCGGAAGGTGTCCTGGCGCATGAAATTTCACACATCACCAATGGTGACATGGTGACGCTGACCCTGATTCAGGGTGTCCTGAATACCTTTGTTATATTTCTCTCTCGCGTCATCGGATATGTAGTCGATAAGGCGGTTTTTAACACCAAACGGGGCACAGGGCCGGCTTTTTTCATAACGAGAATCATCGCCGAAATCATGCTTGGCATCCTGGCCTCAATTGTTGTGATGTCGTTTTCACGCAAACGGGAGTTCCGCGCTGATGCCGGAGCGGCAACCCTGGCCGGAAGAGAGAAGATGATTGCGGCGCTTGAAAAGCTTCAGTTGACGCAGCGGGCCACCGTCATGCCCGCACAATTAGCCGCTTTCGCCATATCAGGGAACCCGGCCGACGGCCTGAAAAAATTATTCGCCACCCACCCGAGTCTCGAAGAGCGCATAGCTGCCCTCCGGGGATCTTAGGGCTTTGTCCCGGTTGTGTCCGGCTCCCTCAAACGTGCAGAACTCAGCATCCGAAAGCAAAGAGGCTGCCTCAGTTTGGCTTCTGAGACAGCCTCTTTCTCTTTATACGAAGAGGGTGGGATTGATTTGATGATATACTTCTCATCCCGATCGTCGCGAGGTAAAACACTATGTCGAAAATCTCTAAGCGTTCAACTATCCTCATGCCCACTGCGGAAGAGGACAGGGCCATTACTGCGGCAGCTAAAAGTGATCCTGACGTACAACCACACGCCAAAGCAACTGAATGGTACCAATCCGAGCCCTGCGTGGTCGTCCGGGAGGTCTGAAAACAAGAAGCTGCTTGTGTCGGTGCGTTATAGCCCCGAGGTCATCGCCTACTTCAAGTCAACCGGTGAAGGTTGGTAATCTCGAATGGATGGTGTCTTCGTACGTATGTAACGCGCCATTCCCGTAGCGCGTGAAATGTGACCGAATTCTACGGTCAACCGGACACTGCGCGATAAGGCCGCTAAAGGCAGGGAACGTCCTAAAGCAGTATATGCTCAGCTAAGGGGGTGTAATCGGGATGCAAATCGAAGAAGAAATGGAAGCTGTTGCCTTAAAGAGTAGGTGCTGAATCACCGGCTTCACTTGCAGTTGCTTCACGGCGCTTGATAATCTCAGCGGCCGTAAGACGGACAACCTTACCATCAATTTTAGTAATGATCGCTGTATTGGTCTGGATAGCCAGATCCTCAGCAGACCTGCCCGCCCGCTGCATCGCGGCATACGAGCCAGCCATATCAGGGTCAGGGGATAATCGAATGTCTGTTGTATTCATAATCTTAGCTCCATTCAATCATTTTTGGCGGAGTGACTGTTCCATCTTACATTGCCCAGGCGTTCACTACAGCCTTATATTTATTTTGAAAATTGGTGAGACCCGCTGCGAACCGGCGACGAATAATCTCTTCAGGAATATTATGACCACCCTGCATGACACGTTCTGCCACTCGCGACACGGCAATATCAGCAGAGTCCAATGAGAGAAACCATATTTTAACAATATAACCTTCAGATCTCCAATCTTTAATCCTTTGCAGATAGGTAAGGCCGGATAGTGTTGTTTCAAAAGAAAAGCTCTCACCATTTGACGCACAATCATCAATCTCCCTGAGCATTATTCTCGCTGCTTTAAAGGCTGCAACTTCAGGATTAAACGGTGATAGCCCGGCGGCAATAAGATCAGCATTCACAAAACGAAGCATGTGAGCTTCCCGTGGAAGAAAGTCCCTTGCGAAGGTTGTTTTGCCCGCTCCGTTAGGCCCGGCAATGATGATAATTTTTTTCAATCTTCTCTGTCACTGTGAACGTTAAACGTAGATCCTTTTAAAAAGGTAAAGATTTTATCTCATTCTCCCATAGAGAGATCAAGAGAACGCCCTCATGCGATCACCCCAATCTCATCTCGCTCCCTGTCGTCAGCCGGAAGAACCTCACGCTTGCCCCGACGCTCCGGATGCTTCCGCTCCAAAAACCATGCCGAAGCAAACCACCTCGCGGTCCGGGCATCTTCGATAGCATCGAGTTCGGTACTGAGAAACATGAACTCCCTGCTTGAATTTTCCTGACCAAGGTTTTTTGCATGTTACTATTCTGATTTACATTCCGTAATTCAGGTCAATAGATTCCATATTTTATGCTCATCGATTCCATATTTTACGGTTCCAAGTGCTTATGAATAAGTCTTCTCTCTACCCTCGCCTGATTGAAATGCGCATTGCTGAAGCGCTGGCCGACACGCCAGTTGTTTTGGTTGCAGGGCCGCGCCAGGCAGGCAAAACAACCTTGGTGCGACAGCAAAATCGGCAGAGCATCCACCCCAGCAACATTCCACCCCTTGATTGAAACATTTGCCAGTCACTAACAAAAAAAGCTCCCGGTTTTACGGAAGCTTTCTTTTTATGCGGAGAGGGTGGGATTGATTCGAAGCTCTGCTTCTCACCCCGAAAGTGGGGCGGCTACCCTTCGGTCGCCGTCCAAATGTTCCGCTTGTGCGGCTCATTTGTCGAACGCCACTCCGTGGGTTCTCATCCCACCCCATTTTTCATGATTCAATCACGAACAAAAAAAGCCCCCGGTTTTACGGAAGCTTTCTTTTTATGCGGAGAGGGTGGGATTGATTCGAAGCTTTGCTTCTCACCCCGCGTTGCGGGGCGGCTACCCTTTGGTCGCCGTCCAAATGTTCCGCATGCGCGGCTCATTTGTCGAACGCCACTCCGTGGGTTCTCATCCCACCCCATTTTTCATGGGTCAATCACGAACAAAAAAAGCTCCCGGTTTTACGGAAGCTTTCTTTTTATGCGGAGAGGGTGGGATTGATTCGAAGCTTTGCTTCTCACCCCGCCCGCGGGGCGGCTACCCTTCGGTCGCCGTCCAAATGTTCCGCTTGTGCGGCCCATTTGTCGAACACCACTCCGCGGGTTCTCATCCCACCCCATTTTTCATGCATCAGTCACGAACAAAAAAAGCTCCCTGTTTTACGGAAGCTCTTTTTGTTGCGGAGAGGGTGGGATTCGAACCCACGGTACACTTGCGCGCACAACGGTTTTCGAGACCGTCACATTCAACCACTCTGCCACCTCTCCTGAACTGATGCTGTTTCAGCTTTGCCCGTGGCTGACGGCAGTGAATTTAAAAAAATCCGCACCTTTTTCCGCACAGTTTTACACGCTATTTGTCTGTAATGGTACTTGCGCTTTGGCAAAAGTGCAGGTAGTGCAGAGAATCAGGCTGTTCCTCGTAACTCAGGCGGATAGAGCAACGTCTATGCTACAGGGAATAGCGCTTCTCTTTCTGGTATTTAGTTACGATAAAATACATTATCAGCATTAAACCTGAAAACGAAGAGTTTACTGTGAACCTCTCCTGCCTGTATCGGATGATCGTTTTCTTGTGACCATATAATGCGTATAAATACTGAAAAATGTATTCGATTAGCTACATTAATAAAAATGACATGATGGGTTATACTGATCTGCCTAAATTAGGAAGAAGCGAGTTTTACACACGAGGTATCTCCCTTTAAAAAAAATACGCCGATTGTATTTAATTGGTAATTGTTTGGTTTTTATATAGAAATCAACTTTCTGCTTTTAAAGAATTAGGCAGGTCTGTCTAAACAAATTTAGCAGTCAAATGAAACGTAGCCAAGAGAGGTTATAATGTACTTCGTAAATCGTGAGTCGAAAGCGAAATGGCAAAAAGCCTTCATTGACAACGTTTTTCGGCGCAAGACCGAGTATAGTAACAGTTTTTCGAAAATTGTTTTGAGCAATACAGAGTTGCTGGATGGGAAAAATAATCATATGCCAGAGTCTCTGTTCAAGTTCTATAAGCCTACCTCAGAAAACATCATCGACATAAAGAATCGGAGACTATGGTTCTCCAACCCTGTTTCTCTTAATGATCCATTTGACTGTCATACCGGATACAATACCGATAGTTACGAGAAGCATGTTTTTCTGGAATACATCAATAAACATGGATACGTTGAGCCAGAAAACAGTAAGGATGGTTTTACTGTTGATGAATTCGAGCGGTTATCATCATCAACCACTGAATACGATTACTATTCTTCAAAAAAGCCTGAAAAATACCACACACTGTTCTGGAAATTGATGGACGATAAAAGCGAGGCCTTCAACCGGCATGTTTATGATGTGATAAGGCAAGTTAGAGAGGAAGTAACCAGTAAGATGGCTCGATTGCGGAATGCCAAAATCCGGATTGCTAGTTTCTCAGTCTTAGATCGTTACAAAGGTTTCAACGATATTATTCAAATGTGGTCTCACTACACTGATAACCATCAAGGGTTCTGTGTAGAGTATGACACATCTCTTATCCGGGCACCAATCAATTTGTCCATAATGGATCATGATTTCTACTCGGATCAGTCTGCCTACATGGATGAAAGAATCAGAGTGGCACTTAATGCCGGATTGTTTCCGGTCATCTATACTGCGAACCGAGTGAATATTCCGAAGACAAAACTGAAGAGGATTAAGCTCGATAGCAAAGGCAACTTACAACACGATAGCGAGGTCGATGCAATTCTTTACAAAACCTATATCGTTAAGTCAGCAAAATGGAGTTACGAAAACGAATGGCGGATCATTCTCGATGGAGATGTTTGTGACTATTATGATAACAAGGTTCCGTTTCCATATATCAAGAGAATATTCCTCGGCTGCAAGATGAATAACCACACCATTGATACATTGATTGAAATTGCCGCAGAGGTTGGGGCGGAAATAGTCATGATGGCGATGGACAACAAAAAGTTTGTTCTTCGAGAATACAACATCGATTCTTATACATGGGATAAAAAAAGATCTAAGTGGAACAATCCGTTTTCTTGAAAGTGATTCATACAATCTTCAAAACCGCAACTAACAAGAGCATGAACCTGATACGGGCAACTCGCGTACAACGACATTGAACTCAATAATTAATTGGAGCGCATCTTATGCCAACCCACCCTAATGCGATCGGATACATTCGCGACTTTGGTCATTCTGAGGGAATCTCTTGGCTGGAGATGATTTGTGATCTTGCTGCAACTGGAAGTACGTCCCTTGATCCTACTGACCTTGAAATTCTTGTTCAATTATTCACGAAAAAGGTAAGCTACCTTCGACAACCAGCCCCGCCAGTAGCCAATGCGCTTACTGGAGCCGTTACCGCCGCTATCGAACGTCTCGAAGTTATTGGCCCGTTTAATGGATTTAAACGTTTAGGCGATTCCTTGGTAGCTTCTTTTCCTAAACGAGTCACGATCATTTTTGGATCTAACGGAAGTGGGAAATCTAGCTTGTGCGAAGCACTTCAAATTCTGGCATCGAACGATGCTCCTCGTCGCCCACTCCATGACGTTCGCGTGACCACGACTACATCACCATCATTCGCCTATAAATTCGCTTCGGATGTGACAGCACAATCCTGGTCACCACCCGCGGCTTACGGTGCTTGCTCAACCACCCTCAAGTATTTCGATACTGGAATTGCATTTCATAATATTCGGAATTCTGTCCAACCAGGTCGAATCATCGAACTTTCCCCATTCAAATTGGAAGTGTTTGAGACCGCGATAAATCATTGCGAAACCTTGCGTACGGAGCTTCACAGAAGACAGAGCGAAAATGCGACCCATCTCACGAGCGCTTTGGTGCAGATCCGCACGAAGTTTAAACCTTTCGATGGTACTGTGCTCGCCGGTTTGGATAAACCACAAATCACGACCCTAGATGCCGAGATTGAGTTGGCTGACAATTATTCCGCGGAGAGCGGACTGGAAGAAAAACTGACCGCGAAGACTGATCTCGAGAAAGCAACTTCAGAAGAAGGTCTCAAATTGCTAAAGGGTGAAGTTGCAGCACTGAAAGCACTCCTTGGGGAAATTCAACCGATCCTCAGCGCATCTGAAAAGCTTATTGAGATTGATCCTGTTGAGCAGGCTACAATTCTGAAAGCCAAAGAGAACGAGCTCGAACTTCTCGCCAAGTCGCTCATTCCTTCAGGCGCAACTCTTGAGAAGTTGATGGCTCTCATTCGACCAGCCAACGAAGTTTGCAGTCTTCATTCTCTGGAAATAGCAGAGTGCCCCCTCTGTAAGCAAAGCCTTCAGGAGAGTGAGCTTGAACTGTTCAAGCTCTACGCTGAGCTTTTGACTGGCGAACTGGATATTGCCATTACCGAACTCCGTAAACTTATTAAGACTTCAGAAAAGAATTTTAAAGTGATTTCTGATACCTCGCCTGACGATTGGGCAAAAGGCTCGGTCTTGACCTCAGAAACAATTGAAACCATTAAGAACTTTGGGAAGGCGGTTCAGTTACGATTCAAGGCTGGAGAGGAAATTGACCAAGATGGCAAAGATGCAGCGTTGTCTATTCGAAAATTCAGCGATAATCTTTCGTCGTGCCTGGAGGAGAAAGAGACGCTCATCGAAAATGCGGGAAAAGACCGTGAAGAGCTTCTAAAGCAGTTGGAGCAACTCTCCACAGAATGCAAAGGTCTTCTTTACGCCAAGGAGATTGCGGACAACATTGAACTATTGACTGACGCGCGCAAGTGGACGGAAATCGCTGCTTTTTGGGTTGCTACCTTGCCGGATTTCAAGTCAGTGTTACGCAAGGTTACTTCGACAGCAAAGAAGGCGCACAAGGAATTAGTTGTAGAGGATTTTAAAACCCGATTGAATGAAGAGTATCTTGCTCTCGCTGAAAAAGATATGAGTGCATTCGGGGTCGAGTTGAAAGACGTAGGTGGTGATGGAGCTGTTACTGTCGATCACCATGTGGCTGGTCAGAGGATTGAGTCTGTTTTGAGTGAGGGAGAGCTACGAATACACGCCCTTGCTTTGTTCTTTGCTGAACTTGAGACCTGCGAGCAGCAAGTAATCGTCTTTGACGATCCGATCTCCAGTTTCGACTACAATTACATCGGGAACTATTGCAATCGGCTGCGCGATTTGATTCAAGCACACTCCAATCGTCAGATAATTGTGCTCACCCACAACTGGGAGTTTTTCGTTCAAATGCAGATGACCCTGAATACTTCGCGATTGAATCAACAAATGAGCGTGCATGTTCTAGAGAGCTGCGTCGCACTGGATGAATACAGCGAGAATGTTGACGATTTGAAGACCGATATCGAAGCGATTTTAGCTATCGCTGGCGAACCGACTAAGCCTCAGAAGGAGGTTATGGCCGGAAAAATGCGCCGGCTAATCGAAGCAGTTGTGAATACCCACGTATTCAACAAACAGCGACATCAGTTTAAACAAAAGAACCAACAGGTATCTGCCTTCGACGACTTCACGAAGGTAGTTGCACTTCTGACTGCCGAGGCCCAGTCTTTGAGAGACCTTTTTGCAAAGCTAAGCATCGCTGAACACGATGATCCGCGAAACGCCTACGTCAACACAGACAAGGCGATGTTCCAAACTCGCTACAACAAGATTAAGGCAATTGAGACAGCTATCATAGGAAGAAAGTAGCGAGCCGGTTCCCTCAGAACACAAAACCGTTCAAGTCCGAATTCATGATCAATGAAAAATTTCGAATGATAAGGAACACTTCAATCCAAGAGCCGGACATAAGGATCTCAACGTCTCATTATAGATTGAACATTCTACATTTAATCAACCCAAACTAATGACCGCAAAGAATCGCGCTCATGAATTATTAATTTCGCATCGAGATGCCTAACCATTACACATTCGAAGAAGTTGTTGGAACCCATCCGGTTTCTCCACATCCGATTGGCGAGCGATTTTCATACGAAGATGGTCATTCAGAGCATGGAATCCCCACCCGCACGCTCTCTGAGACAGACTCGGATGTTGACCAGTTTGTCGCCGCGATGAGGGAATTTCTTCGCACTCATCACTCCAGACCGGAGGATTTAGAACGTGATCGGCTGCGCAGGGAAGCTTACGCTCGGCAAGGGCTTACACTCCCTCTCACTCGATTTCCAACTAATCCAAAGACTCGCAAGGGAAACTGGACAGAGGTTCTCCTCTGCGAGTATGTAACTGCTTCTTGCAACGCGGACTTACCCGTTTATCGTTTGCGATACAACCCGAACGTTGATCAGTCCATGAAGGGTGATGACGTGTTGGCTTTCGATTTGAATGCTCATCCTATCCGTATAATCGTCGGCGAGGCAAAGTTTCGTGGAGCGTCATCGAAGAAGGCTGTCACTGACATCATTGAATCACTCGAAAGATCATTCCGAGGAGGGCTACCTGTTTCCCTTCAATTCGTTGCAAATCGCCTAATCGTGGAAAGAAATGAAGCGCTTGGGCGACGGATCGAAGAGTGCGCTGATCTATTTGTGAGGAATAGATTACGGATTGACCATGTTGGACTTCTTGCGAGCAACCACTTAGCGCCTACCCATGTTGAAAAAAACGCTATTTCATCTCTGCGAAGAATCGCGGTAATCTCGATGACCCTCTCCGATGGGGAAGGTCTTGTTAATTCTTGCTTCAATGGATTGGAGTCCACACCATGAGCCTTTCAGTTGAGCATTCGCGAAGCATCGCATCTGCGTTGCGAGTTGAGCCAATTCCAAATTTCATTTCTCAGGCAAAGGCAAAGCAGTTGCTTCAAGAAGTTCACGAGTTGCCTGAACATTTTCCGGGATTCACGGAGGGCCTCGACGATCGTGTCACTTTCGTAGCCTACCGAATGCTTAGCGCTGGTTGTAGTCTGGTGGAACAAGACTTGCTTGGTGAGGGGATCCTACAACTTCACTCGGCTGGCGAATTGCTGGAAAGCACCCATCGCACGAGCGCTCGAACTGAGAGCGTAAGCGGATTCCATTGCCTAATTGGGGCGATGGCTTTTTACGCATGTGGTCACTATTCACGAGCATACGTGCTCATCAAAGCCACGGAAACTATCACACCAGTCGCAGGGATCATTGCTAGCTTCCTCAGAAAGGATTTTGCCAAGTTGATTCCAAGGCTTAATGACGTTCTTCTCCGGGAACAGCCCCTATACGAAGAGGATTTCATTGAGGCAGACAGGAGAGCTCTTGATCTTCTTATCGCTCGATCGGTTGCACACGTTCTTGAGCATTCGATCTCAGGCGAAGCAGAGCTACTTACTAATGCTGATGCTATTCTAGCCGATGCGATGATCATCAGTGAGGCTGGAGCCAACCCGAGCTTTTGGTGGATAGCACGAATCCTCCGATTGATGTTCAATGACTATGGGCGGGGGTCACTTTGGGTCTGTCTTCCACCGTTCTTTGGCCCTGACGGGAAGTCTACTATCGGTGATTATGCAAGCCTCCTTGCTTTGGTTAAACCGCCGGTAACTGAGCTTTGGCGATCCCAACTTGCAGCTCTTGAGCTCGCTCTAAATGGCGACAACTTAGGTGGAGTCGTGAACTTGCGAACAAGTGCAGGAAAGACCCGGGTCGCAGAACTTGCGATACTTAAAGAGTTAAGAGCCAATTCGACAGCTAAGGTTCTTTATTTGGCGCCGTTTCGATCTCTAGCATTTGAGCTGGAGCGGACTTTTGAAAAATACCTTGGGGCTCTTGGTTTTTCCATTTCGCACCTTTATGGAGGCTCCCGTTTTAGTGGGGTAGACCGCGAAATGGTTCTCGAGGCACACCTCCTCATTGCGACGCCTGAAAAAACGAAGGCGATGTTGCGTGCGGCCCCTGAATTGTTTGATAACGTCAAACTGATCGTCATTGATGAAGGTCACCTTCTTGGAGGGAGCGAACGGAATGTCAAAAATGAATTGTTTCTTGAGCACCTCCGGCTACTTTCTCGAAATCGAAGTACGCGCATTCTATTACTTTCTGCAGTTCTTCCGAATGCCACAGAGCTTGCGACATGGATCGGTGGTAGTGAGTCCGCATTAGCGCAATCAGACTGGAAACCATCGGATGAGCGCTTTGGCGTTCTCCGATGGACAAAGAATGGAGTGCAAATCGAATGGCGTAGCGAAAGTCGATGCTTCAATCCTGATTTTGTTGATTTTCGATGGGTGGTTGAACCTGGTAAAAAGAAGGCTAGAGAATTCCCAAGGTCGAAGACTGAGGCTGTCGCCGCCACCGCTGTGCGCCTATCTGAAATCGGGCCTGTATTAATATTTGCCGGTCAAGCGCAGTGGGTGCCATCAATGGCTCGGTCTGTTATACTAGCTCTCCAAGGCGAGGAAAAGACCCATACGTGGCCTGATACGGAGTGGCGGATATTTGAGGCAGTTTGCAGTGAAGAGTTGGGGCCTGATTGTATCGAACTTGAGGCGGCCAGACTTGGGATTGTTTGCCATTCCAATCGACTTCCTCCCCAAGTCCGGATCGCGATCGAAAACCTCATGGCAGCGGGGAATCCCTTAGTGATCGTTGCAACAACCACACTCGGGCAGGGAGTAAATATCAGAGTTTCGTCGGTGATTGTGTCTCAGACCTTGATAGGAAAAAAAAGGCACATTACGAAACGTGACTTTTGGAACATTTGTGGGCGTGCTGGGCGAGCGTATGTAGATGGAGAGGGAAAGGTTCTCTTCGCAATCGATGGCACGAAAGCCGTGTGGCAGATTAAGCACGAAATGAATTTGGCAAACCAGTATCTCGACATCCTGAAAATAGACAAAGTCGAGAGCGGCTTGTTGCAGGTGATTCGTATTTTGAAACGCATTGCAAAAGAAACCGGAGTCACTTTCGAAACATTCCTCGAACTAGTTGCAAACAGTGATTATGAATCCTTGAATCGGCACGCCGAGGGGGTCCGATCGTTGATGGATTTATTTGACGATCAGCTTTTAACGCTACATGTTGCGTATAAAGGTGCCGACCCGTCAGGAGATCAAATTGATTGGATTGAATCTGCATTTCAGGGTTCTCTCGCGGTGATCCAAGCTGAAGCAATGGAGAACGAAGACAGCGCGTCAGTTCTTTCGCTGTTGAAAGCCCGAACCACATCGATTCTGAGAGATGTTCCTGACGCTCCTGCCCGACAAGCGATTATTTCATCTGGATTGCCTCTCTCTGTAGGCAAACTCGCCTTTAGGGACTTGGAGTTTTTTCGCCAGTGTACCGATGCCTATTTGGCTAGTGATCAGAATGATACTGCCATCGCAGTTTTGGTTTCAGAATTCGAGGATTGGGCGAGAGTTAATGCGTCTGCTATTTGCGGCTCGATTGCTTCAAAGGAGCTTCTTGATGTAGTCCGCCCCCAATGGCTTAGAGGTCAGCCATTATTGGCGATCCGGGAATCTTTAGAGGATGATCCGCTGAAAATTTGCACTGAATTCTATGGCTATGAGCTGTCGTGGCTTTTCCATGCAGTTGCCCAAAAACTCGACCAAGAAACTGAGGAGGAAAGGAGAGAAGCGCTTGGTTTGGTAAGCCTGTTACTTGAATTGGGTCTCCCCAATCAAGCAGCAGCTAAGGTCTTCCTGGCAGGAATTCGGTCTCGAGCTTCAGCAGTCGAGCTTGGAGCATTCGTGCTGGATTCAACCGCAAGCCCAAAGAGGATTCGTAATGCATTGCTCAACCCTGAAACGGTTGAAGATCTCAGATCATCAATCTCACCTAAAACAGCAAACTGGTTGGATTTATTGGAAAAGGATCAGACGTCAAGTGAGGAGGAAATACCGTCTTTTTCAAACTTCAAGTTGCAAGTCCCGCATGAGATAACAAGCCTTCATTCAAGAAAGCTTCCTGAGCAAGATACAGCATTCCTATGTTCCACCGATTGTCGGTTTGTTTTCCGGGCCAAGTCAACGGAAGATCTTCCATTTTATGACCTAGCCAACGATCTACGGTTTATCTTCCTGCGAACCGGAGATCTCTGGTGCCTACACTGCCGAGACCCTCGCCTTCAAGCACCGACGATCTCTTTTGGTGATTAGATCTTCTAGCTGTTTCCGATACAAGGAGAACACCAGAAAATACTGAAGTATGTGCAATGCATCATCTGGACAGAAGTGGCCCGTGAGAAAGCGGAGGACAGGAGGATGGGCGTTCCAATCATCCACTGGCCGTCTGCCAGAGTAACGGCACCAATTGGATGTGGAACAAATAATCTTTTGCGGCTATCCCTTTTTTCCAAGCAATATCAGCTCCACACAAGCCCACAACTTCTATATTATAATTTGTTGTATAACATGATTTATGTAAAGCTGCCGATTTAATTGCAATTATTGAAATACTTTACAGTCTCTTTTGCCTTGCCGTTTGATTGCGTTTCAAATAATGGACAGTAAAAGGCGTTTACTGTCCATTATTTACTTCTTTATCCTGTAGCCACACTGCCCTGGTATGTTCCGGTTTTGTTTTTTGTGACCGCGTTTCTTTAGGAAGTTGGCGGAACCATTGGAGGGTTCGGCTCTTCGGTATTTTTTGTTCCTCTTGCAGCTCACTTTTTCAATATTCACACCGAGCTTGCCCTGATCAGCAATCGTCATGTGTTGAGTATATCATGTTCCGGAGTTACTGGCACTCTATGCTCCGGCGTGCACGCTCGTGCGTGGGATAATGCGTAACGTACCTGTTCAGTCGGAGGTTGCCCCGTTTACTGTAACACTTGTTCTTGGAAATCCTCTTCAAACTGAGCGGCAAATTCTGCCGGTGTTAACCCTCCCAAAGCGACGGACAACCCTTATATTGTATAGTTAAATCAGTTAGTAACTATCCGGAGAGCGGTATGCACAGGAAGTTCGGGAAGAGTGATATTGTTGAAATTGCGGTTGATGCCATGCTGTTCAATTGACTGGAGCCGGATTTTTCGCTTCAGGTTGAGAAACAGACAGCCTCAATTGACGGGCCAAGTCATGACAGTAGTTCGGATATTCTTGATCTTACCTCACTGCTCTGGTGCTCTCCTGATGTAAAACTTTGCATCCAAAAAAACTCTTTTATATCACGTCAAAGCTTCTACCTTTACTTCCATATTACAAGTATTTTTCTTAAAATTCGATGTGATAATGGTGAATTATTCAATTTTTCAGCAGTTAACACAATCCATCTATCAAGATGCCAACATACGCCTTCATTCTCCATAGACAGGTATTCTTCCTCGTTTGCAATGCACAAAAAATACTGATGCCGGTCTTATGTTCTGTGTTGCTTTTTGCAACAGTAAATGCAGAACAGTATAACTTACACTATTACCATGCTAATGGGAGTTCATTAGATTGCAATCCAAGTTTTATCGGAAATAAATCTTTGGAAAGAAAGGGTTTAGGTTCAGAAGGATCTAGTTCATCCACCGATGATGAAGTTCCGATATGTGTTCCATCTGACAAAATGCCTGGTTTTCTTGATCAGAAAAAACCCGTCTATCCCGAGATTGCAAGAATTGAAGGAATTACTGGCAAGTTGTTTGTAAATGTTCTGATTGGAAAAGATGGTCGACCAGAAAAGGTAAAAGTTATGAAGCGTATTCCGCCTGACTGTTATGTATTTGATGAGGTTGCTATCAAGTCCGTAATGGAATCTACATACTCTCCAGCTATTCTGAATGGCCGTCCCATAAAGGTATGGATGACTGTTCCGATAAAATTTCAATTTGATTAGAGGGGGACGTGCCCATATTGACCGGTAACCGGCTCTAAGCCCGGCTTTCCTTGCTGTGCCAGACGCGAATAAGAACAACCTTTTCGTTTCTCTCCCGCATGTAGCGAAGAACAAAAGCTCCGGCACCAAAAGATACCACCAATTCGCGTCTTCCCGTGTCATCGTTCATTGGTTGGCCAATGTCCGGTATTGATTTGAGCAAACCCGCGCCGTCAGGAATGGCTTGTGCGGCCCGAGCTGCCGCACCGGGATTATTTTCGTTCAGGAACGCATGAAGCCGCTCAGCATCGGCTAATGCCTCTGAAAGCTACTTTATTTGGGGCAAGAGGTCACATCTCCTTTTGCCAGATTTTCAATCCATGCTGCGGCTTTTTCATGGGGGACAGCTTCACTGGATAATTGATACCGTTCCCATCGTTCCAAATCCTCGCGTTTTTCCCGCTCGTACTTTTCTTCGCTGTCCAGGAATGTTTCGATTGCCTTCCTCATGAGCCAGTGCGGTGACCTGTCGCGGATACGAGCCAAATCCGCAAGGCGTTTATGCGTCGTATCGTCTAACTTTACACTTTTAGTCTGAGTCATGATCTTCTCTCCTTTGTTACAAAGTAACACTCATTATGACTTTTGACGACCACTCTTTAGCGGGCAGGTTGTGATCGGAAAAGAAGAGAGCCGGCATTACGCAATCCGCAATCCTGCGCGGGTAGAGAGAGCATTCATTCACCAGTGCACACCGCCGGGAAATATGGAATCTCCCGGCGTATATTATGGAATGGATCAGGTTTCCGGAGTGGCGGATTTCCAATTAAATTAATCAGATCATCAAGCGGTACAATGCGAAAACTGGTTGCGATCTGTTTTACTCTTCTCTCTCTGCTCTCTGCAGAAACGGCACATGCCGGGCACACTGAAGCGGAGGGTGTTGCGCCCCAAAAAGCACTGAATTTGCTGCTTGAAGGCAACCGGCACTTTGCCAAAAAAGGAGAGGTCAGAAACCTTTCTCGCCACGCTTCAGTCAACTATCGCAAATCTCTGGCAACCGCTCAGCACCCTTTTGCTGTTATTATTGCCTGTTCGGATTCACGCCTCTCTCCCGAGATCCTTTTTGACAAGGGGTTGGGAGAGCTGTTTGTGGTTCGGGTTGCCGGAAATATTGTCGGAGCCCATGAGCTTGGCTCGGTTGAGTATGCGGTCGAGCATCTGGGTGCAAGGCTGGTGATGGTGCTTGGTCATGAGCGATGCGGTGCGGTTACAGCAGCCTATGAAGCCCGGCTCTCCGGTAGTAAAGTTGAAGGCAACATCGGCTCACTCATTACATCCATCGACCCTGCCGTTACGGCAGTCATGGCTGAGGGTTCAAAAGCATCAAAAGCTGAACTGGTTGAGCGCTGCATGCATAAAAACGTGGAGATCGTCGCCGGTCAGTTGTCCAACAAATCGCCGATTATAGCCGAAGCGCTTCAAAAGGGTGAGATCAGGGTTGTCACGGCTTACTATGACCTTGATGAGGGGATTGTTACGGTGATAAAGTAGTTTTAGTACGGTGCCCTCAGTAATTTGGTCAATGATTCCCTTTGTCAGGCCATCCCCCGAACGCAAATGTTAAGGCGAGCAGTAAGCACAAGCCCGCACTCCACGATTCCGATATAAACGATAAAATAAATACCAGAAAATAGAGCGGAGGAGCATACCGGTATTGATTGGTGAGCTGAACAGCTTCATCTATTTTCTGCTCGGATGCTGAAGGAGAGAGCAGATGGAGTGAAGCGTGCCTCCATAGCGCGAACAGGGAGATAGAGGTAGCCAGAAATGTTCCTGAGTACAGGGTTGATGCCACCCTTGCATCGGGGTGGATAAGGTACTCTGAAAGCAACGCTGTCGGAAACGGTATAAACGAGACACAAAACAACAGGAGGCCATTCCAGTAAAACAGGGCATGACCATCCCGGTTGATCAACTTGAAGATCCAGTGATGGTGTATCCAGATAACCAGTATGGTGATAAAGCTGGTCGAGAAGGCTAAATAACTTGGCCAAAGTGCGACAATAGATTGCGCCAGCCCTTTGAGTGCGACAGCCTCATGGCGAGGAACCTTGATTTGCAGGACAAGCAGGGTCATGGCGATGGCAAATACGCCATCACTGAATGCTTCAAGACGGACGGTTTCATTATCACGGTGCATAGGATGTTCTTTAAGGGCGATGGAAAGTTAGATGCCAGATCCCCGTAAGAAGATGCAACATGATCGAATTTGAAAGTTTGCGCGGCAAATGACATCAGGTCGGCAAAATTTCTGTTAAGGCATCCGTCTCCTGTGAGAGCACCCATGGGGTCGCTTCAGGAAACGGATTTTAAACCATTGACTAACGTATTAATTTTTTCTGCTGCCGTAAGCCAGCAGTACTCCTCCGGCAACAATCGCCACCACTCCGGCCCAAACCGGAATGTTGACCGTCTTTTTTTCCTTTATGGAGAGTTCGACCGGTCCCAACTTTACCTCTTCGCTCTCTTTTGTGTAATTGAAACTGCCAAAAACCAGCCCCAGTATCCCGGAGGCCATCAATACGATCGCCGCTATCTTTATCGCGTTCATTTCATCTCTCGGTTACATTGTTGCTTTCGCCAATATGAATACCATCATACTCCTGTGAGCACTCTTTTCTGATACCTTATTTGCTGACTCCGGTTCTCTTGTTGAGAAGCAAAGGAGCTCTCCGGGCATTCCGAAGTTCTTTCAGAGTATCCATTCCCTGTTGAGAGAAACATCAGAGTGCAGGGTGGCTTGCTGGGAGAGCATTCTCTCGGCAAGCGATTTACGCCCGGCTGATAACCACACTCTGATGGTGTCAAGAGGTTTGCCGATTATTTTCGAGATTGCGCTGTGTTTTAATCCGGACACGGATGAAAGCAGTACCGAAAGTTGTATATCGGCAACCCGCTGCAGTTCTGCCATCTCATTCTTTTCCTTAGGGTTACATGACGGTTTCGGAACAGAGGATGTGCATTCGTTACCGAACATGTCGAAATAACACGCTCTGAATGTTTTGTATACTTCACTCTCCGGCGTATCAAGCGTAACATTCAGGTAGGTCATGTTGACCAGTTCAGTAGCAGAGGCTTCGGATCCGGTCATCCAGTAAGCAAGGCTGTATATATCATCCATTAAATCCATCGGTGTTCTTTTTTCTCCGGTCACGGTTCCTCCCTGTAATGGCTCGAACAACGGTTGCAAAGAAAGGTCATTACCTAATCCACATCACCTGCATAATGCTTCATGCCTGCCATATCATCTCCGGAAAATAGCCTGTTGGGCACCGCTATTTATTTATTCCGAAACACGATTACTTCGTTGGGTGGTGCTCGAAATCCTCATGTACTACGTGTACACTCCGGTTTCTGTGCTCCATCCGCTTTGTCCTCTGGCTTCTCACGACAATAAATAGAGGAGCCCTATTAACGGATCAGACATCATTCATCCTGTTTTTTTGTTTATACTTTAAAAAACGAAGCACAAGGGCTATAAGTTCAGGATCAGGGGGATTATCATTAAGTATCGACTGAACATTCCAGGCGGTTGCAGCCTGCCCGAAGTGAATTCAATATCGATGCGACAAGAGAACATGTATGGTTATTTCCGGACTTTTTTGGATTGATCATTTGTTGTACGATTAACGGTATACAAAATAAACGAGCCTGAAATATCCGGGCTTCTTTCTCAAAAAGAGTCAATCATCTCTATCCATGTGCGGACGATTCGGTTTTTTTGAGCTGAAGTACTTCATTGAGCAGCTTCGCCAGCTTGAGCTTCCATTTGAGGAGGAGGAGGGGTTTGCTTTTCATCCGTGCTACAACATTGCTCCCGAATCCAATATTGTCACCCTTCTTGCGGAAAGCGGCCGCTACACCCTTGCCGAAGCGTACTGGGGATTGATTCCGCACTGGGCTCGTGAAATGCCGAAAGTGCGGCCGATCAATGCCCGCTCGGAGAGCCTTTCGGTCAAACCCTACTTCCGTCACATGCTTAACCGCCGCCACTGCCTCATTCCTGCAAGCGGTTTCTATGAGTGGCAACGGAGCGGAGGCGCAAAAAAACAGCCATACTACATTCACCACGTGGATGGCAGGCCGATGGCTTTTGCCGGACTTTGGGAGAGCTGGCAGCCGGTTGATGCCGCTGCACCGCCGGTTCGAAGCTGCACCATCATTACCACCAGAGCAAATCATCAAATGGCGCCTGTTCATGACCGGATGCCGGTGATTCTTGAAGCGGAAAATTGGCGGCAGTGGCTTCAGGCGGGAAAACCGGGCGCTGAAAAACTGCTGGAGCCCTCCGGTGAGGGTACTCTCGATATCTACCCGGTTTCAACAAGGGTAAACAATCCGCTATACATTCGCCGTGACTGTATAGCTCATCTTGAAGAGACAAATCCCGGTTGACGATACCCGAGAGGGAGGTCAGGGGTTTCGGCTGCCTTTTTATAGGCGTTGTATATGCGCCCTGAGATCTTTTTGTGCGTGAAGTATATAAACCGTGAAAAAGTTGAAAAATATGTTTTAACTGCATTTTCAATAGCTATATTCTGATGTGCGATGAGTCTGAAGTCACAAGAAAAAACAGAATATACCTGGCTGTGTTTAGTGTTGTAAAACTCAGTTTTAAATAGAGATAGTGTTGTCACTGTTCTCTTTTCAGGAAACAGTGCTGGTCAATCACACCCCGGGTTCTCTGTCTTGCTCTCGTTGTAATGCTGATGCCAGGATACGAAGTTCTGATTTCAATTTTGAGATAATGAGCAAAAGGGGCATGTACGGTGAAAACCACTCTTAATCGAGAGCTTTTCGATGCAACCTGTTACGATAATCTGCCAAGGGTCAGAGCGCTGCTTGCCCAGGGGGCCGATGTCAATGCAAAGTGTGATATTGTGGATTTGACACCTTTGCACTGTGCGGTGGATAATGGTCATGCCGAAATCGCGAAACTGCTGCTTCGTAAAGGGGCAAAGGTGAATGTGACAACAAGAACCGGCAGGACGCCGCTGCACATTGCTGCGTTGCATGGGTATCAGGATGTGGTGGAACTGCTGCTTGGTCATGCGGCAGAGGTCAACGCGGTAGATCAAAACAGAGCGACGCCGTTGAAGCTGGCGGAGGCAAACCGTCACACCGACGTAGCGGAACTGTTGCGCAGGCTTGGTGGCTGTTAATATGTTGAGTCGAAATCAAGGCGGGCCATCAGCACATACCGCCAGAAGCGCAGTTTCAGTCAGATCAAGAGACCAGGTAAAGAGTTGCAAAAGCCCCGTCGATCCGTCGGGGCTTTTAAGGTATAGGCGGAAAAGAGGCTTCCCGATTTTTCTGCTTAAAGCGCTTCTGGATTAATCCGATTTATTGCCAATCTCCTCTTGAATTGGAGTGCCATTAATTAACGGAGTCTTACAGGTGAAAAATATAGAGATCAGCTATTTTTATGAAATATCGTATAGGGGAGGTATATGTTCTGAAAATAAAAGAGTGTGTTCGGGGTGTCGTTTTATTTGTTGCTACCCGGAATAATGAGATCCGAAATTGATCGACATGCCTATTTACCTTACCAATGCAATATGAGCATCTCGGGTTATAATGAACTGGTATCTCATTTTTTTTCGATATGCGGCAGGGTCCTTTTTTCCTCTGCTGTTTTTGATGAAACAGGTTATTTGACAAGGAATTGCCGCGTTGAAATAATTTTATGAAGAATCGCTCTCAGTCTGAACGGTTTGACCGGGGTCAAGTCCTGAATATTCCTTTTGTTTTTGTTTGTGGTGTGATTTATGCGTACATTAAAAAATAAAGCAAATGGAAGGTGCTTTATAAATTGCTTTTTACTGGGTCGTAAAGCCGTTATAGGTGATTGTAATAAAGATGATTAACGATGCTAATGTCAGAAAAGTGTAGTGATGAGTAATCCATCCGAGAGGGTGATAGAAGCGCTTAAGGTCGAAATAGCATCCAGGGAGAGGGAGCTGAGCAGACTGGGATCACTATTTGACGGGAAAGGTGCTGTACTCAGGGATTTTCTCGATCAGCTGAATCTGCTCGGGATTGATGGAGAGGCCAGGCAGATGATAACCGATATCTGTCTCAATCTTATAGAGGTAGAAAAGTTCGAGAAAATGCTGAAGATGTCTCTGACTGAATCGGATACGGATTTTATCATCAGACTTCAGAAAATACATCCCGCGCTCAACGAGCGTGAATTGAAAGTTTGTCTGCTTTTAAAGATGAACTACGACCCTTGCGATATTGCCCGTTCTCTCGGTATATCGATCAGGGGGATGGAGAGTATCCGCTACCGTATGCATAAAAAGCTCAAGCTCGGTACACATCAATCAATCAAGAGCTACCTCTCAGCGTTTGTTTTTGCCGATTAAGGTTTATTTCCCTCTTGTTCCGGTACTGCCGAAAAATATGGTATGGCATCCTCAAGCCTGCCTCTGCAATGCATAGATACTAAAAGCCATGACAGTGCATCACAACGTTTTGATTATGATGTTTGCCGACGATCGGAGCATGGATGGCCGACCGTACAATAGTTCAGACAAAAAGATGCATTCCGCATTGAGCTGCGTTGCGAAAAACAGGGAGAATATTTGCGGGGTTTTCTCTCCGGATTTTCATTATGTCAGCAATCGCTTGATCCGGAATTGATGGCGGATCTCTATTTGTCGATGAAATAATGGAGTTTTCAATAGAGAGAGAAGCCTTCAGGATATTTTATTCTTATTTGAACGATCAATATTCTTCCATTGTTGATCTCTTCAGAGGAGTTGCATCGATAATACCTGTAAATATGAAATAAATGCGGTTTGATTTTTTGATTGCTGTTTCAGTATTTATATTAGCCTGTATTTGATATTAAGGGTATTTACAATAAATCAATAAGGAGTGGATATGTCAAAAGTTGCAGAACTTAATGCAAAAATTGCCCAGCTTGAGAAAGAGCGTAACGAAATTATCAATGCTGAGCGTAAATCAGTAATAGATGATATCCGGGCGAAGCTGGTTACCTATAATATTTCTCTGGATGAGCTTGGAAGGAAGGGGAAGGCAGTGAAGTCTGCAACGAAGACCCCATCACCCATAAAGTACCGGAAGAGCGAGCATGAATACTGGGTAGGCAGAGGCCCGAAACCCCAGTGGGTCAAGGCTATTGAAGCTGCCGGTGAGAGTATTGAGTTATATCGTATTCCGGAATAAGTCGAAGTTACTCTATCGGGAACAAGCAGCAACCGGTCGTTCTCCGAAGAAGCTTTGTTGTGTTCATGAAGGGATCGACTTTTCCTTCACCGTTCTCGATATCGGTAATTATAAGCAGTCCATTATGCTGTCGTGGATCCACGGATAATGTTGATGTATGGCATCATCGTTAGCCGTGGTGAACGGTAGTCCACCGGGTTGACTTGACCGGAAGTTGTGTGCTGTTCTTCACGTTTCAGAGTGACTCTGCGCTAATGCCGTCCCCCTGCTGATACCCGGCGTTTTTTTTATCGCTTTTCCTGATGAGAAGTTTATGTGTCGTGATGATGATCGCTACCCTTCTGTATTGATGAAAAAAAGGGATTGCTGATTGTTATATTTGACTTTACAAATTATGAATTGCCGGAACAGGTTGTCCAACCGAAAGATTATGAGATGACAATGCTCAGAAAAAATCTGATACTAATTCTTGTTGCTACAGGGTTATTTTTCCCTCTTGTTTCTGCCCTGGCAGCAAAAAAAGCTCCGGCCAAAGAGGTGACTGCCCTCATGCCGACTCCGTCCCAGAGTGAGGCGGGTATTTATATCACCCAATATCTTTTGCAGAACCATTATCGAAAGGTTGCGGTCAATGACTCCCTCTCCCTTCAGATATTCAACCGTTATATCGATAATCTTGACGGAAGCCGAAGCTATTTTCTGGCGAGCGATGTTGAAGACCTCAAAAAGCGGTATGGTACCCGTATTGATGATGACTTTCTTGCCGGAGTGCCTACCGCCGGGTTTGAGATCTATAACTTTTTTTTGAAACGGGCGAAGGAGAAGGTAGAGTTTATGCGCACGGCGGTTGATACGGTAAATTTCAGGTTCACCGCACCGGACAGCATCGATATTGACCGCAAGCATGACCTCTGGGCGGCTGACCGGCGCGAGCTTCTGGACTTGTGGAGAAAAGAGCTGAAATATCAGTGGCTCAATCTCAAATATTCCGGTGAAGCAACAAAATCTGTTCGGGGAGCCCTTGCAAAGAGTTTTTCAAGCCGTCTGAACCTTCTCAATCGCCTGAAACCGGAAGATGCCTTCCAGGCCTATATGTATGCGGTGACGACCTCGTTTGATCCCCATACCTCCTATTTTTCGCCCGATGAGTATGCCAATTTCCAGATTGACATGAGTCGCTCGCTTGAGGGTATTGGCGCCAAACTGCAGACCGAGGGTGAGTATACGGTTATCAATGAGGTTATTCCTGGCGGGCCGGCCTTCAGAAGCAATCAGCTTAAAAAGGGGGACAAGATTATTGGTGTAGGGCAGGGAAAAGCGGGCGAAATTGTTGATGTCACAGCATGGCGAATCAATGAGGTGGTTAAATTGATTCGTGGAAAAAAAGGTACAGTTGTTCGTCTGAAAATTCTTCCCGTAAGCCAGAGAGGCAGCGGCCCGGCCATCATTGTCCGGCTTGTTCGTGACAAGGTGGATCTTAAGGAGCAGGCAGCCAAAAAACGCATTATCCTCCAGAACGGGAAGAAAATAGGGGTCATTACGCTTCCCTCATTCTATCTTGACTTTGAAGGCCAGCAGCGCAATACGGGCAATTATAACAGCACAAGCACCGATGTATTGAAAATTTTGCAGGAGCTGCAAGCCGCGAGTGTAGATGGCATTGTGATTGACCTCCGAAATAATGGGGGCGGTTCACTCGAAGAGGCGGTAAAGGTTACCGGTCTGTTTATTCCGGGCGGCCCGGTCGTACAGATCAGCAACGCCCGGGGTGCAACGACGGTGCTCAATGATGCGGATATTCGCGTACAGTTCAGCGGACCGCTTGCTGTATTGGTGAACCGGTACAGCGCTTCGGCTTCCGAAATTGTTGCTGCAGCAATCCAGGATTACGGCCGCGGCGTGGTCATTGGCGAGAGAACATTCGGCAAGGGAACCGTTCAAAGCATCATCAGGATTTCAAGACCGATTACGTTATCCGACACTCCGGTTGATCTTGGCGAGGTAAAGCTGACGATTGCAAAGTTTTACCGGATTTCGGGAGGCAGTACCCAGCATAAGGGGGTAGAGCCGGATCTGGTTATGCCATCGATGATCGACACGGCAACAGTTGGAGAGGATACCTATACAAGCAGTCTGCCATTCAGCACCATTTCTCCGGCCAATTACCAGCCTGTTGCAGCACTTTCGCAGGCGGAGATCGGAGTGCTTCGTCAAAAAGAGCTTGAGCGCGCTAAAGCGAACCCTCTTTACCAGACCTATCTTCGGGACCTGAAAACTATCGACCTGATCCGGAAAAGAAAAGGTGCATCCCTGCAGGAAACGGCGTTTAAATCGGCCATGGAGAACATAAAAAAGATCGAGAAACAGTGGGCACTCGACTCTTCAAAAGAATCAGATAACGATCTGCTGCTTATTGAGTCTGCCGGAGTGGTTTCTGATATGGCGAAGCTCCGCGACGGGAAGTGATGTTTGTGGTTTGAATTGTTGTAGGGGCAAACCTGTGTGTTTGCCCTTCTTGCATTGTTATCAGGAACACAACATTCTCATACCGAACACAATAGAGAGATCAGAAACAGAAAAAGCCTCTTTTGACAGAGGCTTTTTTGTTTTGCTGAGCGGGAAACGAGACTCGAACTCGCGACCCCAACCTTGGCAAGGTTGTGCTCTACCAACTGAGCTATTCCCGCTTAATGAGCCATAAATATAAGGATATTTTTTTTTCGTGCAACTCCTTCATGCATTTTCTTGAGAAAGATGCATTTGCAAAAGGGAACCGCTATACATTGTCGAGAGCGATTTGATTTTCAAGCTCCAGAGGAGCGAAATATCGGTAGCGCTGTCCCGACAAAGTCGGGGCCAACGAAACAATCGGATCGCGGAATACCTCTATAGCGGTGTCCTACAGTGACAGCTCCCGGATGATCGTTTCCATATCCTTGTCACCCCTGCCGGAGAGATTGACTACGATAATGCTCTCCTTTGTCATTTTTGGCGCTCTCGTTATCGCGTAGTGGATGGCATGTGCCGATTCCAGCGCACAGATGATGCCTTCAGTTGCAGCAAGGGTTTTGAGTGCGGTGAGTGCCTCCCGGTCGGTGGTTGAGGTGTATGTTACCAGTCCGAGTTCCTGCAGGTAGCAGTGTTCGGGTCCTACTCCGGGATAGTCAAGCCCGGCGGAGATGGAGTGTGCCTCCTCTACCTGGCCGTCCTCATTCTGGAGAAGTTTGGTCATGGCGCCATGGAGTACACCGGTTTTGCCAAGGGTAAGCGAAGCGGCGTGCCGTCCCTGAAGCCCCTCTCCTGCCGCTTCAACACCGACAAGTTCGATGGGGGGGGCATCTTTGAGGAATTCGTAAAACATGCCGACCGCATTGCTCCCGCCTCCCACGCATGCCGTGATGACATCGGGCAGTCTGCCTGCCTGGGCAATGATCTGTGAGCGGGTTTCCTGCCCGATCACCGCCTGAAAATCACGAACGATCATCGGGTAGGGATGCATGCCGACAACCGATCCGATAATATAGAAGGTCTCTTCAGGATTATTCATCCAGTCGCGGATTGCTTCGCTTGTGGCATCCTTGAGCGTTTTTGATCCGCTGCTGACGGCTCTGACCTCAGCGCCGAGAAGCTTCATTCTTGCAACATTCGGCGCCTGGCGCCGGATATCCTCTTCACCCATATAGACGATGCAGTTCAAATCAAAGAGCGCACAAACCGTTGCTGTAGCTACACCATGCTGACCGGCACCGGTTTCGGCAATCACCCTTTTCTTTCCCATTCGGCGGGCAAGCAGCACCTGGCCGAGGGCGTTGTTGATTTTATGGGCGCCGGTATGGCAGAGATCCTCCCGCTTAAGATAGATCTGTGCCCCACCGAGGTTACTGCTGAGCCGGCCGGCATGATAGAGCGGTGTGGGACGCCCCACATAATCACGGAGGAGAAGATTCAGTTCAGAGTGAAACAGCGGATCGTTTTTTGCTTTTATATATTCCAGTTCAAGATCGGCCGCATTTTTAACAAGAGTCTCAGGGATAAACTTGCCGCCGAAACTTCCGAAATGTCCGGCCTTATCGGGTGCGGAATAAAGAGTCGCCACCATAGGGTGAGAAGAGGTTAAATAATTTAAAAAATTGTGGTTATGACTTTTCTGACGAAGACCCTTGACGGAAAAACACGCATCATACACCAATAAAAAGAATATATTTAAACTTTTATCACTGGCCATCACAATACTGTAGCGGAGCAAAATGGCATTGAGGATAATTAACAGGAACATTTCACTTCAGACCATTTCGACAGTTGTTGCGGGGTTCGTCTCATTGTTATCGCCCTGTCGTCTCCATGCTGCCGCGCCTTCGCTTCCCGAGAAGGCTGGATCCGGGATTGAAAGCACCATCTTTTTTAGTGCGAAAGATTCCGTTATCTACAATTTCGACCGGCGTACTATAGAGCTTCGGGGTAAAGCTGCAATCAACCATGAGAGCAGGCGGCTAACTGCGCCCGGCATTGTGATTGATCTCAATACCGAACAGCTTCGCGCATCGGGTGTGGCGGATTCTTCGAAACAGTTGACCGATCCTGCGGTTTTTTCCGACAGCAAGGGGAGTTTCAATGCTGAAACAATAACCTATGATTTCAGGAGACAGAGGGGGGAGACCTCCAATGTCACCTCCTCTTCCAGTGATCTTATTTTTCAGGGAGAGCATGTTTCGCGTCTTGACAGCGGTGAGCTGCAGATCAGTAACGGAACCTACACAACCTGTGATGATGAAGATCCGCATTACTGGATCTCCTCTTCCAGTCTGACCATTATTCCGGGCAAAAAAGTAGTTGCCAGACCGCTTGTCCTGTATGTGCGACCGGAGATTTTTTCCCGGCGTCTGCCCGCAGTGCCCATTCTTGCACTGCCCTATATGGTTTTTCCCCTCCAGGAGGCGCGCTCATCAGGTTTTCTGACACCAACACCGAGCCGTGCGAGCGATCGCGGTTACTTTGTGTCGAATCTGGGCTATTTCTGGGCTATTGATGAGTATATGGATCTGAAGATTGATGGCGATCTTGCCTTGAACGGAAGCTGGCGGCTTGGAAACCGCTTTCGCTACACGAAACAACATGATTTTTCCGGAGGTATTGCAGGGGAGTTCAAACGCAATATCCTCAATTCCGATGGAAGTGTCCATCGTGACTGGAATCTGAGTGTTCTGCATAACCAGCTTATGGACCCTTCCACACGGCTTGATCTCAATCTGGATTTTCAGGGCGGTGAGCGTATCTATGAGCTGCATTCAGTCAATGCTGAAACCATACTGACCGGGCAGGCAAATGCCAGGGGATCCCTCGGCAAAACCTTCAATGACGAGAGCACAATTGGCGCACTTTATTTTGACAGAATCAAGGATCTCTCTACCCACAAGGCCACGGAGACATTTGGAGCTTCATTTTACCGGAGTCGTTTCTATCCATTCAACTCTGCTCTGTCGGTAAGCTCCGCTGCAGCATTGTCGGGGAGTGCCACGTCACAGGATGGGCCCTCTTCTTCGGGTTATTCGGCGAGTGCTGATGTTGAGATGGGTTACTACAGGGAGTTTTCCGAGGGGTACAAAGCGCTTTTTACACAGGGGATCAGCCTGCTTGCAAGAGAGCCGGTACCGGGGCTTGATGAAGATATATACAGTGCAAAGCGGGTTCTTTTTCCACTGCGCATGCAATCAACCCTTTTTCGGTATTTCAATGTCAATCCGTCTCTGACTTTCACCCGTTTTCTGAGCAGTGCTTTCAGCGACAGGGATTTTTCAACCACTGTTTTTTCGGTTGATGCCTCGACACGGCTCTACGGATCAGTACAAACCGGATTACCGGGGCTCAAGGCGGTTCGTCATACCTTTATCCCTACCCTTACCTACACCTGGAATCCGGCGTTCAGCGGTATCGGACGTGATTACTACCACCGCCATCTCTATGACTGGACCTATGGCACGCTCTATAACAGATTTGAAAATCGCTGGTACAGCGGTCTTCCCGAAGGGCAGAGCAGAGTTGGCATCAGCCTGAATAATCTCTTTCATGGCAAATTCACGGGCTCCTCCGGGCAGGCAGAAGCGGACTCATTTTATGACGGTCACACGGTTCAATTGCTCGCACTGAATGTTGCTACCTCCTATAATTTTGCGGCAGAGTCGCTCAAGCTTGAACCGCTTACCCTCACAGCCCAAAGCAATGCACTCTCACCGGACTTTCTGTTGAGTGCGGGCGGGATGTATGATTTTTACAGTTATGACCCGTTGAGTGGCGTGAGGGTCAACCGCTTCAACCGGGATGAAGGCAGAGGGCTTTTACGCTTTGTAAGGGGGTTCCTGAACATGGGGTTCACCCTTCAGGGACGAAGGGCGGCTGGAGCGTCAGCACCGGCAGCAGGCACGGCAATCCAGATGAATCCATCATCACTGCTGCGGGATCGTATTCTTAATAATGGTGAGTACAGCGACATTGATTATACGCTGCCCTGGCAGTTTCGCCTCTCGCTCTATCTCCAGTCAGACCGGAGCAATCCTCTTGAGCCAACAACAACCTCACTGGTTACGGCCTCTTCAACGTTCTCGGTCTCAAAAACATGGCAGGTATCAGTCAATACCGGCTATGATCTCCGGAATCGGGAAGTGATTTTCCCCATGCTCCAGCTCTATCGCGATCTTCACTGCTGGCAGGTTGGTTTTCAGTGGGTACCGAGCGGAAGTTTCCGGAGCTACGCGATTCAGATCGGGCTGAAAACTCCCCAGTTAAGGGATCTCAGGCTGAAACATTCCGGCAGTACCTCGTTATAACTCCGTTGCATCCCGATCGTTTTTCAAGGAGTCAGGTGAGATTAATCCAGTGAGTCAAGAATCAATTTCAGTCGCTCATTGAACGCTTCATGGGCATCATGGTGGATGCAGTGAGCCGCTTTCGGAATGATAAATGCTCCGGCCTGCGGCAGAAGCTGCTGGAATTCAGGGATGATTTTATGGGGAGGAAGCGCCATATCATCCGCACCCCAGACGAGATATGCCGGACCTTTGAAGTTGCAGGGTTTCCTGAGGTTGTCGAGCCGGAAATCAAGCGGCCGTCTTGACGGGGAGAGATAGGACCACTGGGCTCCTTTGTCCTGCAAGGGGAGGGTGAACTGGTTGATCAGTTTTGCATCAACCATCTTCTGGTTGTAGTAGGTTGGCATAAGACTCTGACTGACACCCAGGGGATTGGCAAAAGCTGAAAAGAGTACATCGCCGATCATTGGAGATCCGATAAGGCCGAAGAAGACGCTCGCCATTCCATCCATCATATCGCCAAAAAGACCGGATGGATTTGCAAGGATGAGCGCTTTGACTTTTTCAGGCTGATGATGGGCAAAATAGATACCGCTTGCAGCACCCATGGAGTGGCCGACAATAATGATCGTATCAAGCTTTTTCAGAAAGAGAAAGGCCTCAATCTGTGTGGCAAAGAGTTCAAGAGAGTACCGAACGTTGGGTTTTTGTGATTTGCCGAACCCGACCAGGTCCATGGCGTAGAGTTTACGGTTATGCGTGAACTCCGGAATATTGAGGTTCCAGTGTTCAAGCATGCCGCCGTAGCCGTGAATAAAGAGAATCGGTGTTTTTTCAGGGTTATCCTGCCCGTACTCCTGATAGCGGATTTTTGCTTCCTGATCGGGAGCGAATTGCCAGAGAAAATGTTGGTCCTTTACGGTGCTGCTCATGATGTAAATTAGTGGGATCGCTCAAGGGAGGTCTCAATGAATAAAATTATAGAGTAATATATCGGTTGTGAGGCAATAATAAAGATATTGGTTACTATAGGTATCAGGTTTAATTCTATCCAGTTTAACAGAATTCACACAGCGATGCTTCAGGTTTCGAGAAAATTTGAATACGGGCTTCACGCCGTTACCTATCTGTCGACAAAGGGGGTTGACAGGGTTGTCACCGTCAAGGAGATGGCTGATGATATCGGTGTTTCCCAGGAGTTTCTTTCAAAAGCGATGCAAAGCCTGAAGCGAGCCGGTATTGCCCGTTCTGTCCAGGGGGTCAAGGGTGGTTATTCGCTTGGCCGTAAACCCGGAGAGATCACGGTTGCCGATATCGCTATTGCCATCGAGGGAGCTCCTCATCTTATGCGGTGCGGCAAGAAACTGGCCAGTTGTGAAATCAGTTCATCATGTCATCATCGTGACTATATGAACAGCCTGCAGAATAAAATTCAGGATCTGATGGCCTCCACAACCATTGCATCGCTCTTGAGGAAGGAGCCGCATTGAGCATGCTGCACCTGAAAATTCCTGATGAGCTTCATTCTCCCTTTATTAACTCCGGATCTGCCACTGCTCTTTTTTGAAGGTTTTCCGGTCCGGACATAAATTGACAACACTGATTTGAACATGACAACTCAAAGGCTCAGCAGTTCAGCCGTTGCTGAAACGAGTCTGCCGGATATTGTCCTGAAAGGGATCAATACGCACAACCTTGCCAATATCTCGGTCTGTATTCCCCGTAACCGGTTTGTCGTTCTGACGGGAGTCAGCGGCTCCGGCAAATCAAGCCTCGCTTTTGATACGCTCTATGCCGAAGGTCACCGCCGCTATGTTGAGTCGCTTTCGGCCTATGTGCGGCAGTTTCTTGAACGCATGCCGCGCCCGGATATTGAAAGTGTTGAAGGCATAGCACCGGCTATCGCCATAGAGCAGAAACCGATACCGAAAAATCCCCGTTCAACGGTTGGTACGGTATCGGAAATTTATGACTATCTCCGCCTGCTCTACGCAAGGATCGGTAAAATCTATTCGCGTGATACCAGTGAACTGGTGCTGAAGCATACTCCGGACGACGTGAGCCTTCAGGCCGGTTTTTTTGAGGAGGGCACGAAGTTTTATGTCGGGTTCCTTTTTCCCTCTCACGAGGATGCCGCCCACCATCTCTGTTCTGTGCAGGACGAAATTGCCAATCTTTTGAAGAAGGGCTTTTTCAGGGTGGTTGCCGGTGATGAAATACTTGATCTCAACCACGAGCAGGAGTGCAAACGGCTGCTCGATATGCCGAAGGGTGAACGTGCCAATGTTCTTGTGCTGGTTGACCGGTTTGTTGCCAGGAACGATGAGAAGGTTTTCAGCCGGATATCACAGGCAGCGGAGAGCTGTTTCAATGAGTCGGGCGGATATGCTGCATTGAAGGTGGTCGGAGGCAAGAGCTACCTTTTCAGTGACCGGCTCGAACTGAACGGGATTGAGTACCAGGAACCCTCACCCCAGCTTTTTGCCTTCAACTCCCCGATCGGCGCCTGTACTACCTGTCAGGGTTTCGGCCGAATTGCGGGGATTGACGAGAACATTGTTGTGCCCGACAAGTCGCTCTCGCTGAAGGAGGGGGCCATAGCCTGCTGGAACTCTGAAAAGTACCGCTGGCACCTTCGCCAGCTGCTTTCGGTCGCCCCTTCGCTCGGCATACCGCTTGACGAGCCTTATGAAAAGCTCTCCCATGCGCACAAGGATATCATCTGGAAGGGGCTCGGTGATGAACGGTTGAAGGGAATCCGCCCATTTTTTGCTGAAATAGAGAAGGAGTCGGGCTACAAGATGCACTTCCGGGTCTTTTTAAGCCGTTACCGCGGTTATGCGATATGCCCTGATTGTGAAGGGAGCCGTCTCAATCCGGATGCCCGCCTTGTCAGGGTTTCCGGACGTCATATCGGCGAGGTTACGCGCATGAATATTGCCGAGGCATCAGAGTTTTTCCGCAATCTCGAGATCTCTCCCTTTGACCGCAAGGTTGCTGAAGCGGTTCTGGAGGAGATTATCAAGCGGCTCGGCTATCTGCTCGATGTGGGTCTGAACTACCTTACGCTTGACCGCCTCACCCACACGTTGAGCGGCGGCGAATTTCAGCGAATCAATCTCTCCACCTCACTCGGCTCTCCGCTTGTCGGAGCGATCTATATCCTTGATGAACCGAGCATAGGCCTTCACCAGTGTGACTCCGCGCGACTTATTACGCTTTTACGGCGCCTGCGTGACCTCGGCAATACCGTAGTGGTTGTTGAGCATGACCGTGAAATTATCGAAGCCGCTGATGAAGTGATCGACCTTGGCCCCTATGCCGGACGTCTTGGCGGCGAGGTGGTTTTTCACGGTACGGTTGACGAGATGAAGCGGTCGGGAACCTCCCTTACTGCCGACTATTTCAACGGCAAAAAATGCATCCCGGTGCCGAAGGTTCGCAGAAAACCTGATTTCAGTGCATGCATTGAGATTACCGGTGCCATGCAGAACAATCTCAAGAACATCGATGTGCGCTTTCCGCTCAACGTGATGACCTGTATTACCGGTGTGAGCGGTTCAGGCAAGTCAACCCTTGTCAATGATATTCTCAACAAGGGGATCATGAAGGAGAAGGTCGGCCTTAAAGAGCAGGTCGGAACGCACCGCTCGATTTCAGGCACATGGATGGTTGACCGGGTCGAGCATGTTGACCAGTCGCCCATCGGCAAGTCAAGCCGGAGTAATCCGGTCACCTACCTGAAGATATTTGACGATATCCGCAACCTCTTTTCCCAGACGAGAGATGCCAAAGCAAGGGGGTGGAAGGCCGGTTATTTTTCATTCAACATACCCGGCGGTCGCTGTGAAACCTGTGCCGGAGAGGGGAGTGTCCATATCGAGATGCAGTTCCTTGCGGACATTGAGGCTCTCTGTGAAGATTGCGGAGGTTTGCGCTACAAACCTGAAACCCTGGAGGTAGAGTACCATGGTCTTTCGATTGCCGCAGTGCTCGACCTGACGGTTGAAGAGGCGATAACCTTTTTCAGGGATGAGAAGGCAGTTGCAAGAAAGCTTATGGTTCTTGAAGAGGTTGGACTCGGCTATATCCGCCTTGGCCAGTCCTCAAGCACGCTTTCCGGCGGTGAGGCACAGCGCCTGAAACTGGCAAGTTTCATCGCTCATGCCGATACGGCGCACACGCTTTTTATTTTTGATGAACCGACCACCGGACTGCACTTTGAGGATATCAAGAAGTTGATTCTCTGTTTTGAAAAACTTCTCGAACAGAACAATACCCTGGTCATTATTGAGCACAATCCCGATATCATCATGCAGGCCGACTGGATAATCGATCTTGGTCCGGGTGCAGGCGACAAGGGCGGCTCTCTTGTGGCTGAAGGAACGCCGGAGGAGATTGCTGCCATGGAGCACTCCCTGACCGGGCTCTATCTCAAGCCCGTCTTTGAGCGATAAAGAGGGCTCTTTTTCACCCGATCGGATCATCCTCAAGCGCCCCTCCGTGCAGCCTGATATGCGGAAAGTGCCCCTCGGTGCGTTCAACCCACACGTCGCTCCCTTTGCTGAAATCGCTCTCGTTTGCTGTAACCGAGATGCGGTTTTTGGCAAGTGCAGTAATCTCCTCAAGCAGCCTGCCAAGCAGGCGGTCCTCTTCGGTGGCGGTGTTGTCAAGCATTTTCGAGCGGATACTCTCCAGCTTTTCGACAGCAACTTTGCCGATGGTGCTGTAGTGTGCCGGATTTAATGAGGTTCGTGTTTTTTCGTCCATGATGGTCATCGGTAAAGGGTGTTCAACATACTTTCTAAAGTAAAGAAACTGTTTGGAGTGGAAAGTTTTTTTCTTATCATTAGTTGTTCTTTTAGCACTCGAACACCGTGAGTGCTAAAAGATAAAAAACGCTCTATTCTAACCAATAGTATCGTACTCTTAATCTAAAACACAAACGAGAGAAGACAATGAACTTGAAACCCTTAGCTGATCGAGTTATTGTTAAACCTGCACCGGCAGAGGAAAAAACCAAAGGTGGTCTTTACATTCCTGATACCGGGAAAGAGAAGCCACAGTATGGTGAAGTGGTTGCCGTTGGCGCAGGCAAGGTTGCAGATAGCGGCCAGTTGCTTGAAATGCAGGTAAAAGTAGGTCAGAAAGTGCTTTATGGTAAATATTCCGGCACTGAAGTCAACGTTGAGGTGAGGACTACCTCATCATGCGTGA
>NZ_AASE01000002.1 GCF_000168715.1 Chlorobium ferrooxidans DSM 13031 | reverse complement strand
GACAGAGAGCAGCGGCCTTAAGGATTTTGATCTTGCGCTTCAGATGAAGTCGATGGGCATTGAACGGGTGATCTATACCGACATCTCCCGTGACGGCATGATGCAGGGATTCGGATATGAAAGCACCAAAAGGTTTGCCGAGCGGGCAGGCATGAAAATTACGGCTTCCGGTGGCGTAACCAATGCCGAGGATATGAAGCGGCTTCTTGAGCTGAAACCATACGGTGTTGATTCGGTTATTATCGGCAAGGCGCTCTACGAATGCAATTTCCCCTGTCAGGAGTTGTGGTACGCCTTTGAAGAGGGTATTACTCTGGATCACAATTTTTCGACAGCCCGGAAAAAATAGTTCCGTTTTTTTGAGGAGCCCCCATCCTCTTTTCCAACAGGGATAACAGAAAAACGTGCATAATCTGGACCAACAGTTGCAGCAGCAGATCGAAGCGGTCATTTTTGCCTCTGAAGAGGCCGTCACCATTCAGACCATTCGCCAGGTTACCGGGAGGGAGTTTGATTCGGCAGGGTTGCAGGCCGTAATTGACCAGCTCAACTCCGAGTATGAGTTTACCGGCAGGACATTCCGCATTCACCGGATTGCCGGTGGTTATCGATTTCTTTCAACTCCCGAGTTTGCCGATACCATCAAAAAACTGCTTGCCCCGAAAATTCAGAGACGGCTTTCCCGATCAATTCTTGAAGTTCTTGCTGTTATTGCCTATAATCAGCCGGTGACCCGTGCAGAGATTCAGCAGATCCGGGGGGTGAGCCCGGAGTACGCTATTGATCGGCTGCTGCATCGGGGATTCATTGAAGTGCGCGGCAGGGCTGAAACTCCGGGTAAACCGCTGCAATACGGCACCACCAGGGATTTTCTGGATCTCTTTCACCTCTCATCATTAAAGGATCTGCCGAAGCTGCGCGAGATCCGTGAAATTCTTCAGGAGAACGAGGAGCAGGAGTATCTTGCCCGGCCTGACGGGCAGGAAAACGTTTTATCCGATTAAAGGGGATACGATATACCAGTATGAAAAACAGTACGAACAGTGAAGAGGTCAGAATAAACCGGTTTCTTGCTTTATGCGGCATAGCATCCAGACGGGCTGCCGACCAGCTTGTTCTGGAGGGGCGCGTTATGGTAAATGGTACCGTAATTACCCAGCCTGGCACAAAGGTTAATCCCGATAAGGATGAGGTTATTGTGGATGGCCAGAAGTATGCACAGCCCGAGAGTCGAAAGGTCTATATCCTTTTCAATAAACCCCGAAACGTCATCTCCACCAGCAGTGATGAGAAGAACCGGGAGATGGTGCTTGATTACATCGATGTCAAGGAGCGGGTTTTTCCGGTAGGCCGTCTTGACAGAAAGACTACCGGCCTGATCCTTTTGACCAATGACGGAACACTTGCCAATAAACTCATGCACCCTTCATCAAACGTAAAAAAAGAGTATATTGCGGTATTGGGGGAGAAGTTTCCGGCAAGCATGCTGCCTCAGCTGACCGGAGGCATGCGCCTGAAGGATACCGGTGAAAAGGTCCGCCCGTGCAGGGCGAAACTGCTTGATGAGGGCATGCAGGTACTTTTGAGTATTCACGAGGGCAAAAATCATCAGGTCAGGAGAATGTTCGAGACCCTCGGTTATGAAGTTAAAAGACTTGAACGGGTGGCTTATGCAGGGTTGACTATCGGCGAACTTCGCAGGGGAGAGTGGCGCTATCTCAGTCGCAATGAGGTACGGGAGCTCTACAAACTCGCTGAAAGCCCCTGAGCCGGTTTTATCAACGAATAAAACCTCATGGTCATGAAATTTCAGATACTTCTTCAGAAACATCATGCCATGAGGGTTATGATGTTTATTCTCCTTTTACTTCTTCATGCTGTTTTCTCCCGCCCGGGTTTCAGTTCCGGCAATGATCTTCAGGAGCTCATCGACAAGGCCGAATCTGAAGGCAATATTGAGCGCCTGATTGAGGTGATTGAAGAACTGAAAAAAAACAGAATCTCTCTCAATGATGCCGACGCGAGTGAACTTCGTCAGTTGCCATGGCTGACGGCGTCCGACGTCAATGCTATTCTTGCCCGTCGCCGACAGAAAGGAGCGTTTCTCCTCGTTGAGGAGCTTGAGCCTCTTATCGGGCAAGAGAAAACCGCTGCTATTGCCCCCTATATTTTTGTGAAAGCCGTACGTTCGAGGCGTAAAATCGAACAGAGAGAGGGATTTAAAGGAACACTGTACAGTCGTTTTTTTCGGGAGACAACCGAGCGGGAAGGAGTTATTAACGGTAATTACCGTGGAGGGAACAGCAAGCTCTACAACCGGCTGCAACTCTCGGTTCCCCGTGTGAACGCCACTATTGTTCAGGAAAAAGATATCGGAGAAGCGGACCTTGCCGATTATACCTCAGTAAGTATCAATCTGCACGATGCCGGGATTATCAAGAGTGCTGTTTTCGGCAACTATACACTCAATGTTGGCCAGGGGCTGCTCATCGGTCAGGGGCGGTATTTTTCAAAAGGGTCCGATCCTGCAGGAAGTGTCAGGCTGTCATCAAAAATTTTGCAACCCTATGCTTCGAGTTCAGAATACGGTTTCTTTCAGGGGGGCGCCGCGACCCTGAAGCTTGATCCATTGGAGATAACCCAGTTTTACTCGGTAAACCGGGTTGACGCACGTATCAACAGCTCCGGTCTTATCTCCAGCTTCGATGAAGCGGGTTATCATCGTACCGAACTTGAGGAGAGCCGCAAGGATAATGTCACTGAAACCGCTGTTGGTGCAAACCTGCGCTATCACTTTAATACCGGGAGCTTTCGTGGTCTTATAGGAGGCAGCATGCTCTACTACAGCTACTCCGAGCCGATAGCACAGCTTGATCCTGATGGAACGGGCGCCAGGATCTCCTCTTCGAGCAGCTACAGTCTTGAAACTGATTGCTCACTGGGAAAGGTCTCTCTTTTTGCAGAGACAGCTTTTTCTGAACGTCCTGCTGATCTCTCCTGGACGGCGGGTCTGGAGTATGAGTTGCTCCGGGGAGTCAATACGGTGGCCGCGCTGCGGCGCTATGGTCAGCATTACTTTTCTCCTTTTGCCGGTGCATTCGCTGAAAGGGGCAGCGGCGCGTCAAACGAGGATGGATACTATTTTGGAATCAGTGCAGAGCTCAGCAAGAGGGTTACTCTCGGAGCCTGTTATGACCGCTTCACCTTTCCATCTCTGAGTGGTGATTCAGATTATCCTTTCCCTTCCACCGGACATGACCTGAGGGGTTTTGCTTCATGGAAGGCTTTTTCGCCCGTAACCCTGAACCTGCAGCTTCAGGAGAAGTATAAGGAGGAGGCTCGCCTCCAGAGCCCGCAAGGATCATCCGGTATCTGGACAGCACTTCCTGTGAAAACAAGCCGGGCACGGCTTGATTGTGAAATCAGCCCCTCTCGACGCATCAGGTTCAGGAGCCGGGGAGAGGTTAAAAAAGTAGTGAACAGGTTTCTTGCCGGAGATGAAACATTTTATGGATGGCTGGTTTATCAACAGCTGCATGTCGAAACCGGCCGTTTGGTCTTCAAGGGGCGGTTAACTCTTTTCAATACTGAAGATTATGATGCAGCACTCTATGCAGCCGAAGATGATCTTCCGCTGACCTCCAGCCTCGGGGTTTATGACGGGCGGGGAAAATCCCTCTATCTGATAGCGTTGTGGCAGGTTGTGAAACAGATGAAGCTGGGGGCCAGATTTGAGAAGAGCTGGTATTCAGACCGAACGGTATACAGCAGCGGGAACGACCTTCGTGCGACCAGTGCTCCGGGGTCAGTGCATCTTGGATGCATGCTCTCATTTTGATCGGAAGTGCTCTTGCTTTTTCCTGCCCTTATTCCTTGCCTGCAGCTCTGGTAAGCCGGTCCCTGATCGCCCTGCCAATGCCGGTTGATGAGGGCAGCTCACAGTAGATCACCCTGATACCTTCGGCATCGCACAACCGGAAAAAACTGAACAGTTCCCTGCCATACTCTTCCGGACTGATGCAGTGCCTGGCAACCCTTACTCCTTCGGGTGGCCGGGAGAGACCGATATAGGCTGAATCCGGTTCGGCAGTTATCGGTTCATGCGGAGTGCAAAGTACTATTGATGCTTTCGGCGCATAGTGCAGGTACTTTAATCCGGGGCTTTTCGGGCGGCTCTCTTTTCCGGTTCCGGCATTCAGTGTGATGCCGGGAACAACCTCCTGCAACGCTTCAAACGTTATAGCGCCGGCCCTGAGCAGGACAGGGGAAGCTCCCGAACAGTCAACAATGGTCGATTCCAGTCCGATGGTGCTCTCTTCTCCCTTCAGGATGCACGAAATCCTGCCGTCAAGATCCTTGAAGACGGCATGCCAGCTTGTAGAACTCGGAAGCCCGGATAGGTTGGCTGAAGGAGCGGCTACAGGGCCGCAGGCGAGTCGAAGAAACTCCCTTGCCACAGGATTTGCCGGGCAGCGTACCCCTACGGTATCAAGGCCTGCCGTGACGATGTCGGGGACGGATTTATTTTTTTTCAGTACGAGAGTCAGAGGACCGGGAAAAAAACGTTCAATAAGTTTTTCGGCGCTTTCATTGATCTCTGAGGCTACATCATCAAGCTGTTTGATATTGTATATATGCACGATCAGAGGGTTGTCACCCGGCCGGCCCTTGGCCTGAAAGATTTTCCCGATCGCTTCCGGATGGCAGATACAGGCACCAAGACCGTAAACGGTTTCCGTCGGAAAGGCCACTACACATCCCGAATTCAGAATGCGGGCGGCTTCTTCAGTTGAGTCAGTGAGGATGGTCTGCATGGTATTCTGCAATGAGCACTAAAGGCCGATGAAAAAAAATGCCAACGTTCCCGGCAGAAAGAGCATATAGCAGAGCGTTCCGAATGTTGCGCTGACAAGAGGTATGGAAAGGTTATCATCAATTCTGAAACTGCCAATCCGCAAAACAAAAGACTCTGTTACCGTTGCCACTAATGCCATGGCAAATCCGATACCGGGATTGATTTCGGGAATGAGCTTCATGATCAGAAGAGCAGAGAGAAAAAAAGCCATACTTCCTTCAATGCTTTTCTGGCCGAACCGGTGTTTTCCGAAAGCTTTTCCGATAATGGCCGCCAGGGTGTCGGAGACGGCAACCATTGAGAATGCCGCGATGGCAATGATTTTCGGAAAAAAAAGCACCAGGAGAAGTGCCGACAAGGTAATGCAGGTTGCTCCGTTCAGATGGTTTTTTTCTCCCTTGATCTCATGCGTTCTCAACATGGAGTCAAACGTTTTGTGATACCATTTCGATACCGGTGGTACGAAATTTTTCAGGAGATCAACCAGAAAGAAACCGGAAAAAAGAGGCAGAAGCAAAAGAAGAGCAAGCTCCCTGGTGATAAAATAGTAGATCACCGGAATAGAGAGGGAGGAGAGGTGAATAGCTTTGCGTGCTACTTCATAGCGAAGTTCAAGCCGGTCGAGTTCTTCCTTGTTAACAGGCATCATGTAAAAGTCGTGAAATAGTCATCATTAAACGGTTTCCTGAATGTCAACCGGCACAGGCAGGAATATACACCGAAATTTCCAAACCATTTTCAACGCAAAAGCAGGTACCTCCTGCGGAAGTTTTATTTTGCCATTTTTCAAAAGCAAGAGAAGGACCAAAAGGAGTTCAGGGAGAGCAGGTACCAAGAGAAATATTACGATTAAACATATACGCGTTCAATTGGCAATCTCTTTTTTCTTGTCCACTGTTGTCCACTTCTGTCCACCATTTCTTCGTCCACACTGTCCACTTTCCCACTCTTCAACTCCGAAATTGCTCTAATTCTTGTATTTTGTTAGCGCTTCAATAAATCGTGACAAGGCCAACGGTATGACGAATGAAAAAATCAGGGTAGCCGCTATTGATCTCGGCACCAACTCTTTCCACATGATTATTGTTGAAGAGAGCAAGGGGAAGGGAATTGTTGAGATTGACCGGGTTAAGGATATGCTCTGTATTGGAAAAGGCAGTATCTCAACGAAAATGCTCGATGAAGAGGCTATGCTTTCGGGTATCGCTACCCTCAGGAAGTTTCTTATACTGGCCACACATCATGGTGTTGCACAGGAAAACGTTATTGCCTTTGCTACCAGTGCCATTCGGGAAGCTAAAAATCAGGGTGATTTTCTCCGGCGTATCAGGGAGGAAACGGGTATAAAGGTTAAAGTCATCTCCGGCAGGGAAGAGGCTGAATTTATCTATTACGGGGTACGTAACGCCGTGAAGATTGGTGAAGCTCCGGATCTTCTCTTTGATATCGGTGGCGGTTCCGTTGAATTTGTCATTGCTGATCAGCAGGGTGTACGGCTGCTTGAGAGCCGTAAAATAGGCGTCGCAAGAATGCGTGAACGGTTTGTTCTCTCAGACCCGATTGATTCCGGCGATATCAAACTGCTCGAACAGTTTTTTGCAGCAGAGATGGTCTCTGCCGTCAACAGAGCAGCTGAACTTAATGTATCCAGAGCTATTGCATCCTCAGGAACTGCTCAGAATATTGCCCGCATGATCCGCTCGGTGAACGGTCTTGAGAGCGAAGTATCACTGAACAACAGTGCCTTTACCAGAGCGGAGTTTATTGAACTCTATCACAGAGTGCTGCCGCTCAACGCCGTCAAAAGGCGAAAAATGACCGGCCTTGATGAAAAGAGGGTCGATCTGATTGTGCCGGGTCTGATTCTTGTCGACATGATTTTCAGACTGTTCAATATTGAAGAGATTGTCATCTCTGATTATGCTCTTCGTGAGGGGATGGTGCTGCACTATCTCAGACATCGCCTGGAGCACGAAATTCATGAGGGGATGATTCCGGGACAGGATATCAGAAGGGAGAGCGTTTATGAACTCGGCTTCCGATGTGACTGGAACCAGGGGCATGCCGAGCAGGTGGCAGGACTCTCTTTACAACTGTATGATACGCTTGCATCCCAGCACCAGCTTGAGGCGCCATACCGTGAACTTCTGGAGTACGCATCACTGCTTCATAATATCGGGACCTTTATCTCCATCTCTTCGCATCACAAGCACAGCCAGTATATCATCATGAACGGGGAGTTGCGCGGGTTTTCCCCTTCGGAAATCGAGATTATCGGCCATGTTGCCCGTTACCATCGCAAATCCCCTCCTTCCGAAAAGAACATGGCGTACAGCATGCTCAAGCCAAAACACAAACGTGCTGTTGATGTGCTTTCAGGTATTCTCCGGCTTGCCAATGGACTTGAGCGGGGGCATCGCCAGAATGTCGAGTCGATTGAAGCAGAAGAAAAGGGCAAGGGGATTACGCTCTTACTGAAAACCCGTGTTGAGCCCGAAATTGAAATCTGGGCCGCCGACCAGCTCAAACCATGGCTGGAAAATGTTTTACAAAAAAAAATCACTATTGCTGTGCTCTGAAGGCAAAGGGATTGCCACTCTCGAGCAGCTTGCCGCTCTGTTGTCAAGGGATGGTTCGATCTGGCTGGAATCCGCTTTCTGTAATGGAGATGATGGAGGGGCGCGGCTTTTTTACGATCCGCTGGAGATTGTAGAACTCAACTCACTTTCGGATATCAAACCCTTTTTCAGAAGGCTCGAAAAAAAACTCGATGAAGGTTTTTTTCTCGCAGGCTTGATGAGTTATGAGGCGGGGTACGGGTTTGAACCGGCAATTTTTCCCGACCGGGAAGCAAATCTCCCACCATCCCCATTGGCATGGTTCGGTGTCTACCGGGAGCCCTGTCGTCTATCTGCCGAACAGGTAGCGCAGCTCTTTTCTGAATCTGCCGGACCGGGTGAGGCGGCCGGCCTTTTTGATCTCACGTTCAATCTTTCAGGGGAGCAGTATACCAACACAATCCGCAATATCCGGGAGGAGATAGCTGCAGGAAATCTCTATCAGGTGAACTTTACCGGACGGTATCGATTCTCTTTCGATGGAGAGGTCCCGCTGCTTTTTTCCCGTTTGCGATTCCTGCAGCCCTCATCATATACCGCATGGCTCAATTACCGGGAGCGCATCACGCTCTCTTTTTCACCCGAACTGTTTTTCAGACGGAGCGGGCCCGAAATTGAAACCATGCCGATGAAGGGAACCGCTCCGAGGGGCAGCTCCGGGGAGGAGGACCAAACCCTCAGAGAGAGGCTTGCACTTTGCCCGAAAAACAGGGCGGAGAATCTCATGATTGTTGATCTTCTTCGCAACGATCTCGGACGGATTTGCCGGCCGGGTTCAGTTGAGACCGGGGGACTCTTTGTGACCGAAACATGGCCGACCCTTCACCAGATGGTTTCGACTATTCGGGGTGAAGAGCGGGAGGATGTCGGTTTGTATGAGCTTTTCAGGGCACTCTACCCTTCAGGATCAATAACCGGAGCGCCCAAAATCAAGGCGATGAAAGTGATCCAATCCCTTGAGCCGGATCCAAGGGGGATATACACCGGTACGATCGGTTATATCACTCCGGAGCGGGATATGCTTTTTAATGTGGCGATCCGTACTCTTGAACTTTCCGGAAGAGAAGGGGTGTATGGCTCCGGCAGCGGAATTGTCTGGGATTCCGATCCGGAAGAGGAGTACCGCGAGTGCCGGCTCAAGGCGAAAATTCTTCAGGTCTCCATGAGCAGGGATATGATGCTGTTTGAAAGCCTGCTCTGGGCCGGAAGCTATCTCTGGCTTGATGAGCACCTTGATCGAATGGAAGCATCGGCAAGCGCTCTCGGGTTTCTTTTTGACCGGAGATCGGCACGTACATTGCTCGGCAGGCTTGAATCGGAGTTATCCCGATCCGGCAACCGTTTCAAGGTACGGCTCAATCTCTCCGACGCAGGAGCGTTCAGCGCTGTTCATGAACCGGTTGCACAGCATGCTCTGGCGGGGCCGGTGCGTCTTGCTCTTGCCGCCCACCCCGCAGACTCCTCAGAGCCTTTGCGCTACCATAAAACCACGCAAAGAGAGCTCTACGACGGCTATTTTGCTCTTGCCCGGAACAAGGGCTTTGATGAGGTACTCTTTCTAAATGAGCGCAAAGAGGTCACTGAAGGAGCGATCAGCACTATTTTTATCCGAAAAGGAAAGCAGTTCTATACGCCTCCGATTCAATCAGGGATTCTGAACGGTATTTTTCGCGGCTACTTTCTCACTACCCGACCATATGCCGGTGAAAAAGTACTCACGCTCAAGGATCTGAGGGATGCTGATATGATCTATATCGCAAATTCAGTTCGCGGTTTGAGACCTGCGGTTTTCAATGGTGATGAAATTCTCTTGCAGACGAAGGGTTGATGCTGCCGTTAAAGAGCTGTATATTACTGTATGTTAATACTATAAAAAGGGAGAACTCTTTGTTGTCGTGAGCTCCACCCGCGATGGAAGAACAGATAAATTTGCTATTCCCGAAACATTTTACCGATTCCCACAATGCGTGACCACACTCCTGACTTTACCATGCATGAGCTCTCCGGTGAAAACAAGGCGCTCATCCGGAACACCGTTCAGCAGCTCTTCGAAAAGCTTTCCGGTGACGGCAAGCTGACCGGCGATACTCTTCTTGAGTTCTGGATTGAAGTTCCCGGTCAGAAGCGTCCGCGAGGAACATTCAGCGGTGGTTTTCTGATGCCGGACAGTTTTATTTATATCAGCGACTACTTTCAGCCGGATGCAACCTCACTCAAGCCGGGAGGTGATTATGAGGTGAAAGGGGAGGGTCTTGACAAGGTATGGGATGATCTGCTTGATGAACTTTTCTATCAGGTTGAGATCTTTACGTCACCGGTCTTTCCGGCAAAAGGTGTAACGCTGGAACTCTGGGCAGGCAATCGGCAGCGCCCTGAAGGCGAATGGGTCTACGCTGTTGACCGGAAGATAGAACTGCACTGAAGAGATTATGGATTTTGAATGCTGAATTTTGGATTGAATTGTAGGGGCGAACCTGCGTGTTCGCCCTTCCGGGATAAAATTTCTCTTCATCCTTGTAGTCCCTGTAGTCCTTTAAGTCCTTTTAGCTGTGCAATTGAGCGTAATCGCACACAAAGGAGAGCGGGCAGTTTTGGCATTCGGGTTTTTTTGCCTTGCAGGTGTAGCGTCCGTGCAGCAGGAGATAGTGATGAAAGTCAATAACCCACGCTTCGGGGATGATTTTCATCAGTTCGGTTTCAGTCTCTTCCACTTTCCCTGTCTTTACCACTCCGATTCTGTTTGAAACCCGGTGAACATGGGTATCAACCGGCATGACCGGCTGGCGGAAGGCATTGCTCAGCACAACGTTGGCGGTTTTTCTTCCTACTCCGGGAAGGCTTTCAAGCGCAGCTCTTCTGTCAGGAACTCTGCCTTCGTATTCGTTGACCAGAATTCTGCTGACTTCAAGGATGTTTTTTGCCTTGTTGTTGAAATAGTTGATAGAGCGGACAAGGTTTTTAACCTCATCCAGCTCCATGCGGCTCAGCGAGTTGGCATCCGGAGCAACCTTGAACAGTTCACGGGTAATGACGTTGACCTGCCGGTCGGTTGACTGGGCGGCAAGGATTGTCGCGATCAGCAACTGAAAGGGGTTTTCGTAGTTGAGTTCGCTTTTCGGGTTCGGGTATCTGCTTCCAAGCACCTCTTTCAGCAGGACGATTTTTTCTTTAGGGGTCATACAGGTCAACTTTCAAAACCAAAATCTTTCATAAGTACAGTAAATCATGAACGTCCCCTTCTCCGCTCCTGTCAGCTCTCGATCTCCGGTTTCTGAACTTTGGCGGTTGAGTGGTCGATAAGTCCCCGTCCGTTTTTATGGACTTTTCCTTCGGCTTTCAGCTCATTGAAGATGGCGTCAAGAATCCCGTTGACAAACTTGCTGCTTTTGTCAGTGCTGGTGAATTTTTTTGCGATTTCGATCGCTTCATTGATCGAAACTTTGGGTGGAATATCCTCGCAGTAGAGGATTTCAGCAAGAGCCATGCGCAGAATGTTCTTGTCGATGATAGCAATACGGCTCATATCCCAGTTAAAGGTATGCTTGGCAATATAGCGGTCAATCTCCTCGCGGTTCTCCTTGATGCTTTTCAGGAGCAGATTGAAAAATTTCATGGCGTTGGCATCATCAAGGATCTCCTGCGTTAAAAGCCATCCGGCAGCAGAGTCTATATCGGTCTCTCTGATTTCTATGGTATAGAGTGCCTGTAAAATCTTTTCACGGATTTGTCGACGGTAGGTCTTCATAAAAGAGCAATTAGTTGATTTTTGTTCGGAGTATCTCACTGATAACAAGATCGGTCTGGCATAAGTTTTCCAGTACCACATCCGGTTTGTGTTTTTTCAGTTCACCTGCTGAATAGGTTCCGGTGGCTACAGCAATTGACTTTGCATGATGCGCCCTGGCGCAGGCAATGTCATGTTCCGTATCGCCGATAATGATGACTTCATCCTCTGAAAACCTCCGTCCTGTCATCCGGTAAGCCTTTTCAACGGCGACCGGAGGCAGGGCGTTACGGCTTTTTGCGTCATCGGCAAATGCTCCGAACGGAAAATAGTGGTCTATAAAGGGGAGGCGCAGCTTGTGGCGTCCCGATTCCTCAAAATTTCCGGTCAGAAGACCAAGCATCAGTTCTGATCGGACCGAAAGCTCATCGAGCAGCTCCCGGACTCCCTCCATCAGGGTGACATCTTCAGGTTTGGCCAGATCCCTGAACATCTCGATATAGGTTGCCTTTGCCAGCTCAAACTTCCCTGCAATATCCTCTTCGCTCAGTCCGGCACTCTGCAGTACTTCATACATAATGACACTGTCCATCTTGCCGGCAAAGTTATGCGTACCGGTACTTCCTTCAGTGCCGTATACCTCTTTAAGCGCATCACCAAGCACACTCCGGTTGATCTTGCCTACCGATAGCAGCGTTCCGTCAATGTCAAATAACACCAGTTTCTTGAGCATCTCCTTTTCCCGGGCTTCTTCAGTTTCTGATATTTTCCAGCCGGACGGGAATCAGTTTTGATACCCCTTCCTCTTCCATGGTGACCCCGTAAAGAGCCTGACATGAAGCCATGGTTTTTTTGTTGTGCGTAACAATAATAAATTGGGTGTTATTCTCAAATTTTTTCAGGAGTTTAATGAACCTTCCGACATTTGCATCATCCAGCGGAGCATCCACTTCGTCAAGAATGCAGAACGGACTCGGTTTGACCAGATAGATGGCAAACAGGAGTGAAAGGGCGGTCAAGGCTTTCTCTCCTCCGCTGAGCTGTTCGATCGAGAGCGGTTTTTTGCCTCTTGGTTTGGCCACAATTTCGATATGAGCTTCAAGAGGGTCTTCACCGGCATGCATGATCAGATCCACTTCATCTTCGGGATCAAAGAGCTCATGAAAAATCGTGATAAAGTTTTTCCGCACTTCCCGCCAGGTTGCTTCGAATTTCTCAAGGGCGGTCTTGTTGATCTCATCGATGGTTGTGCGAAGCTGTGTTTCAGCGCTGAGCAGATCCTCCTTCTGCTCGGTCAGGAAGTCAAATCGCTCTTTCTCGGTTTCATACTCTTCAAGCGCAAGCTCATTGACGGCTCCGAACTGTTCCCGTTGCCGCAGAAGCTGTTCAAGTTTTTCTGCCGCTTTTTTACGGTCAAATGAGTTGTCAATGGCCGGTGGACTCATGATGGCAAGATCACAATCATGTTTCAGCTGCACGGCAGTGAAGAGGTGGTCAAGTGATTGATCGAGCTGTGAGCGTTCCTGTAAAAGTGCCGAGAGGAGCTGCATGCCTACTTCATGTTTCCGGCGAAGATCCCTCAGCTGGCCAAGGGTCTCATGATGCTGTGCCTGGCGTTCCCTGTATGCCGATTCAAGCTCGTTGAGCCGTTTCTGCTCTTCGGCGGAAAGAATGCGCAGCGAGTCGAGCTTTTCCCTGATTTGCAAGGATGCGCCGGAGCCCCGGCTTATCTCTTTTTCAGAACTCTCCTTTTCGGCCCTCATCCTGCTGATCTCGTCATGCAGCGTCGTAAGTCTCTGGTCGGCAGCAGCAATGTTCAGCTTGAGCTTTTCAAGTTCGAGCAGCCCGTCCTTATAACGGCTCTGGCGGGTCTGGACATCCCTGCCAAGCTCATGGTAGCGGTTTTCAAACGAGGTAAGGCTCTCCTGCAGTTTCCGGATAGTATCTCTGATAAGCCGCCCTTTCGCTTCACTATCGGTGATTGAAGGCAGCAGCTTTTGCAGTTCAGTGTCGCAACTGTTTTTCTGCTGGATGAGTGACTCGATTTCACGCCCGGTCTGTTCTGACTCCTGTTTCATTCCGTTTTTTTCGGCGTCAATCCGGGCAGCCCGTTTTTCAAGTGCTCCGAGCTCTGACTCAAGCCGCTCAATGTCGCGGCGCTGTTCCGCCGTTTTTATTGAGCCGAGCTCCTCGCGCAGAATCCGGAGACTCTCCTCCTCCTTCTGAATGGTTTTCTCAATTGCGGCAACCTCTTTTTGCAACCGTTCACGTTCCGATTTTTTACCTAAACGCAACCCTTCGCTGTTTTTTGAGCTTCCGCCGAAGAGGACCCCGCTGCCGCTGAATTTTTCCCCCTCAAGCGTGACGAATGAGCAGTCAGGATGCTGCAGGGCAAGGGTTTCGGCCTCCTGGAGGCTCTCGGTGATGTAGCTTTTTCCCAGTGCGAGGCAGAGAGCGGCCTGCAGCTCCGGCGGACAGTCGATAACGTCGAGTGTTTTTTCTGCGCCGTTGAGTGCTTTGTACTCACCGGCGGCGGAACCGTCAACAAGATCAAGGACCAGAAAATGAACTTTACCCTTGTCTGATTTTGTAAGGTTTGCAATTCCCTCCCTGGCCTCACTGAGCGAGCGGCAGACATAGTAGTTCATGCTTTCGCCAAGCGCGGCATTGACTGCTTTGCGGTAACGGTCGTCAAGAGAGAGAAGATCGGAGATGCAGCCAAGGCCGGTTGTACCGTTTTTCTGCTTTTCAAGGAATGCGAGCCCTTCAGGCATCCCTTCAAAGTTATCCAGCACGGAATTGGCAAGCAGAATACGGTTATGCAGTTTGTCGCGCCCGTACCGGCGGAGCAGAAGAGCCTCTCTTTTTTCTTCAATCCGTGCATTTATGCTCTCGCGGTGCTCCAGAAGAAGGCTCTCGCGTGTTTTTGCTTCGCCAAGTTCGTTCTGTTTGCGGTTAATCTCTTCTGAAAGCCGGTGGTCACTTTCGGCCGCTTCTGCCAGTTTTTGCAGAATGGTCACTTTTTTTGTTTCAAGCCGCTCAACCGAGGTGCGCAGATGCTCTTTTTTTGATTCGAGGCTTCGTTTCGTCAGGGCAAGCTGATTGTCGGCACTCTGCTGTTCTGCACTTCTTCTTCGTTCCCTCGAAAGTTCATCCCTCTCCCGGCGCAGTGTCCTGTCAAGCCGGTCGTGCTCATCAGCCAGGCTTTTAAATGCATCGTAGAGTTCGGAACAGCTCTCTTCACAGGGGACGCTCTGCTGCAGCAGCTCGTTTTTGAGCTGCTCCTGTTCACTGATACTCTGCTCTTTTTCAGTGATGATTGCGGCTGTCCGGGCTATGACCGATACCAGATTTTTTTGATGCTCTTCATGCTGGAGGAGCTGTTTTTCAAGCAGGTGAATCTGCTGATTCCGCTCGTTGAGCGATTTCTGTGTTTCAGAGAGCGTGGTCTCTTCCTGAAGCAGCCCCAGTTCACGCTCCTGGGTAATGCTGTCTTCAGTGGCGATTTTTGCTGTACACTCATGATTCCGCAGCTCCTCCTCCCTGATCCGTTGCCGCATGGGCTCAAGCTTTTCGCGTAACTCCTCCATGGAAAGCCATGAGAGAGCCAGATCAAGCTCGCGAATCTCCTTTTTCAGTTCCCGCAGTTTCTCAGCTTTTCTGACCTGGAGTTTCAGGCTCCGTACCTTTTTTTCAACTTCAGCCAGCACATCATCCACCCTTGAGAGGTCACGTGATGCGCTTTCAAGCAGTTTGAATGTCTGTTTTCTGCGCTGTTTGTAACGGGTAATACCTGCGGCCTCTTCAAAAAGCTTGAGCCGCTCCTCGCTTTTATTGCTGATGATCTCTTCAATCATCTTCAGCTCGATAACCGAATAGGCATCACTGCCCATGCCGGTATCGGTGAAAAGGTCGAGAATATCCTTGAGGCGGCAGGGGACCTGGTTTAACAGGAACTCACTCTCTCCACTCCGGTACAGACGGCGGGTGACGGTCACTTCGGTATACTCGATCGGGAGCACATTTTTTGTGTTCTCAACGGTGATGGAAACTTCGGTAAGACTGAGCGGCTTGAGGTTTTTCGATCCGTTGAAAATAATGTTCTCCATTTTTGCGGATCGGAGCAGGGATGATTTCTGTTCGCCGAGAACCCAGCGCATCGCATCAACAACGTTGGTCTTGCCGCATCCATTGGGGCCGACAATTGCTGTAAGTCCCTTGTCAAAGCTTATTCTGACCTTGTGAGCAAAGCTTTTAAAGCCGAAGAGTTCAATTTTGGAAAGGTACATCTGAACAGTGAGGGTTTGACAATCTCGATTCAGGCACAGATATCAAAAGTAAGAAAAAAAACGGTATACCAGTGAATTCGAAGGATTATGCGGGAATAGGACCAACAGGAGAGATGGGACAATGAAGCATATCAATGCGCTCTCATTTTTGTCATCCCGAACGAAGAGAGGGATCTGATTGTCGTGAGTGAGTTCCCTCCTTTCAGTTCGGGATGACGGTGGGTTCTGGATGACATGGGGGGCTCCCAATATCACGCTCCTCTGGAGTTTGAAGAAATTATCTTTTCGTCGAATTCAAAATCCAAACCTCAAAATCTCTTTTGTTTGTACTTGATGGATAAGTAAAATATTTTTTGCGATTTTTTACTGAAAGGCGTAAATATAGAGTATAACCAATACAGTCTGCATTCGCATGAACGGTCTTGTGAAAATTGAGCATTTAAAAGAACTTCTCATCGAAATACGGGAGCAAATGGTTTTGCTCGATAGCAATGTTGCTGAAATTTATGGGGTTGAAGTTAAACGAATAAATGAGGCTGTAAAAAATAACCCTGACAAGTTTCCTGATGGATACCTTTTGGATCTTGAGAAAAATGAGTGGGATGCATTGAAGTCGAAATTTTCGACTTCGATAAAAGGTGGCAAAGTAAAGTTGCCAACTGCATTTACAGAAAAAGGGCTCTATATGCTTGCCACTATACTCAAAAGTCCTCAAGCTACGCAAGCTACAATCTCAATTGTCGAGACCTTTTCAAAAATCAGAGAACTCTCCAGAAGTGTAAAAGAATTGTCTGTTGCAAAAGATAAAGCCGAACAAAATTCGCTTATGCAAAAAAGTGGCGAGTTGATTGCAGAGATCTTTGACGACGATTTACAGACAAGCGATTCTGAAACCTCAATAGAACTTAACTTTGCAGTATTGAAATTCAGGCATACAATAAAAAAGAAGAAAAAATGACGCCGGGGAAAAAGGACCAGAAGGAGTTCAGGGACAGCAAGGACGATGAGGAATAAAGGGATGCTCCTTTCTCAAAGAGGGCGATCGCACAGGATCGCCCCTACACCAATTCAAAATTCAGAATCCACAATTCAAAATCTCTTCATCGCTTCCAGCACACGAAGGCTTTGGGCGGCTTCTTTCACATCATGAACCCTGAGGATGTTCGCTCCGTTGATAAGCGCGATGGTATCTGCCGTTATTGTGGCCGGCAGTCTTTCGGAGGGGGGGAGCATCTCCTCTCCCTCAGGGGTGACGGCATAACCGAGAAATGATTTTCGTGAGAGTCCTGCAAGGATAGGCCGCCCGAGCGTTTTGAGTGAGCTGAGGCCGTCAAGCAGACGGAAGTTCTCCTCAACACTTTTTCCGAATCCGAATCCGGGATCGATGATAATGTCATGAATCGAATTTTTTTCAGCAACAGCAATCGACTGCTCCAGAAAGCAGCTCACCCTTGCAAGGATATCGCCCTTGTCGGAACCGGTATCGGTGCTCCAGAGCATGGATTGCGGTTTCACGGGAGTGTGCATCAGAATTACCGCAGCGCTGTAGTGGCGGCAAACCGCCGGAAGAGCGGCATCAAAGGTGAAACCGGAGATATCATTGATCAGATGAGCGCCGGCCTGAAGCGCTTTTTCAGCAACCCCGGCTTTGTAGGTGTCAATTGAGATCAGCACATCGGTTTTTCTCTGCAAAAGCTCGATAAGCGGAATGGTTCGCTTGATCTCCTCCCTGACGGAAATTTTTTCAGCGCCGGGGCGTGAAGATTCTCCGCCGATATCGATAATCGAAGCGCCTTCCCGGATCATCTCAAGCGCGTGATCCAGTGCCCGGTCAAGATCAATCCCCCCGCTCTTTTTATGTAATGATCCGCCGTCAAAAAAGGAGTCGGGCGTGGTATTCAGGATACCCATGATTTTGGGACCGGAGGAGAGATCCAGCAATCTGCCCCTGCAGTTGATCTGCAATGCTGTTGATGCATCTTCTCCGCTCTTCATGACATAGTGCTTCTTGTGTTTCAGATGATACCGAACGGTACCGGGGTAAAGGTCAAAAGAAAGATGGCAATTGCAACCCAGCCGATCAAGTAACGTGAAAATGAAAGAGGCTCATCGTGTTCCGTTGGCGGGTGATTCATGCCGATGAGCCGTGAAAGAATAACGGCCCAGAGGATCCAGCCCGACCACGACCAGTGGAGAAGCAGCTCCGGTATGAGAGAAACTGCTTCGGGTTTAAGCAGGGAGAGCAGCAGCTCAAGCAGCGAGGGAAAGCCGAGAATAGTGATAAAAATGAGAAATCCCCTTGCTGACGTTGCATGACCTTTTCTTCCGAACATTGCGTAGATGATGTGTCCGCCATCGAGCTGTCCAACGGGAAGAAGGTTGAGCGCGGTTACGAGCGAGCCGAGCCATCCGGTGAAGAGATAGGGATAGTGATACATCTCGCTCATGGGAGGGAGCTCTTTCGGGGCTATCGTTTTTTCAAGCAGAATCCAGAGCAGATTTTTTCCAAGCGTGAGGCTCCCCTGCGGCGCCGGGGCGTGCACGGTCAGGGATGCCTTGAGCTCGGGGTGAATGGTATAGATATAATCAGCCGGAGGTAGATTCAGAAAACCATAGAGCAGAAGTCCGAAACAGACAATGAAGCCGCTTAACGGGCCGGTTATTCCGATATCGAAGAGGGCTTTTGTTCCCGGCATTCGATCCCTGATTTTTATGACCGCTCCCATGGTTCCGAGGCTGAGCATAAACGGCAGGGGAGGAAGGGGAATGTAGTAGGGGAGTGTAGCCATAACCCGATGACGCTGAGCGGCGATAAAATGGCCGAACTCATGAACGCTTAAAAAAAGAAGCAGGGAGAGAGAGTATTGCGTTCCGGAAGCGAGATTGTCAAGGAAAGGAAAGGTGCTCTTGACGGTAACCGGATGCCCGCTCCAGAATGCCCCTGCCCAGAGTGTGGTAAACACCGTCAGGAGAAACAGAAGGAGATGAAGCGGGTAGTTCTGGTAGTAGCCTGTACCGGATTTTTGGGGATTCATCTGAAAATGGCTGAAACATTGGCAAGGCCGCACTTATTCTTATAGGCACCACGATCAATTGTCGTGAGCGATCAGCTTTTTAAGCCCCGGAGGGGCGAAATATTGGTAGCACAGCCCCGAATCAATCTGTTTCGCTCATATAACTTTTAAAATTGTAGCCCAGTGAAAGTCCGATCACATTGGCCTTGAAATCTCCGTTCATGGCCTGCATCCGGCCTGCACTCATCATCGCCGACAGCGCGGGGCTGATATCATAGCCAACACCGAGGTTACCCTGCCACACCAGCCCTGAACCGATCGCCAGACCGCCGCCGCCAGCAGCGCCGACCAATCCCTCGGCATTCAGGAAGAGATTTCCAGCAACCGTTTTTCGGGATCCCGTGCCGACAAGGCCGGTCATATAGGCTCCGGCTCCACCGCCATAAGCAGCAAGGCCCTGCCCCGTAAGATACCAGTCGCGATCGAGGAAGTAATCAATCTGAACACCAAGGTTATCAACATTCTGATCGGCGTGATGGCTCCGCCAGTTATCGGCAGCCTTGAAATAGGTCTGACTGACTGCGCGGATTTGCATGCATGCAGGCACAAAAATGTGGTTATCAGCAGCCTCTGTTTTTTGCCTGCTCCTGTTTCCTGTCTGGTATCCGATCTTGAATGCGAGCGTTTTGGCTTCAAAGGTGCCGGTATTGGATTTCAGATAGCCCGCTGAAATATCAGCAAAGAGATTCCGGGTAAGAAAATATTGCATGTCCGCAGAGGCATTAAACAGAAGTCCGCCTCCCGAATCAATACCTCCTCCACCTCCGCCGCCGAGGGAGAGGTCGGAACTTGCATAGAGATTTCCGCCAAGCGGTACTCTGTAGCCTCCGCCAGCCAGAATCTGCATGTATCCGGCGCTGTTGCCTCCTGCTGCGCCTTCGGTTTCCAGCCGGGCAAACCAGGTATCATCAAGATAGGTACGCCACTCAATACCGAGGAGTGAGAGGTTTCCCTGAGGAGTACCTGTATCGGTCAGGGTTGTGCTGGCAATATGCAGATCACGCTTCATCACAGCCAGAGCATGTCTTTTTGGCGATAATTGCAGGTATTGATCGCTCTTCAGTGTACGATTGCCGGTATTGTTCCGGCTTTTTTCAACAAAGGAATAAAAGGGAAGGGTATAGGAGACAAAAGGCTGGGTTGAGGTAATCGTGCCGCCATCAGGAAAGTCCACATGGCTTACCCCTGCTCCTAACCTGCCCCATGATCCGAGATCATAGGTCAGAGCCGCATGCGAGCGAAGCATAAGCCCGCCACCACTGAGCGTATAGCCGCCTCGGCCTCCGCCTCCGCCGATAAAGAGTCCGGTGTCAACACCGATTCTCTCTGTGAGCGGGAAGAATAGCCCGCCATCAATACCGAGGGTGATAAACCCCCCCCGTTCGCCTTTTACCGCCATCCATGAGCCTACGCCGGCATGGAAATTTTTTGTGAAATCATGGCTTATCCCAAGCGAGGTCATGCCCATCTTTTCATTTCCGGGCAGCGTGAACTCCTCATAGGAAATTTTCAGAGACCCGGTTGAGAGGGGTGATGCTTCACCCCTCTCTGTTCCGTAAGCCGCTGAACTGCTGAGAAGTGCACCAAGGAGAAGAGTTCTCCCCAGGATGCGGTGACCACTCATGGATGTCGGTATTTGTAGTCTCATCACTATGTTTTTAACCGTTTAACAGGCTTGAAAAAGTTCCGGCACGGTGTTTAATCCTTATCCTTCGGTTTGGCCGCTCCCTTCGCATCCTTTTTTTCGTTCTTCTCATCTCCGAATGTTGCTACGAGTCCATTGACCAGCTCCTCCTTCTCCTGTGCATTCAGCTTGGCTTCCGGATGTGCCGGCAGGTAGATAACCATCGGCATTTTGCCTTTTCTTACCTCTTCTGCAGCTTTTTCACCCTCATTTTCTTCAGGCCGGCCCCATTCGGATACATTGAATGCCTCGCGTCCCATGGAGACATCGAGCTGGGTTAACCAGGAGGCGGGAGCGACCGAGCTGTACCATGGCCAGACGGTATTATTGGAATGGCAGTCTTTGCAGGCGCGGTTAAAAAGCTCCTGTGTTCTCGGGGAGTCCCATTTTGGTTCACCGGTTACGGGTGGATTTGTGTGATCACGCCCGTAAGGGACAAGCTGAATGGCTGCAAGGGCAATAGCTGCGCCGCCTAAAAATTTTACAAAATTCATCTGTTTGCTCTCCTTCTTATCGTTGATTAATAAGGGTTTAAAAAAATCAGGGTTCAGAACCGGACAGAAAGTATGCTCAGTGGCCAGGAGCAGGCAACCTGATGATCTCTTTTGCCTGTCGCGATCTCTGCAATCATATCCAGTTCGAGTTCGGTATAGAATTTTCGTGCCGAGGTCAGCCCGTCAAGTGTAAATGCCGTTATGCCCTGCATTGCGGCAATTAGTGGCACCCCGCCCGCAAGCAGCAGACTCCGGTATCCATCAATGCCCACAAATGCTGTTGTGGCATGCTCTCTGGAGCGGGCAATAATGACGGCAAGCTGACCCGGTGTGAAGTGGTGCAGGCTTTGAGCCATCACCATAACGTCAAACTCATCTTTTTTCAGCTCGGTAAGTTCAAGGGCATTGAGTCTGCGAAACTCTGCAGGAGTACTATTTTCCTCAGCCCTGCGCCTTGCTTCATCAATATAAGCGGGAACGATATCCGATCCGGTAACCGTGACCGGCAGCTTTTTTTGCCGGACTGCCTCAGCAAGAGCCAGAGTCAGCCCTCCGGAACCACACGCCAGTTCAACTACCCTTGCATTCCTTTGTTCACGCCGGGCAATATCAAGGAGCATCGGCAGAAGAAGATCGACATAACGCTGATAGAGCTGCATCATGGCGTTTTGCCGGTCGAGCGCATTGACCAGTTTCAGCTTTTCGCATTCCGGAAGATCCCGGTCATCCATATGCTCGTTTTCCGTGGTGCGCAACGCCCGGTCAATCAGTTCCGGCAGAAGAAACCCCCCTCCGAATTTTTCTGAGACCCTGAATCGTTCATCAAGAAAGCGGGATAAAACGGAGTTTGCCGCTGTTTCAAGCTCCTCCGCCTTCTCCCAGTGGGGAGGAAATATTCCCTCCCTGCGAAGATTGTCAAGCGCTTTGAAACCCGCAGTTTTCAGTTGCAGCATAATGTGTCCCGGTCTGTAGGGTTTCCTTTTCCTGAACTCTAATATACACAGCCTGAAGCATTTATGAAAAACCGCACCACTTGCATTGACACGCAGTGTTCATAAGCGTCATCTTCCTTTTGTAAAGGCGGAGTCTATCTGTTTTTTTTGAAACAAATCATGATCGCCGGAAACTATTAAAAAAAGATTTTGCTTTTCAATTAACTGATACTAAATTGGTATCAAATAAGATTTGACTATGAAAGTACTGACAAAAAATACGGATTACGCCATTCGGGCACTGCTGGCTCTTGCCGCTGAAAAAGGGAGTTATCTCTCCGCAAAGGCTATTGCTTCAGGGCAGGATATTCCCTACCAGTTTTTGCGCCGGCTTTTGCAGGAGATGATCCGCCACAATCTCATTGTTTCGAAGGAGGGGGCTCGTGGTGGTTTTATGCTCGAAAAGGATCCGGATGCCATCACGGTGACGCAGCTGATCGAGATTTTTCAGGGGAAGGTGCAGGTCTCGGAGTGCATGTTCCGCAAGCAGATCTGTGGCAATCGTTCACGGTGTGTGCTCCGTCACGAAATCATGCGCATCGAGCAGGTGGTGCAGAGCGAATTTGAAAAAGTCACCATCGGCAAACTGCTCCGTGATCTTGAAGCGGCAAACAGGAAGTGACAGGCAGTAAAAACAATCTTACTCATAATAATTATTAACCATGCAACGCCAGATAATCACCATAGATGAAACAAAATGCACCGGTTGCGGAGAGTGTATTCCCGGATGCCCTGAAGGCGCATTGCAGGTAATTGACGGCAAGGCGCGCCTTGTCAGTGATCTGTTCTGCGATGGTCTCGGTGCCTGTATAGGGCACTGTCCGACCGGAGCGATGAAAATAGAGAGCCGTGAAGCCGAGCCCTATGATGAAAAACGGGTTATGCATGAGAGTATCGTCAAAGGAGGCCCGAATGTGATCGCGGCGCATCTCAGCCATCTGATTGAACATAACGAGCAGGGATACCTGCAGCAGGCACTCGAGTACCTCAAGGAGCAGGGAATCGCCAATCCTCTGCACTCCTCTTCCGCTCATGCGTCACATCACCATGGTGCGCATGGCGGGGGATGCCCGGGCAGTAAAATGATGGATTTCCGTGACAGCGGAGCCTCTTCAAACGTAGCGGCAGCTCATTCGGCAGCCTCGCCGGAGAGTGCACTGCGCCAGTGGCCGATCCAGCTCCATCTGGTTTCACCGCAGGCGCCATATTTTCAGGGTTCCGATCTTTTGCTTGCTGCCGACTGCGCCGCATTTGCTGTTGGCGATTTTCACGCAAAGTTCATGAGCGGCAAAAGCCTTGCGATAGCATGCCCGAAACTTGATTCGGAGATGGATATCTACGTGGACAAACTGGCTGCCATGATTGACCTCTCACACATTAACACTATCACCGTTGTAATCATGGAGGTTCCCTGTTGTGGCGGCCTGATGTCGATTGTTGCCGAAGCGCAGAAAAAAGCCTCCCGCAAGGTTCCGGTCAAAAAAGTGGTTATCAGCCTGAAGGGCGAGACCATGAAGGAAGAGTGGGTTTGAATGTAGGGGCGACCCTGCGTGGTCGCCCTTTTGCAGAAGGTGATCAAGGGAATTCTCTTCTTTGTTGATGTCCTTCAAGTCTTTTTCCTAAATGAACAACCCTGAACAAGCGATGCTGAAAGATGCGATGGGGGGCTACAGAGGTACAGCCATAGAGATCAGCCGTGTAATCCTGGCTGAACCGGACAATGCGGATGCATACTGTAACAGGGCAAATGCGTTGAGCAGCACAGGGGATTATGAAGGTGCAATCGGGGATTATACAACTGCCTTGAAGATAGGATTGCGGTTTCGTGAAGCGATAACGGCATACGGTAACCGGGGGATTGCAAGGCTCAATGTTGGTGACATCTCTGGCGCCATGGAAGACTTCAGTGAAATTATTGAGCGAAAGCCCAACAACAGCCGGTTGCTCTATGCAGCATACCACAGCAGGGCATTGGTAAAAAAACAGATTGGCGATAGGGAAGGTGCGGCAGAAGATATAAAGGAGGCTTCAATGCTGTTACCAAACATAAAGGTACAACATATTAATTGTCGTGAGAAGCCCGAGAACAAGGCGGACGGAGCGCAGAAACCGGAGTGTACACGTAGTACATGAGGATTTCGAGCACCGCCCAACGCAGTAATCGGGTTTCGGAACAAATTAATACGTTGTGCCCATAACAACAACTAACAATAATGGAGAAATACAATGAGTATGTACTGTGATCAGTGTCAGGAGAGTGTCCATGGCAGCGGATGTACGGTGAGAGGCGTATGCGGAAAGGATGATATGACCGCGAAGTTGCAGGATGTGCTTGTCTATGCTGCCGAAGGTCTTGCACTTGCCGCAGAAAAACAGCCGGGAAGTGTGTCGCGAAAAGTCGGTCAGCTGATCAGCGAATCGCTTTTTGTAACCGTTACCAATACCAATTTCGATGAGGATGCTATTGTTGAGCAGATCCGCAAGACCCTTGCCCTTCGTGATGAACTGAAGGCAGCGCTCACCGTTCAGCCTGAGCAGGACGCTGCAAGCTGGAGCGGCAGCTCAAAGGATGAGTTTCTGGCAAAAGCGGCGTTGGCAGGAATCGAAAGCCTGAGTGAAAATGAAGACCTTCAGTCACTCAAAAGCCTTGTGCTCTATGGCATCAAGGGCCTTGCCGCCTATACCGACCATGCCGCCGTGCTCGGTTACCATGACGACGATATCTATCTGTTTTATGTCAAGGCGCTTGCTGCTCTGACCAAAGAGCTTTCAGCTGATGAACTCACTGCGCTGGTGCTCGAAACCGGAGGTGTTGCCGTCAAGGCGATGGCTCTGCTCGACAAGGCCAACACCGAATCGTACGGTCACCCGGAGATCACAACGGTGAAAACCGGTGTGGGCAAAAATCCCGGCATCCTCATTTCAGGCCATGATCTGCGTGATATGGAAGATCTGCTGAAGCAGACTGATGGAACTGGAGTCGATGTCTATACGCATTGCGAAATGCTTCCGGCACACTACTACCCGGCATTCAAGAAGTACTCACACTTTGTCGGTAACTACGGCAGCGCCTGGTGGGCGCAGGACCGCGAGTTCGACTCCTTCAACGGCCCGATTCTCATGACGACCAACTGCATTGTACCGGTTCGCGAATCCTACCGAAACCGTATGTTTACCACCGGCATGGCGGGCTATCCCGGACTGAAGCATATTGCTGCACGCCCTGAAGGGGGCCAGAAAGACTTTTCAGCTCTTGTAGCACTGGCAAAAACCTGCCAGGCGCCAAAAGAGCTTGAGAACGGTCAGATTGTCGGCGGATTTGCCCATAACCAGGTGATTGCCCTTGCCGACAAGGTGGTTGCCGCGGTCAGGAGCGGAGCCATCAAACGCTTTGTGGTGATGGCCGGCTGTGACGGACGCCACAACTCCCGTCAGTACTATACCGATGTAGCCGCTGCGCTGCCCGACAATACCGTCATCCTGACGGCAGGGTGCGCCAAGTACCGCTACAACAAGCTTGAGCTGGGAGATATCGGAGGTATTCCGCGTGTGCTTGATGCCGGCCAGTGCAACGACTCCTACTCACTGGCGGTCATTGCCCTGAAGCTCAAGGAGGTATTCGGACTTGACGATATCAACGATCTGCCGATCTCCTTTGATATCGCATGGTATGAGCAGAAAGCCGTGACGGTGCTGCTTGCGCTGCTCTATCTCGGAGTAAAAGGTATCCGCCTCGGACCGACACTTCCCGAGTTCCTCACTCCAAATGTAGCCGCAGTGCTGGTGGAGAAGTTCGGTATCAAACCGATCGGAACGGTTGCTGCCGACGTTGAAGCCATGATGGCCGGCGCATAACGGAAGATCCTTTTAAACAAACAGTAAAGCCCCGCTTCGGTCGGGGCTTTCTGTTATATTATAGATAATCCGTATAATAAAGGAGAGGAAGTACTGTTAAAAATAGAAGTATCAGTTTAATGCTGTGACTCTCGATATACAGGGCTGCGAAGCTCCGGAGGAGCGGCATATTGGTAGAGGTGCCCTCAAGCAGTAACCAATAAAATTTAGCCCCAATGGCATATTTCAAACATCTCTGTCTTGTCGAAGCTCCTCAGACCATCATTACTCCCTTTCCCCGTTTCATTACTGACTGTATTGGTGTCTGTTATCTGGCTGCAGCTGTGAAAGATGATGTCGAATCCCTTGTTATGCCCGATAACTATTACAATGACGGGATTTTCGACAGCATGCGGGAACTTATGAAAAAGGGTCCGGTTGATCTTGTTGCTATTTCATCCATGACCGGAGCGTTCAACCAGGCTGAACGGCTGGCCCGAATTGCCAAAGATGCCGGTGCTTTTGTGGTGATGGGCGGCTTTCATCCGACAGCGCTGCCGGATGAGGTGCTCAAGCTCGATTGCGTTGACGCCGTTGTGATCGGCGAGGGTGAGGTGACCTTCAGGGAGCTGGTACTGCATGGACCTTCACGGGATGTGAAAGGCCTTGGATACAAGGAAGGGGGAGAGATTGTCTACACGGGAGTACGGGAGAACATTGCCGATATCAACGCTATCAGGTTTCCGCTTCGCAGTCTCAGGCCCGAGCGTTATGGGGAAAAAGGTGATGCCTACTCTATAGACACCATCTATACTTCGAGGGGGTGCCCCTGGTCATGTTCGTTCTGCGCCAATGATCAGATGCATAAGGGGTGGAGAGGCAGAAGTGCCGAAAATGTGGTTGAGGAGATTGCCCTCCTGCATGATCCTGACAATAAAAAGCTGATCAAGATCTGGGATGCCAATTTCCTTACCAACATTCCGCGTGCCGAAAAAATCTGTGATCTGTTGATCGAAAGGGGATTGACCAATTTCCGGATTATGACGGAGAGCAGGGCAAAGGATATTGTTCGTGCCGAACGTATTCTCGGCAAACTGCAGAAGATAGGATTGAGCAAAGTCGGGCTCGGCATTGAGAGCCCGAATGCGGCCACGCTTGAACTGATGAACAAAAAGAACACCCTTGACGATGTAGCCAAAGCTATAGCCCTCTGCAGGCAGTACAGTATTGGCGCGGAGGGGTATTTCATTATCGGTCACTACACCGAAAATGAGCAGGATACCATGGTCTACCCCGAGTTTGCCAAGTCGCTCGGCCTCCGCCATGCACTCTTTATGATTATGACCCCCTATCCGGGTACCGGAATTTTTACCGAGTACAAAAACGAGGGGAAAATCCGCTCCTTTGACTGGGATCTCTACAATAACTACTGCCCGGTTATTGAAACCCGTACGATGGATCGCCAGAAGCTTGTTTCCATGCTGGCCTACTGCAATGCGGCATTCAATGGCTACCGGTCGGTTATGAAGCGAAATACCTCTAACGAGCTGCTGCTCAACTTCATGATAGACCTGTTTCAGTTCTGTTTTCTGCTGCGGGTGAACAAAAATCTCTCCCATGCCGAGATCGGAACGGTTTTATACAATGCGCTTGTGCAGTTTCTGGATCAAACGAATGGAGAAGTTTCAATTCCAGCTCCCACTTCAACCAGAAGATTGGCGAAACCCCTCACGCTCAGGCTCCGGCACTCAAAAGAGCGGTGCATTGACTATAGCCTCGATGAGCGTGATGGCAACCGGGTACTTTCCATGACAAGGCACGAAGGTCGTCGCACACCTTCTGTTGGAGGCCCGGAGGTTCGCCTTGACAAGCTGATAGATTGTGCATGCGCCATCTCGATGGACAAGCTTATGAGTGTGCTCTACCGAAACGAGTGGATGCGCAACAACCCCGGAAAAATGACCGGCCAGCTTCTCACCATTCTTGCTGATCCTGAAGTATTGCGGGTTGCCGCCAGAATTATTGCACTCTACATGGGTACACGGTGGAAGAAGTTCTGATATCGGACAGGCCCTGAATTTCACCCCGAACACACCCGGATGTCACCCCGAACGAAGAGAGGAATCCCTTTCACGGCAATCAGATCTCTCACATGCGTTCGAGATGACACAGGGGAAGGCAATCCAAAATCCGGCAGCTCTTAATTCGTGGACAAACCTCTTTTTTCTTCTAAATTAGATCAATCGGCGAACCAAAATCCCCTCTTCAATCCAAAATTCAGAATCCAAAATCCGGAATTTCATCAACTCTTCCGAAACTGACGTATTACTTTACGATACCTTGCGAAAGGTGTTCGGATTTCGTGAGTTCAGGCCCAATCAGGAGAAGATTGTCAGGGCAATTCTGGAGAAACGGGATGTGTTTGCCGTGATGCCGACCGGCGGAGGTAAATCGCTCTGCTATCAGCTCCCTGCTGTGCTGCTTCCCGGTACCTGCATGGTTATCAGTCCGCTCATTGCGCTGATGAAAGACCAGGTTGACGGAGCACGGGCCAATGGAATCAGGGCTGCGTTTCTCAACAGTTCGCAATTGCCCGAAGAGCGGGAGAGTGTCATGCGTGAATTGCTTTCGAACTCGCTCGACCTGCTCTATGTTGCGCCTGAGCGCTTCACCTTCGATCACTTCCGGGAGCTGCTCGGACGGGTAAACATCAGCATGGCGGTGATTGATGAAGCCCACTGTGTATCGGAATGGGGGCACGACTTCCGGCCTGACTATTTGTCACTCTCCGCTCTCGTATCACTTTTTCCCGATCTGCCGGTTTCAGCCTTCACCGCTACGGCTACCCACCGGGTTCAGCAGGATATTCTCGACCGGATAGCCCTGCGCAATCCGCTGATTGTCAGGGCATCGTTTGACCGTCCTAACCTGTTCTACGATGTCCGCTTCAAGGAGAAGCCGGATGCCCAGATTGTGGCGATCCTGAAAGCTAATAAGGGCAAGGCAGGCATAATCTATCGAACCAGCCGCAAGAGTGTGAACGATACTGCGGCTATGCTGCAGGCCAGGGGATTTCGTGCGCTGCCCTACCATGCAGGGCTCAGTGATGATGAACGCAAGCGTAACCAGGAGGCCTTCATCCGCGATGAGGTTGAGGTGATTGTTGCCACAATCGCTTTCGGCATGGGGATTGACAAATCGAATATCCGCTTTGTCATCCATGCCGATCTGCCAAAGAGCATCGAAAACTACTACCAGGAGACCGGCCGGGCGGGAAGGGACGGTGAACCGGCACACTGCACCCTTCTCTTTGCCCAGGGAGATATCCCCAAAGTGCGTTTCTTTATCGACTCGATGCTCGATGAGACCGAACGAGCCCGTGCGCTTGACGCTCTGACGAGAGTGACCTCATTTGCATCCACATCGGTCTGTCGGCGTATCACCCTGCTCAACTATTTCGGTGAAACCTACCCGCACGAGAATTGCGGCTCCTGTGATATCTGTACCGGAACCCGTGAAGTGGTTGACTGCACCAGGGAGGCGCAGATGCTGCTATCAGCTATTGTCCGCACTGAAGAGCGGTTCGGCGCAACGCATATCATCGATATCGTTATGGGCAGCGCCAATCAGAAGATTCGTGACATGGGTCATGACCAGCTGAGAACATACGGTGTAGGCAAAGGGCAGACAAAGAAATACTGGAGGCAGCTTGCAGACGAACTGCTTGCCCAAAAGGTTGTGGCAAAAGCTGAAGGCCTTTACCCGACGCTCTACCTGTTACCAAAGGCAGTGAAGATACTCAAGGGGGAAGAGCAGATAGAGATCGTTCGGGTTCTTGAAAAAAAGGCAGCCAGAGCAGTTAAGGGTGATGCAGGAGCGACGTTCGACCAGGAGCTGTTCGAGCTGCTCAGAACCCTGCGCAAGCAGATTGCGGACGAGCAGGGGATTCCGCCCTACCTTGTTTTCTCGGATCGCTCGCTTCATGATATGGCCGCTATTTTTCCGCGAACGTCAGAAGCAATGCTCACCGTATCCGGAGTCGGTGAGGTCAAACTCGAACGCTATGGACGCCAGTTCCTCCGCCTCATCGACCGCTTTATCAGCGACCATCCCGACTGCATTTCTTTGTGCTAACCGCGTTCTTTTGCAATCTAAAATCCAAAATCTCTTCAGCGATGAACATAAGTACAGTAAATCATGAACGTCCCGTCCTGGAATAATATATATGGTTTGTGTGTATTGACGGGAGAACTGTTATATTCTTACCGCTTTGTTTGATTCGAAATGTCAAGGTGTAAAATATTCGTCATTGGCGGAGTAAACGGTGCCTGTTTTTGCTGTATGACAGTCAGCACGCAATTAATACATCCTCATCAGATAGCCCTGGCTTATTTTGGGCATCCACATGATGAGTATGTGACTTTTTATTACTGATTTTGTTAAATTAGCAGCACGTCCAAGCGTTTGGATCAACAAGATCCCTTGAGGTGGCAAGGGGAGATCACTATGCGTTAAGTGCAGCTATATTTCTATATTGTGCCACTATGATTTTTATAGTCATTTGCTCTACGGTAAAGGGAGTAGACCTTTTTGATTGGAAGCAGCTTGTCTGATTATTACATGTTATCTTCTCAATGGATATCCGATAACCATTCAGAAGCCCGTATCTTCAGCTGTGACTGAAGAAAGCGAAGCTTTAGTGCTTTTTATTTTACGAACATCACTATGGGTCGTGCTGTTAAGTTCTGGCTATCCAAAATTTAGAATTCAGAATCTAAAATTGTTTTAAATGCGCTACGTCTACATTCTGATTTTTGCTTTTACTTTTTTAGCTATTCCATATCGCGGAATTGCTGCGGAGGGTTCTGATTCGGGAAATCAGTCAACGTCAGATGCAACAACGGCGATGGAGTCATACAACACCGGAGCATCTACAGGAGCTTATCAGGATTTTTCCGGATCTTCGAATTCCGCTATCAATTCGAGTTCCAATATTCAGCGTACAAGTTCAAATCAGATTAAAAACACCATAAAGACGAATGAAAATGCGGTTACTGATTCAACGCTTATTCGTCTGATGAAAAAGAAGAGCAGCTTTCAAAACTATGTTGAAACTGCTACAGGCAGGGAGCTGGATGTTTTTGGCCGCAACCTGTTTCGGGGCGTTCCAAGCACCTTTGCTCCGCTCTCGGAAGTGCAGGTTAATCCTGACTACGTTATCGGTCCGGGAGATGATATCCAGATTCGTGGTTGGGGTATGGTCAGCATTGATGTTGATGCAACAGTGAGCCGGAGTGGTGAAATCTATATACCTAAAGTTGGCTCTGTAAGGGTCTCCGGGGTCAGATACCGGGATTTGCAGGGCTATCTGAAAACAGCGATCGGCAGGATATACAGGAATTTTGAGTTGAGTGCGAGCGTTGCACAAACAAGAAGCGTGCAGATCTATGTTGTAGGAAATGCATTTCGTCCCGGAGCCTATACACTGAGTGCAATGAGTACCATCCTCAATGCACTTTTTGTTTCGGGTGGCCCTTCAACTACAGGAAGCTTACGCAATATCAAACTAAAACGCGGCAGTGAACCGATTGTTTCGTTTGATCTTTACGACCTGCTGCTTTTTGGCGATAAAAGTTCGGATGTTGCACTAAAAGATGGAGATGTTCTCTATATCCCGCCAGTCGGCCCCCAGGTAGCAATACTTGGTGATGTTAAAACCCCGTCGATTTACGAACTGAAACAGAAAACATCTGTTGCGGATCTGGTGGGATGGGCTGGTGGATTTGAATCATCCGCGGATCTTAAAAATGTGATTATTGATAAAAATATAGAGGGCAATTACCAGACTCAGGCTGAACTTCAGTCAGACTGGCGTTCAATTCAATCGCAACTTTCCAGGTTGCAGGTGATGCCGACGGATATCTACCGTATCATTTCTCCCGGTTCATATCCTCTCGAAGTCAAGATCAAGCGTTCTTTTGTTCGAATCGATGGAGAAGTCAAGAATACCGGAGTTTATGAGCTTCAGTCGGGTGAGACCCTGAAGGGGCTGATTACCCGAGTGGGTGGTGTGACAGAAAAGGGATATCTCTATGGTACCAGCCTGACTCGTGAAAGTGTAAGACGTGATCAGTTAAAGAAGATCAGTGAATCAATTGATCGCTATGAGAAGGATATTGAAACAAGTGCAAAGCAGCGAATTGCGGGTGCTACAGATGCCGCTCGTGCTGCTTCAGTTACAAATGAACTCGACACGCAGCGAAGAATTGTACAAAAACTTCGTGCGGTCAAGCCTGAGGGGAGAATTATTCTCAGTCTGAAAAACGCAGCAATTCAGCTTGCTGATATTCCGGAGTTCCCATTAAGGGATGGTGACCGAATCTATATACCTGAAAGACCAACGACGGTTGACGTTATAGGAGCGGTTTATAATCAATCCACATTTATCTATAATCAAAGTTACAGTGTGAGTAGTTACCTTGACGTTGCCGGAGGGGTTACACCGACCGGCCATAAATCCGAGCTTTATCGTGTTTGTGCTGACGGCAGTGTCAAAAAAAAGCAGGGTGATCAGGTCAATCCAGGAGATGCTATTATAGTTCCTGAGAGGCTGACCCCGAAATTCAATCTTGTGCGGTCACTCACAGAATGGTCAACCGTACTCTATCAGCTCGGAGTTGGTGTGGCAACAATCAAAACCCTCACCAACTAGCAGAATCTTAATTCGAGCCAATACATGTAATTCGTGAAATTAGTGGACAAGACTTTCCTTTTGTTTTTTTCGTAGAAAGTTGCAGTTGTATCAATGATAGTGATCATTTGATCCAATCTCTCCTAATATTCAGAACTTAACTTCATGCCAAAGAACAGACCTCTGACCCTCGATGAGGTCAGTTTATCTGGCAGTAATTCGTGAAAATTCGTGTAATTCGTGGACAACAATATTCAATCATCGGAACAAAAGAATACAGGCAAGGAGTTTGAGATAAACCTGCTTGATGTTGCCATAGTGCTCGCCAAGTATATAAAGCTTATTGTTGCACTGCCGCTTGTATGTGCGATCATAGCTTCCGTTGTAACGATTCAGAGTCCCAACATCTATACTGCAGACACAACATTCATGCCTCCGAAGCAGGAGTCGAGTGTATCTTCGATGGTCTCATCTCTCAGTTCGCTCGGCAGCTTATCGGGCATGCTCGGCAGCGGTGGCGGGGCTTTGGCCGGCACTAATGATATCTATGTGGCAGTGCTTAAGAGCCGGAAGATGCAGGACGACATGATCAGGCGTTTCAGGCTCTTTGATATATATAAAACCAACTCTGCGGAGAATGCCCGCAGAGCACTGGCAGCTCAAACCAGCGTCATGGCCGGCAAGGATGGCCTCATTCATCTCTATGTTACTGACACAAATCCAAAGCGGGCGGCTCTGCTTGCCAATGGATATGTTGATGTCATGCTGCAGCAAAACAATGAGTTTGCTCTTACCGAAGCAGCCCGGCGCCGTCAGGATGCTGAAAAAGAGTTTCTTGACGCTAAAAACAGATTGAGTGATGCGGAAAGCTCAGTCAAAGAGCTGCAGGAAAAAACAGGTCTGATAACTGTCGGACCTCAGATTGCCGCTCTGCAGACCATGATCAAAAGTACGGAGCGTCAGCTTGCCGAGATGAGTGTATATTCCACACCAAACAATCCGGATTATATAAAAACCAGGCAAAAACTGAACGATCTGCAGAATGAGATCGGCAAGGCACAGACCGGATCAGGATACATCAGCAAAGCGCCGGAAAAAATACTTGAATTTACTCGAAAAACAAGAGACCTTAAGTATGCTGAAGCGCTTTATCAGCTGGCACTTCAGCAGTTGACACTTGCCAGGATTGATGAATCCAAATCCGCTTCATCAATTAAAATCGTTGACAGAGCGGTGGTTCCTGAAGAGAAATCCGGTCCGTTTCGAAGCAGGAGCGTGATGATTGTTGCCATTGCCGCATTGTTTGTTGCCGTTATTGTGGCTTTTGTCCTTGAAGCCTATCAAAGAGCAAAAGGCAATACAGAAAGTGTCGCGCAGTTAAAAGCTCTCAGAAGTTACTTGCGCTGGAACAGAGTTCAATCGTAGTATTTACTGCTTTACCATGCATATGTTCGATTTTGTATTCAGTAACCCGTTTATACCCGGTTTTGTCACAGCAATACTTTCGATTCTGCTTGTTCTGACAAAGGGATGGCATGGCAAGCATTCGTGCGATCCAATCATAGGCATACAAAAGTTCCATACCGGTCAAACCCCGAGAGTCGGGGGAATAGCCATTTTTTGCGGATTGCTTACAGCCTGGTGGTTCTCCTCCGGAAAGGAGGGGCAGCTTCTCGGCTATATGCTCCTTGCCGGTCTGCCGGCCTTTGCTGCAGGACTTATAGAAGATGTCACCAAAAAAGTCGGGGTCATTACCCGCCTGGTAGCAACAATGGTCAGCGGTGTTGCTGCGTGGTGGCTCACAGGGTACAGCCTCAGCCACCTCCATATTCCCGGGGTGGATACCTTGCTTCTGTTCGTGCCGATTGCAGTAGGATTCACTACTTTTGCCGTTGCCGGCGTTGCCAATGCGACGAACATTATTGACGGGTTCAATGGTTTGGCTGCAAGTACCATAATGATCGGGTTCTCGGCATTCAGTCTCATTGCATGGCAGGTTGGTGATTTTGAGCTGGCCCGGTTGTGTTTTGTCTTTATAGCTGTAGCGGGTGGTTTTCTTGTTGTGAATTTCCCCTTCGGTAAAATATTCATGGGTGACGGAGGGGCATATCTGCTGGGCTTCATGCTTGCATGGGTGGCTGTAATGCTCCCTTTTCGCAATCCGACTGTTTCCGTCTGGGCACCGCTTGTTGCGTGCGCCTATCCTGTTCTGGAAACCGCTTTTTCCATGTGGAGAAGGTATCATCGTTCCGGCCAGCATCCCGGTCAGGCTGACAGTCTGCATCTGCATTCACTGATGTATTGCCGTGTTGCAAGGGTTGTATTCAAGGATGCAAGACCACAACTGAAAAACAGCATGACATCTCTGTTTATGTGGCCGTTTCCTCTGCTTGCGGCGCTGATCTCGGTTTTCTGGTATTCGAATACGCCGGTATTGATGGTCGGTTTTGTGGTTTGCGTGCTCTGTTATCGTCTTATATACCTGCGGCTCACACAATTTGTCTGGTGCATAAGGCCGGCAACTATAAGTCGTGATTAACCGCAATGACAGTTCTTTATTCAGTGTTGGCCAGCCGGCAGGGAGACAGAATCGGTCTGCACTGCAATTCGGTTTAGACGAATGAACAGGGATGAAGGCCGTATAACGACGTTTATATTTGAAAGGCAAAACGCCGATCTCCGCTGAAAGCCGACGGTCAGGGTGTTTTCCAAAAAACAGAATATTTACAGGACATTGTGCAGAATTCAGATAATATATCTTCGACCAGAGAGCTGCTCTTTCGCCTCTGGCATCACATAACCCCGAGACGGAGGGGACAGTTCGGCCTGCTGCTCATATTGATGATTCTGGCATCATTTGCTGAAATTGTCAGTATAGGAGCTGTTCTTCCCTTTCTTGCAGTGCTGAGTGCACCCGAGAGAATATTCCAGCTTCCCCTCCTCCAGCCCTTTATCAGGGCGGCAGGAATTACCAGTGCAGGTCAGCTTCTCCTGCCGTTCACGATCATCTTCGGTCTCGCGGCATTTATCTCCGGAGCCATTCGATTGCTTCTTCTCTGGATAAGTACCCGTCTTTCATACGCTACCGGTGCAGATCTGAGCATCAGCATTTACCGCCGAACCCTTTATCAGCCCTATGCAGTTCATGTTGCCCGCAACAGCAGCGAAATCATTAACGGCATTGCCGGCAAAACCGGCAACGTTATCAATACACTGGTCAGCCTGCTCAATATCATAAGTTCACTCATTATACTTCTGGCTATTCTGATTCCGCTGATTTCAGTTGATCCTCTTATTGCCCTTGCGGCCTTCAGCGGATTTGGTCTGATTTATGCCCTCATCATAAAGGTTTCACAGCGTCAGGTGCTGCGCAACAGTCAGCGTATCGCCCAGGAATCAACCAAAGTCATCAAATCCCTGCAGGAAGGACTTGGAGGCATTCGGGATGTTCTGATTGACGGCACTCAAGCGACCTACTGCCAGATATACAGTAACGCCGACCTGCCGTTCAGGCATGCCCAGGGCAATAACCTCTTTATCAGCATGAGCCCCCGTTATGTTCTTGAAGCACTGGGGATGCTGCTCATTTCAGGTCTTGCCTATATGCTTGCCATGCAGCCCGATGGTTTTGCAAGAGCAATTCCTGTTCTCGGCGCACTCGCACTCGGGGCCCAGCGTCTTTTACCGGTCCTGCAGCTCGCATATTCATCACTCTCCAACATTCAGGGGGGGCAGGCCTCTTTGCAGGATGCAATTGAGCTTCTTGATCAACCGCTGCCCGATTATGCCGATCAGCCGCCATCCCAGCCAATTCCGTTCAGGCATAAGATTGAACTGAAAAACCTCTCGTTTCGATATACGCCCCAGACACCGATTGTTCTTGACTCGCTTGATCTTGTCATCCATAAAGGCAGCCGCACCGGTTTTATTGGAGTTACCGGAAGCGGTAAAAGTACGCTGCTTGATATTATCATGGGTCTTTTGCAGCCGACAAGCGGCACGCTTGAACTTGACGGTCAGGCCATCAACTCAGGGAATAACAGAGCCTGGCAGGCTCATATAGCGCATGTTCCGCAAGCTATTTTTCTCTCCGACAGTACAATTGAGGAGAACATTGCATTTGGTATCCCTAAAAACCAGATAGATCATGCACGGGTAGAACAGGCCGCACGCCAGGCACAGATTGCCGATATCATCGAAAGCTGGCCGAAAAAGTATAAAACCTTTGTGGGCGAACGAGGCATCCGACTTTCCGGAGGCCAGCGGCAGCGTATCGGCATAGCCCGGGCGCTCTACAAGCAGGCTGATGTCATTATCTTTGATGAAGCCACAAGCGCTCTTGACAATGAAACTGAAAAGGCGGTAATGGATGCCATTGAAGGGCTCGGCAAGGATCTTACCATTCTTATAATTGCCCACCGCCTTACTACGCTGAAAAATTGCACTGAAATTGTTGACCTCGCTGATGGAGGAATAATGCGGATTGGTACGTATACGGAAATTGTCGGGTTATCTGAAATTCAGACATCTCTGGAGCATTGGATTGAAACAAATTAATATGCTCTGATATATCCGGTAATTCTTTAAATGACCATGCGGATTTCTCCTCATCCCGCGCCCTTATGGCGCTAATTAATTCGCAGATAAACATGTTATTGTATGCTGAGTAATTCATCCATTCTCATTACAGGCGGGACCGGTTCATTCGGCCATACCTTTGTTCCTCTGACACTGGCAAAATACAATCCCCGAAGGTTGGTCATCTACTCCCGTGACGAGATGAAGCAATGGGAGATGGCCAAGATTTACGGGAATGATTCCCGGGTACGCTTCTTTATCGGAGACGTACGGGACAAGGACCGTCTCGCGCGTGCGCTCAATGGTATTGATTATGTAGTTCATGCTGCGGCAACAAAGATTGTTCCTACCGCTGAATACAATCCGTTTGAGTGTGTGAAAACCAATGTGATGGGAGCAATGAACCTCATAGACGCCTGTATCGATCAGGGTGTAAAGCGGGTCGTGGCTCTGTCGACTGATAAGGCCAGCAGTCCGGTAAATCTTTACGGTGCAACAAAACTGACATCAGATAAACTTTTTATTGCAGGTAACTCCTACTCGGGAACCAAGGATACCCGGTTTGCTGTAGTTCGTTATGGCAATGTCATGGGTTCGCGCGGCTCGGTAATTCCGTTTTTTCTTACTCTGGCCGCAAGCCGTACTCTGCCTATCACCGATGAGCGTATGACCCGTTTCATGATCACCCTTGAGGAGGGTGTCGAACTTGTCTGGCATGCCTTTGAGGATATGGTTGGCGGTGAAATATACGTCAAGAAGATTCCCTCCATGAAGGTTGTTGATATCGCCCGGGCGGTTGTTCCTGATGCGAGTCACGAAATCGTCGGTATCCGCCCCGGCGAAAAACTCCATGAGCAAATGATCGGCTATGAAGATGCTCCTCATACATACGAATATCCGGAGCATTACAAAATACTTCCTGCAATACACAATTGGAGCGTAGATCCTACCCGAATTAACGGAGGAGAAAAGGTCAAGCCGGACTTCACCTACTGTTCAGATAATAATATCGAGTGGATGAGTGTCGATAGTCTGCAGACCTGGATAAAACAGAACCACGAAAAAATCGGTAAAATTTGATCCGGATGATTCCATATGGCAGGCAGGATATCAGTCAGGATGATATTGATGCCGTTGTAAATGTTTTACGTTCGGATTTTCTGACTCAGGGTCCTGTTGTTCCCTTATTTGAAAAAACCGTATCAGGATACTGCGGTGCGAAGCATGCGGTTGCAGTCAACAGTGCAACCAGTGCTCTGCATATTGCATGCCTTGCATTGGGTGTAGGCAAGGGTGACGTTGTATGGACAACACCCATCACGTTTGTTGCAAGTGCCAACTGTGCCTTGTATTGCGGTGCAGAGGCGGATTTTGTTGATATCGATCCGAGAACCTACAACATGAGTGTCGAGAGGTTGGCGGAAAAACTTGCAGAAGCAGAAAAGGCAGGAAGATTGCCGAGGGTTGTGATCCCGGTGCATCTGTGCGGTCAGTCCTGTGATATGGCTGGTATTCATGCCTTAAGTCGGCAATATGGATTCAAGATCATTGAAGATGCCTCTCATGCCATCGGCGGCCGCTACCATGACGAGCCCATTGGCAACTGCCGCTATAGTGATATTACGGTATTCAGCTTCCATCCTGTGAAGATTATAACGACGGGTGAGGGTGGAATGGCGCTCACAAATGACGGGCAACTGGCCAAACGCATGAGACTGCTCCGCAGCCATGGCATTACCGTCGAAGCTGCAGATATGCATGCACGGGCAGCAGAAGAGATCTGGAATTACCAGCAGACAGATCTCGGGTTCAACTACCGCATGACGGATATACACGCCGCATTAGGCCTGAGCCAGATGAAGCGGCTTGACGAATTTGTTACAAGGCGCCACGCACTTGCCAAACGATATGATGAGGCGTTATCAAACCTTCCTCTTGTTACTCCCTGGCAGCACCCTGACGGCTATTCCAGCTATCATCTTTATGTAGTCCGCCTGAAGCCTGATAAAATAGAGAGGACGCATCGTGAAATCTATGAGGAGCTTCGGGCAGCCGGTATTCTTGTGAATTTGCATTACATCCCGGTCTATCGTCAGCCATACTATGAAGCGAAAGGTTTCAATGCGTCATACTGCCCGCAGGCTGAACAATATTATTCAGAAGTGCTGAGTTTACCCCTCTATCCGCTGTTGAGCGGTGAGCAGATCGACTATATCATTGATTCACTTGAATCGATACTCTTTACAAAACAAATCTGATCATGTTATGAGCAAAGATGTGCGTGAATATCCTGAATTATCCCTCGCTCGTGAGGATATGCTGTCACAGAGCGATCTTTACCGGCCATCAGTTTTCTGGGATGAGGCGTCATCGCGTATCGTATCCGAACTCTGTTCCTATGGTATTGAACGTTTCAGGTCATTACCGACTACTCTCGGATTTTTTGTGCCGACTTATGGTTTACCAGGGTCCGGTTTTACAGAACAGCAGGTCGAATATGTCCAGGATAGTTTCAGGCAGAAGTTTCCCGGTGCAGTGAAGCCCCAGCTGGCTCTTGATCAGTTTTTCAGCGGGTATTCGTGGGCATTGGGCGATTATCGGGTATTAACGGCATCGGACGACAAAACGCAGCGTCCATATTTGCATACGTTCTCCGAAAGCAGTGCAGGTGAACCATCTGAACAGTTTCAGTTTGATGGCCGTCAGTTCAGCCGATCTGCCCTTAATTATCTCTTGGGTCTTGCATTGCTGAAAAAACATCTTGGCGGCGAAGTTCCCTCTACCGTGCTTGAAATTGGCGGAGGATTCGGCACACTCGGTGAGATACTCGGGAGCGCCGGTATCAAAGATCTTCACTACATAGACATAGATATACCTCCGACCAGTTTTGTTGCCCAGCATTATCTCAGTGAAGTGTTCGGAAAAGAGAATGTTGCTACTTACGCCCAGACTGCAAAACAAGAGTCAATCGAGATCAGTTCGCTTCCCCCGGCCTCTGTACTCTGTTCCTGGCAGATTGAAAAACTCCGGGGAAAAATCGACCTTTTTGTGAATTTCATCTCATTTCAGGAGATGGAGCCCCATATTGTAAAAAACTATCTTGGCCATGTATCCCGCCTTGGAGCCCGCTGGATTTTATTGCGAAATATGCGTGAGGGCAAACAGTTGCGCAAGGATCATGGTGTTGGTGTGGAAATACCGATTTTAAGCGAGGACTATATTGCCATGCTGCCGGGATATGAAGTTGTAGAGCGGAATGTTGTTCCTTTCGGCTATCAGACTGTTGACGGCTTTCATTCCGAGCTGCTGCTGCTGAAATCTACAAATCCGGTCGTATGAACATTGCCGTAATTCCGGCCCGCGGCGGCAGCAAGCGTATTCCGCGTAAAAACATTAAAGAATTCTTTGGCAAGCCTATGATTGCCTGGTCAATTGAGGCGGCCAAAGCATCCGGTTTATTTGATCATATCATTGTATCCACGGATGATGCCGAGATAGCTGAAGTTGCAGAGCAGTGGGGTGCCGAGGTTCCGTTCGTGCGGCCGGCTGAGCTGGCTGATGATCATACGGGAACCAATGATGTTGTTGTGCATGCCGCAAAGTGGGCAATGGATCAGGGTTTTGAACTTGATGCAGTCTGCTGCATCTATGCAACGGCGCCATTTATCCGGTATGAAGATATCAGGAGCGGAAAAACGTTGCTGGACTCCGGACAATGGGCATATGCAATTGCCGTTACTGATTTTGCGGCTCCGATTTTCCGTTCCGTCAAAGAGCATGAGGATGGCGGTCTTGAAATGTTTTTCCCCGAGCATTATCTCACCCGGTCACAGGATCTGCCAAAAGCACTGCATGATGCCGGGCAGTTTTACTGGGGGCGTCCATCGGCGTGGTTAAATGGAGTTCGTGGGTTTGATCGCAGTACCGCAATTATCAAAATTCCGCGCTGGCGGGTACAGGATATAGATGATCTCGAAGACTGGGAGCGGGCTGAAATACTGGCAAACTATATTATAGGTCATCAATAAGGGTCTTTACTGATGGAGAATCCAGCAAAATATATTCATATCGGCAGGCACACTCTCGGGCCGGGTCATCCGGCCTTTATCGTTGCCGAGATGTCCGGTAATCATGGCGGAAGCCTTGAGTATGCACTGGAAATAGTTCATGCAGCCAAGCGCAGCGGTGCTGATGCGATCAAGTTACAGACCTATACAGCAGACACGATTACCCTGAACAGTGATCGCCAGGATTTCTGCATTCCCTCCGGAACACCATGGGCCGATCATTCGACCCTGTGGAGTTTGTACAACAAAGCCTATACCCCCTGGGATTGGCATGAAAGCATCTTCAGGGAAGCAAGAAGTCTCGATCTGGAGATATTTTCCAGTCCGTTTGATGAATCTGCCGTAGAGCTGCTGGAGCAGCTTGGTGCATCTGCCTACAAGATTGCCTCTCCCGAAATTACGCATATTCCCTTGCTCGACAAGGTTGCAAGAACCGGAAAACCGGTTATCCTTTCGACTGGTCTTGCTGCACTCGAAGATATCGAGCTGGCTTTAGCCACCCTCCGTGCAGCGGGATCAGGTGAAATTATTCTGCTCAAATGCACAACCGCATATCCGGCCCCGATCGAGGAAGCCAATCTCCGAACAATATCGGATATGATCAGCCGTTTCGGTGTGCTTGCAGGGCTCTCTGATCACACAACGGGAGCGATCTCTTCGATCGTGGCGGTTTCAATGGGCGCGAGTTTTATTGAAAAGCATTTTACCATCGACAAAGCCAAAGAGACGGTAGATTCATTTTTCTCGGCAGATGAATCAGAGTTTGCGAGCCTTGTGAAGGATATCCGTCTGGCTGAAAAAGCGATGGGTGAAGTCAGTTATGAGATTGCCCGGAGTGCCCTTTCAAGTCTGAACAGCCGTCGCTCTCTCTATGTGGCGGAGGCAATCAAGGCGGGTGACCTTATCACTGATTCAAATGTCAAAACCGTTCGCCCGGCGTTCGGACTCCATCCCAGATTTTATAAAGAGATTATCGGCCGGCAGGCAAAGTGTGACATGCAGGCTGGCGACCGTCTTCAATTAGAGATGCTTCAATAGCGAATGGGTCACTTTTGCAAATTTTGATGATGGTCTCCAGCCATTCGAATCATAAGGTGCTTTTTCTCAATGAAGCTTCATCGTTGATTGGTATGGGCCATATTGTGCGCAGTCAGGTACTTGCCCGGATCATGTGCTCAAGAGGTTACCGTATTTCGGGAATTACTCTTGGCGACCGGAAAGCCGTTTCGTTTGCTGAAGAGCGGGCAAAACGCGAAAATTTTGAATGGCCAGTCCGAATTGCGCAGGACATCCGGCAGGCAATTGAATCCCTGTCGAATGATCGGCCTTCCGTAATTTTGATGGACGGCTCTTTTGTGAGCCCGAGCGTATTGGAAAGGTGTGCCGGTATCGGTGTCCCGACTGTCGTGCTTGATTATTTCATCTCCGAGCCCCCAATGCCTGCTGCCGTCATAAATCTGATTGATCACCATCCCGCATCTATTTCAGGGGAACAGCCTTCACGGGAGTGCAAAACGTATTGTGAGGGTCCTCAGTATGCCATTATTCGTAACGAGTTTATTGAAGCGCGTGCACGCCGGACAGCAAGAGGTGAGCGTGCGACCGTAAAAAACATATTGATAGCATTCGGCGGCGCTGATCCGTCAGGCAATTCGCACCGTGCTTTTGAGATGATTCTTCAGTGGCCGGGTGAATTTGTTGTTGATCTGATTATTGGTCCGTTATTTACTTCAAAGATTGAGCCGTCAGCGGCCGGCTTGCAGAACAGGTGTGTTATCAGGGAGCATAAATCGCCGGAGCGCATGGGAGAACTCTTCGAAGATGCAGACCTGCTCTTTTGCGGCGGCGGCGGGACACTGCTTGAGGCACTCTGTGTCGGAGTGCCTGCAATTGTTATTGCTCAGAATGATGCGGAATTGCGGCATGCCCGTTCCCTGGCTGACCGTCATGCCTGTTTGATATCCGGTGACGCCGACTGGGAGTTTGTGAACCGGATTGAAAATCGCCGGAAACTCTCCGTTTCTGCCCGGGGATGTATTGACGGACGAGGTGCAGAGAGAATATGTGATATAATTGAGCAGCAGTTAAATTGAGCATGAGGACCTGTTATTATGGCGTTACACTCTAAGGTGCTTTTTGTCGGGGCAGGGCCCTCCCAGATGCCTGCTATTAAGCATGCCCGAACACTTGGCTATATCCCCTATGCTGTTGATGCAGATCCTTGCGCCGTCGGCTTTGAGCATGCAGAAGGATTTGCAGTCGGTGATATCCGGGATTCTGAATTTATCTTAGCCTGCGCCGGACGGTTCAGTGTTAATGCTATTGTTGCGGTTGCAACCGATGTGCCGGTTCCGGCTGTGGCCAGGGCGTGCGTTTCATGTGGTTTCTCCTCTATCTCTGTCGAAGCTGCTGATGTATCGGTAAATAAATGGCTGCAGCGCCAGAGAATGAAGGAAGCAGGCCTTTCGGTGCCTGCATTCATGCCGTTCAGGTTTCCCGACGAAGCTGCCCGTCATGCGGCAGAGATTGGCTTTCCTGTCGTGATCAAACCCATAGATTCGGCTGGCAGCAGAGGTGTGCGTTTTGTCAGATCTGCAGAAGAGGTCATGCAGGCGGCAACCGAAGCGCTTGACGCCTCCCGTTCAAAGATTGGTCTTGTCGAGGAATATGTCGAAGGGCTGGAGGTAAGTGTAGAGGGTTTTGTTGTAAACGGAAAATTCTCCGGGATCTGCATTTCAGAAAAGAGTCGTACAAATCCGCCCTATCTGCTGGATATGGCAGTGCATTTTCCGGATTCCCTCTCAACAGAGGAGCAGAGGGCAATTCATTCAGCAGCAGCTAAGGCAGTCTCGGCATGCGGTCTGAATAACTGTCCGGTGCATATGGAGTTGTTAAGAGCTGAACGGGGTCCTGTTGTTGTGGAACTTGCGGCGCGCGGGGCGGGCTTTCGTGTTTTTACCGATATTCTTCCTCATGTAACAGGCATTGATACGGTTGGCACACAATTGCGATTAGCGCTTGGAGAGCCGGCAGACATTATTCCGTTACCGCATCTCAGGGGGGCGGTAATCATTTTTATAAGCCCGGTTGCAGGCAGGCTGAAAGCGGTCAAAGGCCTTGATCAGGCAAGGCTGGTGGCCGGGGTGCAGGACGCCGAGGTATATGTCAAACCCGGCAGCGTTATGGGTGAACTCAGATGCGGGGCAGACAGGGCGGGTCATCTGATTGTTTTTGGTGAAAATCGGCATGAAGCCGAAAGCCGGGCGGAACTTGCCTTATCGTTTATTAAACTCGAAATGGAATAGTACACATGGATGAACAGGACAAAATACTGATTCAGGAGCGCTATAAAGAGAGATTGATCAAGTATGGCCCGGGTATCAAGGCTCTGGCTTCCGGGATTGAGTCAAGACGAACAGTGCGCTTTGATATTCTGGCTGAGATTGGTATCAGTGAGGGATCGAGTGTTCTGGATGTTGGTTGCGGCCTGGCTGACTTTTATGCACACCTGATCGGTAAGGGGATCAATGTTCACTATACAGGTGTCGATATTGTTCCCGAGCTTATTGACGAGGCCCGAATTGCCTATCCGGCTCTTGACCTACGCACCCTGGATTTGCAGGATGAACCCTTCCCGGCAAAAAGTTATGACTACGTAGTCTGCTCGCAGGTGTTCAACCTGCGCCTGGAAAAAGAGAAGAATGAGGCTCTTGTTCAGGATATGCTCAGGGTAATGTTCAATATTGCCCGATCCGGAGTTGCCGTTGACCTGCTGACAAGTTATGTTGATTTTCAGCAGGAACATCTCTACTACTATCAACCGGAAAAGCTTTTTTCCTTTGCAAAACAGCTGACCCGTCGGGTTACGTTACGACACGATTATCCGCTGTTTGAGTTTTGCCTCTACCTCTATCCGGACTTTGAAGGATGGGCTCCGAAATGAGCCTCAAATCCGCCACATCATTAGCTCTAACCGTTGATGTTGAAGGAGAGTGGTTTGGATTGCCCGGCGAACAGGGTTCATTCGAACTGCAGAAGATTGTTGATGCAGTCCGGAATCTTGAGCTGCTGCTTGAAAGGATGGAATCCGGTCTCGGGGTGAGGATTCCGGTTACCTGGTTTATACGGTGTGATGATTCAGTAGAGGCAGTAACCGGTGCTGTTTCAGGCCTTCTGCAGTCGCTGGAGGGTTTTATCGTACGCAGGTCCGCACTGGGAGATGAGTTTGGTGTTCATCCCCATCTTTACCGGCTGCAAGAGGGTCAGTGGGTATCCGAGACCGGCAGCGACCGCCAGATTGAACAGGTGGAACGGGCGGTGAGAGCCTGGGAGAGCTATTTCGGATCTCTGCCGGCAGTGTCGAGAATGGGCGAAGCGGTTATGAACAATTCTCTGGCAAACGCCATCAATGAATTGGGGATAGCATGTGATTCAAGTGCGCTGGCCGGCAGGAAGCGGTTCGACAGCGGGTTCCAGTTTGACTGGACAGGAACGCCCTCAATGCCCTATCATCCCTCCACGGTCGATTACCGGAGACCGGCTGAAAACGGTGAAGCAAAGTATCGTTTTCTTGAAGTTCCCTTTACCATGCTTCCCATCACAGCCCCTATTGATCTGAATCCGGTAAACAGATACTGCAACCTGGCGTTTCGTCCGGAGCTGATAGAGTCAGCACTGAAGAGCATGGCAACACCCGACAGGGTTATTGCCGTTGTTCACCCCCATGAGTTATTGACAAGTATTCATCAACATCCCCTGATATCACACAGCGCAACTTCACTGGAAAAAAATATTCTGAACCTGACTGCCGCTTTTGGTGAGCTGAAGTTTGTGCTGTTATCAGAGTGCATTACCGGCCATAGTGAAAACTGAAACAGTACAGCTTGAACATCAGGTTGCAGAGTTAACCTCAAGGGGTGAAGCGGTTGCCCTGGGGCGAGCTGCTTTTGGCCTCTTTGCCCTTCTCTCACTCTGGAAGATAGCTAACGCACCACAAAAAATAGCTCTGCCATCTTTTCTCTGCCAGAGTCCGCTTGCTGCAGTACTGCATGCAGGATGGGAACCTGTTTTCTGTGATATAGATGTGGAGACAGGCAATGTTTCCGATTCGGAATGGCAGCGCGTTTTCGATGCCGGTGTAGATGCGGTTTTATTTGTTCATCTGTTCGGCAATGTCGGAAACGCGGCCTCTGTTGCCGATCTCTGCCGCAAAAAAGGGATTTATTTCATCGAAGATGCAGCGCAATCGTTCGGAGGAACGCTGCAGAACAAGCCCTGCGGCAGTTTTGGTGATGCTTCCCTTATTTCATTCGGGCACACAAAGATCATTGATGTCAAACATGGGGGCATGGTTTTGACAGATGATGGTTCTCTTGCAGATCAAATCAGGAAATTCACCGATACCTATTCAGGTTTCACATCGGATTCCGCTTCTGTTGCCGCGAAGTTTCTGGAAATGTTCTATGCTGCACGCAATCAGCTTGGAATCAAACCCGAAGGGGCGAGGGAAGCTTTCGGAGGGCTTATGAGCATCTATAAGCCACTTGTTCTGAGCAGATGGAATCCGGCTGCTGCAGAAGAAATTTCGGCACAGCTGACCCGTCTTGAATCCGCTGCAGAGCAGAGAAATGAGAAGAGTCTGGAGTATATGGATTTGCTTTCAGATACCGCACTGGTTCCTCTTCGCATGACGGCGGGTTCAGTGCCATGGCGGGCTGTATTTCGTCTTCCGGGTATTGACTGGGCGGAGCAAAAGGCATTGAGTGATGCTGTAAGGCTCGAAAGCATAGATATCAGCAACTGGTATATCCCGTCCCACTGGATGATGGCGCGTGACGGTTCTTCAACGGCGCAGCTGGGCTTTACAGAGTCGCTGTCTCAGGAGATATTTCAGCTGTGGGTTGATGACAGGACAAGTATGGATCGGGTAAAGAAGTCAGCATCTGTATTCATCAGTAAACTGGATAAGGCTGGATATGGATAGTACTTTACATCATGTCGATATTCTCGATACGACCCTCAGAGACGGCAGTTATACGATCGGGTATCAATTTACGGCTGATGAAACCGCACTGATTGCCCATGGGCTTGAACTCTCGGGGATCAATTATATCGAAGTGGGTCATGGCCTGGGACTTGGCGCCGATCGTGCCGGAAAAGGAGCCCAGGCCGTGACGGATTTAGTTTACATGCGTGCATGTTCCAATGCAATACGCAGGGCCAGGTTCGGTTTTTTCTATATACCGGGAATCGGGGAGCTCTCCGATCTCAAACTGCTGGCCGATGAGGGTGGGGCGTTTGTTCGTGTGGGTGTATCACTTGACGCCATAGATCAGGCCTGTCATGCCATACGGGAGGCAAAACGTCTCGGTCTTGAGGTTTGGGCAAACATCATGAAAATCTATGCCTATTCCTTAAAAGAGAGCAGGGAAGGCTCGCTCCGTTTTGTTGAGGCAGGGGCTGATGGAGTATACGTGGTTGATTCAGCAGGAGGTATGCTGCCCTCTGAAGTTGCAGAATATGTTTCGGAAATAAGGAAAGAATTCACTCTTGCAGGTGTTTCGGCACGAATCGGGTTTCATGGTCACGACAACCTCTCCCTCAGTACAGCATGCTCTCTTTCTGCAGTAGGAGCAGGTTGTGATATTGTAGACGGCTCTTTGCTCGGAATCGGAAGAAGCATCGGCAATGCAGCAACCGAGGTCTTGGCGATGGTGCTTTGCCGGGCCGGGTATGAAACAGGAGTCAATGCATGGAATGCCGGTGATTTAGCTGAAAAAACGATTCGTCCTTTTCTTGAACAGCGCTGGCGGCACAGCTCATTGGAACAGGCGCTCGGCTTTGCCCAGATACACAGCGGATTTTTACCTCTGCTTGAAAAGGCAGCATTGCAGTATCAGATCAGTCTCAGGGATGTTGTTCTGGTTTTAGGCCATGATGCAAAACGTCATATTTCTGAAGCGGATGCCCTCTCGGCCGCAGCGTATGCCAAAGAGCAGTCGCTGTCAAGGAAAGTTGGTCCCGGTGATGAGGCCGGTGATTATACCGGGACCATTAAATGGTCAGAAACTCCCTCGTTTGATATCGGGCGATATGCCAACGAGACCAGGAGCCAGTCATTAAGGATGGATCGACCTTCAGTGATTGTGATAGCAGGTCCATGGATTGAAGATGATCACAACGAAATCAAGCTTCAGGAGATCAGATTACTGAATTATGCTGTGGTTGGCGCCATAGAGGTTTCTGATGCAGCAGACCTTGAGCGGGTCGTTTCTGAGATTGACGGCAGGGTTGATGTCATATTCCTTGACAAGACGCCACGTTTTGACAGCTGGAACATATGTGTCACCCGTCTGGAATCCCGTGAATGGCAATCACGGATGCTTCCCTACGGAGACGAAATAGCCGGATTGATAAGCGCCTGTCATATTGTTGCCATTGAAGCAGGAAAACGGGGAGGAAATTGCATCGCACTTTACGGTGAAGATGACCGTACAAAAATGTTGAGCGCGCTCTTTCCCTACTGGGGCATTTCAATTGTTGACTCTGAACAGGCATCTATTATCGTCGTGGCAGGAAAGACTGAAAATAATAATCAGCTGTTTTCTGAAAACATCACCCTGGTCTATGATCTGGTCTCGGGGGCTGTTACCGGACAAATCGCCAGAGATCTGCTTCGGAATGGCGTTGAGGTTATTCGTCTGGATGGCCGTGCAGCAATAGTCGGAGAGGTGGTCGGCCTGCTTGATGCCCAGAACCTTGTGGATAACATAACAGGAAGAGCTGCTATCAATTCAGTACCTGTTGTTGCCGGAGGCGTCTGGGGTTCCGATGGTGAGGTTGTAGTCAACTCTATAAAAAACCCGTCAGAGGTAATCGGCATTGCCGACGGTAAGGGACGAATCAAGTCCCGGTTGAGTGAAACGGATTCACGTGCGATGGAAAGTGTAAAAAATTCAATCAAGGGTAACCTTCTTGCCGGTGTAATGGGCTTGAAACGTGATCAGGATTGGCTGGACTGAATGCCGTAACGGCCATATCCAATGCCGTGGTGTAAGGTCATAAAGTTAAAGAAGTTTAACTGACGCTGTTTTCTGTAATTTCCCCTCTTATAATTACTGTTTCCCTCTATGAAGCAACGAGAAAATGAAAAAGTGGTGGCAATTGTTGAGGCACGTATGACTTCATCCCGATTACCGGGCAAGCATTTGCTGCCTGCAGATGGAAAGCCGATGCTCAGTCATTTGATTGCCCGGCTAAAAGCTGTGCCGGATATTGATGAAATTGTTATTGCCACTACAACCAACGCTGACGATGACGTACTTGAGCAGCTGGCAATCAGGGAAAATACAGGTGTATTTCGTGGAAGTGAAGAAGATGTTATGGGACGCGTGCTGCAGTCGGCCCGGGCTTACAATGCCCAGGTTATCTGTGAAGTTACAGGCGATTGTCCGATAATTGATCCCATGCTGGTGGAACAGGTTATAAAAACATACTATGCCAACAGCCGGGCTCAGTATGTCAATATCGGTAACTTTGGCATGCCCGATGGTATGGGCGCACAGGTCTTCTCCACTGAAGTGCTTGCGAAGTCGGAAAGCATGACCGATGAGCCTCTTGACAGGGAGCATGTTACGATGCATATTTTACGTAACCCGGAGCTCTTTCCGCCAATATATCTGGTTCCTTTCCGCACTCATTACTGGCCGGGTTTAGGGCTGACGCTCGATGAAAAAAGAGATTATGAGCTTCTGAAACGTATTATTGAGCACTTTGGCGATGAGAATCCATTATTCAGCTGCAGCGATGTTCTTCAACTTCTCAAAGAAAAACCGGAGTGGGTGGCTATTAATCATGAAGTCAGGCGCAAGGGGAATACATGACTGAAGGGCGGATAGCTGTCGTCAGTCACGATGCCGGCGGTGCAGAGATTCTCAGTAGCTGGCTGCGCAGATACGATGGCCCTTATTCTTTGGCTCTTGATGGCCCGGCGGCAGGCGTTTTTCAGCGCAAGCTCGGCAATTGTTCTGTCGTCTCCCTCACTGAAGCAATCGAAGAAAGCGACTGGGTACTATGCGGGACAAGCTGGCAATCCAGCCTTGAACGACAAGCCATAATGCAGGCAAAATCAGCAGGCAAGCACAGTGTTGCCTTTCTGGACCACTGGGTCAATTACTCCGAGAGGTTTCTGGAGCAGGGAGATATGGTTCTTCCCGATGAAATATGGGTTGGGGATGAGCATGCTCAAAAAATAGCACAAACTCATTTTCCTGATCTCCCGATTAACCTGCAGACCAATCCCTATTTTGAGGATATAAAACTTGAGTTTGAAAGCATTTCCCAGATAAAACAAGATGCTGCTTCATTTACTGTGCTTTATGTTTGCGAGCCGGTACGTGAGTTTGCGCTCTACAAGTATGGTGATGAACGCTTTTTTGGATATACCGAAGAAGATGCCTTGCTGTTTTTTCTGGAAAATATTCAGGTACTCGGCTCTCCGGAACCGGTCATCAATCTCAGGCTTCATCCCACAGAAGCAAAAGGCAAATACGATCAGATAAAGAACAGCTCGCCCTTGAACATCAGGGTTAGCAGCGGCAAAACACTCTTCGAAGAAATTGCAGAAGCAGATGTTGTGGTCGGTTGTGCATCAATGGCACTGGTAGTAGCTCTGCTGGCAAAAAAAAGGGTGATAAGTTCAATACCTTCTGGCGGCAGGCCATGCGTTCTTCCATTTTCTGAAATAGAGCATATGCCGATTTTAGTTACTGATTACCGGAATAGTGCGGATGGCTGAAAAGAGTCTCATCATTGGCCTTGGTCAGATAGGCATGGGCTATGATCTTCTGCTTGATCCGGCAAAGTTTGTCTTCAGCCATGCCAGGGCATTTTCACTTCACGAAGCCTTTGAACTCTCAGGTGCAGTTGACCCGTCGTCGGCTCAACGCAGGCTTTTTGAAAGTCATTACAACAAACCGGCCTATGCCGATACAGAAAGCGCACTGAGGGCTGAAAAACCGGCTGTCGTGGTCATCGCAACGCCGACAGCACTGCACCGGGAGGCTGTCCATACGATATTGTCGCATTCAAAACCAAAGGTCATTCTCTGTGAAAAGCCCTTAGCCTATAATCCGCTTGAAGCCCGGGAGATGGTTGAAGCCTGTCAATCTGCCGGCGTGAAACTTTTTGTCAATTATATGCGAAGGGTTGATATCGGTGCATTGGAGGTGAAAAGGCGTATCGACGAGGGTTTACTATCGGCACCCATAAAGGGGGTTGCCTGGTATTCAAAAGGTTTTTTGCATAACGGGTCACATTTTTTCAATCTGCTGGAGTTCTGGCTCGGAAGTTTCGTGAGAGCCGGGCTTCTCGACCGGGGTCGCCTCTGGGATAATACAGATCCTGAGCCTGATGTGCATGTTGAGTTCGAGAACGGCAAAGTTGTTTTTATATCAGCATGGGAGGAGGCATTTTCCCATCATACCATAGAACTGCTTTGTCCCTCCGGTCGACTGCGCTATGAGCAGGGGGGCGCTTCCATTACCTGGCAGTCAACGACTCCCCATCCAACCATTTCAGGCTACAGGGTGCTGCAGCCGGCCGCCGAAGAGATTGTAACCGGAATGAACCGCAATCAATGGTATGTGGCGGACCAGGTGGCAGATTTTCTTGCCGGACGCAGGTACACCTTGTGCACGGGCAACCAGGCTCTTGCGACTCTTGAGGCTATGCAGCAAATAATTAATCAGAGAGGATAATGACCATAGAAAAGTTAGCATTACACGGTGGGCCGAAAACGGTCAACAGGCCATTCAGGCGATATAATTCGATCGGAACGGAAGAGGTTCATGCCGCCAAAGAGGTCATAGAGAGTGGTGTGTTATCACAGTTTCTGGGAGTATGGCATGAGGATTTTTACGGAGGTCCGAAGGTTCGGGAATTTGAAAGAAACTGTGCTGACTACTTCGGAGTAAAGCATGCCATTACAGTCAACTCATGGACATCCGGTCTTGTTGCTGCGGTAGGTGCGATTGGCATTGAGCCGGGTGATGAGGTTATTGTTACGCCATGGACCATGAGTGCAACAGCAACAGCTATACTGCATTGGAATGCCATTCCGGTCTTTGCAGATATTGATCCCGAAACTTTCAACCTGGATCCTGCATCTGTTGAAGCGAACATCACCCCCTATACCAGGGCGATTATAGTGGCGGATATTTTCGGCCAATCAGCCGACATGGATGAATTGATGACCATTGCCGCCAGACACGGGCTCAAGGTTATTTCCGATACTGCGCAGTCACCCGGAGCGCTCTACAGGGATAAATACGCAGGAACACTTGCACATGTCGGAGGATACAGTCTCAATTACCACAAGCATATACATACCGGTGAGGGAGGGGTTCTTGTTACTGATGATGACGAACTTGCCGAACGTCTCCAGTTGATTCGCAACCATGCCGAAGTTGTTGTGGAAGACAAGGGTGTGAGCAATCTGTCCAATATGCTTGGATACAATTTCAGGCTTGGAGAGATTGAGTGCGCTATTGGAATTGAGCAATTGAAAAAACTTGGCCGGTTTGTACAGTCCCGCCAGGCAACCGCTGATCGACTGAACGAGGGTCTGGCCGGACTGCCGGGTCTGAAGCTTCCTGTGGTCAGGCCGGATCGTACGCATGTCTATTATGTCTACCCGATGACTGTCGATGCATCAGAAACAGGCGTCAGCAGGGAACGCATCCATGCCGCATTGCAGGCGGAAGGATTGTCGTTAAGCAACCGTTATCAGAATATTCATCTTCTGCCCTGTTACCAGCAGAAAATGGCATATGGAACAAAAGGTTTTCCCTGGAACTCTGAAATTTGTCACAGGGATGTGGATTACCGCAAGGGGATCTGTCCGGTTGCGGAAAAAATGCAGGACGAGGCCTATCTCGGTTTCGGCATGTGTGTCTATGATCTCGACGGTGAAGATGTTGATTTGATCATCACAGCGATAAGGAAAGTATGGCAGAATCTTGACTCGCTCAAGGGGTAAGGAGGCTGATGGAAAAGATGGTAACAGAAGAGGGTCCGGTTCTCTGTGGAGAGAAGGTGCTGCTGAGGCTCTTCACTCCGGCGGACATCAATGAAGTATACATCGGATGGCTGAACGATCCGGAAGTGGTTCGCTACAGCAATCAGCGATTTCACAGGCATGATGCTGAAAGCTCCCGGCGCTATCTTGCCACTTTCAGTGACACGGATAATCTTTTCATGAGTATTCATGCTTTGAGTGATAATCGTCAAATCGGAACCATGACCGCATACCGCTTCCGCCATCATGGAACGGTCGATGTCGGCATAATGATCGGAGACAGGTCGGTTTGGGGAAAGGGCTATGGTCAGGATGCCTGGAATACCTTTACAGGCTGGCTTTTATCGCAAAAGGAGATTCGCAAGCTGACTGCCGGCACATCAGCACTCAACTACGGAATGATCAAACTGATGGAACGGTCAGGTATGACTTTTGAGGCTGTACGCAAAGCGCAGGAGATTTTTGACGGGCAGGCGGCGGATATTCTTTATTATGCAAAATTCAGAACTTCCTGATTTTGCCAACCCCAAAAATCAAATGCACGGCCTCGCACTTAATGATAATTGCATTAATAAAAACAATATACCGTAAGTTTGCGGGATGTTGTTTTATGGGTTGTTTTAGCAGGATATCTGTATGAATAATATATTGCCCGAAATCAGGATTCAAAAACTCAGAAATGCTTGCGATCGATATGGATTTTCAGGTGTCATCGCCAAAAAAACAGGAATTACTTTTGCTCCATTAAGCTTTGCAAACTGGCTGCATGGCTGGATATGGAATGATCCATATATAGAAATATTTGTTGGCGGGCGGGGGCAGAGAAAATCACTTTCCATTGTGGTTGCCAGTGAACATGAAAAGCAGGTGGTTGATTCAAAAGGGTACACCAATTGTGTGCTTGGGGGGTTGCCGTTGATTTATGTACCCGAGCAGGGCATAGCCCGCAGAGATAAAACCCTGCTTGCGTTTTTGCCCCACTCTACGGAGAGTGCGAAGCTGAAAAAATCACATCTGGACTATCTCGATTATTTGCATTCAGTAAGGAGGGATTTTTCGGATGTCTATGTCAGTATATACTGGTATGATAACTCTCCGGACTTACAGGATGATATTAAAAAAAGAGATCTTATCCCGGTTATAGGCGCAAGGCCGGATGATATGAATGCTCTGGCCAGAATGCGGAGAATGCTCGAGTTCGCTGATTATGTGACAAGTAACTGTATAGGAAGCCATATTGCCTATGCACTCTATTGCGGCTGTACAGTCTCAATTTGCGGGCCATATCATATGTATGACAATAATATGATAACGGCTGCTGGAAATGTTCATGAATACAGTGAGAGTTATTATAATCATCTGATCGAGTCACAAAAAGAGTCATACGTTAAGGGGAGATATCCATGGTTATTTCCGGGCCATCCCGCCAAAGGGCGTAAGGATGTTTCCTATGGCGAACAAATCCTTGGTAAAAAATGGATGCTTGGTGATAAAGATTTAAAAAAAGTATTGGGCTGGACAGTTGAAGGTCAGATAAAAGGGTATGTTACCGGGGGCTTGAGAAGGGTGAACCGCTATGTCAGGAGTGTATGACCAAAGCCCGAGAGGTCAGGATGCAACTTGAGGTATGTGATTCAGCTCTTTTTTAGAAAAGTGATAACTATAAATGTGATATGACTGTCAATCCTCAGATTACGGCATTACTTCCAACCTATAAACGTCCGGAATATTTACGGAGAGCCATAACAAGTGTGCTGCGTCAGACATACCGTGACTTGCAGATTTGTGTTTTTGATGATGCATCGGGTGATCATACAGAAAATGTTGTTTCTGAATTGCAACAGAATGATCTGAGAATCAAATATCATTGCCACAGTAAAAATTTAGGACTTATAGCTAACTACAGGTATGCTTTCCAGTCAATAAATACCCCATATTTTTCTGTTTTAAGCGACGACGATTTCCTTTCCGAGAATTTCTATGAAAAGGCAATACAGGTTCTTGATGAAAATCCTGATATTATGTTTGTCGTTACAAATACGATATATATAGATGAGAACAGGGAATTGGCTAATCATACTAAATCCGATAATAGTCTTAAACTATTTCGCGACAATATGAGATTTGATGCATTCCATGCAGGTGAAATTCCTTATGACTGGACTGCAATGGTATTCCGGAAAGAGGTTGCAAATGTTTATCTGGATATGGACGACAGATATGATATAGCTTATGATATGCGGTATATACTGCGGGCTATGGCTCGATACCATTTTGCATATTTATCCATACCCGGTGCTTTTTTTACTGCGCATAAAAAGTCAATTAGTGCAGCGCGAAAGAATCTTGATTATGCACATGTTGTTGTGATGATGTCAAGATATGTTGAGATAATCAATGATGACAAAGTTGATGTATATATAAAAAAGCGGGCGCTCTTTTATATGAAAAAAATAATGGCAACTGATTACTATCGCTCCGAAGTGGTCAGATTACTTAAAGCTATTATAAAAAATTCCTGTGACAGAACAGATTATACTGATTCTGTTGTTAAAAGAGATATAGAATCGCTCTCTTTCGAAGGGTATACTGTAACCTCGAAAATATTTAAGCATATTTATAAGTCTGATCTGATAGGAAACATTATTAAATTGGTTTTCGGATCTTATAATAGCCGCAATGCTGATAAGTACAGGACTGATTTTACCTCTCTGCAGAATGGTGAATACAGGGATCTATTCAAGTATATAAATGAGATCAGTGCCAGTTGCGGAGAAATTGTGGATATTGATGAAAAGCAGAAAACCAAATTGCGGGATAATGTTGTTTGAGGATTTATTTAAAGAAAAATCTGATTTGCTGAACATATGAAGATAACCACAACACCTCTTGATGGATTGTATGTGATAGAGCCCCGATGTTATACTGACGACCGTGGATTCTTTCTTGAAACCTATCAGGAAACAAGATATCGCAAGGCGGGTATTGCGGATAAATTTCTGCAGGACAATCAATCGCGATCAGTCAAAGGTGTTCTCAGGGGCATGCACTTTCAGGTGAAAAGGCCGCAAGCACAGTTGTTGACGGTTTTACGTGGTCATATTTATGATGTGTGCGTTGATATACGGCCGGCATCTTCAACATTCGGGCAGTGGTTCGGAGCAGAGCTTTCTGACATCGGGCCAAGACAGATTTACATGTCACCCGGTTTTGCCCATGGCTTTTATGTTTTCAGTGACTGGGCGGATCTCCATTACAAGGTTACTTGTGAATACGATGCAGGCGATGAAGGCGGTTTGTTCTGGAATGATCCCGATGTTGGAATTAAATGGCCGATGAACTCTCCAATAATCACTCCGAGAGATGCTTCCTATCCGCGCCTGAAAGATTTGTTTTTATAATAAATACAGAGGTAACAATAAAGAGCGAAAATATGACCTTGACAGAAAATAAGCGAAAGCTGTTTAATATTTGGGAAGGGATATATGATTCATGGCAGGATGCAGAAAAGAATGCATGTGGGTCCGGTTTTGGTGGTGATGTCTATCATCAGCGATCATTGACTGCGGCAAAAGAATGCTGTCATTCGCTTTGCGAGGGGATCCCGATTCCACAGTTTCATAAACAAAGAAGTACCCTGTTGCCTATTACAGTGGCAATGATGCTGAGCAATTATGAAAATATCAAAATTCTTGATTTTGGCGGCGGGTTTGGTATAGGATATATGACACTACTGGAAAGTGTTGAAAATGATATGGACTCAATAGACTATACAATTGTGGAAGTCCCTGAAATAATTGAGTCTGCAAGTGCATTGCATGCCGGAAAGGTCAAGTATCTGTCCGCACTGCCTCAATCAGAACAGTATAATCTTGTCTATGTGGCATCTTCATTGCAATACATTGAGCACTGGGCAAATTTGTTGACTGATTTAGCTGCTTATAATTCGGAATATATTTTGTTATCTGATGTATTTGCCGGTTCCAACCCTGCTTTTGTTTCACTGCAAAATTATTATGACAGTAAAATTCCTCACTGGTTTATCAATTTTGATGAGCTGATTGAAGTATTGGACTCAATTGGCTATAAGTTGAAAATGAAAAGTTATGCAGGTTCCCGCAGGCTGCATTTCGATGATACACTGCCAATGGATAATTTCCCTGAGCAATACAGAGTCAAACAAACCTTACATTTGCTGTTACAGAAAAAAAGTGTATGCAAGTCCTAGAGCTGTTAAGGAATAAAAAAATAGCTGTTACAGGTGCCGGCGGCTATATAGGTTCACTCCTTGTTGAAGAATTATCGAAATATTCAGACAACATTTTCACTGTCAGCCGCAGAGAGCTGCCGCAAAAAAAATATGTACGGCAACTGACAGGAGATATCTGCACCTATGATACCTGGCATAAAATTGTTTCTGACTCTGACATCATCTATCACCTTGGCGGAAACACCAGTATTTATGCCGCCACAAAGGATCCGTCTGAAAGTCTGAACTCCACACTTCTTCCGATAAACCATCTCATAAGAGCTGCAAGGGAACTCGATCGCAAACCAAGAGTGATTTTTACTTCTACAGTCACGCTGTATGGTCTGACGACGTGTCTTCCTGTTTCTGAAACGCAGACGCCGAATCCGGTTACCGTATATGATATACACAAACTGTTTGCAGAGCAGCAATTAACACAGGCAACACGGCTTGGTCTGTTCGATTCGGTATCCCTGAGACTCGCAAACGTCTATGGTCCGAGTTCAAGTGTCAGTTCATCACCTGACCGGGGTATTTTGAACAGGGTTGCATTGCGTGCGCTTCAGGGTCAAAACATATCCCTTTACGGAGACGGAAATTATATTCGCGATTATGTTTTTCTTGATGATGTGGTTCGTGCTATTTTGCTTGCCGGTGCTGTTTCGGGCATTCAGGGAGAGGTATTCAATATCGGCAGCGGAGTCGGTACAACGTTGAGGAGAGCATTTGAACTGGTTGTTGATCAGGCTGAACAAGTCACCGGAAAACGGGTTGCTCTTGAGAGTATTATGTGGCCTTCAGGAACCGACCCGATTGAATTCAGGAATTTCATTGCACAGAATGAGAAGTTCTCCAAGGCTGCAGGCTGGGAGCCTCTTGTGAGCATTGAAGATGGTGTAAAAATGCTGGTATCAGGGTGTCAACAAGAAAAAAACAGGTTATAACACCAAACAAGAAAATAGACGTAACAGGATGTTTTATTCCCTCGATGCAGTAAAAATCATAAATCTTCCACACTATTTTGAAGATAATGGTGATCTGGTTGTTATGGAAGGTCTCATTAATGTACCGTTTGCAATTGCCAGGGTTTTTGTGGTCAGAGCCCCTGTTGGCGCAATTCGCGGACAGCATGCCCATCGTGCATGTGCCCAGTTTTTAACCTGCCCCCGGGGGGTAGTTGATGTGTTGTGTGATGACGGCACTGAAACGGCAGGCTTTACCCTTGATCATCCCAATATCGGTTTGCTGGTTCCGCCAGGGATCTGGTCAACCCAGACATACACTACACCGGGTTCGGCTCTGACCGTGCTGTGTGATCGCCCATATGAAGTCGAAGACTATATTCGTGACTACTCGGATTATCTGGCTTTCAGACGGGCTCATCCTGAAAATAAAGAAAACTAAACGTTTACAAGCTCATGAAATTAGTAGTTACTGGCGCTATCGGTCATATCGGTTCTTATGTCGTCCGTGATCTGGCTCTTCAATTTCCCGGTGCCGAGATTGTCATGATCGACAATATGATGACACAGCGCTTTCCATCGCTTTTTAATCTTCCATCAACAGGCACTTACCGTTTTATTGAGGGTGATGTCACCTCTCTTGACCTCAGACCGGTTCTGGAGGGTGCTCAGGCAGTTATTCATCTGGCCGCTATTACTGATGCCGCGGGAAGTTTTGACAAAGCTGCACAGCTGGAGGCAAATAACTATCAGGCAACGCTCAAGGTGGCCTCGGCCTGTGTGGAAACCGGTGCCCGTTTGATAGCGCTCTCTTCAACGAGCGTTTATGGTACCCAGAACGCGGTGGTTGCGGAGGACTGTTCTGAAGAGGAGCTGAAACCACAGAGTCCCTATGCGCTGACAAAACTGAAAGAAGAGCAGATGGTGAGAGATCTGCACGTCGGAAAAGGTCTCAAATCAATCTCCTGCCGGTTCGGCACCATCTTCGGCGCATCGCCGGGCATGCGGTTTCATACAGCGGTCAACAAGTTCTGCTGGCAGGCGGTCATGGGAATGCCGATTACAGTCTGGAGTACGGCCTATGATCAGAAGCGGCCATACCTTGATCTCTTTGATGCGTCCCGGGCACTTGCATATATCATCAGGAATGACCTTTTTGACGGACGCATCTACAATATTTTGACGCATAACGCAACCGTTCGCCAGATTGTCGATACGATTCGTGAGTTCGTGCCGGACTTGCAGGTCTCCTTCGTGGACAACCAGATTATGAACCAGCTCTCCTACGAAGTTTCATGTGAACGGTTTTTGTCGACGGGATTTGTGTTTGCCGGCGATTTGCGGCGGGGTGTAGGCGAGACCATTTCACTCCTGCGAAATGCTAATCAGTAGAAGCATGACCATAATCCGGCCTGACGCACAAACGGTAATTCTCTGATATATCCGGGTTTGTCTGAAGGGCAGCACTCTCATTCGTATCATTTTTTATCAACCAATTAGTTGAACACCTATGTTTAATTGTCGTGTTTGTAATCATCAGATTGAGCCGTTTATGGATTTCGGGCCCATGCCGATTGCCAACGGTTTTCTGAAGAAGGAAGAGTTTGCCGAAGAGTATTTTTTCAGGATGGAGGTCGCATTCTGTGACCATTGCGGTGCCTTTCAGCTGGTCGAGCAGCCCGATGCCCAGCGCATGTTCCATGAAAACTATGCCTTTTTTTCCAGTCTCTCAAAGCATATGCAGATCCATTTCAAAGCCTATGCTGACTTTGTGATGGAGCGTTTTTTTGCCGGTCGAAAGGACCCTTTTGTCGTTGAACTTGGCAGCAATGACGGCATTATGCTTCGCAATTTCAAGGAGGCCGGTTATCGCCATTTAGGCGTCGAACCTTCTGAGAATGTGGCCGATGTAGCTCGTGCACAAGGCATTCAGACCATATCGGAATTCTTTAATCTCGAATTGGCCGAGCGTCTTGTCGCTGAATATGGACATGCAGATGCGGTCATTTGCGCCAATGTGATGTGTCACATTCCTGATATCAACAACGTCGCAGCAGGAATGGCAAAACTTTTGAAGCCGGATGGCGTCTTGATGTTTGAGGATCCCTATCTGGGGGATATGATTGCCAAGACCTCCTATGACCAGATTTATGACGAGCATGTCTATATCTTTTCAGCAACCTCTGTCTCCTGGGCATTCGGTCAGCACGGTCTGGAACTGATTGACGTCCTGCCCCAGGTAACCCATGGCGGCTCAATGCGTTATGTTTTTGCGCCCAAAGGCAGTCATGCAATCTCTCCGAATGTTGCTGCACTGCTTGAAAAGGAGCGCGCTCAGGGGCTGCACAAGGCAGAGACCTACGAACAGTTCCGCAGGAACTGTGAGGCTTCACGTACTGCACTTTTCGGCCTTCTCGAACGCCTCCACCAGGAGGGAAAGCGGGTTGTGGGCTACGGGGCAACGTCGAAAAGCACAACGGTTCTGAACTACTGCGGAATCCGGCCCGAACATATCGAGTTTATTTCGGATACAACCCCCATCAAACAGGGCAAGTACTCACCGGGTGTCCACATCCCGGTCAGACCCTATGAGGAGTTTAAACAGAATCCGCCGGACTATGCGCTGCTGTTTGCATGGAACCACGCAGTCGAGATTTTTGAGAAAGAGGGAGCGTTCACGGCTGATGGCGGCAAGTGGATCACCTTTGTACCCGAAGTGAGGGTTCTGGAATGATTCCCTGCGCAAATCCCCTGGCTCAATTCCAGTCTCGCCGCGATGAGATTGTCGATGCGGTAACGCGGGTTCTTGATGGCGGTCACTATGTGCTTGGTCCGGAAGTTGACAGACTGGAGCGTGATTTTGCTGCATACTGCGGAGTTTCGCATGCTGTTGGCGTGAATTCGGGCACCGATGCTCTGATACTTGCACTGCGGGCACTGGATGTGGGCCCGGGTGATGAGGTTATCACGGTATCGCATACGGCACTTGCGACGGTTGCCGCCATTATCGCCACCGGTGCCACGCCGGTACTGGTTGATATTGATCCTGTCTACTATACCATGGATCCTGAATCCATGCGCCGGGCTGTTACTGTGAGAACAAAGGTTGTAATCCCGGTACATCTCTACGGGCAGTGTGCCGACATGGGTTCCATTCTGGAGATAGCCAAAGAGCATCGGCTGGCGGTTATTGAAGACTGTGCCCAGGCAACCGGTGCGGTCTATAAAGGCAACCGGGTTGGCAGTATGGGAGATGCAGCCTGTTTCAGCTTCTATCCGACTAAAAATCTGGGAGCAATCGGAGACGGAGGCATGGTGGTAACGGGTAATGCTGCACTTGCATTTAGAGTGCGTCAGCTGCGCCAGTACGGCTGGAATGACAAGCGGCGTACCGAAGAGCCGGGTCTCAATTCCAGGCTCGATGAAGTGCAGGCGGCCATACTTAACGTGAAGCTTAAATATCTTGATGCTGATAACAGCCGGCGCCGGGAGCTGGCCGCATTATATGACAAAGCACTTTCCGCTCAAAACGTAAAGCTGCCGAAAGTGAGGCCGGAGACAAGTCATGTCTACCACCTCTATGTCATTGAAGTCAATCAGCGTGATTTGCTTTTGGCAAGCCTCGTTGAGGCGGGCATTGCAGCGGGAGTTCATTATCCGGTCCCGGCTCATAGTCATGCCGGCTATGATGTTTGTTGTCACCTTCCCGCAGCCGGATTGCCGATAACTGAAAACTTTGCAGGTGCAATATTGAGTCTGCCAATCTATCCTGAACTTTCCCCCGGAGATGCTGATGAGGTTGCAGAAAAACTCAGTTCGATTTTACAAAGAGTATAGAAACAGTGACCTACAGGCAGGAGAGTTCAGACACGACAGTTGCGAAAAAAACCGTTCGATTGCAACAGTTACCCTAAGTGCAGTTACACCCTTCTGACAGCACTCCGGCTCAATCGAAAGGATCAATTTCGATCATCCTGCCCCATCTCGGGGGAGGAGGTGCGGAACGTCTCCATGTATATCTTGCCAATGACTGGATTGAGCGGGGTTACTGCGTGGAGTTTATTCTGCTTAGCAGGAGCGGTGAACTCATCGAGCTCTTAAGGCCGGAAATAACCGTTACCGATCTGGCTGCAGAGCGTATCAGGGATGCAATAACGAAACTGGCCAGCTACCTTGGCAAAACACGACCGGATGTTATTCTTTGCGCAATGTGGCCCCTGACATCGGCTGTGGTTGTTTCATGGCTGCTTTCCGGAAGGAGGAGCTCTCTTTTTTTAAGTGATCATGAGCATCTGAGCCATTCATATCTTGGTCAGAACCGTGTTCGTCCGGGCTATCTGAAAAACCTCATCCGTTTTACCTATCCTCTTGCCAGCGGCGTGATCACAGTGTCACAGGGTGTGAAGGATGATTTATGCCGCCTGGGCAACCTTTCCGAAAAGAGGGTCAAGGTTATCTACAATCCTGCAGCAACCGGCATATCTCCGGTTCGCGAATCATCCGATACATCCGACCGGTTGTGGGGAAAGGGATTTACATTCCATCTCCTGGCTGTCGGCAGGCTCTCTGTCCAGAAAGATTTCAGGACTCTGATCAAGGCATTTTCCCTGCTGCCGAAATCATTGAATGCAAAGCTTGTTATTTTAGGGGAGGGCTCATCAAGAAACGAGCTTGAAGAGCTGGTTACTCAGCTCGGGTTGACTGAGCGCGTGGCTTTGCCGGGATTTGTTGTGGATCCCTACCCGTTCTTCCGGAGTGCAGATCTGTTTGTACTTTCCTCTGAGTGGGAGGGTTTTGGAAATGTGATAGTAGAGGCACTTGAATGCGCTCTTCCGGTGGTCAGCACCGACTGTCCGAGCGGTCCCTCCGAGATTCTTGAAGATGGGCGCTACGGACGGCTTGTTCCGGTTGGTGATGCCGCAGCTCTTGCATCCGCAATGGCTTTGAGCCTGAGCGCAAGTCATGACAGAGAGCTGCTCATGAATCGAGCAAAGGACTTTTCGGTTCAAAAAATTTCTGACGAGTATCTTGCTTATCTTTTCCATAAAGGAGGTTTGATTGATTCACGCTCATACAAGAAACTGTCCGATTTGCGGTGATTCCGCCAGAAAGCTCTCATTTCCTTATTCCACCGTTTTCAACGGAGTTCCGTTTCATTACTGCGAGTGCCGCAGGTGTTCGAGCATATTTGTCGATCCTGTTCCTGATGGAAGTACCTTTGCGCTTATGTATGCAAAGGCCAATTATCATGATGTTCACTACGAAAAAAAAGAAAAAGCAGCCAATTCCGCCTATAAAGAATCGGCGGATCTTCTTGCGAAATTTGTGAATCCGGGATCGCTGGTTCTGGATTACGGATGCGGTACGGGCGGCTTTCTGAAGGCACTGGGCAGTGCCGGTTTTGTGCCTTTCGGTGTGGAATTCGATGCGGATGCAGCTGAAACAGCAGCCAGGCACACCGGGTTTAAGGCGATATCGGTCGAGAGTTTCAACCGCTTAGCAGAAAAACCGGCTTTTGATGTTCTTCATCTGGGGGATGTTCTTGAGCATCTGCCCGATCCGGCTGCCACACTCAGAGAGTTATTGGGTTATCTCAGGCATGGGGGGGTGCTTTATGTCGAAGGTCCGCTGGAAATAAATCCAAGCCCGGTTTACTTGGTCGCCAAGAGCATCGGCATCATCAAAAGGGCGTTACACAGCAGATTCAGTGCATCTCATCCTCCGACCCATTTATTTCAGGTAGGAGAAAAGCAGCAGTCAGCATTTTTCAAACGGATTGATCCCTCTCTTGTACAGCAGTTTTGGCGTGTATCGGAATCAGGCTGGCCTTATATTGAAGGCGGCCGGATCAAGCGGATAATTGCACATATCGCATTGCGAACCGGAGGATTGAAGATTTTCGGCGTTACTTTCGGCAACCGGTTTCAAGGGCTTTACATTAAAAAATGAGCTTCGCTGACCGGTGAAATTTTACTTTTTGTATCGGTCAGATCTCCCTCTACATGGTTTATACCCAAGTTTTTATTGCAGATAATCAATGAAGTCAGGCGTTCTCTATATCTCCTATGACGGCATGCTGGAGCCTTTAGGCCAGTCTCAGGTTTTGGCATACCTTAAGCGGCTGGCTGAAAACCGGCGAATATTTCTTCTCAGTTTCGAGAAGCCGGAAGACTGGGCTGACGACATAGCACGACACCGCACAGCAGCTTCAATTGCCGCAGCAGGAATTGTCTGGCATCCCTTGCGCTACCATAAAAAGCCGTCGGCTCTGGCCACATTATGGGATATTGTCTGCGGTTTTTCGGTTGGCCTTTGGCTGGTGCTGCGCTACCGGTTACGCATCGTGCATGCCCGCAGTTACGTCTCATCCGTTATTGCCCTTCTCCTGAAGCGTTGTACAGGGGTGAAATATATCTTTGATATGCGGGGTTTCTGGGCTGACGAACGTGTTGACGGGGGGTTATGGCCGAAGGGGGGCCGCCTCTATCAGACGGCAAAATGGTTTGAACGCCATTTTCTGCTCAATGCGGATGTGGTGGTCTCTCTGACCAGGTCGGCGGTTGACGAGATGCGCGCCTTTCCTTATCTGAAGGGCAGGATGCCGGTGTTCGAAGTGATTACGACATGTGCGGATCTGGAGCTGTTTCGCCCTGCTCCATCAAACGGCATCTCTCCCGATTCCGCTCATCCCTTTACGCTCGGCTATGTCGGTTCAGTGGGTGTCTGGTATCTGTTTGATGAAACCCTGCGGTGTTTTCAACTTCTCAGAGCGCAGGTGCCCGGTGCCCGGCTCCATATACTCAACCGTGGCGGCCATGATTACATTCGTGACAGGTTAAAGGCAATGGGCATTGACAAAGATTTGGTGCGGATCGAAGCTGCCGACCAGAGAGGAGTTGCCCGCGCCATGCAGGAGATGGACGCGGGCATATTTTTTTATAATCCCACCTATTCCAAAATAGCCACAGCTCCGACAAAACTTGGCGAGTTTCTTGGCTGCGGGGTTCCCTGTCTGAGTAACCGGGGTGTCGGCGATATGGCAGCCATTCTCGAAAACGAGAAGGTCGGGGTTGCAGTGAACAGTTTTGATGATGAGGCCCTGACCAGGGCAGTTCATGACCTGCTTGAGTTAACCGAAACAGAGGGCATCAAAGCACGCTGCCGGAATGCCGCAGTGCGTTGTTTTTCGCTTGACGAAGGGGTTCGCAGTTACACTTCTGTTTACAAGAGCGTGGAGGTATAGGTTGAGGGTACTGGCACTTTCCCGCTACACCCGAATGGGAGCAAGCAGCCGGATGCGTTTGATGCAGTACAACCCCTGGCTCGAATCAGCGGGCATTGACGTAGAGATATCGCCATTGTTCTCGGATGAGTATGTGTTAGGTCTGCAGCATAACCGCCGTCATGCCGGCGACATTGTTCGGGCATATCTTGCACGGCTGCAGAGACTGCTTCAGCGCGGAAAATTTGATCTGATCTGGATAGAGAAAGAGATTCTGCCCTGGCTTCCGGCCTGGGTCGAGTTTATGCTGCTCTCAAGGCGGGTTCCCTATGTTCTTGATTATGACGATGCTTTTTTTCATTTATATGATCTGCATCCCCGGGCGGTTGTCAGATGGTTGCTTGCAGGCAAGCATCCTGCGTTGATGCGCAAGGCTGCGCTCGTTATTGCAGGGAATAACTATCTTGCCGATTTTGCCCGTAAAGCCGGTGCCGGCAGGGTGGAGATCATTCCCACAGTAGTTGATCTCGATCGCTACGTGAATCTGCGGCACAACAGGTCGGATAAAGGGCCGATGCCCTGTATCGGATGGATTGGCCAGCGAGCATCGGCAATGAATCTCATGAAGTACAAAGAGGTTTTCCTGCGTTTGTCAGATGAGGGGAGAGCATGTTTTTCAGCCGTAGGCATCGATGCGCAATCCCTTGGTTTACCCATGAAATCTGTGGAGTGGAGAGAGGAGACCGAGGTTGAAAATATTGCCGATTTTGATATCGGTATCATGCCGCTGGTTGATGCCCCGTTCGAGAGGGGAAAGTGCGGCTACAAGCTGATTCAGTATATGGCATGTGCCCTGCCGGTTGTTGCATCACCTGTAGGTGTAAACAGTGACATTGTCGAACATGGAATAAACGGCTTTCTGGCGGATACAGCCGGGGAGTGGGAGCGATCGCTGAGGATGCTGCTGGATGACAGTGAGCTGCGCCACCGTATGGGGCTGGCAGGGCGTCAGAAGGTGGAACGGGAGTACTGCATTCAGGTTACAGGCCCTCGACTTGCGGCGCTGTTGAAGGATGCGGCCAAGGTTAACAATATTGGAAAATAACAGATGTGCGGGTTTACAGGTTTTTTGGGTAGGGCTGCTGGCAGTTCGAAGGATGGTATGGAAGCTCTGGTTACCCGGATGGCTCTGGCTATCCAGCACCGGGGACCGGACGATGCCGGAGCCTGGGCTGACAGCGATTCAGGTATAGCTCTGGGGCACCGTCGCCTCTCGATCATTGATCTCTCCTCAGCAGGCCATCAGCCCATGCACTCTGCCTCCGGGCGATTTGTCATTGCCTTTAACGGCGAGATCTATAATCATAATACGCTGCGTTCCGAGCTTCAGCAAAACGGGCTCAGCCCCGAGTGGCGGGGTCATTCGGATACTGAAACGCTTTTGGCCGGATTTGATGCCTGGGGAGTGAAAGCCACGCTGCAGCGCGCTGCAGGGATGTTCGCCTTTGCCTTATGGGACAAGGTTGAGATGCGCCTTGTTCTGGCCCGCGACCGCTTCGGAGAAAAACCGCTCTATTACGGATGGACAGGCAGGGGTGAAGGGCGGGCATTTGTTTTCGGTTCCGAACTCAAGACCCTTCGTGCATATCCCGGTTTTGACAATCCGGTAAACCGGAGTGCACTCGGCCTTTATTTCCAGTTCTGCACGATCCCGGCGCCCTATTCGATCTACGAAGATATTCATAAGCTGCTTCCCGGTACCATACTCACCGTAAGTGCAGGTGAGAGAGCAGACAGTGAAGCTGTTACCGAACCGTACTGGACTTTGACCGATGCTGTGCAGAAAGGCTTTGCCGACCAGCTGCATGATGAAGGCGAGGCTGTTGCCATGCTGGATGCCACGCTGCGTGAGGCAGTTAAAATTCAGGCAGTGGCTGATGTGCCGCTTGGCGCGTTTCTTTCGGGAGGAGTTGACTCCTCCACAGTTGTAGCCCTGATGCAGGCGCAGTCCCGTCGACCGGTCCAGACCTTCACCATAGGATTTGAAGAGGCCGGATTTGATGAATCGCCTCATGCACTGGCAGTTGCCCGCCATCTTGGAACCGATCATCACGAGCTGCGAGTCTCTTCAGGCGATGCCCGTTCTGCAATTCCTCTCTTGCCCCGTTTATATGACGAGCCCTTTGCCGACAGTTCGCAGATTCCAACCTATTTCGTCTGCAAGGCGGCCCGTCAGAAGGTTACCGTGTCACTCTCCGGAGACGGGGGTGATGAGCTGTTTGGCGGCTACAATCGTTATTTCTGGGGAAAGCGGATATGGAATCGCATCGACTGGCTTCCGCCGGTATTGCGCAGGGCTGTGGGGCAGGGCATTCAGAGTGTGTCTCCTGAAGCGTGGGACAAGCTTGGCGGCATGCTTCCGGGTTCACGGAGCATCGCCCGACTGGGTGACAAGGCTCATAAACTGGCAACCCGCATGCAGACGGTAAACAGTCTGGATGATCTCTATCGCAGTCTGGTGACCGAGTGGCCGACAGATCTGAACCCGGCAAAGGGAGCCGGCACGCTTGCTACACAGCTTGATAATGCCGCGCTTGTGGCGGGGCTTTCCGAGCCGGAGGAGCGCATGATGCTCTGGGACACGCTTACCTATCTTCCTGATGATATTTTGACCAAAGTGGATCGTGCGGCAATGGGCGTCAGCCTTGAAACCAGGGTTCCGTTTCTTGACCATCGCGTTGCTGAACTGGCATGGCGACTTCCCCTGAATATGAAAATAAGGGGCGGCGAGGGTAAATGGGCTTTAAGGCAGGTGCTCTACAGCTATGTACCGCGGGAGCTTATCGAACGGCCAAAAGCCGGTTTCGGCATACCTGTCGGCCAGTGGATTCGCGGCCCGTTGAGAGAGTGGGCAGAAGCACTTCTGGATGAACGTCGTCTTAAAGAAGAGGGCTATCTCAACGCTCTGCCGATACGCACTATCTGGCAGCAGCATCTGAGCGGCCGTCACGACTGGACCGTTCGGCTCTGGACGGTATTGATGTTTCAGGCCTGGCTGGAGGAGACCCGATGACTGTCTACTGGCTCATGCTGCTGGTTCCTCTCGTTGCGGGAATAAGCCCCTGGAAGGCAAAGGGCGCGCTACCGAATCTGCAGTGGTTTCTCTATGGCGCCTTTCTGATACTGATCATCGGGCTGCGCCATGAGGTGGGGGGTGACTGGCAGAGCTATTTTGAGAATTACAGCGGACTGCAGGGTATCTCCTTTCCCGAGGCAATGACGGAGGGAAGTATTTCCAAGGACTACGGGTTTGAAGCGATTCACTGGGTGTCACTGAACTATCTCAACGGCATCTATGCAACAAACCTTTTCTGTGCCATGATATTTGTTGCGGGGTTGCTCAGGGTATGTAAACATATGCCCATTCCATGGCTTGCACTGGTGGTGGCAATACCCTATCTGGTTATCGTTGTGGCAACCGGCTATACCCGTCAGGCCTCGGCTATAGGTTTCATCATGTGGGGGATGATTGACCTGATGCAGGGACGCCAGGCCAGATTCTACATGATGGTTGTACTCGGTACCCTTTTTCACAAGACAGCGCTCTTCATGCTGCCCGTAGGATTTCTCTATACCAATTCACTGACCAACCTGAAAAACCTCTTTTTTTTCATCCTCTTCTTTTTCATTGCTTTTGCCGGGTTCATGGCCGAGCATATTGCCCGTCTGACCTATTACTATGTGGAGGATACCCAGGGCATGGAGTCGTCCGGAGCAGTGATCAGGGTAACAATGAATGTCGCTTCAGCACTGGTTTTTCTCTACTTCAGAAAGCACTGGGCTGAACGGTACAGCGACAGGGCATTATGGACCATTTACAGTATTACCAGCCTTGTCATGTTTCCCCTTGCGTTTGTCGTTTCTACAACGGTGGACCGCATGGCGCTCTATTTTCTTCCCATGCAGCTTGTCATCCTGTCAAGAGTGCCGATTTTTATTACCAGTGTCTATAACAGAACGATTTTTATTCTGTGTGTTCTGGTGCTCTATATCGGAGCGCTTTTTGTCTGGCTCAATTTCGGTCAGCACTCAAGCCACTGGCTGCCGTACCGGAATTTCCTGTTTCTCTGACGAAGCCGGTTGCGGAGAAGATCACGCAGGGGCACTTTTTTGCAGCCATAAGCTATTTCCTCCCGTTATCCGACCTCAGTTCAACCTCAGACAACTCTTTTTCATGCAAGGTATAATCGTTATCGGTGGAGGCATACTCGGTCTATCCACAGCACTGCATATTTTACAGGCACGTCCCGGAACCCGTCTTGTTCTTGTAGAAAAAGAGCAGACAATAGCCGCACATCAGACCGGTCACAACAGCGGTGTGATCCATTCAGGTCTCTACTACAAGCCGGGGTCGCTGAAAGCCATCAACTGCCGTGAAGGATATGACCGGCTCCTCAGATTTTGCCGGGAGGAAAATATCAGGCACGAAATATGCGGAAAAATCGTTGTGGCAACCTCCGAGCAGGCGCTGCCGCAGTTACAGGAACTCCATCGAAGAGGAGTGGCAAACGGTCTTCAGGGACTCAAATTTTTAAATCCGGCCGAAATCCGTGACATTGAACCGCACTGTACAGGTATCAGTGGTCTGCTCGTACCGGAAGCGGGGATTGTGGATTATCCTGCCGTAGCTGAAAAGTATGCTGAAAAAATCACTGAAATGGGAGGAGAGATTGTTCTTGGCGAGAGAGTAGAGGAGATTCGGCAGAACGGAAATCAGGTTGAGGTAATCGGCGCATCACGAACATGGAAAGGCAACGCGGTTGTAGCCTGCGCCGGTCTGCAATCCGACCGGCTGGCCCGACAGACCGAACCTGCGCTTCCCTTGCGAATTCTCCCTTTTCGGGGTGAGTACTACAAGCTCAGGCCATCATCTGCCCGACTTGTCAATCACCTGATCTATCCGGTACCCGATCCGGCGTTCCCGTTTCTTGGAGTACACTTCACCAGAATGATCAATGGAGGAGTAGAGTGCGGCCCGAACGCTGTGTTTGCATTTGGCCGTGAAGCCTATCAAAAAACCGACTTCAACCTGCGTGATACCCTCGATGCCCTTGCCTGGCCCGGCTTTCACAAAGTAGCGGCAAAGCACTGGCGCAGCGGTCTGGGAGAGTATCACCGTTCGTTCAGCAAGCAGGCATTTGTGAGGGCATTGCAGAATCTTGTTCCTGAAATTCAGGCGGAAGATCTTGAACCCGGAGGTTCAGGTATCCGGGCCCAGGCCTGTGACCGCAGCGGAAAGCTGCTTGATGATTTTGACTTCAGAGTCAGCCGCAATATAATTCACGTCTGCAACGCCCCCTCTCCCGCGGCCACGGCATCGCTTGCAATCGGTAAAACAATTGCGGATAATTTGTTATCATTGCTTCAATAAACTAAGAGGAAACCAGGGTCTATGAAAATTCTTGTAACAGGCGGCTGCGGATATAAAGGTCATGTACTGATCCCGAAGCTGCTTGCGCGGGACTATGAAGTCATTGCTTTCGATCTGCAGTGGTTCGGCAACTTTCTCGAACCGCATAAAAAACTCACGGTTGTCAAGGGCGACGTGCGTGACATCGAATCGATCCCTCTGACCGGTGTTGACTGCATTATTCATCTCTCCTCAATTGCCAACGACCCCTGCGGCGACCTGAACCCGAAACTGACATGGGAAGTAAGCGCCCTTTCGACCATGCAGTTGGCCGACAAGGCAAGAAGAACCGGAGTCAGACAGTTTATCTATGCCTCATCGGGCAGCGTATACGGCATCAAGGAGGAGCTGCAGGTAACTGAAGAGCTCGAACTCAAACCGATTTCCGAATACAACAAAACCAAGATGGTTGCCGAGCGTGTTCTGCTCAGCTATCAGGACGATTTTGCCGTGCAGATTGTCCGGCCGGCAACCGTCTGCGGATATTCACCGCGAATGCGCTTTGACGTTTCCGTTAACCTGCTGACAATCCAGGCATTGACCAATGGACTCATCACCGTATTCGGCGGCAACCAGATTCGTCCCAATATCCATATTGATGATATTACCGATGTCTATCTGCATCTGATCGATCATCCGGAACTTGGCGGTATCTATAATGCCGGATTCGAAAACATCTCGATACTGGATATAGCCAGGCTGGTTACCCGGCATGTGCCAGCAGGGATTGCCGTAACGGAATCAAATGATCCCCGCTCCTATCGTGTTAATTCCGACAAGCTGCTTGCTACGGGTTTCAGGCCGAAGAAAACGGTGGAAGATGCGATCGGTGAGATCATTGAAAAATATCGCGCGGGAACGCTCCGTGACGAGGACCATTTTTACAACCTGAAGTGGATGCAGCAAAACGACCTTGCAAAGTAAGTGCACGATATGATCACAAACAGCCAGGAAAAAGATTTTTTCACAGAATACTCCTGCCGGCTTCAGAATGTTCTGGCCAATGCCGACTGGTCCGGGGTGAAAAAACTTGCCGAAGATATGCTGCTCTGCTGGCAAGCCGGTCAAAGAGTATTTATCTGTGGAAATGGTGGAAGTGCCGCCAATGCCATTCATATGGCAAATGACTTCCTTTACGGCATATCCAAAAGCTTCGGGGCGGGGATGAAAGTGCTGGCATTATCAGCAAACCCGGCGGTTATGACCTGTCTTGCCAATGATCTGGGCTATGAACATGTGTTTTCGGAACAGCTCGCAGTTCAGGCAGTGAAAGGCGACCTGCTCATTGCTCTCAGCGGCAGCGGGAACTCAGCGAACATTACATGTGCTCTTGAAAAGGCAAAGGATCTCGGAGTAAAATCCTATGCGATACTTGGCTACAGCGGGGGCAGATGCATGGAGCTTGCCGATGAATCCATTCACTTCGCAGTGGATGACATGCAGATAGCTGAAGATATGCAGCTCATTGTCGGACACATGGTTATGCAGTGGCTGTACGCGAACAGACTGCAAAAAAGCTGATTTATGGATACCGTTTTAATCGTTGGAAGCAACTCCTTTTCAGGTGCAACATTTGCCGATTACGCCCTTCAGCAGGGTGCGCAGGTTATCGGCGTCAGCCGGTCGCCGGAGCCGGTTGATGCATTTCTCCCCTATAAATGGCACGACCACTCAAATTTCAGCTTTTATCAACTGGACTTAAACCGGCATCTGGATGAGATCACCCGGCTTCTAAGGGAGAGGAGGCCTGCCTATGTGGTCAACTTTGCCGCCCAGAGCATGGTCGGCGAGAGCTGGCAGAATCCGGGAGACTGGTTCATGACAAATACGGTCTCAACGGTAAAATTTCATGACGAATTAAGAAAAGTCGATTTTCTCCGCCGATATGTCCATGTTTCAACCCCGGAGGTCTACGGCAGCTGCAGCGGCTTTGTCAGTGAGGATTTTCCTTTCAATCCAACAACACCCTATGCGGTATCCCGTGCGGCGGCTGACATGAGCCTGCGGACCTTCCGCGCGGTCTACGGTTTTCCCGTTGTTACCACCCGTGCAGCTAATGTATACGGCCCGGGCCAGCAGCTCTACCGCATCATACCGCGTACCATTTTATGCATACTGCTCGGCCGGAAACTGCAGCTCCATGGCGGGGGTGTATCAACGCGCTCCTTTATCTATATGGATGATGTCTGCGATGCCACATGGAGAATCATGCAGAATGGCCGTGACGGCCAGACCTATCACATCTCAACTGATGAAGTCATTTCAATCAGGGAGCTTGTCGAGCTTCTCTGCCGCAAGCTCGACGTGAAGTTTGAGGATCATGTCGAATGTGTCGGTGAACGTCTCGGCAAAGACTCAGCCTATCATCTCGACAGTTCAAGGGTTCGCCGGGAGCTCGGCTGGCAGGATCATACAAGGCTTGACCAGGGTATTGATGCATGCATAGCCTGGGTTCGGAAGAACTTCGAAGAGCTGAAAGTGCAGCCGCTTGATTACCAGCACAAACCCTGAACCTGATGATCAATTCAACCCAGCTGGCTGCCCGTTTCCGGGCCAGAGTTGTTGAGATGTCGCATGCAGCCGGTACGGCTCATCTTGCATCCTCACTCTCCTGCATGGATATCGTAGCCGTCCTCTATCACTCCGTGCTCAGGCTCGATCCGCTCAATCCCGGATGGAAAGATCGCGACCGCTTCATTTTAAGCAAAGGTCATGCCGCCACAGCCCTCTATGCTGCGCTTGCCTGGAAGGGGTTTCTGACTGAAGAGCAGCTTGAAAGCTACGGCCGTGCAGGCTCTCTCCTTGAAGAGCATCCATCACCGAAATTAGAGGGGGTAGAAGCGGCAACCGGCTCCCTGGGTCACGGCCTGCCCTGCGGCTGCGGCATCGCTCTGGCCGGACATATCAAAAAAGAGCAATATCGGACCTTTGTTCTGATGAGTGACGGAGAGTGCAACGAAGGATCAGTCTGGGAGGCATCCATGTTTGCCGCGGCCAACCGTCTCGGCGCTCTTTGCGCCTTTGTGGATTTCAATAAATGGCAGGCAACAGGCCGCAGCAGGGAGGTACTTGCGCTTGATCCGCTGGTTGATAAATTCAGGGCATTCGGCTGGGAAGTTCATGAAATCGACGGTCACGATCATCAGCAGATTCTTCAGTCGGTTCAGGATGTATCGCCATCAAGGCAAAAACCAACAATGGTTGTTGCCCATACCGTAAAAGGCAAAGGGGTCTCTTTTATGGAAGATGACAACAACTGGCACTACCGGATTCCGACGGCTGAAGAGGTTCAACTGGCAAAAGCAGAACTGGGTGTACTATGAGAAATGTTTTTGCAAAGACAGTTACAGAATTAAGCGACATCTATCCCGAGCTGGTAATGCTTGCCGGTGATATAGGGAACCGTCTCTTTGACAGCTACAAGGCAAGGCATCCCGACCGGTTTTATAATTGCGGCGTTGCTGAAGCAAACATGACAGGAGTTGCTTCAGGTCTTGCAGCATCCGGGATGCGGCCGATAACCTATACGATCACCCCCTTCAATACCGTGCGATGCCTTGAACAGATCCGGCTCGATATCTGCTATCCCGATCTGCCGGTGATTGTCGTCGGCACAGGATCAGGGCTCTCCTATGCCGGACTTGGCGCCACCCATCACTCAATGGAAGATATTGCGATTTTGCGCACACTGCCGAACATGCATATTGTCTGCCCTGCAGATCCCGTGGAAGTGCGGCTCGCCCTGCATGATGCCTTGCGGCTGGGGCGGCCGACCTATATTCGTCTGGGCAAAAAAGGGGAGCCGGTTATCCATTCGTCCGATCCGGACTTCAGAATCGGCAGGGGGATCACCATACGCAATGGCTCCGATGTTGCAATTCTTGGTGTCGGCAACATGCTCGCCACAGCTTTGCAAAGTGCTGAACAACTCAATCATCACGGTGTATCCGCCATGGTAGCAAGCCTTCACACCATCAAGCCGCTTGATGAAGAGCTGCTTGCCGGGATATTTTCCCTCCATAAACTGGTTATTGTTCTTGAAGAGCACTCGCTCATCGGCGGAGCCGGCAGTGCTGTGCTTGAATGGGGCAGTCTTAACAGGGTTGATCTCCGCAAGCTGATCTGCTTTGGCGGTCCGGATCGATTTCTCTATGCCTGCGGCGAACAGAGAGAAGCCCGTGCTTCTGTGGGTTTGACTTCGGAGAATATTTCGCAACAGATCTTAAGCCGGTTGCAAGAGCCTGATGCGCCTTGGTCTTGACTTCGACAATACACTCATAAGCTACGACGAGCTTTTCTATCAGGCTGCGCTTGATAAGCTGCTGATTCCGGAGGTGATTGCCCGTCAAAAAAATGCGGTGCGTGATTATCTGCGTCAGAAAGGGATGGAAGATGAGTGGACCCGCCTTCAGGGTGAGGTATACGGCCGTCGTATACTTGATGCTGAACCCTTTGAAGGGATGCATGCTGCACTCGGGATGCTTGCACAAAGAGGGGTTCCGATGTGCATCGTAAGCCATAAAACCCGAACGCCCTATATCGGCGAACCATGGGACCTTCATGCTGCAGCCGCAGGCTGGCTTGCTGAGCAGGGATTTTACGATCCGGAAGGGCTGGGATGGGCGGAGAATCAGGTCTTTTTTGAAGAGACCAAAGAGGCAAAGGTTGCCCGTATTCTGGCTCTTGGATGTACTCACTATGTTGATGATCTGCCGGAAATTCTTGCAATGCTTCCCGAGAGTATTGAAAAGATTCTCTTTGATCCCGCTAAAAAATCAGAACCCTATACCGGCGGGAAACTTATGTTTTCATGGCAGGAGCTGCCGCGCCTGCTCGAACTGACCTGATGAGTTTTGCCATGGAGTCACTTGAACTCTTCTGTGCCCGGTTTGGCATAGAGGCGCCGTTCACGCTCAATCCGGTCCGGAGCGGTCGCAACAGCGAGGTTCTGCTGATTGGAAAAGGCCGAAAGAAGTGGATTGTCAAGCACTACTTTCAGCAGGGCAGAGACAAGCGTGACCGTCTTGCTGCAGAGTTCGGCTTTCTGACGTTTCTGAACAATGCCGGAGTTGCCGGAGTCTCTCGGCCTCTTGGGATAAATCAGTCACTGCACGCAGCCCTCTACTCCTTTCTCCCGGGAAAACGTCCGGAGATCGTCACTGCCCGCCATATCACGCAGGCTGCTGACTTCATCGGAAACATCAACAGCTTTCGAAACTCAGCTGCAGCCCGGTCACTTCTTCCGGCGGCAGACGCCTGTTTCAGCCAGCAGGGTCATATCAGGCTCGCTGAAACCCGAATTGATCGTTTGCTTGCCGCTCTCAGCCCTGAAAGCGGGGTGGAGGCCGAAGCCTGCCGGTTTGTAAAGGAGAGGCTCCGTCCATTATATGAACGGTTGAAAGCCAGAGTTTCGGCACAGCGATCGCCATCGCAGCTGGCCGAACCGCTATCGCCTGAAGAGCGGATACTCTCGCCCTCCGATTTCGGATTTCACAATACGCTTGAGCTGAATGGAGCGCTCTCTTTTCTTGATTTTGAATATGCCGGATGGGATGATCCGGCCAAGCTTATCTGTGATTTTATCTGTCAGCCGGAGCTTCCTGTATCGGCAATTCAGGCCCGGCAGTTCACCGAAGAGCTGGGTATTTCCCTTCCGTTGTCCGGTTCGCTCTCTGCCCGTGTCGAGCTGCTTCTGCCGTTTCATCGTCTGAAGTGGTGCGGAATTTTGCTGAATGAGTTCAGAGAGGAGGCTCGGAACCGGCGACTCCATGCAGGAGTTGAGTCAGAAGGCATGCTTGATCTTCAGCTTGTGAAGTCAAAACGGTACTACAGTGAGCATCTTGCAATTTTAACCTGAATAATGAGTCATGGCCTATATCGATTTACTGTCGGCAATTCATAAAAGCACCCCGCGGGACTATCTCGCCAGGGTCAATGATCCGGACTACCCCAAGGCGAAAGCGGCAGAACTTGCCAAAAAGTGGGACTTTGACTACTGGGATGGTGACCGCAAGATCTGCTATGGCGGTTATCGCTATATGGAAGGCCGATGGGAGAAGGTGGCAAGGGCAATGGTTGAGCACTACGGCCTCAAAGAGGGTGACAGGATACTTGATGTCGGCTGCGGCAAGGGGTTTCTGCTCTACGACTTCACCAGGGTGGTTCCCGGTCTGGAGCTCAGCGGCATTGATATCTCCCGATACGCAATTGAAAATGCCAAAGAGGAGATCAAAGATCGACTTACAGTCGGCAATGCAACTTCACTGCCCTACCCTGACAACTATTTCGATTTTGTCTACTCGATCACAACGCTGCACAACCTCTATTGCTATGATCTTGACAAGGCGCTGCGCGAGATTGAGCGCGTCAGTAAAAAGAATAAGTATATTTGTGTCGAGTCATACCGCAATGAAGAGGAAAAAGCCAATCTGCTTTACTGGCAGGTGACCTGCGAAGCCTTCAACACCCCCGAAGAGTGGGAGTGGTGGTTTGAGCATACCGGATACAGCGGTGATCACTCTTTCATCTATTTCGAATGAGTCAGGCAACTATGACAGTCATACCAAAAACCATGAAGGCGGCAGTTCTGACCGAACTCAAGTCGCCCCTGATCGTGGCCGAAATCACCATGCCCGCTCAACTGGAGATCGGACAGGTACTGGTTAAAATTCATTTCAGCGGCATCTGCGGCTCGCAGCTCGGCGAAATTGACGGCGCCAAGGGAGAGGACAAATATCTCCCCCACCTGCTCGGACATGAGGCCTCCGGCACGGTAACCGCCATCGGTCCCGGTGTCAGGCATGTCAGGCCGGGCGACAGGGTTGTACTGCACTGGCGCAAGGGTCCCGGTATCGAGGCTGAACCGCCCGTATATCACTGGGAGGGAAAGCGGGTCAATGCCGGCTGGGTAACGACGTTTAACGAATATGCAGTTGTGTCCGAAAACCGCGTAACAGCGATTCCCGCCGACAGCAATCTTGAAGTTGCAGCCCTTTTCGGCTGCGCCGTCACAACCGGTTTTGGCGTGGTGCAAAATAATGCCAAAGTGCAGATCGGCGAGTCAGTTGTGGTTTTCGGAGCTGGCGGCATTGGCCTGAGCATCGTACAGGCGGCATCACTGGTTTCCGCATACCCGATTATTGCGGTCGATATGTTCGACAACAAACTTCAGCTGGCGACACAGATGGGCGCCACGCACATCATCAACAGTCGCAACGGTGATGCTCGTCAGATGATACTTGATATTACGGGCAATGCGGGAGTGGATGTTTTTATAGATAATACCGGTCAGCCAGCGATCATCGAGATGGGCTACCAGATCACCAAGCCGCAGGGCAGGGTAACCCTGGTCGGAGTGCCCCGGAAGGGCAGTAACATCAATATCTACTCCCTGCCGCTCCACTTCGGCAAAGGGCTGAGCGGTTCCCATGGCGGAGAGGCCAATCCGCAAACCGATATTCCGCGTTATCTCGGTCTGTTCCGTAACGGGAAATTACCCCTGACACCATTGATCACAGATACCTACAGCCTTGACGAGATCAATACAGCTGTCAGCGATATGCGCAGCGGCAAAATTGCCGGACGCTGTATGATCAGTTTTGATGCTTCGGCTTCCTGATTGTTGAACAGAGCTGGAATGAAAAGCATGAGAGAGTGCATCAGCTGCTCCGGAGCTGAAGTCAAAGTAATTCTTGATTTCGGTCAGCAGCCCCCGAGTAACCGTTTTTACCATGAGTCCGGTCACCAGGTTGAGACTCATGCTCTTGCCGTCGGCCAGTGTGCTCTCTGCGGCCTTGTTCAGCTGATCAATCCGATGCCGGAGGCAATGGTGCGTTCGCATTACAGCTGGATCACCTATAACGAGCCTGAAGGTCATCTCGACCGCATGGTTCAGGATCTGAAGGCAATAGTGCGTTCGGATGCCGGTGCCCGCATTGTCGGGCTCACCTACAAGGACGACTCTACTCTTGACCGATTCAACCGTCTGGGGTTTGACAATACCTTTCGTTTTTCGGCAGAAGATGATCTGGGGATTACGGATCCGCTGTCGGGTCTTGAGACGGTGCAGTCTTCGCTTACACCCGGGCGGGCGGCCCGGCTGGTTCAAACGTACGGGCAGGCCGACATCATGATTGTCCGTCATCTGCTTGAGCATGCACATGCTCCGCTGCGCCTGCTGGAGTCGCTTGCCGTTCTGGTCAAGCCCGCAGGATTTCTGGCGTTTGAAGTGCCGGGCAGCAAAACCTTTCTCTCTTCCTTCGATTACAGCTTTGTCTGGGAAGAACACATCGCCTATTTTACAGAGGAGACACTCGGCCGGTTCATGCAGAATGCGGGTTTTGAGCTTCTCTTTGCACGGAAATATGACTATCCGCTCGAAGATTCCCTGCTTGCGGTTGTTCGACCCGCCAGCCGTAAGCGGCTTCAGAGCGCACCGGGAGCGGAGGAGATTGCGCTCGGTTACAACTTCGGTAATCACTTTGCGGAAGCAGGTGAACGAACCCGCCGATATCTGCAGCGGCTGAAGAGCGAGGGCAAACGGGTTGCCATATTCGGTGCAGGCCATCTGGCAGCAAAGTTTTTGAATTTTTTCGATCTCAGGGAGCTTGTCTGCTGTGTCGTTGATGACAATCCCCACAAAATCGGAATGTGTATGCCGGGCTCCGCTCTGCCTGTTCTCCCCTCCACTGCTCTGATTGAAAAAAAAATCGATCTCTGTCTGCTGTCGCTCAGCCCTGAAAGCGAAAAAAAAGTCATCGAATCCCGGCAGGCCTATCTCGAACAGGGCGGCCGGTTCCGCTCGATCTTTACTCAAAGTCAGATCTCCTTTCAGCGTGAGGCAATATGAAGAGTGTGATAAAAAAAATCGGTGACGGAGTGTTTGCGGCAGAGGGCTCCGTTGTAAGGCTTGGAACCAGGCAGATCTCCTTTCTGAAGCATCATGCGGCCCTGAGCGTGCGGAAGCGGGCAAGGATCTGCACTCATCGTTCAAATGAGGATGCCGTGCATGAGATGCTGATTGCCATATCAGCAGAAAGCTATATCCATCCCCACCGTCATCCGGGAAAAGCCGAGTCTTTTCATATTGTCGAAGGCTCAGTGGATGTGGTGGTATTTGACGAGGCCGGCAATATTATCGATGTTGTCGAGCTGGGTGATCTGTCAACGGGAAGGAACTTTTATTACCGGATTTCAGAAAACCTCTTCCATACCATATTGATTCACACTGATTTTCTGGTTGTCCACGAGGTTACCTCCGGACCATTCAGAGCCAATGAAACGATTCAGGCCTCTTTTGCCCCTCCGGAGAGCGCTGTTGATGACGCGTGCGCTTACATTGAAGGGGTTAAACAGCTTGTTGCGGCGCGGAATTATGGCCGCGGGAAGAAATCCAATACACTACCATGACACACGCAATCATTATCGGAGGAAGCAAGGGGTTAGGACGTGTTGTTGCTCAGCAGATGAAGCTCAGGGGTGATCAGATATCGGTGGTGAGCCGAAACCGGCCTCCACTCGCTGAAGAGGTTGAGGGGGTGAACTACTATACGGCTGACATTGCCGATACGACTGCTTTGCAGCATGCCCTGGAGGGCTGCATCCTGCAGAGCGGAGAGGTCAACTATCTGATATTCTGTCAGCGATACCGGGGCAGCGGAGATGCCTGGACCGGCGAGATTGACGTCTCCCTTACGGCATCAAAGTTTGCTGTCGAGTATCTGCAGGATCGTTTCGTCAAGGGGGGAGACTGCGGTATAGTTTTTGTCAGTTCGGTATTCGGTGATCGGGTAGGCGAAGGTCAGCCTGTCAGCTACCATATCGGAAAAGCCGGAATGAATCATATGGCGCGCTACTATGCAGTGAATCTTGGCGGCAAGGGCATCAGAACCAATGCGGTAACACCCTTTACATTCCTCAAAAAAGAGTCAAAAGATTTTTATCTCAATAACACAGAGCTGCTTGCGCTGTATGAGGAGATCATACCCCTTGGACGGATGGCCACAGCTGAAGACAGTGCCAATGTGATAGCATTCCTGTGCAGCCCGGCAGCCGCATTTGTGAACGGTCAGAATATTTACGTGGATGGAGGGCTTTCACTGGTATGGCCTGAAACTCTGGCAAGAAAACTCAAATCATTGTAATGGTGAACAAACAATATTTATGAAGCCATCTGTTAACCGTCGTGACTCCTGTCGCCTGTGCAGAGGCAAAAACCTTGAGCTTGTGCTGCCGGTTGCAGCCTCCCCGATAGCCGACGCATACATGCCGACAGAGCAGCTTGCCGCAGCACAGCCACTCTATCCTCTTGATTTATATCTCTGTAACGACTGTGGTCACATCCAGAATATTGATGTTGTTGACCCCGACCTGTTATTTCGCGACTATATTTTTGTGACATCAGCTTCTCAGGGACTGGTAGAACACTATCGTCGTTATGCCGACGAGGTCACGGTTGATTTTTCGGTTCGGCCGGGTTCTCTTGTTGTTGAAATAGGCAGTAATGACGGCTCACTCCTTGGATTTTTCAAGGCGAAGGGGCTTCGGGTTCTGGGCGTTGATCCGGCGCGGCGCATTGCCGAAGAGGCAACGGCCGGTGGAATAGCCACGCTGCCCGAATTTTTCACCTCAACACTGGCTGAAGAGCTGCGCAGGGAACACGGCCCTGCAGCAATTATTGCCGCCAACAATGTTTTTGCGCATGCCGACAACCTGTCGGATATCGTCAGAGGAGTACACTCGCTTCTTGCCGATGACGGGGTGTTTGTTTTTGAGGTATCCTACCTTCCGGATATTGTTGACCGGTTTCTCTTCGATACAGTCTATCATGAACATGTTTCCTACCACTCGCTTGCACCACTGGCGGTTTTTTTTGAAGGTCTCGGTATGCAGCTTTTTGATGTGCAGCGTATCAGCTCAAAAGGAGGTTCAATCCGGGGATTTGCGCAACGCATCCCGGAAGGCCGGCGCAGGGTGAATTCCCGGGTTACGGAAATGCTTGCTGAGGAGGCACGGCGTGAGTTTTCACGTCCCGCGCTCTATCAGCGGTATGGTATTGAGATATCGAGGCGCAAGAGGGCACTCGCTGAAGTCATTGATGCCGCTCTCGCTGCTGGCCAGAGTGTTGCGGGTTATGGAGCCTCAACCACGGTTACCACACTGATGTGGCACTTTGATCTGACGCAAAAGCTGGAATTTCTTGCAGATGATAATCCGCGCAAGCAGGGACTATTTGCTCCGGCTTGCTGTTTGCCGGTTCTCTCCTCTGACGAACTCTATACACGTAAACCTGATTATGTTGTCATTCTTGCATGGAACTATGCGGAACCGATCATGAAACGGCATCATCGCTATCTTGACGAGGGCGGGGTTTTCATTGTCCCGCTGCCTGAACTTCAGTTGATAAGGGCTGGCAAGTGATAAAACATTGATTGCCATCAGCGCAACATACCATCAAAACAACTATTCAGGGTAGTGAATGAAATCAGGCATTGAAAAAAGTACAAGTTTTCAAAAGAACCCTGCGGCAAATCCGTTCAAGGTCTTTCTGGTTGAGCTGACGCACACCTTCATTACCGTGGATGCGAAGAATACTCCGCTTGCTATCGGTTATCTTGCCGGATATCTGAAAAAGCATCTTCATTCAGCTGTTTCAGTAGAACTTTTCAAGTATCCCCGGAATCTCAATGATTCTCTGAAGGCGGGTTGTCCGGAGATCATTGCTTTTTCCAATTACATGTGGAATGAGGAACTCAGCTGCGCTTTCGCAAAAAGAGTCAAGGAGATCTCTCCCAAAACAGTGGTGGTCTTTGGTGGACCAAACTATCCCGTGGATGAACTTGAGCAGATGCAATATTTAAGCACTCACCCTGAAATTGATTTCTACATTGAAGGGGAGGGCGAAGTTGCCTTTTATTTACTTGTTGATATGCTTATACGGCATAAGTTTGAACCTGACAGCAAAGAGTACAGAGAGATAGCCGGGGTTCACTGCAATTCACAAAACCACATTTTTACAAATAGCCCAGCCAAAAGAATCAGTGATATTGAGGACAATATCCCGTCACCCTATCTCGATGGCCTGCTGGACGAATTCTTTGACAAGAATTTGACCCCTCTTCTGCAGACAAGCAGAGGCTGCCCCTACTCATGCACTTTCTGTCATGATGGAGCAACCTACTCTTCGAAGACCTGTCATTTCAGCGTTGAAAGAGTAAAAGCCGAACTGCAGTATGTGGCTCAAAGAACCCAGGTTCCGTCATTGACTTTAGCTGATTTGAACTGGGGAATATTTCCGCAGGATCTTCATATCGCGCATGAGATAAAAAAAACACAGGAGCTGCATGGCTGGCCGTTAAGTATCCAGACTGCTACCGACAAGAATAACAAGGAACGTATTGTTGAAATGAGCAGGGTTCTTGGTAATGCGATGATTATCGGCGCCTCAATACAGTCAAGTGATGAGGATGTCCTGAAAAATGTGAAACGCCAGAATATCGGTTATGCCGCTATTGTCAAAATGGCAAAAGAGTCCTCTAACACAGAGTCGGTCACATTTACCGAGATAATCCTTTGTTTGCCGGGTGATACGAGAGAAAAACATATGAAGGCCGTATTTGATATGCTCGATGCCGGTATACAGGATATCAATCTGTATCAATATATCCTGCTGCCGGGTACGGAGGGTGCGACATCCGAGAGCAGGAAATTATTTAAGTATCAGACTGCATATCGAGTCATCCCGAGATGTTTCGGGGTGTATGATATTTTGGGCAAAGAGATAATGGTTACGGAAATACATGAGGTTGTTGTCGGGAATTCTACCATGCCTCACGAGGATTATCTTGAGTGCCGCAGATTTGATCTTACATTGATGCTCTTTAACAACGGGCAGATTCTTGATGAATTATACCGTTCGATAGCGCATTTAGGCATTAACAGGTCAGCAGTGATTGCAATGGTTCACCGACGGGCCACAGCAGTTGACTCTGATCTGTATGATGTTTATGAAGCCTACCGTGAGGATGAAGAATCCAACTTCTGGGCATCAAAAAATGAACTCATCCATTTCCTTCGTCATGAGGGAGGCTATGAACTCTACGTTTCAGGTGATCGTGGACGCAATCAGCTTCATTACTGGAAAAGTGTGGTTATCTTTTCCCGACTCGCCTCACTGCTTGACTGTGCGTTTTCCTGTGTCAAAGAGATTTTGATCCAGAAGGGTTTGTTGAATTCCGTAACCACGCGTTATCTGGACGAACTGGCCGCGTTCATTCTTTTGAAGAAGGGTGATCCTACACTGATTCATGAATCCTTTACCTGTGAAGCCTCCTTTGATTTTTCAGCGCTTGAGAAATCAGCGTATGCCATGAACCCTTTTGAAGAGGGCGAAAACGGGAAATACAGGTTCAGGCTGGCTCACAGGGAAGAGCGGAAAAAAAATATTTTAGCTTACTTTGACCAGTATGGTTCCGATCTTAGAGGGTTAGCTCATTTGACCCACAGATATCCGGCCAGGATTCTTCACCGGGAAGTAGAACTTATTGGTCAGAACTGACCGGCGATTTTCCGGGTTAACGGGGCGGCTTTTTGAATGCCGTGCTCTCCACCCCTGTGGATAAAAAACACGAAAAAATCTTTTTATGACTGAACGTGTGGTACTGGTTTCCGGACACTTTAATATCCTTCACCCCGGTCATCTTCGCCTGCTGCGCTATGCCAAAGAGTGCGGAGATCGTCTGGTTGTAGCGGTCGAGAGTGATCGTATTGCGGGCAATGCTGCGCATGTACCTGAAATCCTGCGGCTGGAAGGTGTGCAAAGTAATAACTGGGTTAATGAGGCATTCATTGCCGATGAGCCTATTACCGAAGTTATCAGTCGCATACGTCCCGATATCGTAGTCAAGGGCAAGGAACATGAACTGCGTTTCAATCCTGAGCTGGCGGTGCTGGAGAGCTACGGAGGCAGGCTTTTGTTCAGTTCCGGTGAGATGGTCTTCTCTTCACTTGACCTGATCCGCAAGGAATTCAAAAATATTGATACCAAGTCCATCACGCTGCCGAATGAGTATCTGGCCCGTCACGGGGTGACAAAGGAACGGCTCACCTATTTGCTGCAGCAGTTTTCCCGACTGAAGGTCTGTGTCATCGGAGACCTGATTATTGATGAGTATATCACCTGTCATCCGCTGGGAATGTCGCAGGAAGACACCACCATCGTAGTCATGCCGGTTGATACCACCCGTTTTATCGGCGGGGCGGGAATTGTTGCGGCTCATGCCGCCGGTCTGGGAGCATCTGTACGGTTTATTTCAGTTACCGGCAATGATACAGTCAGGGAATTTGCAATTGCCGGATTTGCCGAATCCGGCGTAGAGGCCCGGTTACTGGTTGATGAAAGTCGGCCGACGACGCTCAAGCAGCGCTATCGCAGCAAGGGGAAAAGTCTGCTGCGTGTCAGCCATCTGCACCAGGGGGCGATATCGGTATCCCTGCAGGAGCAGATGCTCCAGGAGCTGGAAGAGGTCATAGAGGAAATCGATCTGCTCGTATTTTCTGATTTTAATTACGGATGCCTGCCGCAGGCGCTGGTCGAGCGAATTGTTGCCATTGCCGCAGCAAGGGGAGTTGTTCTGGCTGCCGACAGCCAGTCCTCTTCCCAGGTTGGCGATATAAGCCGCTTCAGGGGTATGGATCTGCTTACACCAACTGAGCGTGAAGCGCGTATAAGTACCCGAAATCGTGAAGACGGGCTTGTTGTTCTGGCTGAACAGCTTCGCCAGCAGGCATCAGCCAATAATATTCTTCTCAAACTGGGGGAAGAGGGCCTTCTGATTCATGCCGGGGACGGCAAGGCGGATGAATGGCTGACTGACCGGGTAGACGCGCTGAACTCCATTCCCAAGGATGTTGCCGGCGCCGGAGACTCGCTGCTCATTACAAGCGCCATGACGATGGCAAGCAGGGGCAATATCTGGGAGGCGGCTTTTCTGGGCTCTCTGGCTGCAGCAGTGCAGGTTGGTCGTGTAGGCAATACACCCATCCAGAGCCAGGAGCTGTTACGGGAGCTCATCTGATGCGCGCCCTTCTTCTTGCAGCAGGCTGCGGCACCCGTCTTCGACCATTGACGAATGTGATGCCCAAATGCCTTGTTCCTGTCAAAGGTAAGCCGCTTCTGGAGATATGGCTTGACCGCCTGACCAGGGCAGGAGCAGGCCCTTTTCTTGTCAACACGCATTATCTTGCAGAGCAGGTGGAGCGTTTTGTTGATGCAAGCCCTTTCCGTGAACAGGTTACACTGGTTCATGAGCCGGAGCTGCTCGGCACAGCAGGTACGCTCGTTGCGAATCTTCATTTTTTTCAGGGTCGTGAAGGAATGCTGATTCATGCCGACAACTACTCTCTTGCGGATCTCTCTGCCTTCATGGAGGCACACCGGCAGCGGCCTGAGGAGTGCGTCATGACCATGATGACCTTTCGTACCGACAGGCCCTCGACCTGCGGGATTGTTGAACTGGACGGGCGGGGTGTCGTTGCGGGCTTTTACGAAAAAGATCCCGATTTCCACGGCAATCTCGCAAATGGAGCCGTCTACATTCTTTCATCCGATTTTCTTGAGATGATTGGCCGTGACCTGGGCTCGGCAAAAGATTTCAGCACGGAAGTGCTGGGAGGGCTGATGGGGAGGATTTACACCTATGAGACCCGGGAGGTTTTTCTGGATGTGGGAACGCCGGAGATGTATAACAGGGCTAATACCGAGGCATGAGCTTGCTTTCTTCCCTCTCCGGCCAGATCAGTCAGGTTCGCGATGGCGGTCTGAAAATTGTTTTCAGAAAACTGAGAACCTTGATAACCTACCTGTTTAATTGTGTTTTCGGCGGAGCTATAGTTCTGGTTGCCTCTCTTGCAAGGCCGTTCATTACCATCAGGTTCGGTTCTCTTTTTACATCGAGGATAGGGCATCTTGCCTTTAACATGGATAACTATCTCGCCTCCAGACGCGCAAGAAACAGTCGTGAATGGGGTGTTTTTAAAACAGACAGGCATATTTCGAATCTGACGATATTCGAGCATTGGCGCCGGCAGGAACATCTTCTCATCAGTAACGTTGCGGCGCTGCCCTTTTTTTTTCTGGAGAAATTTTTTCCGGATTCGCCAATGCTGATATCCTATAAAAAGGAGCTGTCGTATGAAACTGCATACGATTCACTTTGCTCCACTTCCCCCTCTTTCTTCAGGTTTACGGCCGTTGAAGAGCAGCAAGGCAAAAAGCTGCTGAGTGATTTCGGCATCAACGGTCCGTTCGTCTGTTTCCATAACAGGGATTCGGCCTACCTCTCTTTTTTTGGTGATGACGGCAACCTGCATGATTTCAGGGATTTTGAATTTGATGATTACCGGCTTGCAATTGAATCGATTGTACGGCTGAATATTTACGCATTGAGGCTTGGCGAGATAGTTGCAAAAAAATCAGCTCTTGATTTGCCGCTTTTTCAGGAGCTTACCGGGTCAAAGAGGAGAGATTTTTTTGAAATTTATCTGATGTCGAAATGTCTCTTTTTTGTTGGAGGAAATACCGGGTTTTCAAATGTTGCCCGTATTATGAGGAAACCGCAGCTCATTGTTAATTTCCTTCCATTCAGGATCAGAGAATTGACCATCTACTCGGAAAATTCACTCTTTATCCCGAAAAAGCTGTATAAAGTCAAAGAGGGGAGATATCTGCGCTACAGGGAAATGAACGCCCTGCCTTATGATATTCACTATAAAGGCGATTTTTTTGCCGATCATGGTATCCGGATTGAGAACAATACGCCTGAAGAGATTGAAGATGCTGTGCTGGAAATGCACTCCCGTACAGAGGGATCATGGGTTGATTCAGAAGCACAGCAGCAGCTTCAAAATCAATTCTGGAACTCTCTCGGTGACGAACCCGGTCTGAATCTGCTGCATCGTGCATTAAAGTCAACAATCAGCAGTACCTTTCTTGAGAGGAACCGAAGCCTTCTCTAATTTTTCATTTGCCGATACATGAGTCCTGTTGAAAAATTCACTCCGCAATGCTTTATTCTTGATGTCGACGGGGTCCTGACCACCGGTCAGTTTTACTATACTGATAAAGGAAAGATCATGAAGGTTTTTGGTCCTGACGACAATGACGGCCTTTCACTGCTCAGGCAGCATGTTGAGATTCGTTTCGTTACGGGCGACAAAAAAGGGTATCCTATTACACAAAAGCGGGTTGTTGACGACATGAAATTTCCTCTTGATCTGGTCAGCACAATACATCGCCTGGATTGGATCAAGGAACGTTACCAGCCTGAAAAGGTTATCTATATGGGTGACGGTATTTTTGATCACTACGTCATGCGCAAGGTCGGCTATGCGATTGCTCCGGCCAATGCCGACAAGCTTGCCCTGCAGCACGCCCATTTCGTAACTGAGCGATCAGGAGGTGAGCGTGCTGTGGCGGAGGCCTGCCTGCATCTTCTGGAGAAATTTTTTACACCCTACAATCCGGATGCCCTTCCCGGTCTGCAAGGTAAACTTTCAGGGGAGTGGGCCGTATGATTCGTCAGAGACTCGATTCATTCATGCAAAAGAGGCGATGCACCCTGCTTGGTGTCGGCCCTATGAGCGTCAATTGTATTGATGCCGCCATTGAGTTGTCCAATGAACATGAAGTTCCGATAATACTCATTGCCAGCCGCCGTCAGATTGACTCCGAAGAGTTCGGCGGCGGATACGTCAATAACTGGACAACGGCAGAGTTTGCCCGCAATGTTATCGAGCGTGATAAAAAAGGAAAGATACTTCTTGCCCGGGATCACGGCGGCCCATGGCAGAACACCAAAGAGCGGGATGAAAATCTCAGTCTGAGGCGTGCGATGGAATCGGCAAAGTCCTCATATCGTGCCGATCTTGAAGCCGGTTTCCAGATTTTGCACATCGACACGAGCGTTGATATTCATGGCACTCCCGGTATCGACGAAGTTCTGGAACGCATTTTTGAACTCTACGAGTTCTGCTGGAGTGAAGCTCAACAGTTACGTCAGGATATCATTTTTGAAATCGGTACCGAAGAGCAGAGCGGAACGACCAACAACCAGGAGGAGCTGGATTACACGCTCAATGCAGTGCAGCAGTTCTGTAAAAAATTCCATCTTCCCCCGCCCGCTTTCGTGGTCATTCAATGCGGCACCCGTGTTATGGAAACACGCAATATCGGTTCATTTGACAGTCCGGTCCGGGTTGCTGATGAACTTCCGGCAGAGATTCAACTTCCGAAAATGATTGAGATCTGCAATCGCTATGGCATTCTGATGAAGGAGCATAATACCGACTATCTCTCCGATGAAGCTCTGCACTGGCATCCCCGTCTGGGTATTCATGCCGCAAATGTCGCACCCGAGTTCGGTGTGACGGAAAGCCGCGCACTGCTGGAAATCCTTGAGGCAAACGGGCTTTCCGCTCTTTCGGAGCGCTTCCTGCAAATAGCCTATGAGTCTGATAAATGGCAGAAATGGATGCTGCCGGACTCACGGGCAACAGACCGTGACAAGGCCATTATTGCAGGGCACTACATTTTTTCAATGCCTGCATGTGTTGACCTGAAAAAAGAGGCATCTCAGGCGCTTGCCGCCAGGGGCATGGAACTTGATCTCCACCTGAAGATGCGGGTCAAGCAAAGCATCCTTCGCTATCTTCGTAACTTCCGACTGGTGAGGTCTCTGTGAAACGCATAGCAACTATCATTCTTGATCGAAACCTGCCCGAGGTGACCGACCGGCTCTACGATCATCTCGTGCAGCATGACGGTGACATGACGGATGTTTTTGTTGTCGAAGCCGGCTCCGATGCAGATCGTCTTTCAGCGCATACAACCTGGTATGCAGACTGGCCCGATGCCTTGATTCACGGGTTGCGCTACTCTCGAGGCATGAATTACGGATTGAGCGAGTTATGGAAAGATGGGCGCTTCAGTCAATATGATGCGTTTTTTCTTCTGACGAACGATACCGAATTGCAGTGTGCGCCCACGTTGTCACCGCTTGTTGATATTCTGGATCATCATCCCCGTGTGGGTATTCTTTCTCCCTGCTCCCGTCGCTGGGGAGAGCGGCTGCTGCTGCGCGAGCAGTCAACAAAATATTTCTGGTTCATCCATAATAACGCCTACCTTCTCCGCCGTGAATTTGTGGAATCCATCTGCAATGAGGAGCAGCCGGACTTCATGCATTTTCTTTTTGACGGCTCAAACTTCCGGGGCTACGGTGCTGAAAGCGAGCTGATTGCAAAGGCCTATGCAAATGACTGGGCGGCGGCAATTACCGCGGAGGTGTGGGCAGGGGAGAATGAGTCGCATCTTGTTAATCGGGCTGACCTTATCAAGACAGAGGGCTATGAGAAAAATCTGGAGCTTTATGTTGCCGAAGGCCGTCAATGGATGCGCAAAAAGTACGGGTTCAACAGCCGTTGGTCCATGCAGCACTATGTAAAAAGCTTTTATGACAGCTTCTTTGAATTTCATCCTGAGTACAACGCTTTCCGGATTTAGGAATCTAATATGCAAATCATTGAAAAGCCATGGGGCAGTGAAGAGGTTATTGAGCTCAATAACCGCTATATGATGAAAAAGCTCACCATGCATGCCGGGCATCGCTGCAGCCTTCAGTATCATAATGTCAAATGCGAAACCATCTATGTCCTGGCCGGACAGCTTCGAATCTACTCCGGCAAAACACAGGATGATCTGACCTCAAAAGTCTACGGCCCTGACGACACCATTACCCTTCCTCCCGGTATTGTGCACCGGATGGAGGCTGTTAAAGATAGCGTCTACCTTGAAGCCAGCACTCCCGAGATGGATGATGTTGTTCGCCTTGTGGACGACTATCAGCGGGCATCTCAATGAGCTATCGTGTCTGTATTCCGGCAGCAGGAACCGGCTCGCGGCTTGGAGATCTGACCCGGTATCTCAACAAGTCACTGGTCGGTATAGCTAACCGGCCGGTATTGTCACATCTGATAGAGCAGTTTCCTGCAGAGACCGGGTTTGTCATTGCCCTTGGATATAAAGGGGCCCTGATTCGTGAATTCCTTGAACTTGCCTATCCGGAGCGTCAATTCTACTTTGCAGAAGTCGAACCGTTTGAAGGCCCTGGCTCCGGGCTCGGCTTAAGCCTTCTTGCCTGCAGCCGCTGGCTTCAGCAGCCATTCATATTCATCTCCTGCGATACTCTGGTCAAAGAGACAATTCCGGCTCCTGATCATAACTGGATGGCCTTTGCAGAGAGAGCGGAGCTTGATGCATATCGAACCCTTGCACTGGATAATGGTTATGTCTCTGCGATCTGTGAAAAAGGCGAGGGACGGGAGGGTTCGCATAAACCCTATATAGGACTGGCCGGAATTCATGACTTTCAAGCCTTCTGGAGAGCTATGGAGCAGGGTGGGGCTGTTGCCATCCAGACAGGTGAGGCGCATGGCATGCGCGAGCTGCTGACACGCCGGATAAGGGCTTATGAGTTTACCTGGCACGATACCGGCAGCAGAGAGGCCCTTGCTCTGGCAAGGGAGAGCTATCGGGAATCCGGTTCGCCGAATATACTTGAGAAGGCAAATGAGGCGATCTGGTTTGTGGAAAAGAGGGTTATCAAATTTTCCGATGATCAGGATTTTATAGCCAACAGGGTCAAACGCGCTGATGAGCTGAAAGGCTTTATTCCTGAAGTGACAGGTGTACAGCCGCACATGTACTGCTATTCGCTGGTTGAGGGAAGGGTGCTTTCAGAAGTGGCAACACTCCCCCTTTTTGATCAGTTACTCCGGCACTGCAGCTCTTTCTGGACCCGAAAAGCACTCCAGGCTGATAGCGCTCTCGTATTCAAGCGCACATGCATGCGTTTTTACCGCGACAAAACATTTGAACGGGTCGAACTCTTCTACCGGAATTGTTCAAAGCAAGATCGTAGAGAACCGATCAATGGCATCCCGATGCCGGAACTTGGAACGTTACTGCACTCGATTGACTGGGAGTGGCTTGCAGATGGACTTCCGGGCCGTTTTCACGGAGACTTTCATTTTGAGAACATTCTGTGGGATGCTGCTGCCCGGAAATTCACCTTTCTCGACTGGCGTCAGGATTTCGGCGGCAACCTCGTTACCGGCGACATCTACTACGATTTTGCCAAATTGCTCCATGGCTTGATTATCAGTCATGAGCTCATCGCCGGAGATTTTTATTCGGTTGAATGGCGCGAGGATGCGATAGACTATGATTTTCACCGCAAACAGATTCATGTGGAGTGTGAAAGGCGTTTCGGCGAGTGGCTCGAAGCAGAAGGCTATGACTATAAGAAAGTGAGGGTGCTGACTTCACTGATCTACCTGAATATTGCCGCGCTTCATCACTATCCCTACAACCTCTTTCTCTTTGCACTTGGCAAGGCAATGCTAAAAACGGAGATGGAAAAATAAATGAACTTGATTGAACGAAATGTTGATGTCGTAACTGGCAGCACAAACGTAGAGGTTTTGCACTCTATTGCTGAGTTTCCGGTATTTATGGGAAGTGTCGATCAATCTTTCGAGACGGATCTATTTGCAGAACAGTCCTGGTCCATCAGCAGGGATACGGGGATTCTTCAATTAGCCAGGCTCATACCGTTAGATATTTTATATCAATCACAGCATGCAGGTGCAGTCGGCGGAATTTGGATGGAGCATCACCGTCAGTTTTCAGAATTCCTTAAAAGCTTTTCGCCTTTATCGGTGCTTGAGGTGGGCGGAGCGCATGGAATTCTTGCCAAACTCTATCACGCATTCAACCCCATTCCCTGGGCAATTCTTGAGCCGAACCCGGCGCCTGTAGATGGATGCAAGGCACGTTTTATAAAAGGTTTTTTTGATGACCGCTTTACCTACCCGGAGTACTTCGATACGGTCGTGCATTCTCATGTATTTGAGCATATCTATGAACCGGACCTCTTTATGCGTCATCTTTCGGGGTTCATTGCTGAAGGCAAACACCTTGTTTTTTCGGTACCCAACATGCAGGTGATGCTTGAACGCAAATACACGAACTGCATCAATTTCGAACACACGGTTTTTCTCACTGAACCCTACATCGAATACCTGCTGGCAAAGCACGGGTTCAAACTGCTGGCAAAGGAGTATTTTCTTGAAGACCACAGCATTTTCTATGCGACTGTGCGCGACAAGGCCGTGCGGCCGATTACGCTTCCGCCGGATCTTTATGAAAAAAACAGGCAGCTCTATCTTGATTATGTAAACTACCACAGGGAGCTGATCACGGATTTGAACAGCAGAATAGCTGCTACCCCGAATCCGCTCTACCTTTTCGGCGCGCATATATTTGCCCAGTATCTGATAGCCTTCGGCCTTGACACATCCCGGATTGTCAGCCTGCTGGACAATGATCCGCAAAAACAGGGCAAACGCCTCTATGGAACACGCCTCACCGTTTGCTCCCCGAAAGTATTGCGGGAGGTGAAAGAACCGGTGGTCATCCTCAAGGCAGGAGTCTACAACAAGGAGATCAAGGAGGATATTCTGGGAAATATCAATCCCGATGTCCTGTTCCTTGAGTAAAACATCTGTCCGGAGACTATGGAAACAGTGGTCAGTATATTTGCAAATTTTTTTATCGACAACGAGGAGCGACTTCAGCGGCTGAAGGACTCCTATGCATCAATGTCAAGCCTGCACAACCTGAACTGGGTTGTCAACATCAGGGGCGGTTTCAGGCGTGAGGCTGCTGCTGTATTGAAAAGCAATAAAAATATTGCCATTTACCATCTGAACAGCATTGACGGATGGTTTTATGATACCGCGAACCTCTTCCGTCAAGTCCGGTCAAAATATGTCCTGTTGTGGATTGAAGACCATATCTGCATGCGTCCGGAAAAAGTTGTACCGGTAGTTGAGGAGATGAATTCAGCGGATGCGGATGTGCTGACCTATACCTTCTGGCAGGGCGGAAAGATGCAGCGGCGTTATGGCGGTGTACCTAAAAAAAATGGCGGTGAAATTGACGTTTTTGAACATACGAGTGCAAATAACGGGGTAATCCAGAAAAATGAAGGCGGAAGTTATCTGGTTTCCTACGCATCGATCATTAAATCCGATCTTGTCCGGAAAATTCTCATTGAAAAAAAAAGCGATACTCTCTGGCCGAAAGAGACGCCGTTTAATTTCGAGATAACTCCGGGGGATGAGAAATGGCTTCCGCTGAAGCGTGCAGTTCCTCAGTATGAGTTGTTTGCAGTTATTGATGATGATCACGGCAGTGACTCTGACTCGCTGATTTCTCGTAATCTCTATCCAAACCGCCAGGAAAGGCAATCCTATGCAATTCCCCGGTCGGAATCCAGAATCATGAGAGTTTCAAAAAGGCTGCTTACTCCGTTACGTAAAACATGGAGCTATCGAAAGGCAGTTCAGAATCTTGCGGTACTTTCGCATCACAGAGTCGGGTATTTAAAATCCCTGATATTTGAAAATTACTGTTTGAACAGCGGAGTTGCGTGGATAAACTATAAAGCCCAGGACTTTCTTATTGACTACGTGAAACCCGGGATGAAGGTTTTTGAGTATGGTATCGGCGGGAGTACCTTTTTTTTTCTTGCCAATAACTGCGCTCTGCATACAGTGGAACACAATGCCGAATACTATGAAAAAATGCTTGCCCGACTCAAGGGCAACAAGGGCAATTTTCTGCACGATCTGAAGTTGCCGGAGGTAAGTGAGTCACAAATAGAGCATGACCCCTCGGATCCGGACCTCTGTCACTCTTCTGATTATCCCGGCTACACCTTTACAGCTTACAGGGATGTTATTCTCTCTTATCCGGACAGCACGTTTGATCTTGTCATGATTGACGGAAGAGCCCGTACTTCCTGCTTGAAAGCAGCAATTAAAAAAGTCAAGCCAGGCGGTATTATCGTTCTCGACAACAGTGACAGGAGTTACTATACCGAGAACCTGCTCAATCACCTTTCCGGGTTTCGTGCTGCAATATTCAGAGGGCCGACTCCCGGATTACTGCATTGGGAGACAACAACCATCTATGAGAAAACGCTGAATTGACAGATCATCTTTCTTTCCGGTTTTCGCAAATGCCGTCACCAGTGGCTCTTTTTGTCTATGCACGGCCGGAGCATACCCGCAGAACATTGAGTGCTCTTCAGCAAAATGTGCTTGCTGAAGAGAGTGATTTGATAATTTATTCCGATGCGGCTCGTTCCCGGGAACAGCATGATGCAGTTCGAGAGGTTCGTGCACTTCTGGAAACAGTAACAGGCTTTCGCTCTCTCACCATTGTTCACCGGCCGGAAAACTTTGGACTGGCTAAATCCATTATTACCGGAGTGACAGAGGTACTTGAAAAGTCAGTAAGGGTCATTGTTCTGGAAGATGACATGGTTACCTCACCCTATTTTCTCAGCTTCATGAATGGGGCATTGGATCTTTATGCCCATAATGAGTGTGTTGCAAGCATTCACGGCTACCAGTATCCGGTTCGAGAGAAACTACCCGAAACCTTTTTTCTCCCTGGAGCGGATTGCTGGGGATGGGCAACATGGCGGCGCGCATGGGCCATGTTCAATCCTGACGGGCAGTATCTATTGGATGAACTTCATCGACGCAAGATGACCAGGGCGTTTAACCTGAACGGGGCTTACCCATATTCGAAGATGCTGGAAAATCAGATTAACGGGAAGAATGATTCCTGGGCCATACGCTGGTATGCATCAACGTTTCTTGCAGGCAAGCTGACCCTCTACCCCGGTCGCAGTCTGGTTCAGAATATCGGTAATGACCTCTCCGGAGCGCACAGTGGGGCCACTTCCAAGTATGATACCAGGCTGAGTGAAACGCCAATTGCTCTGCATGATATCCCTGTTGAGCCCTCACACAGGGGGATGAAAGCAAACGAGAGGTTCCACCGTCGGCTTCAGCCATTGTTCAGACGAATTGCATACCGTTTGATGCCCGCCAGCGGAATAACCATAGTCAAAAAATATTTGCATATTTTTTATGACAGAAATCCGGAAAAAGGTATTACTCTCAAACGCTGATTACATGAGCCCTGAACGTGATCGGCAGCATTAATCAACTTCTTTATAATCAGATATTGGTGAGATAACATAACGCTTATGCAGGAAAGTCCTCTCACAATAATATTGACCATTAAAGGTCGTACTCCGTTTACACTACGCTGGATGCGCTATATGAACGATATGAAGTGTTCGCATAGAATACTTATAGCTGATGGCGGCAATGACAAGGAAATTGAAAATCGATTAAAAGAGTATAAAAACTATCCTGACCTTTCATATGAATATATCCGGTATCCATATGACGCGGATTTTGAGCGTTATTACGACAAGTTGCTGGATGTCGTAAACAGAGTGCAGACGCCCTACGTGCTTTTTGCCGATAATGATGATTTTTTTATTCTCGATAAAATCCCTTCTTACCTTGATTTTCTTGAAGCAAACAGTGATTATGATTCGTGCGGAGGTTCACATGGCACTCTGGAGATCCTTTCTGACAGCGGCGATACCGTGAATACTGATAAAGGAAAGGGGTACTTTATCAGTGAGTATTGCAATATTCCGAGAACAATAGCCCTGGAATCACCCATGGATCGAGTCTGTTATTTCTTTGAACATGCGGATGTTGATGACCTGTGGATGAACTGGTATTTCATCTTTCGGAGTTCCGTGATCATTGATGCCTATAATACACTGAAAGTATTGAGGTTCAAGGAGATTGTCGGATTTGAGATTTATGTGCTGGTCTGTTCGCTCCTGTCAGGAAAATGCAAGGGATACGACGAGCTGTTTTATATAAGACAAAGAGGAGCATCACAGCTTACCGGTTCAATCAATACCGACTTTAATCTTGTTGAACGGTTTATTAAAAATAATGTATTCGATGATTTGATTGTATCGTTGGAATATTTGCCTGTCAAGCTGACCGAAAGCGAGAAGGATACTTTTTATCGATCCATGGCGTCCTGGTTTGCGCTTCATGCAGCAAACCTTTATGTATCCATACACAAGTATAATTATCTGAAAAAATTATACAGACGGGTTGTCAAAGGCAATTATTATCTGACCTGTTATTTCCGGCGTCTTTCAATGCATGCATCAAATATTATTCGAAAAAATAAATTCAGATATGTGCAGGTTCCTCTGTTGGAGAAATATATTTTAGAAGAGAACGTATAGTTGCGACACATTGCCATTACCATAATAACATCAACATACAATTCAGCAGAAACCCTGCCTCGGCTTACAGGCGCATTCAGAAAAGCCAAAATCGAGGGTATTGAGTGGATTGTCGTTGACGGTGCTTCACAGGATAATACCGTAAACCTGCTTGCCCGGGCTTCCGATGTTGTGGATGCCTTCATATCCGAGCCTGACGGGGGAATCTATGAGGCATGGAACAAGGGCGTCAGGATGGCAAAGGGGGAGTATATCGCTTTTATCGGTTCTGATGATACGGTTTCAGAGCGCTGTTTCAGTGAAATGGTTTCGGCTCTTGACGGTGAGCACAATGTCATTGCTTTCCGTACCGCAGTGGTCAGTAATGGTCAGGTAGTTAAAGAGCTGAATACTGCGCCATGGCAAAAGCCCTGGAATTACCCGGTTAATATGGGCTTTTCCCATCCCGGTACACTGCATAAATCCTCGTTATTCAGTCAGGGAGGTTTTGATGCAAGTTATAAAATTGCCGGCGACAAGGAGTTTCTGCTGAGAAATGCATCTCTTCTGAAGCCGAAAATTCATGTTACCACTGATCCGGTGCTTTCGTTTTATCTGGGCGGAGTAAGCAGCGATGTCAGGAACATACTGGTATCCTATAATGAAATACTTCGGATGCTTGCCCGGGCAAAACCGAAAACAATCGTTTTTTATATAGAGATGGTTCGTCTTCGTCTGATGAGTATCCTCAGGCGAACAGGACTATTAACAGGATCGCATTGAAAAACAAGCATGTAATTATCATTTCATCAATTGACTGGTCAACGCATTGGCAGATGCACCATCAATTGGCAATGTCCCTGACAGGCCAGGGTACCAAGGTGTTGTTTATTGAAAATACCGGTGTGCGGGGGCCTCAGTTAAAGGATTTCGGCAGAATCGTCGATCGTGTTCGCAGGCGCCTCTCCTCCCTGCACGGGTTTCGGGAGATAGAGCAGAATCTATGGACCTATTCCCCTGCGTTTCTGCCCTTTCCCTATAATGCCGCAGTAAAGAGCATAAATGTAGCTGTCATATCAAAATCGATCCGGCAGTGGATGCGTGTTACCCGTTTCACTGATCCGATTGTCATCTCTTTTCTGCCCACACCGCTCGCCCAGGGATTGATTGAAAAAATTGCGCCGGCACTGACAATCTACTACTGTGCCAATCATATGGCTGGCGCTTCATCCGCTACAAAAAAACTCAGGTACTGGGAGGATCTCTTTTTCAAAAAAGCCGATCTTGTTTTCGCAATATCAGAAGCCATTATTGAAAGAGCCCGACCCTTTACCCGCTCGGTTTATTCATTTCCGGCCGGAATCGATGAAGCGAAATTCATGGTGCCAAAGGAGCAGCTTGTTACTCCTGACGACATAAAGGCCGTCAAACGGCCGGTTATAGGCTACGTTGGTGCGATAAGTGATGTTTTTGACCAGGAGATGGTTGCAGCACTGGCCGATGCACTGCCGGATGCTACTGTTGTGCTTGTCGGCCCGAAATACACAACCACTTCCCTTCTTGACCAGAAATCAAACATTGTGCTCCTCGGAGAGCGGTCACATGAACAGATGGCGGCATATATCAGCAGTTTTGACGTTGCGCTCATACCCTATGTTGTCAATGAGTTTACTGACAGTGTCTATTCATGCAAACTCAATGAGTATCTTGCGATGGGAACGGCTGTCGTGGCGACGAACATGCGCGAGATCTGTGCATATGAGAGGAGTTATCCGGGAGTGATATCCGTGGCTTCCGGTGCGGAAGAGTTTATCGGAAAGGTCAGGCAGACACTGGACAATCCGCAATTTCGTTCAGCGGAGGCGGTTGAGAGGCGCAAGGCAGTGGCTCGGGAGAATACCTGGACGACACGCTTCAAGGGGATTATGACGGTCATCGACAAGCAACTGGCCGACAAGGCGCTGCACCAGCCCAATAACTGGAAGGAGAGTCTTCAGCGCTATTATACCCGGCACCGTTCTGCATGGCTGATGCCGCTGACCGTTCTGCTGATGCTCTATCTCGTGATATTCCATTCGCCGTTGTTCTGGTTTATCGGCGACCAGCTTGTGGTCCGGCATGCGCCCCTTAAAACAGATGCCATTGTTGTGTTCAGCGGTAACGGAGAGTCAGCCTACCGCAATGACAGCTATCAGAGAAGAGCGCTTGATGCGGTCCGTTTTTACAGGCAGGGATATGCGCCTCATATTTTTCTTTCATCCGGCAAGGAGCAGGATCTTTCGGAAGTCGATGTTATCAAACTCTATCTCGAAGACAAGGGGGTTGCCGCATCCGCCATTCATATTCTTGACAAGTATCCAAAGAGTACCAGTGAGAATGTTGAGATGGTCATGCAGCAGCTTCGACGGCAGGGTGTTCACTCAATACTGTTTCTGACCTCCCCCTATCATGGCCGTCGTGCGCTCTGGACGTGGAGAAAACAGGCGCCTGATATCACGGTGCTGACGCCGGCAGTGGTTGATACACCGCCTGCAGATCCGCAATGGGGGGCAACTGTTGATCAAATTTCCGTTATTGTCTATGAATACGTTGCGATTGTCTATAACTGGTTCCAGGGAAGATTGCGTATTGTATAGCGCAACCCAGGTTGGACACGAAAAATGTATGCTCAACAGAATCGATTCGAGATCAGGGCCAGGCGTTGCAGATGCCGGAAAATGGTTGAAGTGAATGGCTGATTTCACTGAACACAGAAAAAAATGAAAATCTCTATTTGCATTCCTGTCTACAATGCCCAGGAAACCATTGAAGATCTTGTCTCTGCTGTCGAGCAGGAGCTGCAGGGTTATGAACTTGAGTTTGTTCTGGTCAATGACGGCAGCAAGGATAAAAGTGAATCGGTTTGCGATCTCCTTGCCCTGAATAATGATCGGGTCCGGTTTATCTCTTTACGCCGGAATTATGGCGAGCATAACGCCGTGATGTGTGCATTACATCATATGACCGGCGATGTTGCCGTGATCATTGATGACGATTTTCAGAATCCCCCGGAAGAAATTATCCATTTAGTCAGGGAGATTGAGAAGGGATTTGATGTCGTCTATTCGTTTTATGCAGAGAAGAAGCACAATCTTTTTCGCAATCTGGGAAGTCAGTTCAATGACAGGGTTGCATCGTGGTTGCTCAATAAACCCCGGAATCTCTATTTGTCAAGTTTCAAGGCGATCCGGCGTGAAATTGTGGATGAAATCATCAAGTATAAAGGACCGTTTCCCTATGTAGACGGTCTTATCCTTCGCGTCACAGATAGTCTCAGTGCTGTGCAGGTCAAGCACCATCAACGTGAGGCAGGCAAGTCCAACTATACGGCAAAAAAACTTGTCTCCTTATGGTTGAATGTGTTTATCAATTTCTCAATAAAGCCGTTACGGGCATTTACCCTGTTCGGTATTCTCGTTGTGGTTCTCAGCGTCCTGTTTATCATCTATCTGGTTATTGATAAAGTTAACAACCCTTATGAAAGTCAGGGTTGGGCCTCCATTATGGCGGGCATTACCTTTTTTTCCGGGATACAAATCATTTTTCTTGGATTGATGAGCGAGTACTTGGGCAAGCACTACCTGACCACCAATAACACTCCGCAGTGGACGATTAAAAAACGTTCTTTTTGACCGGCACCTGCTATAGACAAAGCTCGATAACATCAGTTTGGACCATGAGAAAGGAAGAGTATTATTTGATGAGTTCTGTTGAGGAGTCCATGTGGTGGTACCAGACTCTGCATCAGATTGTTGCCAATGCCACAATGCGCTACGCTGATCCGAACAGCATGACTCTTCTTGATGCAGGATGCGGTACTGGGGGGATGCTCAAATTCTTCCGGTACCGGTACCCCTCTGCGTCTCTCTATGGTTTGGAATTAATGCCGGAGGCATGTGAAATTGCCCGCCTGAAGTCGGGAGCAGAGGTTCAGTCAGGCTCCATTGAGCACATTGCGTATTCCGACTCGTTTTTTGATGTGGTTGTTTCTCTTGATGTACTCGGCTATGATCTTGACAGGGATCTCGCGATCTCCGAGTTTCATCGGGTACTGAAGCCGGGCGGCACTCTTCTGTTGAATCTGGCAGCATATCAATGGTTACATTCATATCACGACAAGGCTGTTGGTCAGACAAGCAGATTTACTCTGAGCGCAGTAAACCGGATGCTGGAACGGCATGGATTCAGAAAAGTATATGGTTCCTACTGGAATTTCCTGCTTTTCCCCTTGATGGTGCTCAGAAGAAAGTTGTTTCCTGCCGGTTCGGCAAGCGATGTCAAGCCGTTTCATCCTGTTCTGGATTACCTGTTCAGGAAAACAGGATTTCTTGAGACCCTTATTCTTGACAAAGGAATTGCTGTTCCGTTTGGAGGCTCTGTTTTTTTAGTCATGAGAAAAAAATAGCAAGAGAACTTGTCAATCTGTATATGCGGCAGTCGCTTCAGGAATAAAGAAAAGTTATGACGGGATCATTGAAATCGAGAAATATCATAGCGGCGTTTGTGTTTCTGCTTGTATTACTCTATCTGTTTCTGGGGACTGGTCTTCACGGTGACGATTACAGTGCGGTTGGCAGATGGAGCGATGTGTGGGAATTTTTGAATCCCGATCCCAAAAAGAAAAGTATTCTGCTTTATCTGTTGCCCACTTTCTACACGTTCTGGTGGCCATATTTTTTAATCGGGTTTGAGCATCAATGGGTTTATGATCTGATTAAAATGGTTGCTCATGCAATCAGTTTTTATTGCGTCTATCGATTTGCCTGTGATTACTTCCCTCGTGACCGGGCAATGCTTGCTTCTGCTCTTTTTGTTTTTTCTCCCTTGCACGACACGACGATGTACTGGTACATGACTGTCCCTTATGTTTTTTTCCCTTCCGTTATTCTCTATGCACACTCACTGATCCGGCACAATAAAAACGTATCGGGACTATTGCTGCTCATGCTCGGATCATTTTCCTATTATTTCTCTCCCCCCTATCTTTTTGGAATGGCTTGTGTATTTGCATTCGAGCGAAAATACAGAAAGGCTTTAATTGTTGCTGTTCCGGGGTTGATCTATGTTGTCTATTACCTGTTTGTCAAGTATACCTACACTGATGTCGATGCGAGAATCAATGGCGGGCTGAGTTTTGCCGGGATAGTTAAATCCCTCATCATGCAGCCGATCACATTGGTTGAGGCTGCAATCGGCCCTTCTTACTGGTTGAAAATTTATTATTCGATCGGCTCAATCAGCCTGGTATCCTTTATTATTGCAAGCGGCATTGTTCTCTGGCTGCTGCTGAAATCCGGCTCCTTTTCCGATCCGCCTGCAGCTTCGAAATCGCTCTATTTCGGCTTGCTCTCTGTGCTTCTGCTCTCATTTGGTATTTATTCCCTGACGCTTCTCTATCACTACTCTGTATTCAACACTGCAAACCGGGCAAATGTCTACGCTTCACTGCTTGTTGCGTTTTTATTGGCGCGAATGCCGTTGAACCGGAAAACGGTGCTTTTGCTTGCGCTCATTTTTATTCTACCGGTTTTCGGCCTTTCGGATCACTGGAAGGCATGGGACATCAATCAGAGGAGAATAATCGAGAATGTAGAGAACAACAGGCAGTTGCGTGAGATAGAAGCCGGGAGTACACTCCTGGTGACCGGCAACAGTTACAGCAGGCTGGGCCCGTTTGCGCATATAGATTTTTTTATTTCACCCTGGGTGATAAAGAACATATTCAAAGAGAGTGTCAAAAGCACCGATATCGTGGCGTTCACCTCCTACCTTCATCTTGACAGAGGGGTTCTTGTCGATCCCAAATTCGATGCCGTCTATCCATTGACTCACCGGATATATGTTTATGACAGTGTTCGGAATTCACTCAGCGAGATAGCCCTCTCCTCACTGCCTCAACTGCTGTCGCAAAGGCCGAGGGAGATACAGCACTGGGTTCAGCTGGCAAAGGGAACCTGGATCGAATCATTTGTGACCGCGGTCAGTCCACGATTGGTTTATCTTTTTCAGTGATGATGCAGAATAAAAAAATTTATGTGGCCGGTCACAGCGGGATGGTTGGTTCGGCAATTGTCCGGCTTCTCAGTCGACAGGGGGAGGCTGAGATTGTTGTGCGCTCACATGGGGAACTTGATCTGGTGAACCAGGCAGATACACTGAATTTTTTCGAATCGGAAAAACCCGATCAGGTTTATCTTGCAGCGGCACATGTTGGAGGCATCTATGCCAACAATACCTATCCGGCTGACTTTATTTTCAGGAATCTGATGATTGAATCCAATATTATTCAATCGGCCTGGAGAGTGGGCGTGCAGCGGCTGCTTTTTCTCGGTTCGAGCTGCATCTATCCAAAACATGCGCCGCAGCCCATTGGTGAAGATGCACTGCTGACCGGTCCCCTTGAGCCGACAAATGAGCCTTATGCCATTGCGAAAATTGCAGGAATAAAGCTCTGTGAAAGCTACAATCGTCAGTATGGTACCGATTATCGGTGTGTCATGCCTGCTAATCTTTATGGCCCCGGTGATAACTACCATCCTGAAAACAGTCATGTGATTCCGGCCCTGATCCGCCGTTTTCATGAGGCGCTCGTCAATAAAAGCGATTCAGTAGTTATCTGGGGGACAGGAACTCCGCGAAGAGAGTTTCTGCATGTTGACGATCTCGCAGCGGCCTGCGTTCATGTTATGAATCTTGCTAAAGGGATTTACGACGAGCATACTTTGCCGCTTCAACGCCATATAAATGTCGGTACAGGCTCTGATCTCAGCATCAGGGAGCTGGCAGAACTCATTGCCCGTACCATCGGTTTTAAGGGTCGCATTGAATTTGATACATTAAAGCCTGACGGTACGCCTAAAAAACTGATGGACAGCAGCCGGCTCAAGCATCTTGGCTGGCAATCCGGGATCAGCCTTGAAGAGGGGCTCATCGATGCGTACAATGATTATCTGAAAACTGCTGATTTATGAAAAGAGCGCTCATTACCGGAATAACGGGTCAGGATGGATCATATCTTGCAGAACTTCTGCTGAGCAAGGGGTATGAAGTTCACGGCATCAAACGGATGGCTTCATCGTTCAATACACAGCGCATAGATCATCTCTATCAGGATCCGCATGTCGAACACCGCACCCTTATACTCCATTACGGCGACCTGACCGACAGCAGCAATATTACCAGCATCATTGCCGATGTGCAGCCCGATGAACTCTACAACCTTGGAGCGCAGAGCCATGTGGCGGTAAGCTTCAAGTTGCCTGAATATACAGCAAACGTCAATGCTCTCGGTACTCTCCGGCTTCTTGAAGCCATTCGCTTTCTCGGTCTTGAAAAGAAAACCCGTTTTTATCAGGCTTCGACGAGCGAGCTGTACGGACTTGTGCAGGAAACACCGCAAAGCGAAACCACGCCGTTTTATCCCCGCAGTCCCTACGCGATTGCCAAGCTTTATGCATACTGGACTACGGTAAACTACCGTGAAGCCTATAACATGTTTGCATGCAACGGCATCCTTTTCAATCACGAGTCGCCAAGAAGGGGAGAGACCTTTGTTACCCGCAAGATTACCCGGGCATTTGCCAACATAACTCAGGGTCTCGAAGAGTGCCTTTACATTGGCAATCTGAACGCAACTCGCGACTGGGGCCATGCCAAAGATTATGTCCGCATGCAGTGGATGATGCTCCAGCAGGATGAGCCGAAGGATTATGTGATTGCCACCGGTACGCAATACAGTGTCAGGGATTTTATCCGAAAAGCGGCGGCCGGGCTTGGTTTTACCCTGGAGTTCCGGGGCAAGGGAGTGGAGGAAACAGGGGTCGTTACTTCAATAACAGATAAGGATAAATCACATGCGGTCAAAACCGGTGATGTGCTTGTCCGCATTGATCCCCGCTATTTCCGTCCGGCTGAAGTAGAAACGCTTCTTGGAGAGCCGTCAAAAGCCAGACACGATATGGGCTGGGTGCCGCAGATAACCTTTGATGAGATGGTTTTGGAAATGGTCAGCCATGATCTGGAAGAGGCAAAGCGTTATGCATTACTCAAGTCAAATGGTTATCCTGTATCAGTAAACAGAGAGTGATTGCCTTGAGGATCACTCTTTACCGAAAAGAAAAAATTCCGGTTCATATTCAGGAAGTTGATGTCGCGTAAAAAAAAGATACTCATCAGTGCCAATACCACATGGAATCTGGTCAATTTTCGCCAGAAGCTTATTGCGACCCTGATTGAAAGAGGTTTTGATGTCGTTGCGGTGGCCCCTGAGGATGATTACTGTAAACGACTTGAGCTTTCCGGCTGCCGTTACGTTCCGCTCGCAATGGATAATAAAGGGACGCATCCGGGCCATGATTTTCAGCTTATGCTCGGCTTTCTCAGACTTTTTTTTCGTGAAAGGCCGGATGTCGTTCTCGCATATACGGTGAAGCCAAATGTTTATGCTTCTCTTGCGGCAAAAGTGGTGAAAGTTCCGGTGATTAATAATATTTCGGGCCTGGGAACGGCCTTTATTCGCGGCGGCTGGATGAGCGTTCTGGTCAGCATGCTCTATCGGGCAGGGCTGAGCCGTTCCAGGTGCGTATTTTTTCAGAATGACGATGACCGTACTCTTTTTCTCGAAAAAGGGCTTGTCAGGAGGTCGCAGACTGATCTGCTCCCCGGTTCAGGAATCGATCTGAACCATTTCAGTGTATCCCTTGATGCACCGCCTAAGCCTGAGCGGGATGGGCTGGTTTTTCTCATGGTTGCCAGAATGCTTTGGGACAAGGGTGTCCGGGAATATGTCGAGGCGGCAAGGTCGGTCAGAAAGCGTTATCCCGGAACAAGGTTTCAGTTGCTGGGTTTTCTTGATGTGAAGAATCAGACGGCGGTTTCCCGCGCGGATGTTGATGGCTGGGTTGCTGAAGGTATTGTGGAGTATCTTGGCACTGCAGACGATGTCAGGCCTTTGATTGCGGAAGCTGATGTGGTCGTGCTTCCTTCATACCGGGAGGGGACGCCCCGATCGCTGCTTGAGGCTGCTGCCATGGGAAAGCCGCTTATTGCCACGGATGTTCCCGGCTGCCGTGAAGTGGTGAAGGATGGGATGAACGGCTACCTCTGCACCGTTCGTGACAGCGGGGATCTGGCCGAAAGCATTTCGAAAATGATTGCCCTCTCTCCTGATGAACGCAATGGAATGGCGCGGCGTTCGCGACAGTTTGTTGAGGAGTGTTTCGACGAAAAGATTGTCATCAATAAATATCTCAAGGCCATTGATGCGATCATTTCCGGAGTTGCAGAGAAGTGTTGATTGTAAGGAATCTTACATTGATCCATTGTATATTTTCAGTTAACTCATGGTGTGTGAATTACTATTGCCGCAACTGTTTTTTTTATAAATGAATTCTATCAAAATTGCCGTTATCGGCCTTGGTTATGTCGGCTTGCCTCTTGCCGTTGAATTTGCCGGAAAGTATCCGGTTATCGGCTTTGACATCAAACAGGACCGGGTTGATGAACTGAAGTCCGGTCATGACGGAACGCTTGAAATAACGGGCGATCACCTCAAAAGTGTGCTTCGCTCCGAGAGCAGCAGTGAAGCGGGTCTTTTGATCACTTCAAACCCGGGTGATCTTTCGGCTGCGAATTACTACATCGTTACGGTTCCGACTCCGACGGATAAAAACAATCGTCCGGTTCTGACTCCGCTGGTCAAAGCCAGTGAAACTATCGGCCGGGTACTCAAGCAGGGTGATATCGTCATCTATGAATCCACCGTCTACCCGGGTGCTACCGAAGATGACTGTGTTCCTGTGCTTGAGCGGGTCTCTGGACTCGTCTTTAACCGGGACTTTTTTGCAGGGTACTCTCCCGAGCGTATCAATCCCGGAGACAAGGAGCATACGGTCACTAAAATCAAAAAGGTGACCTCCGGTTCAACTCCTGAAGCCGCACGGAGGGTTGATGATCTCTACCGCTCCATCATCACCGCAGGGACGCATTGTGCCTCCTCCATCAAAGTGGCGGAAGCGGCAAAGGTGATTGAGAATTCCCAGCGGGATATCAACATTGCCTTTGTCAATGAACTTGCCATGATATTCAACCGCATGGGCATTGATACCCAGGAGGTGCTTGCCGCTGCAGGTACCAAGTGGAACTTTCTCTCATTCAGGCCGGGTCTTGTGGGTGGCCACTGCATCGGCGTTGATCCCTACTATCTTGCTCAAAAAGCGCAGGAGTTCGGTTATCATCCCGAAATCATTCTTGCCGGAAGACGGCTTAATGATAATATGGGTAATTACGTTGCATCCGAAGTGGTCAAGCTGATGATCGGCAGGGATCACAAAATAAAGGGAGCCAGGGTACTCATTCTCGGAATAACCTTCAAGGAGAACTGCCCCGACATCCGCAATACCAAAGTGGTTGATATCGTCCATGAGCTGAAAGTGTACGGTATAGAGGTGGAAATTTATGATCCCTGGGCAAGTCCTGAAGAGGTGATGCATGAGTATCATCTTGAGTCCTTGCGATCGCTCAATCCCGGTTGTTTCGAAGCTGTAATCCTCGCGGTAGCCCACGATCAATTCAAAACCCTGGATATCAGGTCGCTCTCTTCCTGCGACCGTTGTGTTGTCTACGACATCAAAGGCGTATTGCCATCTTCAGAGATTGATGGCCGGCTTTGAGGAGATTCTGAATTTTGAATGCCGGATTTTGGATTAAAGAGGGAAGAAAAGGGTGATCCGCGGATTTTTACAAAGTAACACGATTAATCATATAGTTAGTATGAAAGGGATTATCTTAGCCGGCGGCTCAGGCACGCGACTCTATCCGGTAACTCGGGGGCTGTCAAAACAGCTGCTGCCGGTATACGACAAACCGATGATCTATTATCCTCTTACGACCCTGATGCTTGCCGGGATAAGGGAGATTCTCATTATCACGACCCCTGAAGATCAGCCGATGTTCCGGAAACTGCTCGGAGACGGCAGTGACTGGGGCATCTCGCTCTCCTATACCGTTCAGCCTTCACCTGACGGCCTTGCCCAGGCCTTCATTCTTGGTGAAACCTTTATCGGCGGGGATGATGTGGCACTGATTCTGGGTGACAATATCTTTTTCGGCTACGGCTTTACGGACATGCTTGAGGCCGCGGTCAGAACGGTGGAGCATGAGCGCAAGGCCAATATTTTCGGATACTATGTCAGCGACCCGGAGAGGTATGGAGTTGCGGAGTTCGATGCAGAGGGTAATGTACTCTCGATAGCCGAGAAGCCGGAGCAGCCGAAATCCAATTATGCTGTAGTCGGACTTTACTTCTACCCGAATGATGTGGTAGGCATAGCCGGCTCGGTTCGTCCCTCCGGTCGTGGCGAACTGGAGATCACCTCGGTGAATGAGGAGTATCTGAATCGGGGCGCCTTGAAGTGCTCTATGCTTGGTCGGGGTTTTGCGTGGCTTGATACCGGTACGCATGAGTCGTTCCAGGAAGCGGGAAACTTCATCCAGACGGTGGAAAAGCGGCAGGGATTGAAAATAGCCTGCCCTGAGGAGATAGCCTGGCATCAGGGCTGGATCAGTGATGAAGAGCTGTTGCAGCTGGCCGAACCGCTGATGAAAAGCCAGTACGGAGAGTATCTCAAGCAGTTGCTCTGCCAATAGCACTGTTCTGCGCTCAGTCAGCATCGCCCTCTTTTTACCTTCTCCCGGCATGAAAAGACGAGGAGAGTAAATTTTCCGGTAGTGTACCGGAGGATCAATTTTTTTTTTCACCTTTGCAGGCGGAATTTATATGCGAGTAATTGTATCAGCAATCCCCGATGTTCTCTTTATAGAACCGGAAGTGTTCGGTGATGACCGGGGTTATTTTTTTGAGTCGTTCCGTCAGGATCTGATGGAAGAGCATGTAGGCAGGGTCGAGTTTGTGCAGGACAATGAGTCGAAGTCGGGTTACGGAGTTCTTCGTGGCCTGCATTTCCAGAAGCCCCCTTTTACACAGTCGAAGCTTGTGCGGGTGGTTCGAGGCAGGGTGCTGGATGTTGCCGTTGATGTCCGCCTCGGCTCGCCCTGGTATGGCAGGCATGTTTACAGCCTGCTGGACGGAGAGCGCAAGAATATGATGTGGGTGCCGAAAGGATTTGCGCACGGTTTTCTGGTGCTCTCGGAGGATGCGGTATTTTCCTACAAGTGCGACAACTACTATGCTCCGTCGCATGATACGGGAATTATGTGGAATGATCCGGCACTTGGTATTGACTGGCAGCTGCCGGAATCGGTTATCAGGGTGTCGGAAAGAGATTCGAAACAGGGCAAGTTCGGCTTGGCGGACTGTTTTCCATATGAGGAGTACCGTCAGGAGAGGCTCTACCCAAGAACCACCGCGCACTCATAACCCGTTTTTTGTGTATGATTATTCCAGTTATTCTCAGCGGCGGTTCCGGCACAAGGCTCTGGCCTCTTTCAAGGGCACTTTTTCCAAAGCAGTTTCTCTCACTGATCGGAGAGAAGACAATGCTGCAGGATACGGTGCTTCGCCTTGCCTCTGTTGCCTCTCACGGGCCGGTCTATTGCGTCTGTAATGAAAGTCACCGCTTTCTGGTAGCCGAGCAGCTGCATGAGATCAATGCTGAGATAGGCGAAATCATTCTCGAACCTGCAGGACGCAATACTGCTCCGGCAGCGGCTGCAGCGGCACTGATTATCAGCCGTAAGCATCCCGGAGCCCTTATGCTGGTACTGCCTGCCGACCACGTTATTCTTGACGCCTCCGCATTCGTTTCAGCAGTTTCATCCGGCTTGGCTGCAGCCGAGGCGGGAGCTCTGGTCACGTTCGGCATTGTGCCTGCTTCTGCGGAGACAGGGTATGGCTATATCCGGGCATCGGGGACGGAGGGTGGCGCAAAAACGACGTATCCGGTGCTTGAGTTTGTCGAAAAACCCGATCAGGAAACTGCAAGTCGTTATCTTGAATCAGGAGAGTACTTCTGGAACAGCGGAATCTTTCTCTTCAAGGCAGAGAGCTATCTGCAGGAACTTGAAGCTCAAGCTCCCGCCATACTGGAAGCCTGCGGTGAAGCAGTGGGCAAAGCGGTTGAAGATTTTGACTTCCTGAGGCTGGATGCCGAGGCATTTCAATCCTCCCCGTCCAATTCAATAGACTATGCGGTAATGGAAAAAACCGCTCATGCCGTACTGGTTCCGCTTGATGCCGGATGGCGCGATATCGGCGCATGGTCGGCGCTCTGGGATGTTCATGACCGCGACGAAGCAGGCAATGTGAAAAAGGGTGATGTGATTCTGCATGACGTCAGGAACAGCTATATCCATGCCACAAGCCGTCTGGTAGCTGCGGTTGGTCTCGAAGATCATATTATTGTTGAAACTTCTGATGCGGTGCTCGTTGCAACGAAGGACCGGGTTCAGGATGTTCAGTTGCTGGTTGAACGGCTTAACCGTAAAGAGCGTGATGAAGCGGTAACTCACCGGAGGGTATACCGGCCATGGGGCTCCTATGAAACGGTCGATTTTTCCAGCCGTTTCAATGTCAAACGCATTAGGGTGAACCCCGGTGCAGCGCTTTCGCTGCAAAAACACAATCACCGCGCTGAACACTGGATTGTCGTAAAGGGTACCGCACTGGTGACGGTTGAAGAGCAGCAGATTACGCTCCGCGAGGATCAGTCCACCTATATTCCCGATGGCTCATTTCACCGTCTTGAGAATGCCGGAAAAGATCCGCTCGAGCTTATCGAGGTGCAGACCGGAGGGTACCTTGGTGAGGATGATATTGTCCGTGTGGTGGATCGTTACGGGAGGCAGTAAAGTGCCTGTTTTAAGAAGAAAGTGGACACAAGTGGACGAAGAATTGGTAGACAGAAGTGGACGGAGTGGACAAGATTTAAGAGAATCTGAATTTTAGATTTTGGATTGAAGAACAGTTTTGCACTAATGGCGCTAATTGACACGACAAGAAGATAAGATGATGATCTATGTTGTTGATTAATAAGTTACTTCCGATGCTGGTGCTGCCGTTGGGGCTGAGTCTGCTGCTGATGGTTGCAGGGTTGGTGTTTTGCAGGCGGTTGCTGATCGGGCTTGCTATCATGGTTCTGGGAATGTTCAGCCTGCCGGTGGTCAGTACTTCCTTGATTCGGGCGGTTGAGGGCTGGTCCACAAGAGTTCCGGTGAGTTCTCTGCACAATGCTGATGCGGTGGTGGTGTTGAGCGGCATTGTGGTTCAGCTTGAGGGAGCACCTTTGGGTGAATGGAATGATGGGGTAGATCGTTTTGAAGGTGGTATTGATCTGTTCAAAGCCGGCAAAGCTCCGGTGATTGTTTTTACCAGAGGACAGGTTCCATGGCAGCCTGATGCAGTGCCCGAAGGCGAATTGCTCGCAAAACGGGCAACGTTGCTCGGGGTACCTGAGAATGCAATTCTCTTAACGGCAGTTGCAGGGAATACGGCTGACGAGGCGGTAGCCGCCGGAAAGCTGCTTGGGGTCAGAAGTGGTGTGCGGAAAAAAATTATACTGGTTACGAGCGCATTCCATATGCGTCGAGCTGCAATGCAGTTTGAAAAGGCAGGATTTCAGGTAGATCGATATCCTGTGGATTTTCAGGCAGGAGACAATAGTGAAATGACCATTCTGGATTTTCTTCCCGATGCAGGCGCGCTTGAAATGTCATCAATAGCATTGCGGGAGATGATCGGGTGGCTTTATTATTGGGTGAAAGGTTGAAAAGATTCTGAATTCCGGATTCAGCTCCAGAGGAGCGCGATATTGGTAGCGGCGGGTTGAACCCGCCTTTTTTTTGATAGTGTATTTGGTGTGTTATAGTGGAGTTGTTACCTTGTCCTACTATAATTTTAGCGACTGTTATGCCTTGTTGTAAGTAAAGAGGTCTGGATATTATGGTTGAGGAAGCGAGTGTGCGTTGGTATGCGGTTTATGTTCGATCCCGTTGTGAAAAACAAGTGTACCGGATGTTGGCTGAAAAGCAGATTACAACTTTTCTTCCTTTGCTGGAAACGTGGAAGCAGTGGAGTGACCGGAAGAAAAAGGTGAGCGAGCCGTTGTTTCGGGGTTATGTGTTTGTCAACATTGATATGCGCCACGATCATCTTCCGGTACTTGAGACGGAAGGTGTGGTCAAGTTTATCGGAATCGGTAAAGTTCCTTCGGTGATAGCGGAAAAAGATATTGATTGGCTCAGAAAACTGGTCAGGGAGCCCGAAGCGATTGGCCGAACAGTCGACTCTATTCCGGTTGGACAGAAGGTCAAGGTTCTTGCCGGTCCATTCAAGGATTTTGAAGGGGTGGTATTGAAGCATGGTCGGGAGACAAGGCTTGTTGTCTTTTTTGACAGTATCATGCAGGGGGTCGAGGTCAGCATTTTTCCGGATGTGCTGCAGCCGGTTACCGGTGTCCGCAAGTCTCTGCCTGGTGAAGAGCATAAGGAGCTGGTGGAAGTTGAAAAACATTTTCTGAAGTTGTGAAGAAAAGTGGACGCCAGTGGACGAAGAAATGGTGGACGGAAGTGGACATAGTGGACAGGATGTAAGAGATTCTGCATATTTAATTATGGATTTTGGATTGAACCCCGGAGGGTTGCGATATTGGTAGCGGCGACTGCTGAGGGAAGAGAAGAGGTTGTCCACGAATTGTACGAATTTACACGAATGTTGGGGCGGGTTGGAACCCGCCCTTTGTATGATTTATTCAATCGCCTGAAGGGCAATAAACCTTAACGGGAGGGTTTGTGGAGCTTAAGGAGCATGTTTCGGTGCGTGATATTTTCAGCATGCCGGTTATCGTGGCGGCACTGGGTTACTTTGTCGATATCTACGATCTGGTGCTCTTCAGTATTGTTCGGGTGCCGAGTCTGAAGTCGTTCGGGCTTGGAGGAAAGGAACTGATCGATTACGGGGTTTTTCTGCTGAACATGCAGATGATCGGCATGCTTGTCGGAGGTATTCTCTGGGGGTGGCTCGGCGACAAGAAGGGCCGCCTGAAAATAATGTTTGCCTCAATTCTGCTCTACTCTCTTGCCAATATTGCCAACGGTCTTGTCACCACCCTTCCGGCTTATGCGGTTTTGCGCTTCATTGCCGGTGTCGGGCTTGCCGGTGAGCTCGGAGCGGGCATTACGCTTGTTTCTGAAGTGCTGCACACACGCATCCGCGGTTACGGTACCATGCTGGTGGCTTCAATCGGTGTTTCGGGCGCCATTCTTGCAAACTATGTGGCCAATACCTATGAGTGGCATAACGCCTTTTTTATCGGAGGCGGGCTTGGTCTTCTCCTGCTTGCCGCACGGGTGAAGGTTGCCGAGTCGGGGATGTTCAAAAAAATGGAGGAGAAATCCGGGGTAAGCAGGGGGAACATGTTTGCCCTCTTTACTGACAGGGGCCGTTTTTTACGCTATATCAACTCCATTATGATCGGAGTGCCGATCTGGTTTGTTGTGGGAGTGCTGATAACCTTCTCCCCCGAGTTTGCCGTTGAACTTGGTACAACCGGGCCGGTTTCCGCTGGAAATGCCGTGATGTTCTGCTATCTCGGTCTGGTGTTCGGCGATCTTTCGAGTGGTCTCTTGAGCCAGCTTCTGCAGAGCAGAAAGAAAGTTATTCTGCTTTTTATGCTGCTGACAGTTGGCGCGATTGCACTCTATTTTCTTCAGGGAAACCGGAGTCCTCAATTCTTCTATGCGGTCTGCGCTATTCTTGGTTTTGCCGGTGGATACTGGGCTATTTTTGTGACCGTTGCGGCCGAGCAGTTCGGCACCAATCTCCGCGCAACAGTGGCGACAACCGTTCCGAATTTTGTTCGCGGCATGGTGGTGCCCATCACGATGCTTTTTCAGTTCAGCAAGGGCTTTTTCGGTCTGGAATCAGGAGCTCTTCTGGTCGGCGCACTCTGCATTTCGGCAGCCTTCATTTCACTTAACTCTCTTGAAGAGACCTTCCACAAGGATCTTGATTACTACGAGGAGTTTCTGTGAGGGAAGAAGGGGGGAAAGTGGACACCAGTGGACAAAGAGATGGTGGACAGAAGTGGACGCTGTGGACAAGAGAGGAAAAGATTCTGAATGCAGGGGCGGTCCTTCGTGACCGCCCTCTTTTTTTGTCGTTGTTGTCCCTGTTGTCTTTTTTGTCATTTTTAGTGACTAACGGAGGGTTGGTACCTCTGAAGTCTCGAATTAACCCTTCGGTGTTCCCATTTCCATTTTCAGGTAGCGGCCGGTGTGGGAGTGTTCCATGGTGGCTATCACTTCGGGTGTTCCTTCTGCTATTATTTCCCCCCCTTCATTTCCCCCTTCAGGTCCAAGGTCTATTACCCAGTCACTGTTTTTGACGATGTCGAGGTTGTGCTCGATGATAATGACGCTGTTGCCTTTGTCAACAAGCTTGCGCAGGACTTCCAGCAGATGCTGGATATCCTGGAAGTGCAGGCCAGTTGTCGGTTCATCGAGAATGTAGAGCGTTTTACCGGTCTGGATTTTAGCGAGTTCAGCCGAGAGTTTGATGCGCTGGGCTTCTCCGCCCGAGAGCATGGGAGAGGGCTGGCCGAGTTTGAGGTAGCCGAGCCCGACGCTCTGCATGGTGGTGAGGATGCGCCGAATACGGGGAAAGTCGACAAAGAACTCCGAAGCCTCTTCGATGGTCATTTCAAGCACATCGGCGATGGATTTGCCGTGGTATTTGACCAGCAGGGTTTCGCGGTTGTAGCGCTCTCCCTTGCAGTTTTCACACTGGACATAGACATCGGGCAGAAAGTTCATCTCGATTTTACGGGTTCCCGCTCCCTGACATACTTCACAGCGCCCCCCTTTGACGTTGAAGCTGAAGCGTCCGGCTTTGTAGCCGCGAATCTGCGCTTCAGGCAGTCGGGTAAAGAAGTCGCGGATAAAGGTGAACGCGCCGGTATAGGTTACCGGGTTGGACCGGGGTGTGCGCCCGATAGGTGACTGGTCGACATTGACCACCTTGTCAATATTCTGGATTCCCTCCACGTTCTCATAGGGATAGGTCAGAAGTTTTGACCGGTAGAAGTGGCGTGCAAGTATCGGGAAGAGTGTTTCATTGATCAGGGTTGATTTACCTGATCCGCTGACGCCGGTAATGCTGACGAGCGAGCGGAGGGGAATGGTGATGTCAACGTTTTTCAGGTTGTTTCCTCTGCACCCTTTAATTTTCAGGTATTGTTTCTCCCCGGTATCGGTTTGCCCTTCTCCTCTGAAACAGACCTGACGTGCACCGCTGAGATACTCCGCTGTGAGTGAGTGGGGGTCAAGGGATGCCGCAGTTCCCTGTGCAACAATCTCTCCGCCGTACTCTCCCGCGCCGGGTCCGAGATCGATGATCTCATCCGCAGCAAGCATGGTATCCTTGTCGTGCTCTACCACGAGTACGGTGTTGCCGAGATCACGAAGCCGCTTGAGAGAATCAATGAGTTTATGGTTGTCGCGCTGATGGAGTCCGATACTTGGTTCATCAAGTACGTAGAGCACTCCGCTGAGCTGCGAGCCGAGCTGAGAGGCAAGCCGTATACGCTGGGCTTCTCCTCCGGAGAGGGTCTGCGAGCCTCTGTCGAGCGAGAGGTAGCTGAGCCCTACATTCAAAAGAAATTCCAGCCGCTTGATGATTTCATGCAGCACCGGTGTGGCGACCAGCAGCTCTTTCGGCGTGAGGGTTGGAGGCAGCGCGCTGAAAAATGCAAGTGCATCGGGCAGCGGGAGTGCTTCGGCTTCGGCAATGTTGAGATTGTTGATTTTTACCAGCAGGCTCTCTTTGCGCAGTCGAGCCCCGTTGCACTCCGGGCAGGGCTGCCGGATCATAAAGCTCTCTGCCCACTCCCTGATTTTCGGCGATCCGGCATTCCGGCGGATCTCGTCAACATAGGGGAGGGCGCCGGGAAATGGCTGGGGATAGAGGGTGTCGTGGCCGGAGTAGGAGTAGCTGACGTTAAAGGTCCGGCTCCCTGATCCTTTAATGAGGATATTCAGGGCCTCTTTGGGTATATCGCAAAGCGGTGTATCAAGGGTAAAGTCAAACTCCCTGGCAATTGCCCTGATCACCTGCCAGAGGTTTCGTTTGCCGGGTTTGCCGAACGGGTCAAGGCCACCTTCGTTGAGAGAACGCGAGAGGTCGGGGATCATCAGCTCTCCAGAAAGCTGCATGAGCTCCCCGATGCCGTTGCACTGCGGGCATGCGCCGTATGGGGAGTTGAAGCTGAAATGGTTTGGTGCGAGGGTATCGACCGGTACGGAGCCGTCAGAATAGGCGTATCGTGTGCTGAAGACCAGCTCTTTCTGCGGGCTTTCAAACGGGTCGCAGATAACCGATGACTTGTGTTCCGAGAGGCTGATCGCAAGCGAGACGGCCTGTTTGAGCCGCTCAGCGCAATCGGGACCGATCACCATACGGTCTACCACCAGTTCAATCGAATGACTTTTATATCGCTCGATCTGCATGTTTTTTTCCATCTCCCGGTACTCTCCGTCAATTCGGACCCGGAGATAGCCTTTGAGCAGCAGTCGTTCAAAGAGTTCGCGGTAGTGCCCTTTACGACCGGCCACAAGAGGGGAGAGAATCTGGATTTTCGTTCCTTCCGGAAGAGCAAGTATGGCTTCACAGATCTGTTCCTCGCTCTGTTTTTTGAGCATATGGCCGGTAACGGGGTCGTAGCGTCGTCCGGCCCTGGCGTAGAGCAGGCGGATGAAGTCATGAATCTCCGTGATGGTCCCGACTGTTGAGCGGGGAGAGCGGTTTGTGCTCTTCTGGTCGATGGCTATAACGGGCGAGAGACCTTCAATAAAATCAACATCGGGACGTTCAATGCTGCCGATATACTGGCGCGCATAGGGTGAAAGCGTCTCCATAAAGCGGCGCTGCCCTTCGGCATAAATGGTGTCGAATGCGAGGCTGGACTTTCCGGAGCCTGAAAGTCCGGTAATGACAACAAACCGGTTGCGGGGAATATCGAGAGAGATGTTTTTGAGATTGTGGACTCTGGCACCCTTGATATTGATATGACTGTATTCCATTGTTCTCTCTATTCTCTTTTAGGGCACCCCTATTAATTCGTGCTATCGGGGCACTGCTATAAATATATTCCGTCCAAACTTTGGGAGTGATATTTCTATCTCGCCCCCCGGCAGGTCGCAAAGATCAAACCGCTTGCGACAATAAAAAGTGCTGCCCGAATGAGCGTTTATGGCTCCGGTTTATTTTGTGCTGTTGAGCAGCATAACGGAACGAATTTCAATATCGATATTATTTTCCGTAAGCACACTGAAAAAGGTTAGGGCACCGCTATAAATTTATTCTGCGATTCGATTACTTCGTTGAGTGGTGCTCTGAAAAGAGAAGAGGGAGAGAGTGGACTTTAGTGGACGAAGAGATGGTGGACAGAAGTGGACGAAGTGGACAGGAGGAAAAAAGTGCTGAGTAGCGAGTGCCGGGTGGTGAGTCGAAGAGAAAAATCAAGGGAACCACAAGGGATTGCTCCTGCACTATTTCGTCAGTTTCGTGGTTTAAAAATTTTCAAACCGCTCGCGAACATACATAGAGGTGCCCTTATAATGAAAAAGGCGGCCGGTGGCCGCCTTTTTCTTAAGAACATGGTGTGTGTGTGAAAAGCTTCAGCCCTGCAGTGCAGCTCTTGCAGCGGCAAGGCGTGCAATCGGAACCCGGAAAGGGCTGCATGAAACGTAGTTGAGTCCTATCTGGTGGCAGAACTCGACTGAAGAGGGATCGCCTCCGTGTTCGCCGCAGATGCCGAGTTTGAGATCCGGTTTGACTGAACGACCCTCTTTGGCTGAGATACTCATCAGGCGGCCGACGCCATCCCTGTCAATGGATTCAAAGGGGTTGCGGGCAAAGATCTCCTGCTGCTGGTAGGTCGGCAGGAACTGGCCGGAGTCGTCGCGGCTCATGCCGAGTCCCATCTGGGTCAGATCGTTGGTACCGTAGCTGAAGAAATCAGCAGCGGTTGCAATCTGGTCGGAGGTGATTGCCGCGCGAGGAACCTCGATCATGGTGCCCACAAGATACTTGACACCGGTTCCCTGTTCGGCTATGACGCTGCGGGCTGTTTTATGGATAACTTCGCTGGTGATCTCAAGCTCCTTTACGGTGCTGACAAGCGGAACCATGATTTCAGGTACCACTTCGAGCCCCTCCTTCTTGATTTTACAGGCGGCCTCAATGATAGCGCGAACCTGCATGACCGTGATTTCCGGGTGAAGGATGCCGAGGCGGCAGCCGCGAAGGCCGAGCATCGGGTTGAATTCGTGCAGATCACTGATGCGTTCTTTTACGGCAGCAACCGATTTGCCCATCTTTTTGGCAAGGGATTCGATTTCGCTGTCGGTGTGCGGCAGGAACTCATGGAGCGGAGGATCGAGGAGTCTGATGGTGACGGGGCGGGAGCCCATCGTCTTGAAGAGTCCGTAGAAGTCTTCGCGCTGATAGGGAAGCAGCTTTTCAAGTGCTTTTTTGCGACCGTCCACATTTTCGGCCAGAATCATTTCGCGCATCGCGTCAATGCGCTCTCCGCCGAAGAACATGTGCTCGGTACGGCAGAGGCCGATACCTTCAGCGCCGAAGGTGATGGCAATCTCAGCCTGGTCAGGCTGGTCGGCATTGGTACGGATGTTGAGTTTGCGGTATTTGTCGGCCCACTCCATGAGCTGCTTGTAGATCGGCCAGGTTGGAGCATCTTCGGGCTTCAGGGTCTTGTCGACCAGAACCTCGATGATCTCGGAGTTTTTGGTTGCTACCTTTCCGGCAATGACTTCGCCGGTGCTGCCGTCTATGGAGATGTAGTCACCTTCATTGAGGACGATCGGGTTACCGCTGACGCGAAGTTCACCTTTCTGGTAGTCGATGCTGAGTGCTCCGCATCCCACGACGCACACCTTGCCCATCTGGCGGGCAACAAGTGCTGCATGTGAGGTCATGCCGCCTCGTTCGGTGAGAATCCCTTCCGAAACGGCCATACCCTTGATGTCTTCTGGTGATGTTTCGATACGAACGAGAATGACCGCTTCTCCGCGCTTGCCGGCCTCATAGGCATCAACCGCGTTAAAGTAGATTTTTCCGGTAGCAGCGCCGGGTCCGGCATTCAGGCCGGTTGCAAGCAGACGTCCGCCGGCAATGGCCTCCTTTTTCTCGTCGAGGTTAAAGACCGGGCGGAGAAGCTGGTTGAGCTGTTCAGGCTCAATGCGCATCAGTGCCTCTTTTTCATCAATCAGCTTTTCGTTGAACATGTCAACGGCAATTTTGACAGCGGCAAAACCGGTTCGTTTGCCTACGCGGCATTGCAGCATGAAGAGCTTGTTATTCTCGATGGTGAACTCGATGTCCATCATGTCGTGGTAGTGGTGTTCGAGAATCGAGCGTATATCTTCAAGCTGGTCGTAAATTCCGGGGTTTTCAGCCTGGAGCTGTTCGATTTTAAGCGGGGTTCTTGTGCCTGCCACAACATCCTCACCCTGGGCATTCATCAGGAACTCGCCGTAGAAAATGTTATCGCCGGTGGCGGCATCGCGGGTGAATGCTACACCGGTTCCGCAATCTTCGCCCATGTTGCCGAAGACCATCGCCTGGACGTTACAGGCTGTTCCCCAGTAGCCGGGAATGTGGTTGAGTTTGCGGTAGACAATTGCCCGTTCGTTGTTCCAGCTGTTGAATACAGCGCCGATCGCTCCGCGAAGCTGTTCGTGGGGATCTTCGGGGAATGTCTTGCCGGTTTTTTCGAGAATGGCTGCTTTGTATTTGCTGACGATATCCTGCAGGTCCTCAACCTTGAACTCGGTGTCAAGCTCAATACCGAGTTCGTGTTTTTTTGCTTCAAGTATCTTTTCGAATGGATCAATCTCTTTTTTGTCTGCCGGTTTCAAATCCAGCACAACATCACCGTACATCTGCACAAAACGGCGGTAGCAGTCCCATGCAAAGCGGGGATTGCCCGATTTTTTTGCCAGACCGGCAACGGTTTTTTCATTCAGGCCGAGATTGAGAATGGTGTCCATCATGCCGGGCATGGAGGCTCTTGCGCCTGAACGGACTGAAACAAGCAGAGGGTTTTCCGGATCTCCGAACTTCTTTTCAAGAACATCCTCGATTTTTGTGAGAGCCAGGGGAATATCTTTTTCAAAGAGGTTTGTCGGGTAGGTTTTCTGGTGGTCGTAATAGTAGGTGCAGACTTCAGTGGAAATGGTGAATCCGGGAGGCACCGGCAGGCCGATATTGGCCATTTCCGCCAGATTGGCGCCTTTACCGCCCAGCAGGTTTTTCATTGACGCATCACCTTCTGCAGAACCGCCCGAGAAGCGGTAGATGTACTGCTTGGCAGCAGCTTTTTCGTTACTCATCTCAGATGTTGGCATTGTTTTTCAGGAGTAAATTTATCTTTTCACCAGATTAACAAAATGGGAGATGGTGAAAAAACAGATGAAGTTGACTACTATTACAAGAATTGAAATTTAATAAAAAAAACCTATGTAAAAATCTTCCGAAAAGAAGATTATCTCTATTCGTTATGGGTGCTGAACTGATCGTTATTCTTTTGCAGATTTTGCGGATCGCCGTGCCTTATGTGCTGACCTCTGTGGGTGCCACTTTTTCCGAACGGGGGGGTGTTGTCAACCTTGCACTTGAGGGGCTGATGCTTGCCGGAGCCTTCGGTGCGGCTTACGGCCAGTACCGGACAGGTTCTGCTCTTGCGGGGATTGCTCTGGCTCTTTTTTCCGGCTTCGCAGTCGCGCTGCTTTTTGCCATTATTACCATTACCCTGAAGGCTGACCAGATTGTTGCCGGCATTGCCGTCAATATTCTTGTTATGGGTGCCACCCGTTTCGGTCTCACTCTGCTTTACGGCAGTTCAATGAACTCCGAGCGAATTGCGGGGATCGACGTTCCTTTTCTCTTTCTGGATCCTCTTTTTCTTGCTTCGATTTTCTCTGTGCCGGTCGGCCATTTTCTGCTCTTTAAAACCCCATACGGATTGCGGCTTCGGGCTGCAGGACAAAGCGCTGAAACTGCGGAGAGCGCCGGAATCAATGTGGACTTTATGCGATATTCCGGAGTACTGATTTCCGGTGGACTTGCCGCTCTTGCAGGTGCTTTTCTGGTCTTTCAGCAGCACACCTTTACCGATAACATGTCGGCCGGAAGGGGATATATTGCTCTTTCGGCCATGATCATCGGCAAGTGGACTCCTCTCGGTGCAGTTGCTGCAAGCCTGATGTTCGCCGCTGCCGAATCCATGGAGATCTGGTTTCAGACAGGATGGATTCCATCCCAGCTTGTGCAGACAATGCCCTATGTCATCACGCTCATTGTGCTTGCGGGGCTCGGGAGGAGGAGAGGGAAGCGTGCTGAGGGAAGATGAAGAAAGTGGACTTTAGTGGACGAAGAGATGGTGGACAGCGGTGGACGCCAGTGGACAGGAGGGTAAAAAAAGAGCTGAGTCGCGAGTGTTGAGCGGATGGGGGAATTATATGATAATGTACAATGTTTGTATATTGATTTATAACCTCTAAAAAACTTAGTGATGCCTACTGTTACTGTTAATATTGCTTTTCAGGATTCATTACTGGATCAAATTGATAAAACAGCCAGGAAGGAGTTCAGAAGCCGTTCAGAGCTGATCAGGGAGGCAGCCAGGCTTTACATTGAGCGCCGGAGCCAGTGGAGTGACCTTTTTGCCCTGGGCGATATGGTTGTACAGAAAAATCAATTAACCCAGGATGATGTGTCGGGTGAGATAGCCTCTGCGCGTGCTGCGAGAACCACATCTGCATGAGGATTGTTTTCGACTCCAATGTTCTCATTTCCGGATTTCTTTTTGGCGGAAATCCAAGAGAGGTGCTGAGACTCTGTTCATCGGGCAAGGTGATAAATTGTATTTCTCCTGCAATAATTCAGGAGGTGGAAGCAGTATTACATCGCCCAAAGTTTGCACTTTCATCTGAGCAGGTATACAGGATTATTGGATTGTTCAGGGATACGTTTATGATGGTGACGCCCAAAAATCAGGTTGATTTTATAACTCTTGATCCTGATGATGACCGGATTCTTGAAGCTGCGGATGCGGCAGAGGCAAAGATGATTGTTTCAGGTGACAAGCATTTGCTCGAACTGGTCTCCTGGAAAGATATTCTCATTATGACCCCGGCTGATTTTTTAAAAGTGCTGAGCGAAGAAAAAAGGGGAAAGTGGACGCCAGTGGACGAAGAGATGTTGGACTGAAGTGGACTGAGTGGACAAGATCTGAAGAGGGGATAAAATTTGGGTTTATTTTTGTCTTCGATGGTGAGCGCGGATGTTGTATAGGCGTTCGGAGATTCCTCCCTCGGTTTCAAACGATTTAGCCAGTGATCTGATTTGCCGGTCGAGAAGAGTGCATGCTACAGCAATCAATACCAGCACTGCATTAGCTGCCAGTTCAGAAGCATTTGTGTTTGAGAAGTCTGATCGGTTATCGTCGCTTTTTATCAACTCATTCTTGACCCATAGAGCTACATCGTCCGCGCTCGTGCATCGGCGGTCAATCAGACTTTGTCGGATCGGATCTGTTCTATCCCATATTTTAAGTTGTCGCTGGCGAAGATAGTCTTCGAAATCGAGTCGAAGTTCTTCGAGGCTTGCTCTGGCAACACCTGTGAGTTTAAGTTCTGTTTTTTTTGACGTGCCCGATGCCTGGCTTCCTTCTGCAATGTTCTGTACTCCTGACCGTGCAGCCTGTACCATCTGGTCACGGGTCCGGCTTCGGAAGTCAACAAATCGGGCAGGTAACATTATAGATCAACTGTGCAATCCGGAAGCTTTTGAGTCGTCGGTATCCACCGTGTTCTGGTATGAGCGGTTCGCTGCCCATTTCTTTTCGCTTTTTTTAATTACATGGCGTAAAAATAACGAAAAAGAGAGGAAAGGAAAAGAAGAAAGTGGACAGGGAGGAAGAAAGTGGACCAAGTGGACGCGAGTGGACAAGAGCTGAAGAGTGTTGGAGGGTAGATTTGTTTTTCGGTATTGTCCACTATGTCCATAATCGTCCACTTCGTCCACCCTCCTGCAGTCCACTTTTTTCATTGTGATCTCAGAGCATTGCTATGATTTCCGTAACGAGTTTTTCGATTCCTTTGGCTACTTCTGCTATTGAGGAATCGAGCATGTAGGCGGGGGTGCTTACTATTTTACCCTGTTTGCTTACAATGGCGTTTGAGGCGGAGCATTCGATGTGCCGGGCTCCCATAGCTTTGAGGTGACCGGCCGTCTCTTTGTCAATGCCGGTTGTCAGTTCAATCTGCTGGTCACCGAGTACCTTTGCGGCGATTACGGGGGAGATACACATAAATCCGAGCGGTTTTCCGGCATTGTAGAATGAGCGCAATGCAGAGGTGATTTCCGGTAATACTTCGCATTCCGGCCCCTTGCTCTCATAGTTGCAGAGATTTTTAGCTGCGCCGTACCCTCCGACAAGAATAAGGGCATCGAGATCAAGGGTATCAATGTTGCTGAGATCGGTGATGGCGCCCCGGGCAATGCGTGCCGCTTCAACCAGAACATTTCGGGATTCGGAGGTTACGGCTTCACCGGTGAGGTGGTTGACAACATGGTGCTGCGGGATGTTCGGCGCCAGACATAGCGCTTTTGCTCCGGCATGGTCAATTGCCAGCAGTGTAAGGACGGCTTCATGGATTTCCGATCCATCATAGACTCCGCATCCGGAAAGAAGAACACCTATATTTTTCATGGCAGTAGTCAGTAGAGTTTCGTTGTGACGATGATTCGTGAACACGATGCGTGTTCTTCCGGTGAAAGGTAATGGTTTGCGCTGAAATTTGAAATAGTTCAGGGGTTACGGTAATCAGTAGATCCAGGGGATGAATTTTTTTACACGATGCCTGTAACTATTATATTCAGGATGGCGTATACTGAGCCAGCGCTCTTCCTGTGCAGCCTTGTAGTCGAAGAAGAGCAGGCCGATACCTGTCATGAAAAGATGGGAGAGGCTCATCTGAAAAGCACTCCATCCGAAGGCGGCAAAAAGCACGCCGCTGTAAAGGGGGTGGCGTACAACGTGATAAATTCCCGTAGTGACGAGTTGATTGTTCTCTGTAGGATAAGGGAATGGCGTAAGCGATTTTCTGATGGAGAATAAACCAAGTGCGACCAATACGAGTGCATATCCGGTGAAGAGTGAGAGTATTGTCCATCTGATGAACGCAAGCGATGTAAAGAGTTCGAGGCCGGAAAGTTGCGGATAGACTGGCAGAACAATAAAGCCCGTCATCAGAATGAGCTGAAGCATGACCAGATATTCCCCCTTTTTGCCACAGGGCAATTCCCGCTCTTCCGGGGGTTCATTATTTAGGGGACGGCTCTTCATATTTACCATTAAATGTTACATATTTGTCACTTTGTTGCTTTATCCGTACAACATTCTCTTGCTATCTAAAGTTTTTTCAATCAACACACAACTATGATTACTCCTAAGGATACGCTGCTTCTGCTTATTGATGTACAGGGCCGGCTGGCAAAGGGTGTATTTGAAGCGGCAAAGGTGGAGGGCACGCTCAGCCGCTTGATACGGGCCTGTCAGGTGCTTGAGGTGCCGGTGCTGGTCACCGAACAGTATCCGAAGGGGCTGGGCCATACCATTGAGTCGTTGATGGAGCTGTTGCCCGGAAATGTTCCCGTTGAGAAGCTTGCGTTCAGTTGTTGCGGCAGTCCGGAGTTCATGCACCGGCTCCGTTCATTCAACCGCAATGATATTCTTGTTGCCGGCATTGAGACCCATGTCTGCGTCTACCAGACAGCGGTTGAACTGATCGAGTTTGGTTATAATGTTCATCTGGTGACCGATGCCGTTTCGTCAAGAAGCGAAGAGAACAAAAATCTTGGAATTCGCTGTATTGAAAAGGCCGGAGCCTCCCTGACCAGCAGTGAAATGGCTCTCTTTGAATTGCTGCGGGTGGCTGAAGGCGATACATTCAAGGCGGTTTCGAAGATTGTCAAAGAGTAGGGGGAAAGTGGACTGAGTGGACGAAGAACTTGTGGACAGAAGTGGACGCGAGTGGACAAGAGAAGAGGCGGAAGAAAAGTTCTGAGTGCTGAGCCGAAGAAGGAGATTTTTCTCTTCGTCGTTGTTCTCTTTGCTGTCCTTTAACTCCTCGTTCCTCTATTTCAACCCGGCAGCTTCTCGCAGCATCTTTTGGAGTATCTCTTTTCCTTCAAAGATGTCGGTTTCTATTTTGAGGTAGTAGCTGGGTCTTGCGGTTATGATGCTGATCAGTTCCGGACTGCCGAGCAGACGGAAGTAGTCTTTTTCGGTCGTAATCAGACAGAGCCCCTTTTCATCGGCTTCACGCCGTATTGACTGTAGTTTTTTTGCGGTGAACGGCTCGTGATCCTTGAAAAAACGGTGAGCCGAGACGGTTACCCCCTTTGATTTAAGACTTTCCAGAAAGCTGCCGGGCGAAGCGATACCGGCAAAGGCAAGGGCGTTAAGGCTTTCGGGCAGGGGGGCCTCATCTGAAGAGATAAATTCCCCTGAAAGGCAGACAAGGTCTCCGGTTTTGATACGGGCTTTTATAACCGGCCTTCCGGTTTTTTCCAGCTCTTTTTTCAGGATTTCGGCCTCTTCAAGGTCACTGATTTTGTTGAGAAGAATCAGGTCGGCTCGTGCAATATTTTTCAGGGGTTCTCTCAATCGCCCTTCGGGCAGCAGTCTGGCCTTGAAATAGGGTTCAGCGGCATTGATAATGGCGATGTCAAGCTCGCGGCCGATCTGACGGTGCTGGAATGCATCGTCAAGAATGATGACCGAGGGAACTCTTCGTGAAAAGTGCCTGATCATCCAGGTTACAGCAGCCTTTCGTTTTTCGCCAACAATGACAATGGCATCGGGATTGTTCCATGCAAGCATTGTTGTTTCATCTCCGGCCTCCCTGCTGCCGAGCAGAACTCTGTTGCCGTCTGAAACCAGTTTTACCCCTTTTGACTCCCGCCGGTAACCACGCGAGATGATTGCCGGTTTACAGCCGATTGAGAGGTAGTATTTGACAATCCAGTCAACGAGCGGAGTTTTGCCTGTTCCTCCTGCCGTAAGGTTGCCGATTGAGACAACCGGAATCGGGGAGCTCCATCGGCTGAAGAGTGTGCGCTCGAAGAGTGCATTGCGCAGTTGCATGATGGAGCCATAGAGGAGAGCGACGGGACGGAGAAGTATGGAGAGCGGGTTATGCATGGCTCAGTTGTTCAGAAAGTTGTTTGCAGCAGGCGTGAAGTTCCTCTTCACTTCTGAATTCGGGGAGTTCTATGAGCTGGAGTGTGACCGTCGTTCTGGTGAAGGGTTTCGGGATTTCAAACCGGTCCCAGCTTTTGAGCCTCCAGGATGCGGCATAGCTGATTCGGGCAAAAATCAGAGGAGAGCGGTTGCGGGCAGCGAGCCGGATAGAGCCATACTTGAACTGGTTTATCGGTCCCCTTGGTCCGTCAGGAGTAATGACAACAATATCCCCTTTTTCGAGAGTCTGCTGCATGGCTCGTATGACTTCAACGCTTCCCCTGGAGCTTGACCCCCTGATGAGTGCATAGCCGAGCTGCTGCAGTGCATCGGAAAGAATGCGCCCGTCTTTTGACTGACTTACCACCGCAGCGGTAGGCTCTCCGGGAAAGAGTTCCCGTGCCAGGAGCCATCCGGCAACCATTTTGCCGTGCCAGAATGCGAAAATGGTTCCTTTTCCGTGCACTCTCATCTCTCCTTCCGGAGGCGTCACTGATATGCGGAGGCTTTTATAGAGAAGCTTCAGCACAAACGGCAGGATATGCCGGGTAATTACCGGTGAGAGTGCCATAAAAGGGGTGGCAAATTTTTTTTATTGTTTATTTTACCCTGCCTGCATTATATACATGCTACCTGCTGTATGAACGGGAGTAATTTAATAAACCACGCCGATAAACCACAGGGTGAACTGCGGCTGATGCCCACACTGAGAGCTATGAATGTTTTGATTATTGGAAGCGGAGCCCGGGAGCATGCCATGGCGCGGGCAGCAGCACAAAGTGAACGGGTGCAAGCCGTTTTTGTTGCTCCCGGCAATGGAGGAACCGCCATGATGGGTGGTAAAGTCCACAATGTTGCGCTCAAGGCAACCGATCTGGACGGTTTATTGCAATTTGCCGGAGAAACAGGTGTTGAGCTGACGGTTGTCGGCCCTGAACAGCCGCTTGAACTGGGTATTGTCGATCTGTTTCGCCGTTCCGGTAAAAAGATCGTCGGCCCGACAAGGGATGCTGCCCGTCTTGAATCGAGCAAGGTGTTTGCCAAGGAGTTTATGCAGCGGCATCATATTCCCACTGCCGGGTATCGTGTGTTCCGCGATTCGGCCTCCGCTGTCAGCTACCTCGGTGCACTTCCGGAACGCTCCTGGCCCCAGGTCATCAAGGCCAGCGGTCTCTGCGGAGGTAAGGGTGTGATTATTGCCGAAGACCGTGACGTTGCTTTGCGGACCATCATCGAGCTTTTTGACGATCGTATTTTCGGAGATGCCGCCGATGAGGTGGTTATCGAGGATTTTTTAAAGGGAGAGGAGGCAAGCGTTTTTGCCCTGACCGATGGTGTCAGCTACAGGTTGTTTCTCTCTGCACAGGACCATAAGCGGATAGGCGACGGGGATACCGGGAAAAACACCGGGGGAATGGGTGCTTATGCCCCGGCTCCGCTGGTGAGTGCCGAGGTTATGCGAAAGGTTGAAGAGCGGGTTATCCGTCCTACTCTTGCCGGGATGGCTTCGGAAGGTTATCCCTATACAGGCTTTTTGTATGTCGGTCTGATGATTGATGGCGGTGAACCTTCAGTAGTTGAGTACAATGCGCGTCTCGGTGATCCGGAAACCCAGGTGGTGCTTCCGCTTTTGAAAAGCGACCTGATCGCGGCCCTTCAGGCAAGTGTTGATGGTGATGGACGGCTCAATGAGGTACCGTTCGAGATGTATCAGCAATCTGCTGCGACGGTTGTTATGGCTTCCGGCGGCTATCCGGATCATTATGAAACCGGTAAACCGGTCACTATTGCCGACGGAGTGGAGAGTTTGGAGGGGTGTATGGTTTTTCATGCCGGAACGAGCCTGGATGGCGCGAGACTGTTAACGGCGGGGGGGAGGGTTTTTTCGGTTACCGCTCTCGGTGATACGCTCAGAGAGAGTATTGACCGAGCCTATGAGGCTGTTGAAAAAATCAGTTTTGAGGGAGCATATTATCGAAGCGATATAGGGGCAAAAGCGCTTTAGGGGATTACCGCTCATGACGATTTATAGCGCTGCCCTTAAGTGCTTTGGGAAGAGGAAGATGAAGAAAGTGGACTGAGTGGACGAAGAGATGGTGGACAGAAGTGGACGCTGGTGGACAAGAGGAAAAAAGTGCTGAGTAGCGAGTGTTGAGTCGAAGAGAACAGCAGCATGGTTTTTTGTGCATAATTTCGTGTAATTTCGTCTGTTTCGTGGTTCAAAAATCCTCAAACCGCTCATGACAATTTTAAAAAGGGCCTATAAAAAAGGTGCCTATATCTACAAGGTTTACGTATCAAGTCAATCGATAGTTGTTTTATGAAACTACTCAGGCGTAAATTTGAAATTATTCAGGAACAGGCTTTCCGGGAACTGCCCTATGAGTGCTGCGGGCTGCTTGCGGGAGTGAAAAATGTAGATCACCGGGGCAATATCGAGAACATTGTCTATGAGGTTGCTCCCTGCAGGAACTGCCTTTATTCCGGACGGGAACATGGTTTTGAGATTTCGCATAATGAGTATGACGCTGTCGAGAGGGAGGCCGAACGCCTCGGTTACCAGATTGTCGGTTCCTACCACTCGCATATCAATTCGCCGGCGATTCCGTCACTTCACGATGTTGATTTTGCCCGATCGGGCCATACCATGCTGATTATTTCACTGATGAATCGTGAACCGAAAGAGGTAACGGCATGGCTGAGACGTGAGTCAGGCGGTTTTCACCAGGAGCAGATCAGGGTGATGGAGTAGCGGAAGAGAGTGGAGTGTAGTGGACGCTGGTGGACAAGATGAAGAGGGGTGAAACTCGGCAAATATTTTGTACATTACGTTCATTTTGAAGCTTACCAAGTATTAAAACCCGAAACAACGTGCCAAAGCGGGAAGATATAAAGTCGATTTTAGTGATTGGGGCCGGTCCTATTGTGATCGGTCAGGCCTGTGAGTTTGATTATTCCGGCACTCAGGCCTGCCGTGCTCTCAAGGAGGATGGCTATCGTGTTATTCTGGTGAACAGCAATCCGGCGACCATTATGACCGATGTTGAGTTTGCCGATGCCACCTATATTGAGCCGATTACACCGGAGTATGTGCAGAAAATCATAGAGAAGGAGAAGCCTGATGCGCTTCTGCCTACCATGGGCGGTCAGACTGCATTGAATACGGCGGTCGCTCTTGCCGAGTCCGGCATTCTTGAACGTAACGGGGTTGAGCTTATCGGCGCAAAGCTTCGCGCAATCAGAAAGGCTGAAAACCGTGAGTTTTTCAGCGATGCCATGAAGAAAATAGGCCTTGAGATGGCCAAGGGTGTTTTTGTCCGCAATGAAAAAGAGGCAAAAGAGGCGCTTGAGGAGATAGGTCTTCCGATCATTATCCGTCCCTCGTTTACGCTTGGAGGTACCGGCGGCGGTTTTGCCGAAACCAAGTCAGACTATTATGAAGCGGTCCGCAGAGGTCTTGCTGAAAGTCCCATCAGTGAAGTGCTGGTTGAGGAGTGCCTCTTCGGCTGGAAGGAGTATGAGCTTGAGGTGATTCGTGATCTGGCCGATAATGTCATTATTGTCTGCTCTATCGAAAATTTTGATCCGATGGGCGTGCACACCGGCGACAGTATTACCGTAGCGCCAGCCCAGACACTTACCGACCGCCAGTACCAGGAGCTCAGGGATGCTTCGGTCCGGATTATCCGCGAAATCGGTGTTGAGACCGGCGGCAGCAATATCCAGTTTGCCATTCATCCAGGGAATGGCCGTATCGTTGTTATTGAGATGAATCCGCGTGTGTCGCGCAGCTCTGCACTGGCCTCCAAGGCGACCGGATTTCCGATTGCCAAGGTTGCGGCAAAGCTTGCCGTGGGTTATACACTCGACGAAATTCTCAATGATATCACTAAAACCACTCCGGCCAGTTTTGAGCCGGTCATTGATTACTGCGTCGTCAAGGTTCCCCGCTGGGATTTTGAAAAGTTCAAGAATGTTGACGCCCGTCTGGGTGTGCAGATGAAGTCGGTCGGTGAAGTGATGGCGTTCGGCCGCAACTTCCGCGAAGCGCTGCAGAAGTCGCTCAGGGGACTTGAGATCGGTCGTGCCGGTCTTGGCTCCGACGGCAAGGATATCATGAATGTGCTTGATATGACGCAGCAGCAGAAGAAGTTTGCCAAAGAGGATATTCTGGAGAAGATAAGGATACCGAAAGCGGACAGGATCTTTTATCTCCGTTACGCATTTCAGGCGGGTGCGACCATTGATGAGGTGCATCAGTCAACCGGAATTGATCCATGGTTTCTCGACAATATCCGCCAGATCGTTGAGTTCGAAAATGAGCTCAGGGAACTTGCTGCCGCCGAGTGAGCGCCATGACCTACCTTACCAGGATTTTAGAGGAGAAGAGACGGGAGATAGCGGAGCTCAAAAAAGAGAAGCCCCTGCAGCGCTATATGGCGGAGCAGGGCTCTTTTGCTTTGTGCCGTGATTTTACCGCCGCCCTCAAAAGAAGTGACGGGGGGGTAAGGCTTATTGCTGAAATCAAAAAAGCCTCTCCCTCGCGCGGTCTTATAGTACACGATTTTGATCCTGCGGCGATTGCCGGTCGCTACCTGGAACTCGGTGCCTCGGCTTATTCGGTGCTGACCGACCGCCGGTTTTTTCAGGGTTCGAACGACTATCTCCAGCTTGTCAGCCGTTCATTTCCGCTGCCGGTTCTGCGAAAGGATTTTATTATCGATGAAACCCAGATTTTTGAGTCACGCCTGATCGGAGCTGATGCCATTCTGCTCATCGTTGCCGCGCTTGACCGCAGCCAGCTTGCGGACTATTTACAGGTAGCAGCTTCAATAGGCCTGCATGTGCTGGTAGAGGTTCACGATCATAAAGAGCTTGAGCAGGCAGTTGAAGCCGGCGCAGCGATAATCGGCGTGAACAACCGCAATCTCAAGGACTTTTCGGTTGATATCCAGACCTCCGTGATCCTCCGGCCCTACATTCCATCCGGCGTATTGGCTGTGGCCGAGAGCGGTCTGAAAACCGCCGCCGATATTGCCCTGATCGAGCAGGCATCTTTCGATGCCGTGCTGATAGGAGAGGGGCTGCATACCAGTCCGGAACTCTCTTCGCTTACCTGGTCAAAGCCCTGATTTTTGCCGCTGTTTCCGCAGGGTTTGCGGCCTTGAAGAACGCGGTACCCGCTATCAGCGCATCGGCTCCTGCTGAAACAACCTCCTGAGCATTATCCTCCGTAATACCGCCATCAATAGCGATAACCAGCTCAGGATTGATCCTTGTGCGCATGTTGTGCAGCTCTCTGATCTTTCCTATTGAAGAGGGGATAAACTTCTGGCCGCCGAAACCGGGATTGACCGACATCAGGAGAACAAGGTCAAGGTCGGGTAGAATCGATTCAAGCGTTGAGACCGGTGTTCCGGGGTTGATCGAGACTCCCGCTTTTGCTCCGAGACTTTTGATGAACTGAATGGTGCGGTGCAGGTGCGGGCAGGCCTCCTGGTGGACGGTGATCTGGTGTGATCCTGCCTTGACAAACTCCTCGATGTAACGGTCCGGTGCGGCAATCATGAGGTGTGTATCGATGATCATGGAGGTACATGATGCGATTGCCTGAACGATGAATGGCCCGAAGGTGATGTTCGGTACAAAGTTTCCGTCCATGATATCGCAGTGAATCCACTCGGCGCCCGCATTTTCAGCGATTGCTATTGATGAACGGAGATCTGTGAAGTCTGCCGAGAGAATGGATGGGGCCAGGAGTGTTGAGTGTGCAGGCATGGTTGTACTTCTGTTGATCGTGAAAAAAATATCCTTGTAATGAAATAATTAAAAAGCCTCTCCAATTCCAAAATTGAAGGTGTAGTCTTTCAGGCGCCATTGAGCTATTCGCCATGGCTGCACTTCAGCCGGGTCATGGATTTTCCAGGCGAAGTCAAAACGGAAGGGACCGATCGGGGAGCCTATTCTGAATCCGGCGCCTGCATCCCAGGCAAAATCTCTTCTCAACGAGCGCAGTGTCAGGGCGTATGGCCCGGTTCGATCCCAGATGTTACCGACATCGGTAAAGAAGGTGACTCCTGATTGCTGCTTGAAGAACCTGAAGAATTTGAGACGGTACTCCAAACCGAGCTCAAGCTTGATGTCCGCCCCGAAATTTGAGGCAGCTTCACTGGCGCTCCTGCCGGGGCCAAGGGTGTTGAACAGCCAGCCGCGCATACTGTTCGGCCCGCCGGCATAAAATCGCCGTTCTTCGGGAGTCGTTTCAGCCTTGCCGTACGGCCGCATCAACCCGATACTCCATCTCCCTGCCAGCTGGCTGCCGGGTGAAAGGTTTTTGGCAAATCCCATACCTGATTCCAGCTTGACATACTGGGAATAGGCTATGCCGAATATCTGGGGGTCACTCTCGGTAAAGCCTGCATACGGTTTTTTGTCAAGATAGTTGTCAACGAGCCATGCCAGACTACCGGACTCTTCAACGAGCAGATCGAGGTTCCAGATTGTTTTTTCGGGCAGTGCATTCAGCCGGTTCGAGTAGTTATAGCGAAGCCGGAAGCTCTGGTTGACATGGGTGTTGAGCAGGCTGTCAATTCCCGCGTTGACTCTGCTCTCATTGGTCGGGTCTATGCCGATATTGCGGGCAAGGTCGGTTTTAAAGAGCTTTTTAAAGCCGCGAAGGGAGTCCTTCTGTACCAGTTCAAATTCAAAAAAGTCGAAATTCAGGCGGGATGAAGGGCCAAGTTTTGCACTGTAGCTGCTACGGAGCAGTCCGTTCCGGCTTGAGAGCAGTATCGGTTGAGTTATGGTTGCATATTCGGCCGTTATGGAATAGAAGTTTCCCGGTTTTTTAAGAACAGGCAGAAGCAGCCGGTTTTTCAGGCTGAACTCCCTGGGAGTTACCTTGTCATAATCACCCGGAGCAAGGTTTGAAAGCAGTCTGGTGCTGCTGCCGGACTGGGTGCCGTAAGCTGCCGTTGAAAGGAATTTTTCAGCTCCACCAAAGATATTTTTGTTTTCAAAGGCCAGTGCTCCTCCGAAAAAAAGCTCCCCGTAGCGGTTGTCCACCAGCAGCTTGGGCTCTATCTGGTACTTTGGTGCGGTTTCCAGATGGAGTGTGGTGAAGAGCTCGCCGGCGCGGACCGAGTCCTGATTGATATAAATAGAGGAAAAGAGGTTTGTAAGGCCAAAATTCTGCAGGGTGTTCTGTTCACGACTCTGGCGGGTTGTATCGCCCGGTCTGAATTCTATGGCTGAAACAATGAGATCCGGAGCTATTTTCTGTTTGCCGATAATGGTGGTGCTGATCCCCTCTTTTGTATATGCATGTACTTTTGCGGTGCCGGTGTTTCTCGAAGTAGTGTTGACAACGACATTGACACTGCCGTATTTGAGGCGTTGCGGCAGATTGAACCTGAACCGGACGCCGGCATGGGTGCCGACGGTATCAACCTTGATGCGGATACTGTCTTCATGAAAAAAGGTATAGCCATACTCTTTGAAAAAGGAGATGGTGCGGTTTCGTTCTTCAATCAGTCGTTCAACGGAAAATATATCGTTGACTTTGAGGCGTTTCTGATTGAGAAAGAGCGTTCGGAGCTCGTCGGAAATTGGCTCAAGACCAATGTAGTTGAGGCTGTCTACTCTTGATGGCTCGTTTTCACGGATCCGGATGTTGATATTGACTTTCCGGCCGTCTCCTTTTTTATCAACAGTGGTGTTTACCTCACTGAAAAAATAGCCTTTGTAGGTGTAGAGCTTTTTTATGAGGGAGATATCCTTGTTAAACTCTTCGGGGTTGAATGGTTTTTTTGCCCCGCCAAAGAGCCCTAATCCGAGGAAGGATGAGTGTTCTGTGGTAGCAATGATCTGGCGGAGTTCATCCTCACTGATCGATTTATTGCCGGAAAAGCGAATGTTGCCGACATAGGGCGTTACCGTTTCTCTGACTGTTTCAGAAGGTTCGGGAAGAGCATTTACCGGTAAGGCAAAGAGGAGAAGAAGGGCAACAAGTGCGAAGACTTTTGCCCTTGCATAACGGGATTTATTTAAAAAAAAAACACTGGCTCCCTTTTTGGCTCTATGTTAATGGTTCTTCATCGCCGTACAGAAAGTCCTCATCTGTAGGGTAGTCAGGCCATATCTCATCAATGGTTTCATACATGTCGTCACTATCGGGAAGATCAATCAGGTTGTCAATTACTTGCTGGGGCGCGCCGGTTCTGTTGGCGTAATTGATCAGTTCATCTTTTGTTACAGGCCATGGGGCATCGGCTATATAACGGGCCAGGTCTAAATTCCAATACATACTGCGTCGATTGAATCGGTTTAAGAGTTATTACCACTCTCTTCGGCTGAAGCGTCCTTTGTTGTGATGAATTTGTCAGGATTTGCATCATCAAAGAAATAGGCGGTTGGATTTACTAAGAGATTGTTTTTGCGCACTTCGTAGTGCAGGTGCGGCCCGGTTGAAACTCCGGTGTTGCCGGAAAGCGCGATGATGTCGCCGCGCTTGACTCTTTGACCCTGACGAACCAGAGCTTTTGAGAGATGGCCATAGATTGTTTTATAGCCGTAACCGTGATTGATGGTGATTTTCTGGCCATACCCCCGGTCATATCCCGAGAAAGCTACAATACCGTCACCTGTTGAGCGCACTCTTGATCCTTCGGCCGCAGCAAAGTCAATGCCGGAGTGAAAAAGAGGCACATTGTAGATTGGATGTACCCTGATACCGAATTTGCTGGTAATTGAGCCGGAAAGCGGTTTGATATTGGGTACGCTGGCAAAAAAGGATGTTGGTCTCGGGTTATCTGATAGTTCTCCCGTTTCAGGTGTGCTCTCCCTTTGGCGTTCAATCTGCAGGATCAGGTGTTCAATCATCTGTTCTGTACTTGCCAGCAGTCCCTCGGTAGTTTTGGTCTGATCGCTGGTTTTGGTTACCGCAGGCTGTTTTTCTTCAGCATGAAGCGAACGGGGTGGTGACTGGAGCAAGAGAGAGAGAAGCAGCAGGGCAAGAACAGGTGGCAGTGAAAAGGGGATCGAAAAGAGGGAGTTCTTCACTTTTCTGACGTAATCAGTTCGAATCATAAATCGTGTGTTTGAAGACATGTGCTATCCGGATTATCACGCTGAGTATGTGAGTCATTATCGATTGAGAAGTATAAAAAAACTTTTTCTATAACCCAATGATTAGTGGGCATCCAGCCAGTTTTTTCCGATGCCGGTATCGACCTCTACGGGAACATTTTTCAACCCGCAAATTATTGCTGCATCGATCATTGCCTCTTCTATCAAGTCGGCAAGCGGCTCTTTTTCTTCATCAGTAGTTTCGAAGAGCAGCTCGTCATGTACCTGAAGAAGCATAACCGAACGCATGGAGTTTTTTCGCAGGCGCTCGCTGCAGAGGTTCATGGCACACTTGATGATATCGGCCGCTGTGCCCTGGATCGGCGTATTCATTGCCGCCCGTTCCGCCGCTTTCTGAATATTGGAATTGCGGCTGTTGAGATCAGCAATATAGCGGCGCCGTCCGAGAAGGGTCGAAACGTAACCATCTTTTTTTCCGGTTTCGATAATCTCCTGCAGGGCGAGGAAGAGCCCCGGATATTTGGCTTTATAGGTATCTATGATAGCGATTGCCTCGGAACGGGGGATGTTGAGCCGCTTTGAAAGGCCGAACGGCATGATGCCGTAGAGGACACCGAAGTTCACCTCTTTTGCCTTCCGCCGCATGTCGGGAGTTATCTCATCACTGCCGAAAATTACCCGGGCAGTTGCCGTATGGATATCTTCACGGTTACGGAATGCTTCAATGAGCTGCGGGTCTCCGGAAATTTCAGCCGCAATTCGAAGTTCAATCTGGGAGTAGTCTGCCGACAGCAGCCACTTGTCCGGTGATGAAGGAATAAAAGCCCTGCGGATCTCCTTGCCGAGAGGGGAGCGGATAGGGATGTTCTGCAGGTTCGGGTTTGATGAGGAGAGCCTTCCGGTTGCCGTGATAAACTGGTTGAAAGAGGTATGCAGCCTTCCGGTTAAAGGATTGACTATTTTCGGCAGTGCATCAATATAGGTGGTCTTGAGCTTCTGGAGCGTCCGGTATTCAAGCAGACTTGCTACAACGGGATGAAGCTCTGCGAGCTCTTCGAGCACTTCGACATTTGTTGAAAAGCCGGTTTTGGTGCTCTTTTTTGTGGGAAGACCGAGCACATTGAAGAGAATATTGGAGAGCTGCTTCGGTGAGTCGATGTTGAATGGTGCGCCTGACGCTGCGTATATCTTTTCCGTCAGCAGTTCAAGTTCTTTTCCGACCGCTTCGGAGGTCTTTTCAAGATGGGGCGTGTCGATACAGATACCGGCATGCTCCATGGCGGCAAGTACACTGACCAGCGGAAATTCTATATGCTCGCATAGCCAGAGAAGCTCTTTTTCCCCTTCAAGTTTTTTGCGGAAGATCTCCTCAAGCTGCAGGGCAAGATCGGCATCCTGACAGGCGTAGTCGGAGAGTTGTTCGGGTTCCACATCGAAAATATGCAGTTTTGCTTTTCCGGTGCCTGTGAGCTCTTCAAAGGTAGTTGTTTTGTAACCGAGATGGCGGGCTGCCAGATCATCGAGATTGTGCTTCTCCTCCGGGTCAAGTACATAGCTGGCCAGCATGGTATCGAATCCGACAGGCGTGAGATCAATGCCGTATTTCTTCAGAACAAGAATATCGTATTTGAGGTTCTGGCCGGTTTTCGGCAGTTCAGGGTTTTCAAGCAGCGGTCTGAGGAGCTCAAGGGCACTCTGAGGATTGAGTGAGCTGTTTGCAAGTGCGATAAAGCGGGCTTTACGGGCCTCTGTGGAGATTGATATGCCGGCAAGTTCAGCTTCAAAGGTGTTGAGGCTGGTCGTTTCGGTATCCACCGCGATCCGGGGAGCGTCCTGAAGTGAATTGATGAGTGCCTTCAGCCCTTCCTCTGTGGTGATCACGCCATAATCGGCGCCGGTTCGGGGTGAGCGGAGTTCCGGCTCTGCTGCAGCGAGGGGACTGTCCGGACCGTCATGCATACTCGCCTCAAGGGAAGCATGTTCCATGAGCTTCGGAAAGACGACAGGAAGCCGTCCGATAACGGTTTTAAGCTCCAGTTTATTCAGGAGCGGTAACAGCAAGGTGAGGTCCGGTGAACCGCAGGCAAGCTCTTTCAGCGTGAGGTCGATCTGCAGATCCGTGCGAATGGTGACGAGCTGCTTTATCAGGTCGAGCTGCGGCTGAAACTCTTCAAGAGTGAGTCTGTTTTTTGGGGAGAGATCACCGAGATGGAGGTAGATATTCTGCAGGGAGTCGTATTTGCCGAGCAGTGTTGCTGCGGTTTTCGGCCCGATCCCTTTTGCTCCGGGGATATTGTCGGAGGTATCTCCGGTTAGTGTCAGCAGGTCGGTAAATCGCTCGGGAGGAACCCCGAACTGTTCAGCGATCTCGCTCCGGCCGAGCAGTTCAAGCTCATTCTGGTTTTTACCGGGCCTCAGGATGCTTACTCCGTCCTGGACCAGCTGGGCAAGGTCCTTGTCCGGCGTGACGATAAAGACTGCGCATTCCGGTTGAAATATCCGTGCGGCTGTGCCGATAAGATCGTCGGCCTCGAATCCGGGGATTTTGATGAGCGGGATATCGAAAGCTGCAAGCAGCTCGAAGACCGCATCGAGCTGGCTGATGAGATCTTCGGGCGGAGCGGAACGGTTTGCCTTGTAGAGCGGGTAGAGATGGTGACGGAAGGTTTTTTCACGGCTGTCGAATGCTGCCGCCAGGTAGTCGGGCTTATAGGTTTCAAAGATTTTCAGCAGCGCTGAGGTAAATCCATACACTGCTCCGGTCGGCTTGCCGTCACGACTGGTCATCCCTGCCCGCTGGAGGGCAAAAAAAGCCCGATAGAGCATGGCCATACCGTCGATCAGAATGAGCTTTGGTTTTTCAGCAACCGGTTTCGGCGGGGCTACCGCTCTTTCCGCACTGCCGGAATGGAAAAAATCAAGCTGTTTGCGGCTCATGATGCAACCACCCCGTAACTGCCAAGCACCTTGACCATGGTTGCGAATTCGCGGAGATGGCAGAGGGCGTTATGGATATTCGGGTCGCTCTGATGCCCGGTAAAGTCAACATAGAACAGATACTCAAATGCTTTTTTTCGAAATGGCCGCGACTCTATTTTAGTCATATCGATACCTCGCAGGGCAAAGGTTGCCATGGCTTTAAAAAGTGATCCCGGTTCGTTCGGCAGGGTGAAGGCTATGGATGTTTTATATTGTGCGGGGTCCGTTCCGGTTTCGAGCTGAAGCGCAACACTGTTCTCTGCATGCGAAATACAGAAGAATCGGGTGATATTCCACTCTTCGTCTGCCAGGTTCTCCTGCAGGATCCGGAGTCCGTAGAGTTCGCCGGCTCTTTTTGATGCAATGGCCAGTTTTGTGGGGTCGTTGTCAGCGGCAATTATTTTTGCGCTGCCGGCAGTGTCATAGGCTACTTCAGCTTTAACTTCTTTGTGTGCTGCAAAGAAATTGCGGCACTGTGCGAGTGCCTGGGGATGGGAGAGTACCCTTTTTGCATTCGCTATGGTTGAGCCGTGAATGCCGAGCAGGCAGTGCTCCACCTTGACAAAGGTTTCGGCTGCGATAGTGACCGGGTGCTGGAGGAGCAGGTCGTAGTTCTGATGAATGCTGCCTCCGAGTGAATTTTCAATGGGGATAACCGCGAAATCGGCCGCGCGGTTTTCGACGGCAGCAAATACCTCTTCAAAGGATTCGAAGGGTTTCGGCTCTCCAATCCTGAGGGCGGCAATTTCACTGTAGGCGCCGGGTTCACCCTGGTAGGCTATGATCAAGTTTGTCATTATTTGTTCTTGTGATTACCTTGTATGTATCACCATCTATTATCTCTCGCGATATACCGGTGTGCCGGGATCTCCTCCGGTTCCGGTATTACGTAGCGCTTTTTCTTAAAACGCTCCGGAGTGATAAATAGTGATTCCTTAGTACTTATGCCGTTGGATTTCATTTTATTTAAAGAAAATAAATCTATTATCATAGACGGGTGTTTCCGGCAATTATAAATCAGCAGTTTTTTATGTCTGGACATAGCAAATGGGCTACTATTAAAAGAAAAAAGGCGGCCACCGATCAGAAAAGAGGAAGCCTCTTTACCAAGCTGGTCAAAGAGATTACCATAGCAGCAAAAATGGGTGGAGGGGATCCAAACGGTAACCCCCGGCTCAGGCTTGCCATTGATACGGCAAGGGCCAACTCCATGCCGATGGACAATATCCAGCGTGCAGTCAAGAAGGGGACAGGTGAACTGGAGGGTGTGACCTATGATGAGATCACCTATGAGGGTTACGGTCCGGCAGGGATTGCCCTTATTATTGAAACGGCAACGGATAACCGCAACCGGACCGTGGCTGATATCCGTCATATCATGAGCCGCAATAACGGCTCTCTGGGCGAAAGCGGCAGTGTGGCATGGATGTTCCAGCGAAAGGGAACGGTTGATGTTCTGAAGTCCGCCGCCGATGAGGATCAGCTTATGGAAATTCTGCTTGATGCCGGCCTTGAGGATCTCAGTGATGATGATGATAACTACTATACCGTCATTACCGATGTCAGGCAGCTTGAGGATGTTAAAAAAGTGCTTGATGAAGCCGCAATCGCTTATGAAAATGCCAAGATTGATCTTCTTCCCGAAAACTATATCGAGCTTGAAGCCGATGATGCAGAGAAGGTGATCAAGTTGATTGATGCACTTGAAAATAATGATGATATCCAGGCAGTCTACAGCAATATGGAGATCAGTGAGAGTGCCATGAACAGTTTGAACGGATAGGCCGGATGGTTGTTCTCGGGATTGATCCCGGAAGCCTGATCACCGGTTATGGCGTTATTCGCCAGGAATCAGGAGTGTTGAGGGTTCTTGCATCCGGAGTGATCCGGATGCAGGCCAGCAGAAGTCATGCAGAGCGTATCGGTCAGATTTATCGTGAACTTGATGCTCTTATCACTGCATTTGTTCCTGACAGGGTTGTGCTTGAGACTGTTTTTTTGAATAAAAATGTGCAGTCGGCTCTGAAGCTTGGCCAGGTGCGGGGTGCGGTGATTGCTCTGGTCATGAACCGTAATCTTCTGCTTCATGAGTATGCACCGCGTGAGGTCAAATCCGCAGTGACCGGAAGAGGCTCGGCAACCAAGGAGCAGGTTGCCTTTATGGTTGGAAGATTACTTGGCCTCAATCCGGTGCCCGAACCGTTTGACGTTACCGATGCCCTGGGCATAGCATTGTGTGATCTGCTCCGGGGTGAAAGCAGGGATCTTGTAATACCGCAGCGAAAGTTCCGTTCCGGAGGCGGCAGCTGGTCGAAGTTTGTTACCGAATCACCTGATCTGGTTATCAGGGGCTGAAGCGGAGTTGCCGGTGATCTATGGCTGCCGCGGAGAGCTGAATCGAGCAGTTTAATCCAGAGAACAAGCTGAACCATAAATTCAATACTGTGGAAGGTCACATCATCAATCTGCCGAATTTTCTCAGCGTATTGAGAATAATACTGATACCCTGGTTTCTCTATTATTTTCATACCGGTCAGGTCAATATCGCTATGGTTATCATGATTATAGCTGTTTTGAGCGACTGGTTTGACGGTCAGGCTGCCCGTTGGACCAATGAGGTCTCTGATATGGGTAAAATTCTTGACCCTCTTGCCGACAAGCTCTGCCTTGCCAGTGTGGCTATCTATTTTCTCTGGATCGGTGAGCTTCCCCTCTGGTTTGTGATTTTTGCAGTCCTTCGTGATATTCTGATCTTTATCGGTGCAGCCTATGTCCGGTTACGCCATTCAGTTGTTACCACATCCCTCTGGCCGGGGAAATGGGCTGTTGGATTTGTCTCCATGATGTTTATTGTCATGGTCTGGCCTCATCCCATTTTTGTCCGTTATCCGCTGAAGGAGGTTTTCCTCTATCTCTCCACCGTAATGCTTCTCTACTCTTTCGTGCTCTATTGTTTGAGGTTTCTGCGCATACACAAGGGTCTCGATTATCGTGCCTGATTTCTCCGGGGGTTAGCGGTTTTACAGTACTCTCATTATTATCTTCAGGGTATTGATAACTTTTTTTGAAAAGTGAATGTTAAGGGCGTTTAGTTTCATAAATAGCTATTATAAATGGGGATGCGGTTATTAACGGACTTTATACCTGTTCGTTAAAAATGTTGATAACTTGTGGATGGAATGTTGAGATGCGTTTTTGCAAGCGCCGTCAGCTGTTTTTTTAGCCGATTACGTTGCGCTTGACCGGGATTGCGTGAAAGAAAGAGAGAGCCCCCCTCCGGGGAGAAGAAGGGGGCTTTATTCATTAAAAAAGCAGGTTATTTACTCTTCTGTACAACGGTCGCCATGAGTGAGGCTTCGCAGACCAGCTCCCCCCGTACATAGGCTTTAGCGTCAAACTGGCAGACATTTCTGCGCTTGTTGGTCATGATTGCTTCAATGACAAGCGTGTCGCCGGGAAGCACCGGTTTGCGGAAACGTGCCTTGTCGATTCCCATGAAGTAGACCACACTCTCCTTGATGTTGTCATTGCCGTTAAGCATCATGATGCCGCCTGTCTGGGCCATGGCTTCAAGGATAAGCACTCCCGGCATGATGGGGTTTCCGGGGAAATGGCCCTGGAAGAATGGCTCGTTCATGGTGACGTTCTTGATGGAGACAATTTTCTCGTCCAGTTTGAACTCGACGATTTTGTCAATCAACAGGAATGGATAGCGATGCGGAAGGATGTTCTGAATGGCATTGATATCAAAAATGACACCGGCTTTTTTCTCATGCTGGAACTGCCGGGCGAGCTTGTTGCGATCGGCATATTTTTTCAGCTGTTTGACAAATTCAACATTTGATGCGTGGCCCGGCCTTGCGGCAAGAACCTGGGCTTTCAGCGGCATACCGAGCAGGGCGATATCTCCGAGAAGATCGAGCAGTTTATGGCGGGCAGGCTCATTTTTAAATCGAAGCTCCCTGTTGTTGAGAATGCCGTTTTTTCCGAGGATGAGGTTTGCGCTCTCAATACCGAGTTTTTCGCCAAGAGCACTCAGCTCCTCCTGCTGCATGGTTTTGTCAATAATGACGATTGCATTGTCGATATCACCACCTTTGATGATACCCTGATTGGCGAGTGCTTCGACTTCACTGAGGAAGCAGAATGTTCTGGATGCCGAAAAATCTTTTACGAACTCCTGCTCAAGATCAAAAAGACCGGAGTGCTGGGAGCCGAGGGCGGGATTTTTGTAGTCGACCATGACCGTTATTCTGAAATTGTCCAGCGGCAGAGCAACAATATCCACACTGTTTTCTGCATCATGGTACTCTATGGTCTCATCGATGACAAGGTAGTTTTTTGGTTCCTCCTGCTCAAGGAAACCTGCACCAAGCAGGGCTTCCGCGAAGGGGTGTGAACTTCCATCCATTACCGGAGGCTCGGGCCCGCTCAGTTCAATACGGCAGTTATCGATCTGAAGGCCGTAAAGTGCGCCAAGAACATGTTCAGTGGTATGAACCTTTACACCGTCCAGGCCTATGGTTGTGCCACGGAGAACATCAACCACATTCTCGATGAGGGCAGGTATTTCGGGACTGTTTTCAATATCGGTCCGGACAAAACGGTAGCCGGAGTTGACCGGGGCCGGTTTGAAGGTGATCATACACTCCTTGCCGGTGTGTAGTCCGGTACCCCAGAGAGAGACCTCTTTTTGCAGTGTGCGCTGATGAATGAGCATAGTGTTCTTGTTGCTCCTGACGAGTCTGCCGTACAGGAAATGAAGTGGAATTATTGGCTATACTATAGCCTTCTGCTGATTACAGGAGTAAGGGGTAACCGATAAAGCGTACAAGATAATAAAGATCGTATTCCTGTTCAAATCACGGCGGTCCATCATGCGGGAAAGTGCCTCTTTGCCTGATCGAGCAGGAGTGGATGAGTCACAGCGTTGCCGGCGATGATGCTCTGCTGCCCGAAGAGATCGCTCTCTCCGCCAAAGCCGGTTACGCTTCCCCCGGCTTCACGGACCAGCAGTGCTCCGGCGGCAAAATCCCACGGAAAAAGCCTGAACTCCCAGAAGCCGTCAAAGCGACCGCAGGCGGTGTAGGCCAGATCAATTGCCGCTGACCCGGCCCGCCGAACCCCTGCTGAATTTTCAATGACCTCCTTGAGCATGCCGAAATAGGCCTCCAGATAGTGGTACTCCTTGAAGGGAAGACCGGTTGCTATGAGAAAGCTGTTGCTGTCGGTGCGGTTTGAAACAGAGATGCGTCTGCCGTTCAGGTATGCTCCTTTTCCCCGTTCAGCCGTAAAGAGTTCCTCAAGAAGTGGCTGAAAGACTACTCCGGCAAGGAGATCATTTTGCTCGTTTTTCAACGCGATACTGATTGAAAATACCGGGAAGGAGTGAATAAAATTAAGGGTGCCGTCAAGCGGATCAACAATCCAGGTTCGTCCCGAACTCCCGTTCCTGATTGTCCCCTCTTCCGAGAGAAGGCTGTCTTCGGGAAAATTCTCCATGATAATTGCTGTAATTGCAGCTTCACACCGCTTGTCGACTTCAGTCACAAAATCCTTGGACTCTTTTGTATGGATTTCGCGCTCGGTGAGTTCTCCGAGTTTTTCAAGTGTGATGGCCCCTGCAGCCCTTGCCGCGTTGATGGCGGTCTGCAGTTCCCTGCTCATTTGTTCCATGGTGTAACATGAGGATAAGTTTTGCAAAACTGGCACTCAATAGGGAACCTCTATTAATTTGTTCCGCGATTCGATTACTTCGTTGGTCGGTGCTCGAAATCCCATCCCGGCCCCGACTTCGTCGGGACTGCGCTACCAATATTTCGCCCCTCCGGGGCTTGAACAGCAAACCGCTCACGACAATTTATAGTGGTGCCTAATATAGCATTTTGAATTCAGTTGAGAGTTGAGAGAATGGGACCTATGGGTCTTATGGGACTTATAGGTACAATGACTGACATGCGGGAATTATCGGTGAACTTCGTTTGTTGAGTAACTTATTGCTTTACGTTGATTTATAACCATAATACCCAAAATCATGAAACTCAACGTCCCAAAACTTGCACTCAGCATTGCATTCTGTTTTCTGTTTGCATTTGCCGGTGGAACCTTTACGCCAGAGCCGGGCTCGGAGTGGTACTATCAGCTGCTCAATAAGCCGTCGTGGAATCCGCCCGACTGGCTTTTTCCGCCGGCATGGACTCTATTCTTCCTCCTCATGGGCATTGCCCTCTACCTTGTTGTGACAGAGTGGGATAAAAATAAACTGGTGAAGGGGGCTCTTGCGGTGTTCGGTGTTCAGCTTCTTTTGAATCTTGCATGGTCAGCGCTTTTTTTCGGACTGCACTCCCCGCTCTTTGCTCTGGTGGATATTGTGCTGCTCTGGCTTGCGATCGTGCTTACTATCGTGAAATTCCGGGCGATTTCGCCTTTGGCGGGCAATCTCTTGATTCCCTATCTCCTCTGGGTAAGCTTTGCCTCGTTTCTGAACTTTACGATCTGGCAGCTTAACTGAAGAGGAGGAAAGCTTTATTTGGGAATTCAGGGGCATCCCGACGGCGTCGGGATGCCCCTGAAATTTTTATTTTTTTGGCTGTTCGAAGATGATGCCGAGTATATCCTTCTCCTCCCTGCTGTTTTTTGCTGCAATTTCCCGGATGGTCATGGATGGTTTGACAACGGTGATGCCCTTGCTTTCAAGTTTGGCAATGATGGTTTCGCTCTTTTCGGCGGCAACTCCGGCAACCGTTTCGATGCTTGACGATTCAACGGCCCTGATGATATTCATCCGGGGGTTTGACTCTTTTTCAACCGGAGCGAAGACCGAGATCAGGGTGACAAGGAGCCCTGTGCCGATAATGGCAAGCGCGGGTTTTCGGGAGAGGTAGCCGGTAAATGACTTCCAGTTTGCGGCGATATGCAGCAGGACGCCTGCAATCAGCGCCCAGCTCAGCCATTCATGCACCGGGCCGATAAATCCGGTCTCGATTTTAAAGAACATCAGGATGCCGGTGATGGCAAGAATGATGAAGGTGCCTGTGGCAAGAGGGGTTGCCCATGATTTCATTGAGGACATTTTGTTTTTTTGTTTGGTTCAGGTTGTCTAACGGATTGTTTCGGGGTATCGAAATACCGGGTTCACAGGTGTGACGTTACTGTTGCGGAAATCCTGCGCCTGTTTTTTTTAAGAAAATAACGTGGACACCAAGAGGGTGGACTTTGTGGACAACCAGTGGACTGGAGTGGACAGTCCCAAAACAAAGGCAACAGCGTCTGTTTTATCCCTCTTCAGCTCTTGTCCACTTATGTCCATTTCTGTCCACCATTTCTTCGTCCACTGAAGTCCACTTTCTTTTAAAAAACGCGAAAAGCGCAGGGTGAGCTGCGCTTTTCGTATGGTTTACAATCCTGCAGAAGGAATCAGTCCTCTTCTCCGCTGCGAAGGTTTTCCAGTACTCCGAAATCCTCAAGCGTGGTGATATCTCCCTTGATCTCATTGCTGGTTGCAAGTTCACGGAGGAGACGGCGCATGATTTTACCGCTTCTGGTTTTCGGAAGACCTTTGGCCCATCTGATCTCATCAGGTTTTGCAATAGGTCCGATCTCTTTGGCTACATGGTTGCGGAGCGCCTCACGGAGCTTCATGTCGCCGACATACTCGTCTTTCAGCGTTACGAAGGCTACCAGGGCGTTACCCTTGATCTCATCCGGACGGCTGACAACAGCGGCTTCCGCCACAGCTTCGTAGGAGACCAGTGCGCTCTCGACCTCGCTTGTGCCGAGACGGTGGCCTGAAACGTTGACCACATCATCAACACGTCCCATGATCCAGATGTAGCCGTCATCATCCTTGCGGGCGCCGTCACCGGTAAAGTACATACCGGGGAACTCCGACCAGTAGGTCTTTTCGTAGCGTTCGTTATCGTTGTAGATGGTACGGAGCATTGAAGGCCATGGCTTTTTGATGACGAGGTATCCGCCTTCGTTGGCTTTGCACGGGGTTCCGTCCTTGTGGACAACATCGACGGCAATGCCGGGGAGCGGGCGGGTTGCCGTGCCGGGTTTGGTCGGTGTTGCACCGGGAAGCGGAGAGACCATGATGCCGCCGGTCTCTGTCTGCCACCAGGTATCGACAATCGGGCATCTCTCCTGTCCGACCACCTTGTGGTACCACATCCATACATCAGGATTGATGGGTTCGCCGACGCTGCCGAGAAGTCGGAGCGAGCTGAGGTTGTGTTTGGTGACCCACTCGTTTCCGGCGCGGATGAATGCGCGGATAGCGGTTGGTGCGGTGTAGAGGATGGTAACTTTGTGGCGGTTGATGATATCCCAGAACCGGTCCCACTGAGGATAGTTCGGAGCACCTTCATACATAAGCATGGTAGCGCCGTTGAGCAGCGGACCGTAAGCCATATAGCTGTGTCCGGTAATCCAGCCTACATCGGCCGTACACCAGTAAATATCCTCATCCTTGATATCAAAAACGTATTTGAAGGAGCTTGCCGCATGCACCATGTATCCGGCGGTGGTGTGCAGGATACCTTTCGGTTTTCCGGTTGAACCGCTGGTGTAGAGCACAAAGAGCGGGTGTTCGGAATCGACCTCGACCGGTTCACACTCGTCGGAAGCAAGACCCATGAGATCGTGCCACCAATGGTCCATGCCGTCGTGCATGTTGATGGTCTCTCCGGTGACTTTGAGTACGATTACGCTGCGGACCGAAGGCGTGTTGACAATCGCTTCATCCACGATATTTTTCAGATTGATGGATCCGCCGCGGCGTCTGGTACCGTCTGCGCAGATGACCATCCTGGCTCGGGAGTCATTGACACGCTCGGTGATGGCGTGAGCCGAGAAACCGGCGAAAATAACGTTATGGACAGCTCCGACACGTGCACAGGCCAGAACGGCAATGACCAGCTCGGGAACCATGCCCATGTAGATGGCAACCCTGTCACCGGGTCTGATACCGGCTATTTTGAGTACGTTTGCAAATTTGCTGACCTGGCGGTGCAGTTCGCCGTAAGTAAGCACACGCTGGTCACCTTCCTCGCCCTCCCAGATAATGGCAGCCTTGTTCTTTCTCCAGCTGTTGACATGGACATCAAGGGCATTGTAGCAGATATTGGTTTTGCCGCCGTTAAACCATTTGGCATAAGGGCTGTTCCACTCCAGTACGCTGTCCCATTTTTTGAACCAGTGAAACTGTTCGGCAATTCCGCCCCAGTATGCATCAGGATCTTCGGCAGCTGCAGCATAGAGCTTTTCATACTCAGCCATGGATGACACATGGGCATTTTTCGAAAACTCTGCAGGGGGCGGAAATTTCCGTTTTTCAGAGAGCACGGAGCTGATCGAATCGTTTGCAGAAGACGAGGTCACGGTGTTCTGTGAGCTTGGTGTTGTTTCGTCTGTAGCCATTGATACCAGATTTTATGTGTTGAAAAAAGAAATATACCCCCGTTAAAGGTATGTCAGGAACATGGAAAATAACCGGTTAAAGCGGAGAATAAAAAGCCGTATGACGAGTTTTTCTATTTCACGCTGAATTCTACATAAAAATTTTCTTCCTGCCAATATCTCCTGGCAGTTCACTTTTTCCGCTCGCTTATTTCACTGCAAAATTGACCAGCTTGTCCGGGACTACAATTTCGCGGACAATACTCTTTCCCTCAAGAAATTTAATGACCGATTCAACCTTCAGAGCCTCTTCAAGGAGCAGCGCTTTCGGACTTTTTGCCGGAGCCTGGAAGGTGCCTCTCAGTTTTCCGTTGATCTGTACGGCAATAGTCAATACCGAATCTTCAACAAGCTCCGGACGATATGAAGGGAAGGGCGCCTTGCTGATGGAGCTGTTGTGACCGGCAGCTTCCCAGAGCTCTTCGGTAATGTGAGGAGCGTAAGGGGCAAGCAGGATGAGCAGGGTTTCCACAGCTTCGCGATTCCGGCATCCGGCCTTGTGCAGTTCGTTGACGAAGACCATCATTTCGGATATGGCGGTGTTGAACTTCAGGTTTTCGGTATCCTCGCCGACTTTCCTGATGGTTTTATGCATCTTCCTCAGCAGCTCTTCCGGCATCGGATCTTCTGACAGCTTTGCAGCAGGGCTCTCTTCATCCCGATCGGAATCGGAGTGGAAGAGTCGCCAGACTTTGGAGAGAAAACGGCTGATCCCTTCAATGCCGTTGGTGTTCCAGGGTTTTACCTGCTCAAGCGGCCCGAGAAACATCTCGTAGAGACGAACGGCATCGGCACCGTAGCGCTCAAGAACATGGTCTGCCGGGATGACATTGCCCCGTGATTTCGACATCTTCTCATTGTCTTCACCGAGTATCATACCCTGGTTGAAGAGTTTTCTGAAGGGCTCCCGGGTGCTTACAACACCAAGATCAAAGAGCACCTTGTGCCAGAATCGGGCGTAGAGGAGATGCAGTACAGCATGTTCCGCTCCTCCGATATAGAGATCGACATTCATCCAGTAGCGCTCCTTTTCCGGGTCGATCAGTGCATTGGTGTTTGCAGGATCAATGAAGCGCAGATAGTACCAGCAACTGCCGGCCCACTGGGGCATCGTATTGGTCTCACGCCGGAAAACGCCGAATTCATCGCTTCCAAGGAGCCACTCCGCAATATTGGCAAGGGGAGACTCTCCGGTTGATGAGGGGTGGTAGGCTTCAACTTCGGGAAGAACGAGTGGAAGTGTGGTTTCCGTACGAAGTGTTCCGTCTTCGTAGTGCTTGATCGGGATCGGTTCACCCCAGTATCGCTGGCGGCTGAATATCCAGTCGCGGAGTTTGTAGTTAACTTTTCGTGCACCAAGATTTTTCGATTCAAGCCATGAGGCCATGCATTCAAAAGCCTCCCTGAAGGGGAGCCCGTCGATTGATATTTCACTGTTTGACGAGTTGACCGGGATGCTGTTTTTCTCGTCAAATACCTTCTCCTCTACGTTATGAGGACTTTTGATTACCTCAATGATCGGGAGGTTGTACTGTTTGGCGAACTCCCAGTCCCGCTGGTCGTGTGCCGGAACCGACATGATCGCCCCGGTACCGTAGCTTGTCAGGACAAAGTCGGAGATCCAGACCGGAAGCGGCTCATTGGTTGCAGGGTTTATGGCATAGGAGCCGGTAAAGACACCGGTTTTCTCTTTCTGCAGGCCGGTGCGCTCGAGTTCAGTTTTCAGTTTTGCCTGCCGGATGTACTCTTTCACCGCAACAAGCTGCGGAGCGGTTGCAAGTTTTTCTGCAAGCGGATGCTCGGGAGAGATAACCAGATAGGTTGCGCCGAAAAGGGTATCAGGACGTGTGGTGTAGACCTTGAGTTTGCTTTTGTGGCAGCGGAGTTCAAAATCAATCTCGACACCTTCAGATCGTCCGATCCAGTTGCGCTGCATCTGTTTGACGTTTTCCGGCCAATCCACTTCATCGAGATCGGCGATCAGGCGTTCGGCGTACGCGGTGATTTTAAGCACCCACTGCCGCAGGGGACGACGGATAACGGTGTAGCCATCGGCAATTTTTTCTTCAACCTCTTCATTGGCAAGAACGGTTTTAAGCTCTTCACACCAGTTGACGTCAACTTCCGACATATAGGCAAGCCCCATCTCATAGAGCCGGAGAAAAATCCACTGTGTCCATTTGAAGTATCCCGGATCGGTTGTGTTTATCTCCCGGGACCAATCGTAGGAGAAGCCCATTGCCTGCAGGGTCTCCTTGAAGCTTCTGATATTCTGTTCGGTTGTTATTCTCGGGTGGGTGCCTGTTTTGATGGCAAACTGTTCTGCCGGAAGGCCGAAAGCATCCCATCCCATCGGGTGCAGTACATTGAAGCCGCAGCTCCTTTTGTAGCGGGCGGTTATATCCGAGGCGGTGTACCCTTCCAGATGGCCGACATGGAGTCCTGAGCCGCTGGGGTAGGGAAACATGTCGAGCACATAGTATTTCGGTTTATCGGCAGTTTCTGCGGTTTTAAAGCTCTCCTGCTGCTGCCAGTATGCCTGCCATTTCTTTTCTGTTTTTGAAAAATCGTACTTCATGGTGTTACGGATGAATGAGATCTCTGTCATACATAAACAGAGGTCAAGAAAGCGAACTCTCCCATAATTAAGAACGGGAGGGATAAAAAAAAGCAGTGCAGGTTTGGCTGCACTGCTTTTTCAGTGTTGTCATGTTCAGTCGTTTGCAGCGACAGGCTCCTGTACTGCTTCCGGTTCGTTCTCCACAGCTTTTATGGAGAGTGCAAATCGGGTTTTTCCGGTCCGGGGGTCTTTGCGGACATCGACCAGTTTTACCTTGATCTTGTCACCGATATTCAGGTGGTCGCTGACTTTATTGACCCGTTCGGTTGATGATATCTCCGAGATGTGGACCAGTCCGTCAGTTTTCGGCAGGAACTCAACAAAAGCGCCGAGCTCGTCACGGATGTCGCGCACCTTGCCGAGGTATACGGTGCCGACTTCCGGTTTGGCAAGCAGGGTTTTGATGGTGGCGAGCGCTGCGTTGGTGCCCTCCACGCTTGTGCAGGCAATGGTGACGGTTCCGTCATCATCAATGTTGATCTGTGCTCCGGTCTCTTCGGTGATGCTGCGGATGGTCTCTCCACCCTTGCCGATAATCATGCCGATCGATTCAACCGGTACCTTGATGGTGGTGAGGCGCGGTGCGAACTGGGCCAGCTCTTCGCGTGACTCAGGAATAGCTTCATCCATTTTGTCGAGAATGTGCAGCCGTCCTTTGCGTGCCTGCTCAAGCGCAGTTTCGAGAACATGGTAGTCAAGCCCGTCGATTTTGATGTCCATCTGGCAGGCCGTGATCCCATCCCTGGTGCCGGTTACCTTGAAATCCATGTCGCCGAGGTGATCTTCGTTACCGAGAATATCGGAGAGAACAGCATAGGCTGATCCTTCCTTGATCAGTCCCATGGCGATGCCGGATACCGGTTTTCTGATCGGAACGCCGCCGTCCATCAGGGCAAGTGTGCCGCCGCAGACCGATGCCATTGATGAAGAGCCGTTGGATTCAAGAATGTCCGAAACAATACGGATGGTATAGGGGAACTCCTGTTCGGTTGGGGCAACCATTTTAATGGCGCGCTCGGCAAGGTTTCCGTGGCCGATTTCGCGGCGCCCGGTGCTTCCGATTCTTCCGGTTTCGCCGACCGAGAAAGGAGGGAAGTTGTAGTGAAGCATAAACTTCTTGTCGGCGCTGTTTGTCAGGTTGTCCACTGACTGTGCATCTTTTTTGGTGCCGAGTGTTATGGTGACAAGCGCCTGGGTTTCGCCTCTGGTGAAGAGTGCTGAGCCGTGGGCTCTCGGAATGATGCCGAGTTCGATCGATATCGGGCGGACCTCTTCAAGGGTTCTTCCGTCAAGGCGTTTGGAGTCGTCAAGAATCATGTGACGCATCACCTTCTTTTCAACCGAGTGGATCTCCTCTTCAATGATATGCTCGTTCAGGCAGAGTGCTTTTGCCGGATCGGCCGCTATATCTTCACTGCTGATTGAGGATTTGAATTTCTCTACGATGGCCTGTATGGTTTCGCGGTAGATGTGTGCGGTCTGGTCGGCACGATCTTCCTTTCTGAGCGGAGTGTAGGCAAGCTCTTTCAGGCGGGTTTCGCATGTCGAGCGAACCGCTTCGGTAAGCTCGGCAGGAACCTGTACAGGCACAAAAGGACGGTCCGGTTTTCCGACTGCAGCGGCAATCTCATCCTGGAGTGTGCAGAGTCTCTTGATAGCATCGTGACCGAATTTGATGGCGTCAAGCATTTCGGCTTCTGAAATCTCCTGCATCTCACCCTCAAGCATGCAGATAGTGTCTTTAGTGCCGCCGATACAGATATCGAGGTCGCTCTCGGCCAGTTCGTTGACGTCCGGGTTGATGATGAACTTTCCGTTGATTCTGCCGACGCGGACTTCACTCATCGCGTTGCGGAAGGGAATATCAGAGACCATTATGGCGGCTGATGCGGCAATACCGCCGAGAACATCGCCGTCATTGATCTGGTCGGATGAGATGACCGTTATGATGATCTGTGTTTCGTAGAGGTAGCCGTCCGGAAAGAGGGGTCTGAGAGCCCGGTCGATAAGGCGTGCAGAGAGTACCTCTTTTTCGGAAGGGCGGGTTTCGCGTTTGAAAAAGCCACCCGGAAATTTGCCGGCAGCAGAATATTTCTCACGGTATTCAACCTGAAGGGGAAAGTAGTCCTGGTTTGGCGGAGGAGTTTTTTTGCTTGACACAACCGTTGCAAGCACCATGGTGTCGCCAAGGCGGACAACGGTTGCTCCGTCAGCCTGCTTGGCCATTTTACCGGTTTCGATAGAGAGTATCTTTCCCAGGCCGAGATCAATTTCTTTGTTGATAATCATGTAGATCGTGTGATAGTAGTGAAAAAAAATCTTTCGGGTAAGGCCCCGCTATAAATCTATTCCGCAATTCGATTGCTTCGTTGGCCGGTGCTCGAAATCCTCGTGTACTCCGTGTACATTCCGGTTTCTGCGCTCCGTCTGCCTCGCCCTCGAACCGCTCATCACGATTTATTGCGGGGCTTTGTAAATGTAAGCTGTTCATTCCCGGCCTTACCCAGTGCAGACTTAAGGGTTTTATCAGAAGGCTGTCAGTGAATACGTTTTTAAATATAGCACAAAAAAGTTGTTTCCGGTAACGTTCAAGCGTGCGCTCCACTACGCATGGATTCTCCCGTTATCGATCAGTCGGACGGTTCCTGCCCATGCGGCAATCAGCAGCCGGTACTCCTTTCCCTTCCCGGCGGTTTCCGCCGGTTCAAACCCTTCTTCATCAACAAATTCAACATAATCCGCACGAAAGCCGGGGGTTGAGGAGATCATCTCCCTGATCTCTCCGGCAATGGTATGCAGTTTTGTTTCACCCTCAGCAACCCGCTTTTCGGCATGAAGGATTCCTCTGTGGAGAATGGCCGCATCACGGCGTTCCTCACTTGTAAGGTAGATGTTTCTGGAGCTTACCGCCAGGCCGTTTTCCTCCCTGATGACGGGGGCTCCGACAATCTTGATGTCAAGATTGAGATCACCTGCCAGTGTTCGTATAATTGCGAGCTGCTGCGCATCTTTTTCACCGAAAACAGCGACATGCGGTTTGGTAATATGGAAGAGTTTGGTGACAACGGTAGCGACACCGTTGAAAAGGTCCGGTCTCTTCTCGCCCTCGAACCGTTTGGCGAGGGGGCCGCACTGAACCGTTGTTTGGAAGTTATCGGGGTAGATGGCTTCTGCTTGCGGTGCAAAGAGGTAGTCGACTCCAGCAGCTTTGGCAAGAGCGACATCCTTCTCGAAAGGCCTCGGATAGCGGTGAAGGTCTTCGTTCAGTCCGAACTGACGGGGGTTGACAAAAATGGTAAGAATGACTGTTCCCGCACACTCCTGTGCGAGTTTCACCAGACTCAGATGTCCTTCATGCAGTGCGCCCATGGTCATGACCACACCGACAAGCTGCCGGTTGAGGCGAAGCTTTTCGGCTATGAGCTGCATCTGGGCGGGTTCAGTAATGATCTGCATGGTGCTCTTCTGATTTGTTTGATTTGTTGTCTGCCGGGTGAACAATAACGACAAACTCCCCCCGTCTCTTTGCTTCGGTCAGGTGGAGGCGGATCTCTTCAATAGTTCCGGTGATATACTCTTCATGTATTTTTGTCATCTCGCGTCCGATAAAAATCCGGGCATCCGCCATGACCTTTTCAATCTCATCAAGCAGCTTCATGATTCTGAACGGGGACTCGTAGAGGACAATCGAAACATGGAGCCCGGCAAGCTGTTCAAGCCGGGTTTTACGCCCTTTTTTATGCGGAAGAAATCCGGCGAAAAAAAAGTTGTTGACCGGGAGCGGACATACAGACAGAGCGGCGGTTACAGCGCTCGGGCCGGGAATCGGAATGACCTTGAATCCTCTCTGGTGAAGGGCTTGCAGCATGGCGTATCCGGGGTCGCTGATCACGGGTGTGCCGGCATCGGTGGTAAGTGCTACATCAGTGCCCTCTTCAAGCAGGGCGATAATCTGCCCGATAGCCCGCGGCTCATTGTAGTTATGGTAACTGATGAGCTTTTTGCCTGAAATCTCAAGATTTTTAAGCAGAATTGAAGCCCTGCGAGTATCTTCACAGGCGATAGCGTCGCACTGCTGAAGTGTTTTAACCGCTCTCAGGGTAATATCTTCGAGATTTCCGAGAGGAGTTGCAACAACGTAAAGTGTTCCGCTATGTAGCTGTTCTGATGGCAAGTGTAGAGATGCTTGAAACGAAGGATTTTTATTGTTCTGATCGAGCCCTGCAATTAATAGATAGCGAGCTCACTGGTAGATTCACATTGCTTTTAGTATAATAATAAAAATACGATAAACAGCGTTCAGTCAAAGATGAAGCTTCCACGGCGGTTACTCTCGGTCAACGATCTGAGGGTGCAATTTTTTCAGAGTCAGAGCGGGGGATTTGGTAAACCCCTGCCGATCAAGGTGGTTAACGGGGTCTCTTTTGATGTTTTTGAGGGGGAGACACTCGGACTGGTCGGAGAGTCCGGCTGCGGTAAAACAACGCTTGGCCGGGCTCTGATCCGCCTTGGTCATGCCGCAGTATCGGGCAGGATCATGTTTGACGACCGGGAGATATCCTCGATCAGCAACCGTGAGTTCCGGACGCTGCGCAAGGAGATCCAGATGATCTTTCAGGATCCGTTCGGATCACTCAATCCCCGCTTGACCGTCGGGCAGATGCTTGGTGAGGTTCTCGCTGTCCATAATATTGCCCGCAAAGAGAGTGCCCGCAAAAGAATTGAGGAGCTGCTTGATGTTGTGGGTTTGCAGCGGGAGTATTTCAATCGCTATCCCCATGAGTTTTCAGGCGGGCAGCGTCAGCGGCTCGGCATTGCCCGGGCGCTTGCGGTTAATCCGAAATTCATTATCTGTGATGAGCCGGTCTCCGCGCTTGATGTTTCAATTCAGTCGCAGATCATCAATCTGCTTAAGGATCTTCAGCGGGAGCTGGGGCTGACCTATCTCTTCATTGCCCACGATCTCTCGGTTGTTGAATATATTTCCGACCGGGTTGCGGTCATGTATCTCGGCAAGATAGTTGAAATTGCCCGATCCGGCGAGCTCTATGCCAATCCGAAACACCCCTATACCCGGGCCCTCCTTTCGGCAATTCCCTCTCCGGATCTCGGCGGGAAAAAAGAGCGGATTATTCTGAAGGGTGATCTGCCCGGACCAATGCATATCCCTTCAGGATGCAGTTTTCATCCGCGTTGTCCCGTTGCCATGCCGGAGTGCCGGCAGAAGGAGCCGCTGCTTAAAGAGCTTGATAACAGTGATGGCCATCAGGTAAGTTGCCTCTTATATGAATAGTTCGCCAGAGAAAAATCGGGGATGCCGGCGTAAAAGCTGCCTTGTGCTCACTCTTGTGCCACTGCTGCTTATAGTCGTGCTGTTTTGTTTGTTCCGCTCTTCACATACACTGCCTGACCGTTTTGTGCTGAACCTTCAGCTTTCAGGTGATCTCAGCGAGATACAGGGTGAAAGCAGCACCCTTCCGTTTCTCTCTTCCAGGGAGCCGCTCTCACTGCAGGATCTGCTCTTTATTCTTGATCATGCCGCGGCTGATGAGCGTGTCAAAGAGCTGCTGCTTGAAATCGGAGGCTTGCACGCCTCCCCGGCAAAAATCAGTGAGTTGCGAAGCTCGATTGAAAAGGTGCGTTCAAGGGGTAAAAAAGTCACCGCTTTCCTGAGCTCTCCGGAGGACAGTGATTATCTGCTTGCTTCGGCATGCGACGCTATTGTAATGGAACGGGGAGGCTATCTGCTGCTTGACGGATTGAAAGCCGAAACGCTTTTTTATACCACACCGCTTGGAAAGATCGGTATCAGGTTTCAGGCAGCTCAGTGGAAGCAGTACAAGAGCGGTATCGAACCTTTTACAAGAACCGGGGCGAGCCGTGAGTATTTTGAACAGATTGGCGGGCTGCTTGATGAGGTCTATGATGATTACCTTGGTTATGCATCCCGGCGGCGCGGAATAAGCCGTGATTCACTTAGCGGGATTATTGACCGAATTGCCCTGATCTCCGATTCCAGGGCCAAAACTTTCGGACTGGTGGACTCCGCAGCTTCGAGCTGGGAGTTGAAGCGTGCCCTGAACAGAAAAATAACAGGCAAAGAGCCGACCGGAGAGAACGATGCCCTGGTCTCCGGTGGAGAGTATCGTTCTGCTGTTGATTGGCCGATGAAGGGGGAGGGTGATGAGCGTATTGCCCTGATAACCCTTTCCGGTCCGATTGTTCGCACTGCGGGTGAAAGCGCTCTCGGTATGGGAGAGGGTGTTGATGTGGAGAGCCTGAAGCACTCGCTTGATGCGGCCCTTGATGACAAAAAGGTCAAGGCTCTTGTACTGCGCATTGACAGCCCCGGCGGCGATGCGCTTGCATCGGCGGAGATGCTCCAGATGCTTGACTCTGCTGCCGTAAAAAAACCGCTTGTGGTCTCCATGTCGGGTGTGGCTGCTTCAGGCGGCTATATGGCAGCTCTTGCAGGGAAAACGGTTTTCGCTTCGCCGCTTACCATTACCGGTTCCATCGGTGTTTATGCGCTCAAGCCCGAGATCAGTGCTCTTGTTGCAAAAACAGGTCTTGGTCGTGATGTGGTGACCAGGGGGCGTCTGGCTGATGCCAATAGCCCGTTCAAACCGCTTGATAAGGAGGCCTATCAGAAATTTGTGGCAGCTTCAGGTGAGATCTATGATGATTTTATAGGAAAAGTTGCACGCTCAAGGAGGATGCCGCTGACGGCGGTTGACAGCGTTGCCGGGGGACGTGTCTGGAGCGGAACCAGGGCCCTGAAGGCGGGTCTGGTTGACCGTACAGGAGGTTTGTTTGATGCCATTCATGCAGCCCGGCTTCTTGCAAAGATGGATATGAGCAAAAACCCCCGGATCATTCTCTATCCCGAACAGAAGAGCTGGATCGAAATGCTCGTACAGGGAAACCGTGCAGGGCTCCCGGGCATGATCGGTGCGGCATTTAAAAAACAGCTCATGCAGGAGTTCCTTCCCGTCCGCCATCTCTCCTCAATTGCGGCGTTCTATGATAGGCTGATGCTTTCGGGCAGGGTGCATATGATGGCGATGATGCCCTCAGAGATTATTATTGAATGAAGAGCCTCACTATTACTTTGTTCCGCGATATGATTACTGCGTTGGGCGGTGCTCAAAATCCTCAAGTACTTCGTGTACATTCCGGTTTTTGCGCTCCGTCCGCCTTGTTCTCATATCGCTCACTACAAGTAATAGCGAGGCTTTTGCTGAAGTCCCTCCCTCCCCGACCAACACTCTTTCTCTAAAATTTGTAGGTCAGGGAGCTCTGTGCACGCAGGGCCTCGGCCGTGCCTGAGTTCAGATATCCGGTCCGCCACTCTGAAAGCTGAATGCCAAGAATAAGGTCCGGTGTGATTTTATTGATGATGTTGGCGAAAATGGTTCCGTTCACTTTTCTGCCCCCTGCGGCAAGGTCACTATCCCTGGGGTCGTCAATACCTCCGCCCATATTGATGGTGACAGATGGAGAGGGTGTGTACCTGACGGCGCCCCATCCTCCACAGGAACGGATCTCCCTCACTGTTGCGGTGTTGACCCCCTGACCGATACCGCCGAAATAGTCGTCAAGGTTGGTGCCAGTAAAGTATTCACCGGCCAGTGTCAGTTTCCGGCTTACCGGCATGGAGAGTTCAACACTGCATGACCATGAGTCAAGCGTTTGATGCGTTCCTGTTTTATCGGTGTCCCACTCCTCCTCTGCGTAGTGGCCCGAGAGCGCAACGGTTGCCGGCTGGTCAGCCACCAGAACCGGTCCCGACCAGGCGATGCGGCCCTGGATGGCCGGAATTGCTGCATCCTTTCCCGGATCGGTGTTCCATGTATCGGCAAGCGTGTTTGCCTCTCCGATCGTTCTTGCTGCGGCTGCGGTGAGTTCCACATGACCTTTTTCGCCGGCAGAAAATCCTTTGGTCAGCCGGAACTGTGGATGACGGGAGCCGATATTGCCGCCGCTCCACATCAGCGCGGGGTCATCCACAAATGGAATAAGCGATGAGTTGACATCCCACGTCTGGCCGGCAAGAATGCTGAAATCCGATGCCGGCCAGTATGCCTTCAGCCAGCCGTGACGGAGTCGGGGATTCTGGTTGTTTTCCGTTCCTCCGCCAAAAAAGTCCATTTCGATGTTGCCCGAGAGTTTTATGTCCTTCGTATCCGGACCGCTCAGGTTTATGCCGATTCGTGTTGCACCCGCAGTCATGTTCCACTCCCCGTCATTGTTGTTCAGATTCTCTGGACGAACCCACATGGCGGTGTTGCCGGGATTGATTTTTCCGGAATCGTATGCCCCGTCGAGGCGGGCAAATCCGTAGAGCTGCACCTTTGCTCCGGAAGCTGACGATACCGTAAGGGGGGTGCTGGTTACAGGTTTTTCTGACGTTGCAGCACTGCTCTTTACGAGAGCCTTCAGTTCGGCAAGCTCACGCTCAAGATGGTTGATGCGGGCCTCTATGGCAGTTGTACTCACTGAAGGTTCTGCGGCCAGGCCGGGTGCGGCGGAAAAAAGTATGCCGGCAAGCAGTGCATGCCGGAAAGTTCCCCTTGCGTTCATGATCATGCTCCCTGTTACTGAGATTAAGGATGTCAATTGGCTATTGAATTGAAGTGGTAATATAGAGAGCGGGGAGGCAATATTCAATTGAGGTTTATGGAGTTAACGAGTGTTTGATGGAATCAGAAGCTCCAGAAATCGCGGTCAAGGTTGCGGTACTGTATACCCTGTATGAGATGCTTCATCGCTATCTTCTCGGAGCCCTCAAGGTCGGCGATAGTGCGGCTTACCTTCAGAATACGGTCGTGAGCCCTTGCTGAAAGGTTGAGGCGGTTCATGGCATCCATGAGTTTTTGTGAACTTTCGGTGTCAAGACGGCAGAAGAGTTTGATCATTTTCGCATTCATCTGGGCATTGGTATAGATTTTTGGCGTTCCGTTGAACCGCTCAAGCTGGATCTTTCTTGCCTCAATGACCCGTTTGCGGATTGTTTGCGAGTTTTCGGCTGTCGATGTTGAAAAGAGCTCGGTGTTCTCAACTTTCGGGACATCAATGTGAATGTCAATACGGTCGAGCAGCGGCCCGGAAATTTTGGAGAGATATCGCTGGATCTGCGGAGGAGTTGCCGTCAGGTTTCCGTCACGGTCCTTAAGGGCGCCCGCCGGGCTCGGGTTCATGGCCGCAATAAGCATAAATCCTGCCGGATAGCGTGTCGTGATGGATATTCTTGAAACGGTCACCTCCCGGTCTTCAAGCGGCTGACGGAGTACTTCGAGGGCGTTACGGGTGAATTCAGGCAGTTCATCAAGAAAAAGAATGCCGTTATGAGCCAGGCTGACCTCTCCCGGTTTTGCATTTGAACCTCCGCCGATAAGCGCAATATTGCTTGTTGTATGGTGGGGACTGCGGAAAGGACGGGTGACCATGAGCGGTCGTTGCAGTTCCAGCAGGTTGGCTACCGAGTAGATTTTGGTGGTCTCAAGGGACTCTTCAAAGCTCAGTGGAGGGAGAATTCCCGGCAATCCCTTGGCCAGCATGGTTTTTCCACTCCCCGGAGGGCCGATCATGATGACGTTATGGCCTCCGGCTGCGGCAATTTCAAGCGCTTTTTTTGCCGCCCCCTGACCCTTGATATCGGCAAAATCAACCGGGTATTCCGGTTCCCGCTCAAAGAGCTCTGCGACATTTACGGTAACCGGAGCCTGTTCACTTCTGCCGTTTACAAGCTCAACGGTTTCGTTGAGGGTTTCCACACCGTAAACCTTGATGGTTGCATTTGATGCCGAGACGGCCACAGCGGCTTCGGCAGCATTGGCCTGCGGCACGATCAAGCGTTTAATCTTCTCTTTTCCGGCCATGATTGCAACCGGCAGAGCTCCGTTGATTCTGCGTACCGAGCCGTCAAGGGCAAGTTCACCGAGAATCAGTGTGTTTTCAAACCGGTGGCGTATGAGGTTGAGTGAGCCGAGCAGTCCGATGGCAATCGGAAGATCAAAGGCCGTTCCCTCTTTTTTTATATCGGCAGGGGCAAGATTGACCGTGATTTTTTTCGGAGGTATATCAAAGCCTGAATTTCTGATTGCGGTGAGAATCCGCTCCCGGCTCTCGCGGATGGCATTGTCCGGCAGTCCCACGACCGTAAACGAGGGAATACCTCCGGTAACATTGGTTTCGACCGCCACTTGCATGGCGTCAATGCCGATCAGGGCTGCCGCATTAAGGGTTGAGAGCATCAGAGTCGGTTGTTGAGAATTACGAGTATTGCTATATTTGCGTAATAATAGGCAAAATTAGCAGTAATTCAACGTTATTTCGAGGTATCGGACAGATCAGACGGATCAGTCGGATCGGACGGATCTGCCCGATCTCACCATTACCCTGTTGTTCTCAGACCTCCCGAAATTGCATTCACGGTCAGAAGGAGCTCGGGGAGCATGCTCTCCGCCTCCTCCTGCTTTCCCGAGTTCTTCAGCTCTCTCCATTGCCGGAGCAGAGTGATCTGCTGACGGTGGAGTATATCAAGTCCTTCACGGCGCAGGGAGATAAAGCGGTTTACATTGATTCGCTGTGTTTCGAGCTGAGCGGTATAGAGCAGGTCGATATAGGTTTTTGTCCGGTGGTACTCCGCTTCGATCATGCCGAGAAACCTCTCCCTGACGCTGCGATCGCTGACCATTAAGGCATACTGGCGCATGATCTGCAGGTCAGCCGAGGCAATGCTCGTGTCGGCATTGCTGATGATGTAGCGCAGAGGAGGCCAGGCATGGCTGCGCTGACGGATCTCTTCAAACGCCTCAGGATTGCTTTCGTGAAGGTATTCAAGCGCACTGCCGACTCCGTACCAGCCGGAGAGCGAGAAGCGGGCCTGGTTCCAGCTGAAGACCCAGGGGATTGCCCGAAGGTCTTCAAGGCTGTTTTTACCGCTTCTTCTTGAGGGGCGCGAACCGATTCTGCTTGATTCAATGATGTCGATAGGTGTGGCCTGGCGGAAAAACGTGAGAAATCCCTTTGTTTCGATCAGCTCCCGGTATGCCTGGTAGCTTTTTTCCGACAGCAGGTCCATCATCGGCTCAAGCGGATGCGCCCGATGTTCGCTCTGCTGCTGCTTTCCAAGTGCTCCGGCAACGCCGGCCATGAAGAGTTCGAGATTGTAGACTGCGCTGATGCGATTGGCATATTTCTGTGCAATGGTTTCACCCTGTTCGGTAAAGCACATACCGGTTTTGAACGACCCGTAGGGCTGAGCCTTGATGAAGCGGTGTGTCGGGCCTGCTCCACGGCTGATGCTTCCGCCTCTGCCATGAAAAAAAAGAATATCCGTTCCGCTCTCTTTTCCTGCAGCAATCAGAGTCTCCTGGGCACGGTAGAGTGTCCATGTACTGGTAAAAATACCTCCGTCCTTGTTGCTGTCGCTGTAACCGATCATTGCCTGCTGGATTTTGCGCGGTTTTCCTGCCGCCTCTCTCCGGTATTCGAGGCTTCTTCGGGTGACCGGATGGTGGAGAAATTCAGAGAGAATCGCCGGACTTTTCCGGAGATCTTCAATGGTCTCAAAGAGCGGCACAACGGGGAGTATGCATGCGTCTCCATCTCCGGTCGGTGTCATCAGGCCGACTTCCCGGGCAAACAGATAGACGATAAGCAGGTCGGAGACATTTCTGGTCATACTGACGATGAGCGATCCGAGACCGTCGGTGCCATAGCTCTTATTGTGCTTCAGCAGCACCCGGTAACAGGCGAGTACCGCTTCAGCTTCGGCTCCTGCACTCATATCCGGATGGGTGAAAGGCCGGGGAGATTGCAGTTCAAGATCAAGAAATACTCTTCTGGCCGTTTCATCCCATTCAAGAAACCCGCTGCCGTCAAGGCCTGCAGCCGTCATGAGCTGCGAAAGGGCAAGCTCGTGAATGTGGCTGTTCTGGCGTATATCGAGTGTGCCGAGATGAAAACCGAAAGTCTGAACAATCCTGTAGACCGGTGCAACCTCCATGTCGGCCAGATGCTGTGCTCCTACAGCAATCAGGGAGTGGCGCAGGAGAGAGAGATCTTCGAGGAGTTCAACCGAAGCGTTATAGCCGCAATGATTACACGCTGCCGGGATCTCCGCATCAGGCGGAAGTGCGGCTATGAGCAGGTTGAGAAACTGGCGCCATGGCTCATGACGGTTTTTACGGAGTGCATCACTGCCTTTCTCGGCGAGCTTTTTCTTGAGTGTCTCTATGCGCAGCACCAGTGGTTTTCCGGGAGTCTGGAGCCGGTCGGAGAGGCTCAGTTTGGATGCAAGTTCATAGAGATGGTGCCTGACAAGTTTCAGGGCGCTCCGGCGCATTTCAGCAAGGGTCTCTTCAGTAACTTCCGCCGTAACGAGCGGATGGCCGTCCCGGTCACCGCCTACCCAGCTTCCGAAGTTAAGGCGGGGGAGTGAGCGGGGATCGGAGAGATGAGCGGGATCAAATCCGGTTTCCCGCCACGCCTGCTGGAGTCGCTTGTCAAGCATGGGGAGGGCTTCCGGGAATATATTGTAGAGGTAGTGAATAACATTGCGCCGTTCATCGTCAATCCCCGGCTTTTCGTAGAGAAGCTCTCCCGTTCTCCAGAGTCTTTCGAGCACGCTTTTGATCTCACTTTTTATCTCAAGCTGTTCAAGCGGAGTCCACATCTGGTTTTCACGTTTGACCAGAAGCAGATAGAGCTGACGATGCTGTTCGAGCACCGTCTTTCGTTTGGCTTCAGTCGGGTGCGCTGTCAGTACGGTGTTAATGACCACTTCCGGCAGCAGGCTGCAGATCTCCTCCACAGGGATTTCGCGTTCACGAAACCGCAGCAGTGTTCTGCCCCAGAGTCCGGTGAGATGGGATAATCCCTTGTCGGCTTCCAGTGCCCGCCGGTTCTGGGCTGAGGAGTTCTCCTCGGCCATATTGAGAAGCTGGAAAACAATGGAGAAGGCCTGCAGGGCCCGCTCCGTGTCGGGATAGTGTTCAAGGGGGAGGCTTGCACCCTGCCAGGGGAGGTGGTCGGCAAGTTTTTTCTCTCCGAGATCGCACAGCACCTCCTGAAAGCAGTGGAGCAGAAAGGTGAAATCGCGTTCGGCCTTCTCGAAATCTATGACGTTGCTGGTAGTGGTGAGCATTACGGTGAGGCGGTTCCCGGGTTGATTACGGTAATTTTTTGATTTTTGCAGTATTCGAAAAAATCAACTCAGTTACAAATGATGTTTCCCTGCTTTTGTCAATTACGACGAACGGGCAGGCGTAATACAAAAGCTTTTTAAGGTTTCTGTTTGTCGTCTTTACTATTTATGCTTATCTTGACTCTATAATTTTTGGGGTAAGCCACTAACACCTAACTCATTACCTGACATGGACAACAAATCAAATGGTAAGCTTGCAGCCCTGGCAGTAGGGGGAGCTGTCTTAATGGGGGCTTTGCTTTTCGGGTTGTCTTTTTTAACCGGCTACAAGCTCCCGGCAGACAATCTCTCTCCAATACTGACTCCCTTGCGCTCCTTTGCGGGATGGTTTGCACTGATCTTGTTTGCCTCGCTGACCATCATGGGGCTTGGCAAGATGTCCTCAAGAATCAGCGCCAAGTGGTTTCTGAGTTTTCCCCTTACCATCATTGCCATTGTTGCCCTGATGTTTGCCTCACTTTGGCTGAGGCCTTCCGGTATTCTGATGTCGGGTACCGGGCGTACAACCCTGCTTGACGGTTCATCCATCCGTTCGGTTACAGAACTGAAAGCCTACTTGGAAAAACCGGTACTCTCTCCCAATGTTCCCCTTGCACCCGCAGGATTTGATTTTGTTGCTGCAAAGGCTCTCTGGACTGCCAAGTGCAACATCTGTCACTCGCAGGTTTCCACCATGGATGCATTGAAGAGCAAGTACAAAAAGACCGGCAAGATTGATGTGGTTGTCAATCGTATGGTAGCTGCTGCTGGCGGTATGATTACTCCTGAAGATGCCACAAAAATCATGCAGTTTCTGAACGAGGGGCTTGATAAATACTGATCGAAAGAAGTCCGATAGTTACATAAAGTATAAAAAAAGCCTCAGAGTGCTCCTCTGAGGCTTTTTTTATGTCCGGTGTTCATCGCGCGGCACTGTAGCTGACGCTGACGGTTTCGGTTATTCCTCCCCTTGCTTTCCATTCGGTTGTGACAGAGAGCGTTCGTGGCTGCATAACGCTGACCAGATCGTCGAGAATTCTGTTGGTGACGTTTTCGTAAAAGATTCCGGCGTTGCGGAATTCAAGGTAATAGTATTTCAGCGATTTCAGTTCAACACAGCTTTTATCGGGAACGTAGCGGACCGTAATGGTGCCAAAGTCCGGAAGTCCGGTTTTCGGGCAGACCGAGGTGAACTCCGGATTGACGATTTCAATGGTGTAATCCCGGTCCGGGTAGGTGTTGCTGAAAATTTCAAGGATCTCTTTTTTCATCTGGTGTGCGGTTTGGTGACGTTATATTGTTTTGTTCCGGCTGTTTGATGCAAAATAGAAATCCGGTTCTATTTTTCGGTAAATTCCGTTGATTTTTTATGGATCGGAAACCGGGGAGCTCTATCCCTGCCGGCAACCCACTTTTCTGAACAGTTGACGTATAAAAAGGCGCGTAAACATGAACTCACCAAATACCGGGGCGGGAGGGGAGATAGAGCAACTCTATGAGGAGCTTGCCGGAGAGTATGATCTTGATGGAAAACCCTATACCTTTGGCGGCCACTCCTTCAGCTTTCTCTCTGTTCTTGACAGTTATGCCCTTCTTGACAGGATATCGCCGGAGGAGTTTGTGAAGGATGAACAGATGCCCTACTGGGCTGAAATCTGGCCTTCCGCCATCACGCTCTCCACATTCATTGCCGATGAGCTTCCGCTTGAGGGGAAGCGTATCGTTGAAATCGGTGCCGGAGTGGGGATGGCTTCAATTGTTGCTGCCTGGAAAGGGGCGAGTGTGCTTGCTACAGACTACTCTCTGGAAGCACTTCGTTTTATCCGCTATAATGCGCTGAAAAACAGGGTGAAGGTAGAGACCGAAAGGCTTGACTGGCGGCTGGTGCAGTGCAGAGAACAGTTTGACCTGCTCTTTGCCGCCGATGTGCTTTACGAGCGGGTGAACCTCCTTCCGATTGTCTATGCGATTGACAAGCTGCTTAAACCGGGTGGAGCGGCTTTTATTTCTGATCCCCGCAGAAGGCTTGCCGAGCAGTTTCTTGAGCTTGCCGGGGAGAATGATTTTTCGGTTACCCCTCTGGTCCGGGAGTATCGGACAGGCACAGAGTCGGTTGCGGTCAATATCTACCGATTGATGAGGAGCGCAGAGAGACCATGACCATCATCCAACAGCAGCTTCCGGTTATCTGGAGCTATCATGCGGGAGCCGGTGCGCTCATATGGCAGTTCATGTTTACCGGCAATGGAGAGCTGATAGGTCAGAAGCGCTATCCGCTGAGCCGCGAGGCCCTCTTTTTCAGCATTGAGACAGAGAGCGGAAAGGTTTTTTTTGATGATTACTTCCTGACGGACACTCGGCATCCAATCGCCGCGGGGGAGGGGTGGTTTACCGGCTTTGAAACAACATCCCGTAATCTGCTCTATTGCCACCTTTATCAACCGCAAAGTCCGGAGCATCTGGGTATATGGGCGCTGGATGCGAGGAGCGGGCGCGTGGTATGGTCACGCAGAGATATTATTTTTGCCGCGAATCTTGAGCATGAGTTTCTGGTCTACCGGCTATCGGTTTTCGCCGGTTTTCCCGAAAGACATTTTATCCTTATTGACCCGGAGAGTGGTGAAGATATCCGCCATCTCGGCAGTGAGAGTATGTCGGTCAGCGAGATAAGGGCCCAGCTTGTTCCTGAAGAGGAGCGCCAGCAGGTTGTTCTGCCTGAGTTTGTCTCTGAAGGCATGGCGCTTGAACACCTTGCGCTGCAGCGTGTTGGTGTTGCCGGCTCGGAACGCTGTGAATGTATTGTGCAGGGCACACTGACTGTTGCCGCGCTGCATGAAGCGGCTGATCACCCCGGTTTATGGAACTCCCGGCTCAAGGTGTGGCAAAACGACCGGCTGGTTTATGCTGACTGGATGGAGAGTGGTGTTGAGAAGCCGGGTTTGAACAATTTCCTGATCCGTGGTGTTCATTTGTATTACATTAAAAATAAAGCGGAACTTCTCTGTGTAGCACTCTCATGAAGGATTCATCCTCATCCTGGTTTACCATTCCGGCGGCTGAAGAGTACAAGCCTCTCGGTGACTTTCTCAGCGCACTCCGGAGCAGAAAAAACCTTTCACCCAATACGCTGAAAGCATACCGGGGTGACCTGATTCAGTATTTTTCCTTTCTTCTGCACCATTTCAGGCTTGATGACCTGAACGGTTTTGCCCTCGAACAGGTTAAGGCTGTAGATGTGAGGCTTTTTATGGGAGCTCTGATAGAGAGAGGAGTCAAGCCGCGTTCAATTGCAAGAAAACTTGCTTCGGTCAAAAGTTTCTATCGCTATCAGCAGGAGACGGGCAAGATAACGGGCTCCCTCTTTTCTTTTATAGCAACACCCCGTTATCCGAAGCGTGTCCCGGCATTTTTAACCGAACAGCAGACAGAGAAGCTTTTTAATGAAGAGCTCTCTTCCGGTAGAGCTCCATTCCGGCAGAGTGAAAAGAGCCCGATCGAGGAGGAGTTTGTTTCGGAGCGTGACCGGAGCATTCTTGAGCTGCTCTACAGTTGTGGCCTCCGGGTCTCGGAACTTACCGGGCTGACAACCGACCGGCTTGATCTTGACGGCGGATATGTGAAACTGACCGGCAAAGGGCGCAAGCAGCGGATTGTTCCCGTCGGCGGGGCTGCGCTTCAGGCACTTAAAAAATATTTTGAAGTCCGGCGAAACTTCTTTAGAATATCTCTGAAGGGGAGAGCTGAATCGATAAACTATGTATTTGTAACAAAAAAGGGTAAACAGCTGTATCCCATGCTTGTTCAGCGATTGACCAGAAAATATCTTGTTTCGGTCACAGAGCAGAAACAGAAAAATCCACATATACTGCGTCACAGTTTTGCCACACACCTGCTGAACAGCGGGGCTGACCTTACCAGCGTCAGTGAAATGCTCGGTCACAGTAATCTTTCGACAACTGAGATATATACCCATGTTACCTTTGATCGCCTGAAGGAGGTATACCGCAAAGCGCATCCCAGGGCATAGATTATTCCAGCTCCGGTTTACTCCAGAAACCAGGGGCGTGTTCCTTCTTTACGTTCACCATATATTTAACGGAGGTTGTTATGACAAAAGTTGTTGCCAATGAACCGCTCAATGTTAAGGTTACCCTGCGCCATTCCAATAATCACACGACTATAGAGGAGTATGCCCGCAATGCCGTGATTCCGCTTTCCCGGATTTTCCCCGGAATAATCAGTTGTCATGTTATTCTGGATCATCAAAAGAATGACTTTGAAAAGAACAAGCTTGCTGAGATAACGGTGAATGTTCCGCAGCATGTGCTTGTTGCCAAGGATGCGGGAGTGGCCTACGAACAGTGTATTGATAACTGTGTTGAAGCAATGAGCCGTCAGCTGCTCAAATACAAGGAAAAACAGTCATAAAAAGCTCTTTTTGACTATTGCGGGGTCTTTTATGGTTTGGCCCCGCAGTTTTTTTTCACACCTCCATTGCCAAACCCATGAATCTTGATCAGAAAGGATTAAAAAAGCGATCGATAACGGTCGCCTATTTTTTTAATACGATCGGCAAGAAGCACGATATCAAGTTGCGGCGTCTGAACAATGTTGATGAAGAGAAGCGCCGGATTTTTGAGCGCGATCTTCACCGTCCCGGACTTGCTCTTGCCGGATTCACCAATCTCTTTACCTACAAGCGGGTACAGATTCTGGGAAATACGGAGACAAGGTTTCTCAATCATCTGGATGAGGATGAGCGCAAACGGGTGTTTGAAAATCTTGTGCGCTTCAAGATGCCCTGCATTATTCTGACCAGCAACAACAAACTGCCTCCGGAGCTGCTCAACATGGCAACCAAAGCGGGCATTCCGGTCTACATTACCCGCCACTCTTCAACGAAAACAGTCTATCTTGTTACCGGCTTTCTTGATGAACAGTTTTCACTCTACCAGCAGTATCACGGTTCGATGGTTGATGTATACGGGGTCGGTGTGCTGTTAACCGGCAAGAGCGGCCTCGGAAAGTCCGAAATAGCCCTTGATCTTGTTGAGCGTGGTCACGGTCTGGTAGCCGACGATGTTGTTGTTATTCATCGAAAGGGTGAATCTATGGTGCTGAGTGCCAAACGAAACAATATTGTTGATCATTTCATGGAAATTCGAGGACTCGGAGTCGTTGATGTCAAGGCGACCTTCGGTATTCGCGCTATTCGTGATGTCAAGGAGGTGCTCGTGGTGGTTGAGCTGCTGGAGTGGAACAAGGAGATGGGCTACGAACGGCTGGGGCTTGATACCAAATTCACTAAAATTCTCGGTGTCGATGTTCCGCTTGTACAATTGCCTATATTTCCGGGTAAAAATATTACGGTTATCATTGAGGTTGTTGCCCTTAATTTCCTGCTGAAGCGATACTCGAATTATGTTGCAGCTGAAGCCCTGACCGAGAGGATAAAACAAGTAATCAATAATGACAGAATACAGGAAAATTTTGAGGAGTGAACTCCGCGGCGGTCGCTCTTTGCCTTTGCCAGGGTTGGTGCTTTGCCTGCTGCTCGCCCTCTCTGTTTTGGCCATGAGTGGCTGCAACCGGAGTAACGGGGGTGCCGAGCATTCAGCAATGGGCCAGGCGGCAATGGATTCTACCCTTGTCATTGCCATGCTTGGCGATGCTGATTATCTGAATCCTGTACTCGGCAGTACGGTCACATCCGGCAATATCATGGGTTTGATCTATCCTTCGCTCCTTCAGACAGAGTTTGATACGACGACCGGGCTGCTCAACTATATGGCGCTTGAAAAAAAGCTGCGCGAGGTTGCATCGAGTCAGGCAAAAAAAACACCCAGGGCCGCAGTTGCCAGGAGCTGGCAGATGTCAGCGGACCATAAATCCATAACCTACACGCTCAGAAATGATGTATTCTGGAATGACGGCAAGCGGATTGTATCGGGCGATTTCAAGTTTTCCTATAAACTCTATGGCAATCCGGTCATTGCCAGTGCCCGTCAGCAGTATCTTGCAGAACTGGTCGGAGCTGACAAAGGCCGTATAGATTTTGACAGGGCAATAGAGACCCCGGATGATACAACTCTGATTTTCAGGTTTTACAAACCGGTTGCGGAGCATCTTGCCCTTTATCATACCTCGCTGACACCTCTGCCCATGCACCTCTGGAAAGATGTCAAACCTGAAGAGTTCCGTCACTCACCGCTCAATCTCGAACCGCTTGGTGCCGGTCCCTACAAGCTGAAGCGATGGCAGCAGCAGCAGCAGATGATTCTGGTTTCAAGCCGGAACTCCAATCTCCCCAAACCGGGAACTATTCCTGCTCTTGCATTCAGAGTGGTGCCGGATTATACGGTGCGGCTGACGCAGCTGCAGACCGGTGCCGTTGATGTTGTTGAAAATATCAAACCCGAGGATTTTACCGCCCTCATGAAGGCAAACAGGCAGATTGATATCAAAACGGTTGGACTCAGAGCCTATGACTATGTCGGATGGTCAAATATTGATCAGGAGGAGTACCGCAGAAGCGGAAAAGTGAAACCTCATCCGCTCTTCGGTTCGCCAAAGGTAAGGCTTGCCCTGACTCTTGCAATCGATCGTGAGTCCATTATTGACGGCTATCTCAAAGCGTATGGTGTGATCTGCAATAACGATATTTCTCCATCCCTGAAATGGGCCTACAATAACCGGATAACACCGCATCCAATGGATCCTGCCAGAGCCTCTGCTCTCCTCAGAGCTGAAGGGTGGCTTCCCGGGCCGGACGGTATACTGCAGAAGCAGGGCCGGAAATTCAGTTTTGTGCTCTATACCAATGCGGGCAATGCACGCAGAAACTATGCCAGTACCATTATTCAGCAGAACCTTCGTGCGATCGGAATTGACTGCAAGCTTGACGTCCAGGAGAGTAATGTCTTTTTCGAGAATCTTCAGGAGAGAAAGCTTGACGCATGGATGGCCGGATGGTCGATAGGTCTGGAGATTGATCCTCTTGATGTATGGGGTTCGGATCTCAAAAAGAGCCGGTTTAATTTTACCGGATATGTCAATTCGCGAATTGATCAGCTCTGTGAACTTGCCAAACAGAAAATGGATCCGACAGGAGCGAAAGCTTACTGGCAGGAGTATCAGGAGATTCTGCACAGGGATCAGCCGATCACCTTCCTCTACTGGATCAAGGAGACCCAGGGGTTCAGCAGGAGGATTGAGGGCGAGGAGCTCAATATTTCGGGGACTTTTTACAATCTTGATGACTGGAGGCTCCGGCCTTCAGCTGCGCTTACCCAATAGGATGTCATGCTGATCTATATTCTTAAACGCATTCTGATAGCCGTTCCGCTCATCTTCGGAGTGCTGACCCTGACCTTTTTCATTATCAGGCTTGCTCCCGGTGATCCGGCGGCCTTCTTTATACAACCGGGTATCAGTCCGAATGTTGCCGAGCAGATCAGGGCGCAGTATGGTCTTAACGATCCCCTCCCGGTGCAGTATGTCAAGTGGCTTGCCAATGTTTTGCAGGGTGATTTCGGCCGCAGTTTCAGCCGTGCCCAGCAGCCTGTTTTCGATGTCATTGCCGAGGCTCTGCCGATTACCGTAACCATCGCGGCTCTTACCCTTGTTGCGAATTTCACCTTTGGCATTCTTATCGGTATTGTTTCCGCGGTTCGCCAGAACAGTTTTATTGATCGCTTTCTCACCGTGAGCGCACTCTTTTTTTATTCAATGCCGGAGTTCTGGTTTGCCCTCATGATGATTATACTCTTTGCTCTGAAGTACCCGCTCTTTCCCGCATCAGGACTGAACGAAATCGGAGCCGAAAGTTTCGGGCCGCTTGGTTTTGTGCTTGACCGTTTCTGGCATCTGGTTCTGCCGGTAACCGTGCTCAGCATTAACGGGGCAGCTGGTATCGCACGCTATGTCAGGGGCAGCATGCTTGAAGTGATCCGTCAGGACTATATCCGAACCGCAAGAGCGAAGGGATTGCCGGAAAATGTGGTTATTTTCAAACATGCACTTCGCAACGCCCTGCTACCGGTCGTTACCCTTATGGGGAGTTCACTCCCCTTTATTTTCAGCGGAGCTCTCTTTATTGAAGTGATTTTTGCATTCCCCGGTATGGGAAGGGTGACGGTAGAGGCGATCTTTGCCAGGGATTATCCGCTGATCATCGCCAATACCTTCATTTCAGGATCCCTGATCGTACTCGGCAATCTTGTTTCTGATGTGCTCTATGCAGTTGTGGATCCACGCATAAAGCTCTGAAGGTGCTCATTGATCAACCTGAAACGCTCTTTGCTGTGAGAATAGAACTGCTCAATACACCACCCGATGCCGTTGAAACAAGGTTTGAGGAGCAGATACGTCCGCTTCGGATGGGTGATTTTGCCGGGCAGCAACGATTGACTGATAACCTGAAGGTATTTATATCCGCGGCCAAAATCCGGGGAGATGCACTCGACCATGTTTTGCTCTCAGGACCTCCGGGACTTGGCAAAACAACACTTGCCTATATTATCGCCTCTGAAATGGGGGGAAGCATCAAGGCAACCTCCGGGCCTCTGCTCGACAAGGCGGGCAATCTTGCCGGTCTGCTGACCGGTCTGCAGAAGGGTGACGTACTCTTTATTGATGAGATCCACCGCATGCCGCCGGCAGTTGAGGAGTATCTCTATTCGGCAATGGAGGATTTCCGTATCGATATCATGCTCGACAGCGGCCCTTCTGCACGGGCCGTACAACTTCGCATTGAACCCTTTACCCTTATCGGAGCCACAACCCGTTCCGGTCTTCTGACCTCTCCGCTCAGGGCACGCTTCGGCATCAACAGCCGATTTGACTACTATTCTCCGGAACTTCTTGAAAAAATCATTGTCAGGGCCTCGGGTATTCTCGGTATCGGTATCGATGGTGAAGCGGCAAAGGAGATTGCCGGACGCTCCCGGGGCACTCCCCGTATAGCCAACAGACTGCTCCGTCGGGCGAGGGATTTTGCCCAGGTTGATTCCGAAGCGCTCATTAACCGCGCCATAGCCATGAAGACGCTCGAATGTCTCGAAATAGACGAGGAGGGACTCGATGATATGGATAAAAAAATCATGGAGACCATTGTCAACAAATTTAACGGCGGTCCCGTCGGTATAGCCTCTCTGGCCGTGTCAGTGGGGGAGGAGCAGAATACCATTGAAGAGGTTTACGAGCCCTACCTGATTCAGGCGGGCTATCTGACAAGAACGCCGAGGGGAAGGGTCGCGACCCTGCAGGCGCATGTGCGATTTTCAACAGGAGTGGAGAGGAGTGAAGGTCCTCTTTTCAATGCGTAGCCTGTGCGGAGCTATACCGGCATGGCGGCATGCGGTGTATTTCATGCTGCTGTTTTCGGCTTTTTTGGCGATCGCCCTTTCAGGCTGTTCTTCAGAGCCGGTTGTTGCGGGAAGGAGCCTCAAGGCTGACTCGCTTTCCGAATCGAAGAGAAGGGAGTTTGTCGGCGCACTGCTGCTGAATATAAAAGGGGAGCACAGGGCGGCTGTTGATCGTTATCGGGCTCTTCTGAAGAGCGATGCTTCAACTCCTGCTATCAATTATGCGCTTTCACGATCATTTTACAGTATTGGTGTTTCCGATTCCGCCCGATTTTACAGCGAAAGGAGTGTAAAGCTCGATCCCTCCAATACCTATTACCTGCGATATCTTGCAGAACTCTCCCATCAGATGACTGATTACACCTATGCGGCCGAGCTCTACCAGCGCCTGGTCACGCTTGAACCCGGTCGTCCGGAGAACCTCTCTCTGCTTGCCGTCGAATATCTTTCCGCCGATCAACCGGAAAAAGCTCTTGCCGTCTTTCAGGAGATTCTTCGTATTGATCCGAAGAATGAAACAACCCAGGCTCAGGTACTGCTGCTTGAAATAAAGCTTCGTCACTATCAGAATGCAATCGGTACCCTTAACGAGCTGGTTGAACAGGGAGATGGTAAAGAGAAGCTGCGTCTGACCCTTGGCGAGCTCTATCTGCAGACCGGTCAATATGAATCGGCATTCAAGTCGTTTCGGGACGTTATCGATGACAATCCGCTCTATGTTCCGGCCTGGCTCGCTCTGTTTGAGGTCTCTGTACAGTCGGGAAACCGGGAGACTTTTTTGAAAGATCTTCACCGGTTTCACCTGCTCGGTCGTATTGGTGTGGATCAGAAGATTGCTGTTGCCCGTCTCTTTCTTATCAGATCATTGAAGGACAGCGCCTACGAGGCGCCTGCCCAGGTTATGATTTCAGAACTGAACAGGCATTATCCCCGCAATGGCGGCGTTTATCTGCTCAGAGGGCAGTCGATGCTTCAGCGGCAGGATGCACAGGGAGCGGAGCGTTATTTTCTCAAGGCACGCTCTTTTGTACCGGGGAATCCGGTCATCGAGGAGGCTCTGGTTTCCGCCTATATTATGCAGAAAGAGTTTCGTAAAGCATCATCGATCATCGTGCGTGCTAAAAAACGATATCCGGTTCTGGCGATGAGATTCCGGGTCATGGAAGGGGATCTTCTGTTTCAGGAGGGCAAGCTGGACCATGCTGTTTCGCTGCTTGAAAACGTGCTGCAGTCGATCAATGTTAAAACAGAGAAGGATCTGTACCTTCAGGCGGCAGGTATTCTTGCCTTATGTTATGACAGGCAGGGTTTATCCGTCAAAAGCATCAGACTTTATGAGGAGGTTTTACTGCTTGATCCCGGAAATGCGCTTGCCATGAACAATATTGCCTACATGCTTGCCGAGCAGGGCAAAGATCTGTCGAGAGCCAAAACGCTTGCCATGAAAGCGGTAGCAGCGGAGCCGCTCAGTGCAAGTTATCTTGATACGCTCGGCTGGATACTCTACAGGATGGGCGAATATGACAAATCGAGGGAGTTACTGGAAAAAGCCGCAGGGCTCAATTCACGTGAAGCTGAAATATTCGACCATCTTGCCCAGGTCTATGACAAACTCGGAAATATGCAGAAGGCTGCTGAAACTCGTGACAAGCTGCGGAAGCTGAAGGGGATGTAGGGAAGAGGAAGAGAGTGGACTAGATCCAAGAGATTTTATATTCTGAATATTGGATTGAGCTCCAGAGGAAAGCGATATTGGTAGAAAGTGATTGATGTTTCTCTTCGTCCTTGATGTCCCTGTAGTCCTTGATGTCCTTTCTCTCAAACAAAAAACGGCGGGTGTTATACCGCCGTTTTTTATTGCTTTCTTTTACTCAGGCCTACTGCTCTTTCAGCTCATCAAAGGTTCTGGCTGCAAGGTATTCGTAATGGGCCCACCGTGCGTCCACCTCTTTTTGGATTGCGGTAAAATAGCCTTCGGCAAGAGCCGGATGGCTCTTCTTGAGCATTCTGAAGCGGTTCTCCATGTTGAGGAACTGGGCAACCGGAATTTTCGGTTTTTTCGAATCAAGAATAAGCGGATTTTTACCCTCTTTCAATCTGTCCGGATTAAAGCGGTAGAGGAGCCAGTGTCCGGAATCCACAGCGGCTTTCTGGTTGTCCAGCGCTCTCCCCATGTCGATACCATGAGCGATACAGTGCGAGTAGGCAATGATGATCGATGGGCCGTCGTAAGCTTCGGCTTCAAGGAAAGCCTTGAGTGTCTGCTCATCACGCGCGCCAAAAGCCACCGAGGCGACATAGGCATTGTTGTAGCTCATGGAGATCATGCCGAGATCCTTTTTCGTCACCGTGCGGCCGGCAGCGGCAAATTTTGCAACCGCGGCTTTCGGGGTTGCCTTCGATGCCTGTCCTCCGGTGTTTGAATAGACCTCGGTATCAAGTACCAGAAGGTTGATGTTCTTGTCGCCTGCCGTGATATGGTCAACTCCGCCGTAACCGATATCATAGGCCCAGCCATCGCCTCCGACGCCCCAGACACTCTTTTTGACCAGCATGTCGGCTATCGAGAGCAGGTTTTTTGCGTCGGGTGAATCCAGTTGACGAAGTTTCTCCTTGAGTATCGCCACCCGTTTTCTCTGCTCGAAGATCTCGGGTTCAGTGAGCTCTTTTGCTTCAAGGATCTCCCGTGTCAGGGTTTCACCGATCTGGGAGCCGATTCTCAGCAGAATCTCGCTTGCGTATTCACGCTGCTTGTCAATTGATATCCTGAAACCGAGTGCAAACTCTGCGGTATCCTCGAAAAGAGAGTTTGACCATGTCGGCCCGAGACCCTGGGCATTGGTGGTGTAGGGTGTTGTCGGAAGATTGCCGCCATAAATCGATGAACATCCGGTGGCATTGCCTATAACAAGGCGGTCTCCGAAGAGCTGTGTCATGAGTTTGATGTAGGGTGTTTCACCGCACCCTGCGCAGGCTCCCGAAAATTCGAAGAGCGGCTCCTGAAGCTGCTGCTCCTTGATCAGCTTGGTATTGATTTTGTTGCGATCAAACTCCGGAATGTTGAGATAGTAGTTCCAGTTGTCAATCTCGGTCTCGCGAAGCGGAAGCTGCGGCTCCATGTTGAGTGCATGGCGTTCCGGATTGCTCTTGTCCCTTCCGGGGCATACATGAGCGCAGACGATACAGCCGGTACAATCCTCAGGCGCTATCTGGATGGTATAGTTCATCCCCTCCCAGCTTGCACCCTTTGCCTGTATGGATTTGAAGGTACGGGGTGCGTTTTCAATGTATTTGGGGTCATAGACCTTGGCGCGGACAGCCGCATGAGGGCAGACCATGGCGCATTTGCCGCACTGGATGCAGAGATGGGGTTCCCATACCGGGATTTCATCCGCAAGATTGCGTTTTTCGAATTTAGCTGTGCCGGTTGGATAGGTGCCGTCATCGGGAAGATCGCTGACAGGAATGTCGTCACCGTCACCGGCAATAACTTTTGCCAGTACATTACAGAAGAATCCGCTTGCCTCTCCGACAATACAGGAGCGCAGATCCTGTTTGCTGTCGGCAACCGTGCCGATCGTTACCTGGTGCAGATTGTCAAGGGTATTATCTACAGCCTGTATGTTCTGCCTGACGACCTCATCACCCTTTTTGCCATAGGTATATTTGATAGCACTCTTGATTTTTTCAATCGCCTCATCACGGGGAAGTACTCCGGAGATGGCAAAAAAGCAGGCCTGCATGATGGTGTTGATACGCTGGCCCATCCCGCTCGCACTGGCGACCTTGTAGGCATCTATGGTGTAGAGTTTTGCCTCTTTGCGGATCAGGTGTTCCTGGACGGTTTTCGGAAGTTTATCCCAGATCTCTTCCGGAGTGAATTGAGAGTTCAGGAGCAGTGTTCCGCCCTTTTTCAGATTTTTAACCAGATCAATCATTTCAAGGAAGATCCAGTGGTGACAGCCGATGAACTGGGCTTCGGTGATCAGGTATTGTGAACGAATCTCATGAGGACCGAACCGCAAGTGTGAAGTGGTGATTGAGCCCGATTTTTTGGAGTCATAGACAAAATAGCCCTGGGCGAAGTTCGGAGTGTTTTCACCGATGATCTTGATGCTGTTTTTGTTGGCACCAACCGTGCCGTCGGAACCAAGGCCGTAAAAGAGGGCGCGGAACATTTCGTCCGGCTCAATCGAGAAGGTCCGGTCATAGTCAAGACTCAGGTGGGTGACATCATCATTGATGCCGATCGTGAAATGGTTTTTCGGTGCGGCTGTTGCCATATTGTCGTAAATGGCTTTAACCATCGCCGGCGTGAACTCCTTGGAGGAAAGACCGTATCTTCCGCCGGTAATGCTTGGCAGCCCTTTCAGGAGTCCTTTCTGCACACCTTCAAAGAGAGCATTGACGATATCAAGGTAGAGCGGTTCTCCGGCGCTTCCTGGCTCCTTCATCCGGTCAAGAATGGAGATCGATTTGATTGTGGAGGGCAGTGCCTTGACAAGACGCTCAACATCGAATGGACGGAAGAGGCGGGCATTGATAACGCCGACTTTTTCACCGCTGTTGTTGAGATATTCAACGGTTTCACGGACGGTTTCAACGCCGGAGCCCATCATGACGATAACCCTCTCTGCATCAGGAGCACCGTAGTACTGGTAGAGTTTATAGTGCCGTCCGGTAAGCTCACCGAATTGTGCCATCACCTTTTCTGTTATATCAGCACAGGCATTGTAGTAGCTGTTGACGGTCTCGCGAGCCTGGAAATAGACATCCGGGTTCTGTGATGTTCCCCGGATAATCGGGGCATCAGGGCTCATGCGCCGGTTGCGGTGCGCAATGACAAGATCATCGTTGATCATTGCTTTTATGGTTGTATCGGGAATGACCTCGATTTTTGCTATTTCATGCGATGTCCTGAATCCATCAAAGAAGTGAAGGAATGGAATTCTTGATTCAAGGGTTGCCGCTGCCGAGATAAGCGCCATATCCATGGCTTCCTGAACAGAACTGGATGCAAGCATTGCAAAGCCTGTTCCCCGAACCGACATGACGTCACCATGGTCGCCGAAGATTGAGAGCGCCTGACCGGCAAGGGCACGAGCCGATACGTGAATTACGCAGGGGGTGAGCTCACCGGCAATTTTATACATATTCGGAATCATCAGGAGAAGACCCTGTGACGCCGTAAAGGTGGTTGTCAGAGAACCGGTCTGCAGTGCGCCGTGAACCGCCGCAGCTGCACCCGCCTCGCTCTGCAGTTCATCAATTTTGGGGACGGTGCCCCAGATATTCTTTCTGCCCTCGGCAGACCATGCATCGGAATACTCGCCCATCGGGGAGGCCGGAGTAATCGGGTATATACAGATAACTTCACTTGTACGATAAGAGATATGAGCAACAGCTTCATTTCCCTCCATGGTTTTAAATATCCGGCTCATACTGGCAGTCCATGAATTTGTATTGATGAAAGGTATGTACAGGGGGGCACGATCCAGGAACCCCGAAGGAGCTGAAAACGTTTTGATCGTATTAAATTCGAGACGATTGGAAAGATATTAAAAAAATCGATTTTTGATAAATTTAATTACATTCTGCTTTGCCACCCGCAACAGGCTGCCGGTCTCTCTTTACCGGGATCCTGAGCTTATCTTATTAATCGGCAAGAGATGGTATGAACGTCTATGGATGTTGAACATTCAGAAAATATAGTTTACGGCCGCAACGCTGTACTTGAGCTGCTCCAGCAGAAGCCCGAGAGCATCGAGAAAATCTATTTCCAGTTCAATACTGCGCACCCCAAGCTGAAGGAGATCATCATTGGCGCAAGGCGGCAGAAGATTGTTACCGGCAAGGCCAGACTCGAAAAACTCTCCCTGATTGCAGGAACAACGAAGCATCAGGGTGTGTGCGCGCTCATCAGCACGGTTACCTACTACTCGCTGGACGAGGTTCTGGCCTCTCCCCGCAACAGCTCTCCGCTTCTGGTCGTTCTGCAGGGGCTGGATGATCCTCATAATATCGGAGCCATTATAAGGACAGCTGAAGCCGTGGCGGCTGACGCTGTTGTGCTTGTGGAAGGAAAGGGTTCTCCGGTCAACGCCGTGGTTCACAAGGCATCCGCCGGAGCGCTCTCCCATATGCGGATCTGCAAGGTGAAGAGCCTTGTTCGCGCTCTTGAGTATCTGCACGAAAAGGATATTCAGGTGATTGCGGCCGATATGGATGCGGAACTCAACTATAACGATGCCGATATGAAGCGAGCGACAGCCATAGTGCTTGGCATGGAGGGGAGCGGGATTGCCCCGGAAGCGCTCAAATTCTGTGATCATGTTGTCCGTATTCCGATGGCCGGTTGCGTTGAGTCGCTGAATGTCAGTGTGACGGCAGGGGTACTGCTTTACGAGTCGATGCGCCAGAGATTGTTGTAGCATCTTTTTTTTGATTGATTTAACCGGGATTCTTTTTCCCTGTTGTTTCAGCACTTTCAAAAAAATATTACCTTGCTCTTCATAAAAAGTTTCTGCTCCGGAAAACTCCAACAACACTCATACGCGCTATCATGACTATTCCTGAAGATCTTCTTTATACCAAAGACCATGAATGGATCAAACTGCTTGCAGACGGCAGCACCGCCCTGGTCGGCATTACTGATTTTGCCCAGCACGAACTTGGTGATATTGTTTTTGTGGAACTGAAGTCTGCCGGAACGGTACTCAAGCAGCATGAGGTGTTCGGTACGGTTGAGGCGGTAAAGACGGTTGCTGATCTTTTTGCTCCGGTTGCCGGCGAGATTCTTGAACTGAACCCGTCGCTCGACAGTGCTGAAGTTGTCAATCAGGATGCTTATGGCGAAGGGTGGCTGATCAAGCTGAAAGTTGCAGGCCCCTCAGCTCTTGAGGGACTTCTTGACGCTGCGGCATACCGTCAGTTGACAGGAGAGTAACGTATGCCCTTCATTATCAATACTCCGGAAGAGAGGGAGGAGATGCTCCGGGCGATAGGCGCAGGCTCCTTTGAGGATCTTATCAAGGATATTCCTGAAGAGATCCGGCTTAAAAAAACCCTCGATCTTTTTGCGGCTTCAGATGAACCGCAGGTGCGGAAACTGCTCGAAACCCTTGCTTCTGCGAACCGGAGCACTTCCGACTATGTGAGTTTTCTTGGCGGAGGAGCATACGATCACTTTATTCCCGCCGCGATCAAGACTATTGTTTCACGCAGCGAATTCTATACAGCCTATACCCCCTACCAGGCGGAGGTTTCCCAGGGTACCCTGCAGGCGATCTACGAATACCAGAGCCTGATTTGCCGTCTCTATGAGATGGATGTAGCCAATGCCTCCATGTATGACGGAGCTACAGCACTTGCCGAAGCGGTGCTGATGGCCATGAACGTCACCGGCCGCTCACAGGTTGTGGTTGCCGGCAAGCTGCACCCCTACAACAGCGCTGTTCTGAAAACCTATCTTGAAGCCTCGGGTCATAATGCGGTCATCCAGAATGAACTTGCAGATGGTGCCGGATCGCTCGCTTCACTTGCTGAACTGGTCAATGAGAGTGTCGCGGCCGTTGTTGTTCAGCAGCCGAATTTTTACGGCTGCCTTGAAGATGTTGAAGCGATACGCGATATTGCCCATGCAAAAGGGGCTCTCTTTATTGTTTCAGCCGATCCGCTCTCGCTCGGCGTGCTTGCAGCACCCGGAAGTTACGGCGCGGATATCGCAGTCGGAGAGGGCCAGCCGCTCGGTAACCCGCAGAATTTCGGCGGACCCTATCTTGGTATCTTTACGGTCAGGCAGGAGCTTGTCCGCAAGATTCCCGGCCGACTGGTCGGTATGACCAAAGACCGCGATGGCGAGGATGGCTTTATTCTTACCCTGCAGACCCGCGAGCAGCATATCCGCCGGGAAAAAGCAACCTCCAATATCTGCAGCAACCAGGCGCTCAATGCATTGCAGGCCGCCGTTTACCTTTCGCTTCTCGGCAAAGAGGGTATCCGGCAGGTTGCCGCACAATCCACCCGGAACGCGCACTATCTGGCAGCGAAAATTGACGCACTGCCGGGGTTTTCACTGAAGTATCAGACTCCGTTTTTCAAGGAGTTTGTTGTTGAAACTCCGCTTCCAGCAGCAGAAATTATCAACGCCATGCTTGAAAAGAGGGTGTTTGCCGGTTACGACCTTGCTGCTCACCACGAGACCGGTCTCTTGATTGCGGTCACCGAAAAACGGACTCAGGAGGAGCTGGACAGCTTTGCGGAGAACCTTGAGGCTTTTATTGCGTAAACTGGAAGAAGGGAGTTATAAATCAAAAGGGCTGCATGATCATCATGCAGCCCTTTTGATTTGAATAGAGAGCTAAATGAGGCCGAGAGAGGCGAGTTCGGCATCCATGATCACCTTGTTCTCTGCGCTCATGGGTACAAGCGGCAGCCGGTAGATCTCCTCAATCATTCCCATTCGTGCGAGAGCATATTTTACCGGTACCGGGTTGCTCTCAACAAAGTTCAGTTTAAACAGCTTTCTGTAGGTACTGTTCAGCGTTCGGGCCTCATCAAGATTCCCCTTCTTGACCGCATTGACCAGGCTTTTGACCTGTGACGGCACCTGGTTTGCTGCTACGGAAATCACTCCGTCCCCTCCCATGGCAATAAAGGGGAGTATCATGGAGTCCTCTCCTGTGAGAACCGACAGGTGTTCCGGTCGCTCCTCTATAAGCTCCATGATCTGTCCGATATTTTCCGATGCCTCCTTGACAGCGGTGATGTTTCCGAACTCGCGCGCAAGCCTGAGTATGGTTGACGCAGCAACATTGCATCCGGTTCTTCCGGGAACATTGTAGATAATGACCGGCACAGAGACAGCTTGCGCTATATGGCGGTAGTGCTGGTAGATACCCTCCTGCGAAGGTTTGTTATAGTAGGGCGCAACGGAAAGAATTGCTTCAGCACCGGCCTTTTCGGCGTGTTGTGCAAGTTCGACCGCGTGCTCGGTCGAGTTGGTGCCTGCACCGGCCGCCACAATGATCTTTCCCTCAGCCTCTTCCTTTACCGTGCGGATGATGGCAAACTGCTCTGCTCCGGAGAGTGTCGGTGACTCACCGGTTGTTCCGCAGGGTATGATAATATCGGTTCCCGCCGCGATATGAAACTGCACAAGCCGCCGTAACGCATCGGTATCGACGGATCTGTCGTGCCGGAAAGGAGTGACCAGTGCAACGGCAGATCCTGAAAGGTATCGTGTGGACATACTATTTGAAATCCTCTTGTTATTACTAATGGTTTTATTCTGCTAAAACTATAAGCTAAAATAGTAGAGCTGAAAAGAACTGCCTGAAAACACCCTCTGTTTTAACAGATTTTCCGGGAACTTCAGCTTTCAGCTTTTCCTGGTTTCACTCTTCAGAAAGATAGAAGATAAATAAAGAAACCAAATTTGCTCTTTCAGAAATATTTTCAGGATCCGGTACTCTTGATGCGCGCTCTTTTTGCACTCATTCAGCGCCGCTTCCGGAGCGGCTACTTCTGTTTCCATTCTGCGGGGTCAACCGTTATCAGCCAGTTGAGTGTTCTTCCGATCCCTTCGTCCAGAGAGATCTGTGGTGACCAGCCAAGCATCCTGCGGGCTTTTGATGCATCAATAACTGCTCGGGAGGCAAGCAACACAACTGCCTGACGGGTAAGGAGGGGACGTTTTGCCTGTTTGACCATCCGGTAGAGTGACTTCATTGCTCCAGCAAGCAGATAGACAAAGCGGTAGGGCAGATAGCGTGATGGCGGTGGAGCATGAATTCCTTTGGCTATCCCGATGCACCGGTGACCAGAACTACGGTCATTTCAGGATGATGCATGATAGTAACTATTTTTTCGACCAGGTCATGTAATGGATGTGCAGGAGCACTTCAGTGACGAAGCGCTGATTCCGCGCCGGCAACCAGCTCGGCGGCAAGAGTGAGTGAGGATGGTGAAATCCGGTTTCCGCTGATGAGTGCGGCAATGGCCTGAAGACGGCTCTCCCGGTCGAGAACGGTTACCTCGGTTACGGTTCTCTCTCCCAGCACAGATTTCTCTACAGAGAGGTGCAGATCGGCCATAGCGGCAATCTGCGGGAGGTGGGTGATGGCAATAATCTGGTGAAGCCGGGAGAGGGTTTTCAGGCTGTTTCCGACGGCATCGGCAATACGACCGCTGATACCGGTATCAATTTCATCAAAAACAAGAATCGGCAGATCAGCGGATGCAGCGAGCGCACTTTTCAGGGCGAGCATGATTCTTGAGATCTCGCCACCGGATGCCACCTTAACGAGAGGTCTTGGTTTTTCACCCGGATTGGTAGAGATCAGGAACTCTATCCGGTCATAACCGTTCGGCAGTGCGGTATATGTTTTCCCTTCAAGTGCAATCTCGCCATTCTCCTGCTCCTCATGCACCATGCTCACAATGAAGGTGGCATTCGGTATGCCGAGATCTGCGAGTTCTCCCTGAATGATGCTTTCAAGGCGGCAGGCCTCCTTCTGCCGTTTGAGGGAGAGTCTCGCTGCATCAACGGAGAGTCTCTCTTTCTGCTGCGTGATCTCACTTTCGATTCGGGAGATCTCCTCTTCAAGATTGTTTTCAAGAGCTATTCTTGTGTCAAGTTCATCCCTCAGATCAATAAGCTCCGGCAGCGTTCGACCATATTTTTTGCTGATTCGCTGGAGCTGGAGCTGGCGTTCACGAAGTTCCTCCAGTCGAGAGGGGTTGAAATCAATAGCAGCAGAGTAGCTGCGGCTGAACCGGGCAAGTTCGTCAACAATGCTTTTTGCCGTCCGGGTCTCCTCGAGATGAATAGCAAACTGTTTGTCAATATCAGCAAGCTTCTCAAGGGTATGGATAGCAGTGCTCAGGACGGAGTATGCCGAGTGCTCGCAATCATAGAGCTGGTCGCTGAGTGCTGTGCTGAGGGTAAAGAGGGTTTCTGCGTTTTCCAGAAGCGTGATTTCAGTTTCGGCAGACTCTTCTTCACCCCGTTTAAGGTCGAGCATATTGAGTTCGTTGAGCTGGAAGTCAAGCAGCTCTTTTTTATCGCGAATTTCAGCCACCTCTTTGTTGAGTCGTTCTATTTCAAGCTGGAAATTCCGGAGCCGTGTGCGGGTTGTTCTGTAGGCGGTCACCTCCGGCAGGCTCCCTGCAAATTCATCAAGAAGCGTTTCGTGGGTTTCGGCGCGCAAAAGGAGCTGGTGTTCATGCTGGCCGTGCAGATCAATCAGCAGCTCCCCGACCTGCTTGAGGAGCCCTGCAGTGCAGGGTGTATCATTGATGAAGCAGCGCGATTGACCGGTTGAAGAGAGCTCCCTGCGGAGAATAAGTTCCACGGCCGGTTCGATATCAGCGCCATGCAGAATGGTGTCAATTTTCTCACTTCCTGCCTCTTTCAGAACCGCCTCTATAACTGCTTTGTTAGCGCCCGAGCGGACAAGGTCACTGCTTGCCCGTTCTCCGAGAACAATGTTCAGGGCACCCATCAGAATTGATTTGCCTGCACCGGTTTCACCGGTGATAATAGTCAGTCCGGGCCTGAACTCAACCGTTAGCTCCTGGATCAGAGCAAAATTTCTGATATAAAGGCTGAATAGCATATCCGGGGTTTCTTGATCTGTGCAGTCAACTGCAAAGATAACGCTAAAAAAAGAAAAAGGTACTATCCTTCCATGTTGCAGCCGCGCTCTTGCTGTGCCGATTTGACAGATCAAGGGCGTGCAGGTTCTTGTGGATGTTCAAAAAGCCCTGACAAGGGCTTTTTGAACAGAGGTTTATGGCTGACAGCGAGTCAAGCGGTTGTCGATTTATCCTTTTTCGGGGCTTCATCGGCAGCTTTATTGAACTCTTCTTCGATATCATTCTGGGCCTTCTTGAACTCTCTCATTCCCTTGCCCAGACCTTTTGCCAGCTCGGGAAGTTTTTTTGCACCGAACAACAGCAGAATTATCAGCAGTATAAGAATGAGTTCCTGTCCACCTAATCCAAACATCGCAACTCCTCCGGAGATGATAAAATGATATAATGCTACTCAATGATAATTATATAAGGAATAAGCATTCCGAAACCAACATTTTTCAGTATCTCGCCAGGATGGTCCGGCCCGCGACGGATTTCTGGCCGACCTGAACCTCAACGGCTGCCCCCGGAGGAAGGGTGAGATCCACTCTTGAGCCGAACTTTATCATGCCGAACCGGTTGCCTATGGTAACCTGCTCATCTCTTTGAAGCGGACAGACAATTCTCCGGGCAAGAAATCCTGATACCTGGCTGAAGAGCACCCTGATCTCACCATTGTCGATACCGATCTCCATTTTTTCATTGCTCTCCATGCTCCGGTTGTCAAATGCCATAAGGAACTGACCGGGTTTGTAGTTTACTTTTGTTACTCTGCCGCTGATGGGGATCCGGTTGACATGGACATTAAAGGGTGACATGAATATGCTGACCAGCGTACTCTCTTCCTGCTTCTGAACCAGAAGGATTCTGCCGTCTGCCGGTGCGAGGATTATGCGCTGTTCATTCGGGACTTTTCGTTCAGGGTCTCGGAAAAAGTAGAGGGTAAAGAGGCTGAAGGTGACTGTGGCAATCAGCAGTGTGATTTTGACTCCCGGTGGAAAAAACAGGGCGGCACCGCTGCAGAGCATACAGATCAGTAAAGCTTTTATCATGGTGCTGTAGCCGTAGGGAGTAAACATAGGTTTTGGTCGAGGGGCGGTTAGTGATGGTAAGCGTACCAAACATGATAATTATTTATCTTGTACCTGAAAAAACAGGGTAAAGATTTTCGGTTTGTTTTGCAACTATTGTTCGTTGTAATGGTTAGCAAGCCTGATCAGGCGCACTCTCATCCCGTTGTCGTGATAACGAAGTACGGGTTGCTTCTTGCGGGAAAAACGATAATGAGCGGGGAAAAGTGAATGCTTTAGAGAAAAAGTTTCTCAGTCAGATAAAGGCAAGGCGGCTGGTTGAACAAGGTGACAGGATTCTTGTTGCTCTCTCCGGAGGGCCGGATTCAATGGCCATGCTCTCCCTTTTCACGGCACTGCGTCCTGTGCTGCATCTTCAGCTTGCTGTAGCTCACTGCAACTTCCTGCTCCGCGGCAGAGAGAGTGACGGTGATGAGGATTTCGTGCGTGAGGCGGCTCTCAGGCTCGGTATGGAGTGCTTTGTGGAGCGATTTGATACCCGGCATCATGCCTCGCAGCTGAAAAAGTCTCTTGAAGAAACCGCACGAATTCTCCGTTACGGTTTTTTTGACAAGGTGCTTGAGGAGCAGGGATTCTCGAAGGTTGCCACCGCTCATCATGTCAGTGATAATGCCGAGACTATTCTTTTTAATCTCTTCAGGGGAGCTTCTCTTCCCGCTCTCAAGGGGATCAGGGCCCGAAATGACCGGATCATCCGGCCGATGCTGCTGCTCCATAAGGCTGAAATCAAAGGCTACCTGAAGGAGAAGGGCATTGCGAGCCGGATTGACAGCAGTAACAGTTCCGATGACTACGACCGGAATTTTATCAGGAACCGCGTCATTCCGCTGATCGAGGAGCGGTTTGCCCATAAACTGATGCCATCGCTCCAGAGAGTCTCGGAACAGGCAGGGGAGCTTGAAGAGTTTCTTGAACTCTATTTTGAAAACCTTGCTGAATGCGAGCCCGGACTTTCACTTGTTGAGGGCAGGCTTGAGGTCGGTGCGCTCAGGAAGTTGACGGTTTTCGAACAGAAAGAGATTTTTAAAAGAGCTCTGCGCGAAATGGATACACCGGTTGACGCGCAGGCACTGCAGAAGCTGGTTGATCTACTGAACTCCCGGCCGGGAAAAGTGGTGATGGCCGGCAGAGGGTTGCAGGTGCTCTGGAAAGGCAGAGTGCTCTGTTTTCTGCGGGATCCGCTCTCCTCTCCTGGCAGCCCGGACGCTCTGGAGAGGTAACCGGGCTGTTACTTTTTCTCTTTGGCCTGCTGGAAGAGTTCTATGGGAAGCTTCGTATGAATAATCACTGATTCATAGTTCTGCTGAATATCAAGCTTTTCAAGCAGTTTTTTCGCCTGGTCGGATGTTCTTGTACCGGCGAGCTCCGAAAGCTTGATTGCCCCCCAGAGAAAGGTTGAGGAGAAATAGGCAGCCCGTCTGGTTGTATAGACCCATTCGCTCTCAGCTTCAATTCCGTCACTGAGTTTCAGGGAGAGAGCCATACTCCGGATACGGTTCAGGTTTCCGAGGGTTTTCATGTCCCGGTTAGCCGACGTGAGGCTTTGCAGTGCGCCTGTGGTCCATGATGCGGAAGGCAGTGCAAACCAGAGATGTGATTTGTATACAGCCTTGTCGATAAGGGTTGTGGTGAGAGAGTCCCGCGTGTAAAAACTCCCGGTTGGAACGAGGAACTCCTGAAGCATATTCCTGCTGTTGGCAAAAGCTATACGTTTCGGATCAAGCTGACAGATCCAGAGTGTACTGTCGAGAGCGTAACATTGCCGGCCCCCTATTTTTTCAGAGAGAGTGCTGTTTGATTTGAGAAATGATTCGGGAAGCTTTTTTGACAATGGCCCCCAGGCAACTCCTATATAGTGCTGCTCTTTGTATCCCCTTCGCCTGAAACTGATCAGGAGGGTGTCAATATCCTCAGTGGTGTTGATCCTTGAAGCTCTTATGATTTCTTCAACCCTTCCTTTTGGCTGGAAGAGCGGCGCCTTTTTCAGCGAATCCGGAATGATCTCCTTCCAGATACGGCTCTGGCGGATATCTTTCAGTCCAATGTAGATAAGGGCATCGGATTTTCCGGGAATCCTGTCAACCAGACCCTTGATCTCCGGGTTTAAGGGTTCCGGCTGCACTCTTGTTTTCGGCCAGTTGATCCAGACTACTATGGCAAGAAAGCAGATCATGCTGAATGTGCTGATCAACAACAGGAGCCCCGCCCCCTTTTTGAAGGAGCGTTTTTTCTCTCTTGTGTCAGGTCCGGTTTTGCTCGGCATACAGCAACTGGTTATGGATGTTTTTTTATGGCTTCCCGTGCCAACACGTCGCAGCGATTGTTGTAGGGATTGTCGCTGTGGCCCTTCACCTTGTGAAAGGTAACCTCATGCAATCTAATCAACTTCAGGATTTTTTGCCACAGATCCGGATTCTCGACATTTTTTTTTGCAGCAGTCTTCCAGTTATTGACAACCCATCGTTTCAGCCACCCCTCATTGATGGCGTTGACGAGATAGCTGGAGTCGCTGTAGAGATCAACCCTGCAGGGCTCCTTGAGTGCTTCGAGCGCTTCTATTGCCGCAGTCAGCTCCATGCGGTTATTGGTTGTAGCTGGAGAGTATCCTGATAGTTCGCGGGTTGAAGGACCGTACATCAAGAGTGCTCCCCAGCCACCGGGCCCCGGATTTCCGCTGCACGCCCCGTCTGTGTATATGATCAGTTTTTTTTGCATAGACAAAAAAAGGCTCAACCGTTGATGATTGAGCCTTTATAAAACATTGAAAATCTTGAGTGTCCTTATGGATCCGGACGCTCTTATACCAGTTTGGCGAGCTCTGCGGTACCGGTTTTAGCGATAATTCTCATGGCTTTTGCAGAAAGCTTGACTTTGACAAACCGCTTTTCCTCTTCAATCCAGACTTTTTTTGTGTGGAGGTTCGGCTCAAAACGGGTACGGACATGGTTGTTCGCATGGGATACCGTATTACCATATATAGGCTTTTTACCGGTCAGAAGACAAACTTTTGGCATGGTGCAATCAATTGGTGTTAAAAAAACGAACTGGAATATAACAATAGTTTTGTAATCCCGAAACCGATTATTGTCGCACCGGCAGGTCAATAAATCGTCGGAACAACGAAGCAATCAACTTGCGGAACAGATTTCCGGAATGCTCGTTACGGGCGGATGCCGACGGCGCACACCATCATCGACAGCACATAGAGCAGGGTTCCGAATGCGTTGTACCAGACCGCTTTTTCGAGGGGTTTGGCAATCAGGATTTTCTGCATCGGCAACTGGGCAACAAGCAACACAAGAGCAATCACGGTTGTTGTCATGGAGCCTTTGTAGACAAGAATGGCAATGGCTGCAAGCTGGGCAAGATCCATAAGAATTGCGGCAAGAACTGCTGCTTTTTTCTCTCCGAGCTGGACCGGGATGGAGGCCACCTTGCGGATACGGTCACCGACAACCGATTTGAAGTCGTTGAGCGTCATGATGCCGTGTGCACCGATTGAAAAAATAATTGCAAGTGCAATGGTCTCCGTTGATGGAACGCCCTGGGTAATGGCGAAACTGCCGGTCAGCCATGCAACACCCTCATAGGCCAGACCGACGATGAGATTGCCGAACCAGCCGTTTCGTTTAGCTCTGATTGGCGGTCCGGAATAGGCGTGTGACATCAGTACCCCGACAAAGGCGATGGCGACGACATAGGGGTGGATGGAGAGGGCTACGAGAAAGCCGCTGACAATCAGGCCGAAGGTAATCAGCCAGCTTGCAGATTTTGATATTTTCCCTGCCGGGATAGGTCTGTCGGGCTCATTGATAGCGTCAACTTCGCGGTCGAAGTAGTCGTTCATGGTCTGCGACATGGCGCACATAAGCGGACCCGCAAGGAGAACTCCCCGAAGAAGTATGTCCCAGTTGGCAGCTACACCTTCACCGGTTGAGACCACACCACAGGCAAAGGCCCACATCGGGGGGAACCAGGTGACAGGCTTCATGAGCGGCAGGATAGCTGAAGGGTCGATCCTGAAGCCTGGTTTGTTGACATTTTCAAGTGCCTGCCGGATGATCTTCTGACGGTCGTCGCTCACTCCTGACTGACGAAGCTTTTCATTGATGCTGTGCTGCATCTCAGGATTTAGCGTTTCGCTTCCGTTCATGGGTGTAATGATTCTCGCTTCGGCTTAAAAACAAGGGAAACAGTATACAAGTTTTTTGGCATAAAGATAAGCATTTAGTTTACGCCCGACCTGTATTTCTCGGTGAGCTGAGTGTTTATTTTCAGAATCTCATTGAATTTTTTCTCTGCACGGCCACTTTTAAGAGCATCTGCAGCTTGGCTGAACCCTTCATTAATGGATGATGCTTTTCCTGAAACAAAACAGGCCATGGCAGCGGTGAAGATGCTGGCATCAAGATGAGCCTGCGGAGCGGAACCGTCAAGGATGTTCCGGATAATGGATGCATTTTCATCTCTGGTTCCTCCCTTGATATCCGACAGGGCATGGCGGCCAAGGCCGAAATCTTCAGGATAGATGGTTTTGCGCCGCACGGACTGGTGCAGTATCTCGATAACATAGGTTGGCCCGTTAAGGCTCGGTTCATCAAGAGCAATGCCCTCTTCAGTCATGGAGTGAACCACAAGCGCATGCCGCGCCCCGGTCTGCAGGAGAACCTCGGTATAGAGCTCCATGAGCTCCTGGTTGAATACGCCGACAAGCTGCCTTTTTGCCCGTGCCGGGTTGATAAGGGGGCCGAGAATGTTAAATATTGTTCTGATACCCATCTCCCTGCGGATACCGGCTACCCGTTTCATCGACGGGTGGTAGAGGGGGGCAAAGAGAAAGGCAAACCCTGTTGCTTCAAACAGCTCCTTTGTCGCTTCAGGCGGAAGATCAATCGTAAATCCGAGGGCTTCGAGCACATCGGCACTGCCACAACTGCTCGTTACCGAACGGTTTCCGTGCTTGGCGATGGGGACTCCCGCACTGTTGGCAATAATTGATGCAGTGGTCGAAATGTTGAAGGTGCCGGCATGATCACCGCCGGTACCGCAGGTATCAACAGCATCTTCATCAAGGGATATGCAGTTGGCTTTTGCCATCAGGCTTTGATAGGCTCCGACAGCCTCCGCAGCCTTCACCCCTTTTTTTTGCAGGAGCGCAAGCAGTGCCGCAATGACAACATCGGAAAACACCCCGTCCATGATGCTGTTCATGCAGTAGGTCATCTCTTCCTGTGAAAAATCCTCCCCTGTGAGCAGCTTTTGCAGTAACTTCTTTTGCGGCATATATCGGATTGGTTGGCAAATGAGTTCGAATATTCGTAAATGTAAATAATAATGAGAATTGATATAAATCTAAATAGGGCACCTCTATTAATTGTCGTGAGCGATTTGAGTGCGAGGCGGACGGAGCCAGAGAAACCGGAATGTACACGGAGTACTTGAGGATTTCGAGCACCGCCCAACGAAGCAATCGAATCGCGGAATAGGTTAATAGGGGTGCCCAATAATCAGAGCTGATTCTGTGCTTATGGATAACGTATACCGGGAAGCTGCCCTGAAGATGGTTCTTGGCAAAATGATGGCCCAGGCTCTTGATGCCTGTATTGTTACCGATCTTTCGGTTATCCGGTGGCTTACCGGTTTCAGCGGCTCCAGCGCCAGAATGATTGTTACCAGGGAAAAAAGCTGGCTTTTTACCGATTTTCGCTATAAGGAGCAGGCGGCCCGAGAGGTGATTGTGGCTGAAACGGTAATTTCAGCCGAAGGGTTTGATGCCGAGCTTGGTTCAGGCCGATACGCCCTTGGGGAGAGCGTTGCCCTGCAGTCGGATAATATTACCTGGCACGAAGCCACACGACTGATCGAGCGGCTTCACGGACGGCAGCGGGTTATTCCCGTTCACGCTTTTTTTGATGAGTTCAGGATGGTCAAGCATGAGACCGAACTGATGAAGATGCGGCGTGCGGCAGAGATCAGTGAAGCGGTACTGGAAGCTGTGCTTCCCCTTATCACGCCTGTGGCTACGGAGATTGATATTGCGGCTGAAATTTCGTACCAGCATAAAAAACTCGGAGCAGAAAAAGACTCTTTTGATCCGATTGTTGCCGGAGGTCCCCGTTCTGCCATGCCCCATGCAAAACCTTCATCAAACCCCTTCAAGCCCGGAGAGCTGATTGTTATCGATATGGGCTGTGTCTATGAGGGGTACGCCTCCGACCAGACAAGAACCCTCTCACTTGGTAGGGCGTCGGAGGAGGCCCGCACTGTTTACCGTATTGTCCGGGAGGCTCAGGAGCTCGGCATAGCCTCGGCGACGTGCGGCATGACCGGCAAGGAGCTTGACGCGATAGTGCGTGGATATATTGCCGGTCACGGCTACTCGGATGAGTTTGGTCATGGTCTCGGCCACGGTGTCGGGTTCGAAGTGCATGAAGAGCCGAGAATCAGCCCGAAAGGGGAGCTGGTGCTTCGGGAGAATATGGTTTTTACCATTGAACCGGGCATTTACCTGCCCGGCAGATTCGGCGTGCGTATTGAGGATACGGTGGTACTCGGAGCGCACGGCGCCGAACCGTTGCAGCGTTTCAGCAAGGAACTTATTGAACTGTAATCTTATTGCCCCGGAGATCATGAAAAGCGATTATTGCATGGTTATCACCACGGCCCCTGACCGGGAGGAAGCCGAAAATCTTGCCGAGGGTATTCTGGAAAACCGTCTTGCGGCCTGTGTACAGATGGCTGATATCCGGAGCTTTTTTATCTGGGAGGGAGCGCTGCAGAAAGAGGATGAAGTTGCGCTCTCCATCAAAACCACCGAAGAGCGTTATACGGCCCTTGAGGCCTACATTCTGGAGTATCATCCCTACGATGTGCCTGAAATTATCAAGCTTCCCGTTACCGGGGGTCTGCCCGGTTACCTTAACTGGCTTGACTCCACGACCGGGGATAGGAAAAATATAGACTCCGAGGGCCCAAAGGACCAGGAGATGCTGTAGTACCTCTTTTTACGTCTCCTTGCGGTCCCTGTTGTCCTTTTGGTCCTTTTCGGAAATTCTCCTCAAAGCCTTTCAGGCCCGCTGCAGCAGGCGGCGGATCTCGGAGGTGTAGGATGCCATGACGAGGAGCGGACTGGCATTGCGTTCGATGGTGCGGATCGCCTCTTCGGTGAGGGTTGAGATGGTGAAGAAATCCGCATGGGGGAAGTTCCGGGCAAAACGGTCAATCGAGTCGGTAATGTCGGGGTTGTTGAGTTCCGCAAACTCCGGCACAATTTTGCGGTGGTTGATGTCCTGAAAGAAGAGCAGGAGCGCACCAAGAAAGAGCGTCAGCTCACTGCGCGTCAGGTTTCGGGCACACTCTTCAGCGGCCATAATAGCTTCATGGAAGCGGTTCGGCGTGAGCACCTTGCGCAAATAGTCGAGCGCCTGGTTGCGCAGGAGCATGGTTGGCGTCTCAGCTCCATTGCTGTCACGGTTGTTGATCAGCTCCCATGCAAGCCGGAGGTTTCCCCTTGAAAAACTGATAATAAAGCTCAGTTCGGGCTCCACAATTTCGGGGCGGTTTTCCATCAGCCAGAGGCGCAGTTCCCGGGCGGTTACTTTTGTGAAGCGGAGAGCCTGGCATCGTGAGCGTATGGTCGGAAGGAGCCCGTCCGGCCTTGAGGTTACCAGAATAAACAGCACATGAGCAGGCGGTTCCTCAAGCAGTTTCAGCAGCTTGTTTGCTGCCGAGGGGTGCAACCGGTCAGCCTGCGAAATAATGAAGATCTTTTTGCTTCCCTCACCCGGCATAAAGGAGGCTTTATGCTGAAGCGCGATAATCTGTTCGGTCAAAATGCCCATGGAGCGCTCCATGGCGGGAGAGAAGTAGGGATTCTCTTTTTTTTGTTCAAGCAGCGCTTCGTATCGTTCCCTGGCCTCGGTAAACTTTTTGTTCTCTTTTTTTGCCCCCTCCCCGGGGTCAAGCAGGGCTGATTCGACAGGAAAGAGATACTCAATATTCTGGTGCATGAAGGAGCGAACCTGCATACAGTCAGGGCAGGTTTCGCATGAACCCTCGCCGTTCTGAAGTGAAGCAGTGCGGCAGTTGAGAATTGAGGCGAGTTCAAAGGCAACGGACTCTTTTCCCGACCCTTCCGGGCCGGTAAAAAGGTAGGCATGAGCAAAGCGGTCTGTTTCAAGAGCTTTCTGCAGAACACGGATCTGCTGTTTCTGACCGATAATGTTTTTCCAGCTCATGCCTTCTCTGTCACCGTCATATAAAGGTCAGCCAGTTGTAGGGATCTTCGCCGGTCTGAACGATTTTCAGGTAGTGATGCTGCAGTGCTTCGGTAATCGGACCGCGCCGTTCATTGCCGATCGGATATTTGTCGATGCTTCTGACCGGGGTGATCTCTGCCGCCGTACCGGTCAGAAAGACCTCATCGGCAACATAGAGCGCTTCGCGGGGAATCAGCGTTTCACGAACCTCGTAGCCAAGCTCTTTTGCGATGTGCATCACGGCGAAGCGGGTAAAGCCGGGCAGGATTGACTGACCGGACATGGGGGTATAGATAATGCCATCGCGGACAACGAAAATATTCTCGCCGCTCCCTTCGGAAACATAGCCGTTAACGTCAAGCGCAAGGCCTTCGGCATAGTCATCCATCAGGGCTTCCATTTTGATAAGCTGCGAGTTCAGATAGTTTCCTCCGGCCTTTGCCCAAGAAGGCAGGGTGTTCGGAGCCGGACGGGTCCAGGATGAAACCCGGACGTCAACACCGGTTTCAAGAACATCCTCTCCAAGATAGGTGCCCCACTCCCAGGTGGCAATGGCAACTTCAATGGAGGCACGGTGAGGGTTGACTCCGACTGCCCCCTGTCCGCGGTAGACCAGCGGACGGATGTAGCAGGCTTTCTGACTGTTGGCGTGGATGGTGCTGATGACCGCATCTTTCAGCTCCTTTTCGGAGTATGGAATTTCAATACGGTATATTTTCGACGAGTCCCTGAGCCGTTTGATATGTTCGTCAAGAAAGAGCACCGCCGAGCCTTTGAGGGTCTCATAGCAGCGGATCCCTTCAAATGTGGATGAACCGTAGTGGACAACATGTGACAGGATGTGGATTTTGGCGTCATTCCAGTCAATCAGTTCGCCGTTCATCCAGATTTTTGCAGACTTGTTCATGATGCGGGTATTGGATGTTAAATCGTTACCGGTCTAAAACTCAAAGATATATTGTTTTGAGTTTTTTGAAAGTAAATGGAGCTGTTTTTCTGTAGTGTACGGGTAGATAATCTACTTTATCATCCGGTTCATGCAGCCGGATGTAATGCGGAAGAGGTGCGAGAGGAAACAGCAAACCCGCATGGTATTGCGGGCCTGCTGATCTTGAATTGGGAACGCTCAGTAGATTCTTTCGTAAACGCCGTCCACTTCACGAAGAATCGGCTCATAGAGGCTGGCTTTTCGTCCGAAGCAGATGCCGAGCGCTTCATACATGGCGACATGGTCAAGATCGACATGGCGCTGGACAATAGCTTTGCTCGATTCAATGTATTCGATTTTACGACCCCTGACTTTGGATATCGTCACTCCTGTTTTGCCGTCAAGAAGGAGCAGAATAGCCGCCGCTCCGGCTTCGAAGCCGAAGTTGACATCGTAAGCCGAAGAGCTGCCTGAACGGACAAGGTGGCCGGGATGCACTTCACGCACTTCGGGAATCTCGTAGATTCCTTCAACGAACATACCGGTCTCTTTCATGAAAATCGGCATGGCCGGGTCGGTTTTCATTCTTTTCTGGATCTGCTGGCAGGTAAATTTGCCTGCACCGGCCAGTTTCTTGTGGCCGAAAGCATCAACGCCGGCTGATTCATCAACAATGTCGCTGCCATCGGCATTTTTTATGCCCTCGGCAACCACTATGGTATAGGTACCGCTGTTGACGTCGCTCTCCCTGATTCTGCGGGTAAAGCGCTCCTTGAGGTGTTCGTAGACAACATCCCAGTCTGCCGGAATTTCCGGTATGAGAATACAGTCGGCTTCAGCTGCAACACCGCTGCGGAAAGCGGTATGTCCGGCATAGCGGCCGAATACCTCGGTTACGAGTACACGGTTGTGGGTTCTGCCGGTGGTTTTCAGGTCATGGACAAACTGCGCAATACGGTTGATCGTGGAATCTCCGCCGACCGAGTAGGTCTGGAGGTCGAGATCCATGGTTTTCGGTGCGTGGATGCACTGTATGCCATTCTGGTTGAGGTCAACCATAACGCTTCCGGAGTCGTCACCGCCGCTGATGACAAGAGCGTCAAGGTCAAATTTTTTCATGCCGGCCTTGATGCGGTTATACTTTTCCGGATTGCTTATTGCCTTGATTTTAACTCTCGAATGACCGGCTTCGGATCCGGCAAAACTGGCATCGAACAGGTCAAGTCGACTCTGGTCAAGACGGACAATAGATGGCTGATCAATGAGGTTGTAGAGTCCGGCGTAGCCGTTTGGAATGATATAGAGTTCGAGGTCTTTTGACAGAGCCATCATTGCCGCACCCTTAAGCACTGCATTGAGTCCACCACAATCTCCTCCGCTGGTCAGTATGCCTATTTTTTTCACTGTACTATTCTCCTTGAATGCTCGGGTTAGTTTTTAATGGCCGAATTTAGTTATTTAAATGAGGAGTTCATTGTTCCTGCTTCTGGCAATCAAGATAGATTTTTTGTCTGATTTTTCAACGCAAAGCTGCAAAATTTAAATAGGTGAGGATGCTTCCCATAACGCCAGAATTGCTCATCATTTCATGAATTATCTGGACCAGGCAAGGATTGCTTTCGTGCATCTCAGGGAGAGAAAGCGCCAGACTCTCCTGACCGCTCTTGGTGTTGCTGTCGGTTCAGCCATGCTTGTGACCACTATTTCGGTGGCTCGGGGTTCTTCGTCGAATGTCATAGCCAAGGTCATTGATACCATGCCGCATGTTATGGTGACAGCCGAGAGAGTGGTGCCGCTTATTCCGGACAATATCATCGGTCAGAACTCCCGGCGGATTGCCATGGTGACGAAAAATATCACACCGGACAAGCAGGAGGTTATCAAGAATTATGCCGGGGTTGTTGAGAGTATTCGTTCAGTCAAGGAGCTTCAGAGTATTTCACCGTTTGTTCTCAGCAAACTCCTTGCCCGCAACAAGACACGATTTACACCCTGCGTTGCCCGCGGGGTTGTGCCGCAGCTTGAAGGGGAGATTGCCGGTCTTAAAAAGAATCTGATTGAAAAAAATGCTCTTGAGGAGCTCTCCTATACGCCGAATGGTATTCTTGTGGGTGATCTTCTGGCGAAAAAACTCAATGCCGGCTATCACTCAAGAGTTGTGCTGGTGACTAAAAACAGCGAGGAGTTCCCGGTAACGCTGGTGGGCCGCTTCAGCAGCGGATTCAATGCCAAGGATGAGCGGGAAGCCTATGTTAATCTTGCCCTTGCCCAGAGAATGGAGGGAATTGCATCGAACTCGGTGACCGGTATCGGGATGAGAACAGCGCATGTTGAGCGCGCAAAAGAGACAGCCGCAGAGGTGCAGAGGCTGAGCGGTTATAAAAGTGAGAGCTGGGATGAAACCAACCGGAATGTCATTGAGTTCTATAACCGGAATGCCCTGATTACCCTTGTGCTTGTCGGTTTTGTCTTTATTGTTGCAGGCCTCGGCGTCTCTTCGGTTATGACCACCGTGGTACTGCAGAAGGTGAAGGATATTGCCATCATGCGCTCAATGGGTATGCCTGCGGGGAACATAACCCGGATATTCATGCTTGAAGGGTTGATGATCGGGATTCTCGGGGTGCTCATCGGAAGCCCGGTGGGTCATGTGATTTGCCACTTTGTATCTTCCATCCGCTTTGAGGCCAGTACGGCAGGGGTGCTGAAAAGTGACCGGATCAATCTGATAGAAACGCCGGATGCGCACCTTATTGTGATTGTTTTCGGCATCCTGATTGCCGTGCTCTCATCCATGAGCCCGGCGCGAAAGGCAACACGCTATCAGCCGGTACGTATTCTCAGGGGCGAGGTAGGCGCTTAGGGTTATGGCCGGGAGTCCGGATGTTCAGGAGCGGTGTACTCAGATTTTTTTGATGATGCAGACAGCATGTGCGGCCGCACCCTCTTCGCGTCCGATATAGCCGAGTTTTTCGTTTGTTGTGGCTTTGACCGAGACCGTTCCGATCTCCATATTGAGACAGCGGGCAATGTTTTTACGCATGTCGGTGATGTAGGGAGCGATTTTTGGCGCTTCAAGCAGCAGCATGGCATCAACATTGACCGTCCGGTAGCCGTTTTTCTCAAGCAGTTTTCCCACATGCTTCAAAAGGATCATGCTGTCGATATCCTTGAATTCCATGCTGGTGTTGGGGAAGTGCAGACCGATATCTCCCAGTGCCGCAGCACCAAGCAGTGCGTCACTGACCGCATGGAGTAAAACATCGGCATCGCTGTGGCCTTCAAGTCCTTTTTCAGCAGCAATTTCAACACCGCCGATAACCAGTTTCCGGCCCTCTGCAAAGGGGTGTACATCAATACCGATTCCAATACGCATGGTCATAGAGAGTTTAAAGGGTTATGTCAGCAGGGTCTAAAGATAGAATAAATCATGAATATTTGGAACAGGGCGGCTCGTTGAGGAGCAGTAAAGCCTGAAAACGGCGTTGATTTCGCCTGATTTGAACTTTTACCGCCCCCTTTTCTATGAAATGAATAAGATATTCCGGAAATTTCCGTAACAAGTGGCGCCAGAGAGATCAATGAGCGTGCATATGAGTACCATGACCTTTTCCCGATTACAGCGTTTTTTCTGGATCTGCTCCGGAACTCCGGTTTCAGTGATTGAAAAATATCCGACCGAGCACAGCAAATATATCGGTATCGGGGCAACCATATTTTTTACAGCGTTTTTTGCCGGTCTTTCCGGTGGATACGCGCTCTATTTTGTTTTTGCCGGTTCTGCTTTTGCCGGGTTGTGGGCTCTCCTCTTCGGCCTCATCTGGGGGCTGGCGATTTTCAATCTCGACCGGTACATTGTTTCAGGCATCAACAAAAGCTCCAAAGGGCTGAAACAGTTCTACCAGGCATCCCCACGGCTGATATTTGCCGTACTGATTGCCCTGGTTATTGCCCGACCCCTTGAACTGAAAATATTTGACAAGGAGATCCGCGAGCAGCTTCGTCTTCGTTATCTCTCCGATCAGAGGGAGATGATTGGAAAGGTTCAGAGCTCATTCAGGGAGAAATATGCTCTTGAACTCGGCCAGATTGCTGGCTATCAGAAAGAGTATGACAGTCTGAGCAGCGAAGTGAACCGGTTGCGGGAGGAGCTGAAAGCGGAGGTGTTCGGTTCCCATACCGCCACGACTTCCGGTGTGGAGGGGTATGGTACCTATGCGAGAAACAAGGAGCTTGTTGTGAAGGCCAAACAGACAAGACTTGAATTTCTTGCTGCTCAGCTTGCCGGACTTCAGGAGTATATGAACCGCCAGAAAGCCGCTGAGGGGATCAACGCCCAATCGATACAGAATGAAAAAGAGATGGATCAGGCCGTTGCTGTTGCCGGATTTGCCGACAGAAACTGGGCACTGGGTGAGTTGACCCACTCGGCAAACGATGTGAGCCGCTCTTCGGCAAATGCGGTTACCTTTATTACCCTGCTCTTTATTGCTTTCGAATGTGCGCCGCTCATTGTCAAGCTGCTCTCCGATATCGGACCTTCTGATGTGGATATCAGGGAGGCGGAGTCCAGAATTATTTCGCAGTTGACCAGCAGCACATTTCTGTCACGCACCCGGATTGTCCGCGAGTACCGGACTCCAGGCTCCAAAAAAGGGGGCCGGCGGGCAAAGCGGTATCTCTCCAACAAGAGGTGGTAGAAAGAGAGCGCCGGCTAACCGGTAACAAGACTTCCGCTGTACTCTCTGATGGGTATCGCTCCCGGCGCCGAGAAGTGCTGCTCTATGGCTACCGCCACCTTTTCGCTGATGTCCGGATAGACAAAGTTCATGGTGCCGATCTGTACCGCCCGCGCTCCGGTGACGAGGAACTCCATCGCGTCTTCAAATCCGGCAATACCACCCATACCGACCACCGGAATTTTGACGGCATTATAGACCTCCCAAACCTTTGCGAGTGCAATGGGCTTGATAGCCGGTCCGGAGAGTCCTCCGGTGATGTTTTTCAAGAGCGGCTTGCGGGTTTTGTAGTCCACCGCCATGCCGACAACGGTATTGATGAGTGAAACCGAGTCTGCACCGGCCTCTTCTGCGGCAAGTGCGATAGAGCTGATCGAGGTGACATTTGGTGTCAGCTTGATCATGAGGTGACGGTGGGTTATTTTTCGCAGTTCCGAAACGATTTCAAAGGTTGCGTTCCGGCTGACACCCATAATCATGCACTCCCCCTTCACGTTGGGGCATGAAAGATTTATTTCATAGCCGTCAAGTCCGTCAACCCGGTCCAGTTTCGAGACAACTTCACCGTACTCATCGATCGAGCGGCCGGCAATATTGACAATAACGGCCGTATCAAGTGTTCTGAGAAACGGTACCTTCTCCTCTATGAACCGTTCAATGCCGACATTGGCCAGCCCGATGGCGTTGATCATGCCCGAAGGGGTCTCTGCAATTCGTTGCGGGCGGTTGCCGACCCGGGGTTCAAGGGAGATTGCCTTGGTAACGATGCCGCCTATTTTAGAGAGGTCACAGAGCCGGCTCAGCTCTTCGCCGTAGGATACGGTGCCCGATGCAAGCAGCACCGGAGATTTCAACTCCAGACCCCGGCCAAGGGAGACCGATGCGATTGTAGCCGGCTTGGCGCTACCGTGTTGGCTCATGATGGTCAGTGCTTGTTTCGGCACTCACCTGAAACCGGACTTGATTATGATGGTATCAGTCCGGTTCAGGAAGCGCAGAATGAGTATCGTTTCCGTTCCGTTCACTTTTACGTTACTTGTTCAGATAGTAGCGGGTTGCGTAATCCCTGACCATTCTGTGGGTGTTGTATTCCGGTGCAATGGTTGCAATGGCGTTCCGGATTTTTTTGATCCACTCGGTCGGAATATTCTCTGCGTTTCGATTGTAGTATGCAGGAATGATCTGCTTTTCCAGTGTCGAGTACATCTTTTCGGCATCGAAACGGTCCTGTTCCTCATGATTTTCGAAGAATTCACCGTTGCCTATTGCAAAGCCGTTCTCGCCGTTATATGCTTCAGGCCACCAGCCATCCAGCACACTGAAATTCAGCCCGCCATGCAGCACGGTTTTCTCGCCCGATGTTCCGCTTGCCTCCATCGGTCTGACCGGGGTGTTCAGCCAGATATCAACACCGGAAACCATCCGTTTTGCCACACCGAGATTGTAGTTCTCCAGGAAGATAACCTTGCCGGTAAACTGCGGACGGCGCGAGTGATGCACAATCTGGCGGATATAGTCCTTTCCTGCGTCATCGTGCGGATGGGCTTTTCCTGCAAAGACAATTTGCAGCGGCATATCCGCATGATTGATGATCCGGTCGAGACGGTCAAGATCACTGAAAATCAGCGGTGCTCGCTTGTACGTCGCAAATCGCCGAGCAAAACCTATGGTCAGCACGTCCGGAGAGAAGGTGTTTTTCGGAGAGCGCATCACGTCATACTCGTTGTAGAAGGTATTGGAGTGCTGGTGAAACAGCTGGTTTGCCAGGTAGCGGTCGATAAAGTCGAACAGATTGCGCTTCAGGCTGTAACGCAGAGACCAGAGTTCGGAATCGGAGACTGTTGCAAGAGCAGCTTCAGCAGCTTCACGTGAAAGGGTCATCTCGTCGATACTGCCGGCATGGTTTTTCCAGAAACTGTCGGTCAAACCGCATGTCCAGCTGCTGGCGTGCACGCCGTTGGTGATATGACCGATCGGTACATCCGCAACCTCTTTGTCTTTGTAGAGGTGCTGCCACATGGCGCGAGAGACCTCTCCATGCAGTTTTGATACTCCGTTTGCCGCCCTCGACAGATTGAGTGCAAGCACGGTCATGGTGAAGAGTCCGTAGATATTATTCCGGTCTTCGGAGCCGAGCAGCATAAGATCATCGAACGTAATGCCTGTAGTTGCCAGGTACTTGTCGAAGGTGTAGTGCATCATCTCTCTTGAGAATCGGTCATGACCGGCAGGAACAGGTGTGTGCGTAGTGAAAACGCAACGTGAACGGACACTTGCCTTTGCCGCCTCTTGTGTAGCTCCTTTTGCATGCTCCATGGCCAGCAGCTCAAGGGTGAGAAATGCGGAGTGCCCTTCGTTCATGTGATAGACTGCGGGTTTTTCACCAAGCTCTTCAAGCAGCTTGACGCCGCCGATTCCGAGGACGATCTCCTGGTTGATACGCATGTTCTGGTCACCGCCATAGACACGGCAGCAGATATCGCGGTAGTGGGATTCATTCTCCGCAATATTGGTGTCAAGTAGATAGAGTGTTGCCCGGCCGACCTTTAAACGCCATGCCTGTGCAAAAACTTCGCTTTGTGCTATATTAACGGAGATGACGAGATCACTGCCGTCAGCCCGTTTTACTTTTTCAACCGGAAGATGTTCAGGGTGCTGAAGCGGGTAGTCTTCCATCTGCCATCCATCGTGATTGAGGTACTGGCGGAAGTATCCCTCCCTGTAGAACAGGGTGATGCCGATAAAGTTGATGCCAAGGTCACTGGCCGATTTGATGTGATCTCCGGCAAGAACCCCGAGTCCTCCGGAATAGATCCTGACACTTTCATGGATACCGAACTCCGCGCTGAAGTAGGCTACAGGACGCTCAACAAGTTCCGGAGCGTTTTTTGCCGCCCAGGTCTCTTTTTCGTTCATGTAGGCGGTAAAGCGGTCGTGGGCGGCATCTATTTTTTTGCCGAAATCGCCATAACTGCGAGCTTCCAGTTCATCCTGGGAGATATGCCGAAGCAGTTCTACCGGATTGTGGTTGTTCCGTTCCCAGAGCAGAGGAGAGAGCTCCTCAAAAATCTGTTTTGCTTCTGTATCCCAGGACCACCAGAGATTTCTTGTGAGTTCGTTAAGAGAGACTATTTTTTTTTGCATAATGGGTTATGAAATGCTTTGCTTTGCTGCAGCAGGTTGAATGAGAGGCAGAATCTTACAGCATTAAGAGACTTTTGCGGCTTTTGACGTTTGCCCTTGTGAATGAAAATATGGCTCAATTTACTGTTTTAGAATAAAAAACCGCAAACATAACGATTTGAATACAGGAGAGGTGAAAATAGCGCACCTGTCGGACCTTCATGTTTCCGGCAGAAAGGACCACCGCCAGCTCGAAGATCTTGATCGTATGCTCGATCATCTCAACACCGCAGGCTTTGATCATCTGGTCATTTCCGGGGACCTCAGCAATACAGCAAATTCCGGTGACTGGGGGGTGGTGAAAGAGAAACTGGAGAAGCATGGTCGCTACCATTGGGAGAAGACCACCGTTATTGCCGGTAACCATGATTTGATCAATCTTGAAGAGGAGATGCGTTTTTATAACGCCCTGAATCCCTTGCCGCTTCTCAGAAAAAAAGCATTTGATCGCAAGCTCGCTAATTTCTGCCGGTATTTCCGGGAGTTGATTACCGGAGAAGAGGGCGGCACTCCGATCTATCCGTTTGTCAAGATCATCAACTATCCTTCGGTTAGAATTGCCATTACCGCATTCAATTCAGTTTTCCCCTGGTACCCGGCTGATAATCCTTTAGGGGCGAGAGGTGAAGTTGATCAGAAGCAGCTTGATGCATTTTCCTCGGAGAGCCTGCTCTCAACGCTCCGGGAGTGTTTTGTCATCGGGCTCTGTCACCATGCCTATAAGGTGTACGGCACCGATTCGCTGATTGATCAGGCGTTTGACTGGACCATGGAGCTGAAAAACCGGGAAGCGTTTCTTGATCTGATGATTACCCTGCATGCAAGAGTGGTGCTGCACGGACATTTTCACCGTTTTCAGTCCTATGTGGTTAAAGATCTGACCTTTATTAACGGGGGAAGTTTTCGCATCATTCCAAAGCAGTACAGTGAGTTGATCGTGGACGGGAAGGGGGGATTCACTCAGCGTTTTATCATGCTGCCGTGACACCTTCTCAACGGCACTATCGTTTATTCCGGACTCTGCTGCCGTTCCCGGAGATTCGCAATCGCGGTGATCAGCCTATCCGGTTTGTCTTCATGTAGTCGCGGATTCTTTCGGCATGATCGCGATCCTCCTGGTTGAGCTGCTTGAAAATATTTGAGGAGTAGGAGTGTGTCGGGCTGTCGAGAAAGTGCTGAAAATGGGACTCTCCTGCGGCCAGTTCAATGTCAAGCGCGGCCTGAAATGCTGCCTTTCTTGAAGGCGGTGCGGCCGAATAGGCGGCTATGAGAGCTGTAATTTTTTCGTTGGTATCAATAAGGGACTGAAGGTCTTTGGAGAGCAGATTGTCAGGAAAGAATTCCATCGGTTGAGGCTGCTTTTTTTCCTGCTGAAGCAGTGATGCGTGCCCTCTCTCCTCCATGGCGAGCTGCCACCAGAAATCCTCATCTTCGGAGAGCTGATCATGCAACAGCGTATAGAGTTTTGCAAGGCTCAGCTCAAGCTTTATGGACTCGTCAAGGTGCTGCAGAAGTGTAGCGGGCATGGGTAAATACGTTTGGTATTGATTTTAGTGCAGGCGAACTGCTGCTTTGGCATCGGAACAATCTTTTGAAACCTAAATATAACCGAGATATTTTTTCCTTCAGGCCATTATTTTCCTGTAGCGGGAAAAAGTTCTCGGCTTACATGATTTATTAGTGCTTGTGCTTGCCATTGATGAACACGATTAAACCGGAAAAAGTTTGTGGCAATGGGAGGAGAATTCGACAGAGCCTATGCTCTTCACATGAAGGGCCGTTTTGAGGATGCATTTGCGCTTTACCAGAGTGTACTGAGTCGGAATCCCCTACATTTCGATGCGTTGCATCTCTCGGGAGTAATTGCCGCCCAGACCGGTGACCTCCTTCGGGCAGCAGAGTTGATCAAACGGGCATTGGAAATAGATCCCCGGCATATCAATGCCTTGAATAACCTCGGCTATGTACTCAGGGGGCTTGGTCGCATGGAATCGGCGATCGAAATGCATGACAGGGCACTTCTGCTCGAATCTGGACATGCAGATCACTGGTATAACCGCGCTCTTGCCCTCCATGATCTCGCCCGCTTTGAAGAGGCTGTCGGGAGCTTCCGGCAGGCACTTTCCCTGAAGCCGGACTTCGCCGATGCATGGAATATGCTCGGGGCGGCTCTCAATGCACTGACGCGTCATGAGGAAGCTCTGGAGTGTTATGAGCGGTCGATTGCACTGAACCCGTCAACTGCCGCCGCCCATAACAACAGGGGGGTTGCATTGAACGATCTTGAACGGTTTGCCGAAGGGCTGAGAAGCTGTGAGCAGGCTCTTGCTCTGCATGCAGGGGATGTTACCGCCTGGAATAACAGGGCAATCTCCCTGATGGGCCTTGATCGTCATGAGGAGGCACTTGCAAGTTGCATGAAGGCTATTGCACTGGATCAGGGGAGTGCTGAAGCGTGGACGCTTCAGGGTGTGGTGTTGAACAATCTGAAGCGCTACGGGGAGGCGATTGAAGCTCATGAACGTGCCTTGCGGTTGAAGCCCGGAAATGCAAAGGCATACAACAATCTGTCGGTGGCGTTGAATGGCCTGAACCGTTTCCCGGAGGCTCTTTCAAGCTGCACGAAAGCTATTGCACTGAATCCGGACTACAGCGGGGCATATATCAACAGCGGTAACGCACTGAACGGGCTCGGACGCTATAACGAAGCCATTGCATGCTATAGCATGGCACTTGAAAAAGAGCCTGATAGTATTGATGCTTGCTGGAACATCGGTTTCAATCAGCTTCTTGCCGGTAATTTCCGGGAGGGCTGGAAGAACTTTGCATGGCGCTGGAAAAAGAGAGAGATGAAGGGCTATGTCCGGGAGTTTTCTCAGCCCGAATGGAATGGAAAGGATTCACTGGATGGCCGAACCATTCTGCTCTACAGTGAGCAGGGGCTTGGCGATACGATCCAGTTCTGCCGCTATGCAGGAGTTGTCAGGGATAGGGGGGCAACGGTCACGCTTCAGGTGCAGGATGCACTTGCACCGCTTTTAGCAGGCACTCTTGAAGGGGTAACGATTATCAGTGAAGAAACGGAAGTTCCTCCCTGTGACGTTCATCTCTCACTCATGAGTCTCCCAGGGGTTTTTTGTACGGTGGAGGAAACTATTTCTGCCGATAAAAATGGTTACATCAGGGCGGATGCAGCAAAGGTCAGGATTTGGAGGGAGAGGCTTGGAGTCCCGTCAAAGCCCAGGGTCGGTTTGGTATGGAGTGGCAGCACGACCCATGGCAATGATCATAACCGGAGCATTCCGCTCTCTGAATTCGTCAGCGTGCTGCCGGAAGGATTCGACTATATAAGCCTCCAGAAAGAGGTGCGCGAGAGTGACATGGAGGCGCTGCGCGAGCATCCCGGAATAGTACATTTTGGTGAACAGCTTGCTGATTTTGCTGATACGGCGGCTCTCTGTGAGCTGGTCGATCTGGTGGTGAGTGTTGATACAAGTGTGGCCCATCTGGCAGGAGCGATGGGTCGACCGGTCTGGATTCTTCTGCCGTTCAATCCCGACTGGCGATGGCTGCTTAAGCGAGATGACAGCCCGTGGTACCCCACCGCCCGTCTTTTCCGCCAGGAGTCGCCCGGTGAATGGTCGCGTGTGATGATTGCAGTCAGGGAGGCGCTGCTTGAAAGATTTTCCGGATTCTGAAACAATAAAGCCCGCGATGTGCGGGCTTCTTTGCGTATAACGTGGCGTTACTTGTTGCGGTAGGCGGCGTACTCCTGGAGGCTTTTGACGCCGAACTCCTGATGGCGGATACAGTCTATCGCCTGTACCGATGCTTCGGCAGCCTCAATGGTTGTGACAAACGGAACATTGTTCAACACTGATGCAGCGCCGATCGCCTCCTCATCATGCAGGGCTTTTTCGCCTCTCGGTGTGTTGATGACAAAGTTGATCTTGCCGTGCTTGATAATGTCGAAGATGTTCGGTCGTCCCTCTTCTCCCACCTTGAACACCTTTTTGCACTCAATGCCGTTCTCTCTGAGGAAGCTGTAGGTGCCGGCAGTGGCAACAAGATCGAAATCCATGCGGTAGAGCGCTTTGGCAATAGCGATGATCCTCTGGTTTTTATCCTGGTCATTGACGCTGATGAAGACTGCTCCGGAGAGGGGCAGGTGCATGTTTGCCGCCTGATAGGCCTTTGCAAAGGCTTCAGGGAAGTTGTCGGCAAGGCTCATGGCTTCACCGGTTGAACGCATTTCCGGGCCGAGATAGACCCCTGATTTTGCAAACTTTGAGAATGGAAAAACCGGCTCCTTTATCGAGATGTGGGTCATACCGAGTTCATCGCAATCTTTCAGGTCATACACCTGTCGCAGATCGCTGAGCTTTTCTCCGAGCATGACGCGTGTGGCAATTTTTACAACCGGAATTGCTGTAGCCTTGCCGACAAAAGGAACCGTACGGCTTGCTCTCGGATTAACCTCAATGACATAGACACTCTCATTCTGAACGGCATACTGAATGTTCATCAGTCCCACAACCTTGAGGTTTTTGGCAAGGGTGCGGGTATATCCCTTCATGGTCTCTATGGCCTTCGGGCTGATATTGTGATAGGGCAGAATCGAGGTGGAGTCACCGCTGTGTATGCCGGCTGCTTCAACATGCTGCATAATACCGCTGATGACGCAGTCCGAGCTGTCGGCAATGGCATCAATGTCGAACTCAACCGCTGTTTCCAGAAAACGGTCGATCAGGAGCGGATATTTTTCGGTAATGAAGAGCGCCTGATCGATATACTCCTTGAGCGAGTCGTCATTGTAGACAATCTTCATTGCCCGTCCGCCGAGAACGTAACTCGGGCGAACGAGAGCAGGGTAGCCTATTCTGCGGGTAATCTCCTTTGCTTCCTCAAAACTGATGGCCGTGCCGTATTCTGGATGGGGAATCTCAAGCTCTTCGAGGAGTGCGCCGAATTTTTTACGGTCTTCAGCAAGGTCTATCCCTTTTGAAGAGGTTCCGAGAATGGTGACTCCGGCTTCATGCAGCTTGGTCGAGAGTTTGAGGGGTGTCTGGCCGCCAAAGCTGACAATAACGCCGAGCGGCTGTTCATGCTCTATGATACGGATGGTATCTTCAAAGGTGAGGGGCTCAAAGTAGAGTTTATCGGCAATATCGTAATCCGTCGAAACGGTTTCAGGGTTACAGTTCACCATGATGGTCTCATAGCCGGCCTCCCTGAGAGCAAACACAGCCTGGACACAACAGTAGTCAAACTCGATACCCTGGCCGATCCGATTTGGGCCGCCTCCGAGGATTATGACTTTCTTCCTGTCAGAGGAGATTGATTCGTTTTCCTCCTCGTAGGTTGAGTAGTGGTAGGGTGTTTTTGCATCGAATTCAGCAGCGCAGGTGTCGACGGTTTTGAAGACGGATTCAACATGGTAATGTTTTCTGAGAGCCCGGATTGCGGGTTCGGAACTGTTGAAGATATTGGCAAGTTGAAAATCGGAAAAGCCGTGCTGTTTTGCTTTCAGAAGCTGCTCTTTCGGGAATTTGCGGGAAAGGTCAGTAACCTCCTGCGGCAGGTCGGAAGCTTGAGTGGTCATGCAGTCTCAGTAGTTTTGAAAAGCTTCAGGATTCGACAGTGTAAAGGTAACAATTCACCTCTTTATATAAAAACCGGTGCATTATACAAAAATGCCCATGCTTCTCAAAGCCGCCCGTTTGAGCTTCCTTCGCTTCTTTTTCTGCGGCCTGAAAATGGAACGGGAATTTTTTTACATTACAATGTTTTCGTGTAATATCTGCTTTCGAAAAACGGTGTAACAAAACGTATGGATAAGTCGAATTTTGACTCAATAGAAGCTGCTCTTGAGGATATTCGCCAGGGCAAACTGGTGATTGTAATTGATGACGAGGATCGTGAGGACGAAGGCGATTTTATTGCTGCGGCTGATCTGGTGACCACCGAGATGGTCAATTTTATCACCAGAGAGGCGCGGGGCCTGCTTTGTGTGGCCATAACCATGGCGAGGGCAAAGGAGCTGCAGCTTGATCCGATGGTTCAGAGAAATACCTCCCAGCATGAAACCAATTTTACCGTCTCTGTCGATGCCATTGCCGAAGGTGTGACGACCGGTATTTCGGTTTTTGACCGGGCAACAACCATCAAAATGCTTGGAGATCCATCCTCGAGCGCCGATGATTTTTCCCGTCCCGGCCATATTTTCCCCCTCCGTGCCATGGATGGCGGAGTGCTTCGCCGGGTAGGTCATACCGAGGCCGCTGTTGATCTTGCCCGTCTTGCCGGGTGCAGCCCTGTCGGTCTGCTTTGTGAAATCCTGCATGAAGATGGCAGCATGGCGCGGCTTCCCGAGCTGATCAAGCTGAAGAAAAAATTCGGGCTGAAACTTATTACCATCAAGGAGCTTGTTGCCTATCAGATGCAGCGCAACAAGCTGGTGAACCGGGCGGTTGAATCAAGACTTCCGACGGCATACGGCGAGTTCAGGCTCATCGCCTATGAAACGTTTGCCGACCAGCAGAACCATATGGCGATTGTGAAAGGGGATATCACCAGTGACGAACCGGTGCTGGTCAGGGTTCATTCGCAGTGCGCTACCGGTGATACCTTTGCCTCTCTTCGCTGCGACTGCGGCAACCAGCTTGCATCAGCCCTCTCCAAGATTGAAAAAGAGGGACGCGGTGTACTGATCTATCTGATGCAGGAGGGTCGGGGTATCGGTCTTATCAATAAACTCAAAGCCTATAATCTTCAGGATGAGGGGTTTGATACGGTCGAAGCCAATGAGAAGCTCGGTTTCAAGGCTGATCTGCGTGACTATGGTATCGGAGCCCAGATTCTCAAGGATCTTGGTGTCAGGAAAATGAAGCTCATGACCAACAATCCCAAAAAAGTGGTTGGTCTTGAAGGGTACGGTCTGGAAATTGTCGAACGTATTCCGCTTGAAATTGCTCCGAATCCCATGAATCAGAGCTATCTGGATACCAAGCGTGACAAGCTCGGTCATATGATCGGATGTTCATGCGGCTCCGAGGGGCGAACGAACCGCTGAGAGAAGAGAGAGAATAAAATCACAACAAGTAAACTTCCATAAGGAAAAGGAACGACTCGCGATGGATACCGACATCCTTCAACTGCAGGATAGAGAGGTCTTTGAGGCTATAGCCAATGAGACGACCCGGCAGACTGAAACACTTGAACTCATTGCTTCGGAAAATTTTACCAGCCGTGCCGTCATGCAGGCATGCGGCTCGGTGATGACCAATAAATATGCCGAGGGCTATCCCGGCAAGCGCTACTATGGCGGATGCGAATTTGTTGATGTTGCCGAGAATCTCGCCCGCGACCGGGCTAAAAAGCTGTTTAAATGCGACTATGTCAATGTACAGCCGCATTCCGGTTCGAGCGCCAACATGGCGGTTCTTTTTTCGGTGCTGAAGCCCGGCGACACCATCATGGGGCTCGACCTCTCGCATGGGGGCCATCTGACTCACGGCAGCTCGGTCAACTTTTCCGGCCAGATGTATGATGCGCACTCCTATGGTGTGGATCGCGAGAGCGGCTTGATTGATATGAACAGGGTTGAGGAGCTTGCCCTCAAGGTCAGACCTAAACTGATTATTGCCGGAGCCAGCGCCTATTCGCAGGGGTTTGATCTGAAGGCGTTCAGGGCGATTGCCGACAAGGTCGGAGCTTTTCTGATGGCCGATATCGCTCATCCTGCCGGACTGATTGCCGCAGGTCTTCTGGGCGATCCCATGCCGCACTGTCATTTTGTGACCACCACGACGCATAAAACCCTTCGCGGACCCAGAGGCGGTATGATCATGATGGGCAGTGATTTCGAGAATCCCATGGGAATTACCATCAAAACCAAAACCGGCTCGCGCGTGAAAATGATGTCCGAAGTGATGGATGCAGAGGTTATGCCCGGTATCCAGGGCGGCCCGCTTATGCATGTCATTGCAGGCAAGGCTGTAGCGTTCGGTGAGGCACTGAAGCCGGAGTTCAGGGAGTACGCCATTCAGGTCAGAAAGAATGCTGCTGCGATGGCGGAGAAGTTCACCTCACTCGGTTATAATATTGTCAGCGGCGGAACCAAGAACCACCTCATGCTGCTTGATTTGCGCAACAAGAACGTTACCGGCAAGGTTGCCGAGAACCTGCTGCACGATGCCGGTGTTACGGTCAACAAGAACATGGTTCCTTTTGATGACAAGTCACCCTTTGTCACCAGCGGCATCCGTATCGGTACACCGGCCATGACGACCAGAGGCATGGTTGAAGCGGACAGTATCGCTGTCGCTGAACTGATTGACCGGGTTATTACTGCGGCTGAAAAGCCTGATGTGGCGAAGGTCTGTCAGGGTGTCAGAGAGGAGATCAAGGCACTCTGCCTTCGCAACCCGCTTGTGGGCTATGTGTAAAACCCCCTGTTTGTTTATCTGTTTCAAAGCCCGTCAAAACCATCTGACGGGCTTTTTTTTTTTGGTGCATAGAGAATGCGCGGCTCAGAGGTTCCTGACAATGTTTTCGATCATGGTTTTCAACTCTTTCGTGGTTTTTCCGATTTTATTATCCATTGCCACCTTCTCCATCAAGAGCTCTTTTTCCTTCTCGGTATTGTTCTCTATCCGGATTTTTTCCGTAATGGCGGTTTTCTGACGGATCAGCGGCTCAAGAATAAGGTTTTTGAATGCATCAAGAAACATGGCCAGGCACCGTTTGGCGCTTTCAGCGTGGACATCGGAGAGCTCGTGCCACTTATTGCTGACCGGCTGGTCCATCATCAGTCCTGAAGCAAGATCTCTCGACTCGGGAGTGCTGAACTGACTGATCTCGGATGCGATGTCGATCCGCTCTTCCGGATTCCCTTCGATCTCGTGGTAGCGGCGGATCATATGGGTGAAGATCTGCTGTGCTGCCGGATGTGAAAGCTCAAGCATCTCTTCATGAGAAGCGGCAAATTCCAGAACCGCATTGCCGTATCCGGTGCTTTCAAGCAGTGCTTTTAAAAAAGTTTTTTCAAGCACGGAGAGCTCTTTATTCACCCTTTTCGGAACGGTTACCTCTGTTCGCCGTTCTTGTGAAACGCTTTTTTTCCCTTCCGCCTCAAGTTGCTTTCCGAGCAGTTCAAGGAGTGCCGAGTGACTGATGGAGAGTTTTTCTGCCAACTCCTGAAGGTAGAGCTCCTGCTGGATACGGTCGGGAATCAGCGCTATCGTATGCACCATTGAGCGTATGGACCTTGATTTTTCCTCCGGTTGTTCGAAATCGCCGGATTCCGAGAAAAAACGGATTTGAAACTCCAGAAATTGGAGTTTTTCCGCTTCAGTAAACTGCAGGAACTTTTCCCGCCCTTCCCGGCGAATAAAGCTGTCGGGATCGTCTCCCGAAGGAAGCATGACAACAAAAGGGGTGATACCCTCTGCAAGAAGGGTTTCGATACCCGTTATCATTGATTTCAGGCCTGCAGGATCAGCATCATAGATAAAGAGTACCCGCCGGGTGTAGCGTTGCAGGATTTTCGCCTGATAGCGTGTCAGTGAGGTGCCGCATGAGGCGACAGCATTGGTTATACCGGCCTGGTGAAGGGCAAGGACATCCATGTAGCCTTCAACAAGGATGGCACTCTCCATCCGGCGGATCTCGTTTTTGGCGGCGTGAAGGCCATAGAGCAGTTTTGACTTTTCAAACAGCGCACTCTCCGGAGAGTTAAGATATTTTGGCGCATGCGGATCATTGCCGAGCGTGCGTCCTCCGAAACCGACAACCTGCCCTCCAACCGAAAAGACCGGAAAGATCACCCGGTTACGGAAGGTGTCATACCACGAGTTTCTCTGCTTGTTGTGGGTTATGAGTCCGAGATCAACCAGGTGCTCCTGGGGAATTGCCGAACGTTTGGCTGCGTTGAAGAGATGCTCCCAGGATTCAGGCGCATAACCGAGGCCGAAGCTCCGGATGGTTTTTTCCGAAAGCCCTCTCTCTGTTCCGAGATAGACAGAGGCGGTTTTTCCTTCACTGCCCTGAAGCGTCTGATGAAAAAACTTTGCCGCCCAGCGGAGAGTTTCAGTCCGGCTCTCTTCTCCCGGCTTTTCACGCTCTTTCTTTTCGGTAAATCGGCTGATATCCACCCCGGCTCGCTTGGCAACCAGTTCGACCGCTTCGGGAAATGAGACTTTTTCCATCTCCATGATGAAGGAGAAGACATTGCCGCCCTTGCCGGTTGAAAAACACTTGTAGATCTGTTTTTCGGGTGAAACCACAAAAGAGGGGGTTTTCTCCCTGGTAAAAGGGGAGAGGGCCTTGTAGTTTCTTCCCGAAGGCTGAAGGGTTAGGTAATCGGAGATAATATCGACAATGTCTGCAGCCTGACGGACATCATCAATGGCTGTATGAGGGATCATCTATCGGTACCCGGTTATAAAAATTATTGCTGGAATACGTCTATTTCTCTTTTCCGGATCGATTAGTATTTAAAAATCGCAAGCTTATTTACTAAATTCAGCTCTACTGTAGTAGATTTTTTGCATCGATTTCCACCACAGTATAGCAAATTACAAAGTGGTTTATCACACCGGTGTTATTTGCCGGAGAGACAAAAATAAAAAACAGTCTATGAAACAGGGTTTATTTACGGGTTTACTTATTGTCGTAACCTACTTGGTTTCTTTAGGGTTTTATGTCTGGATGGGCACGAACCCTCCTGAGTCGATGTTTCATGCCGTATGGAAGGGCGGACCGGTTGTATCGGTGCTTATGGCGCTGATTCTTATGGTTATTGCCTACGTTGTAGAACGGATCATTGCGCTCAACAAGGCTTCCGGAAAAGGCAATATTCCCGAGTTTGTGCATCTGCTTAAACAGGATATTGACAACGGGGATATTGATCAGGCAATTCTGAAATGTGATGATCATCAAAGCTCACTGGCTGCGGTCCTTCGTTCAGTGCTTGAGCGCTATAAAAAACTTGCCCAGTTCAATGTGACTGATCGAGAGAAAAAGATCAGCGAGATGGAGAAGGCTGTGGAGGAGGCTACGATTATGGAGATGCCGCTTCTGGAGAAAAATCTTGTCGCGATCTCCACGATTGCATCGATTTCCACCATGGTCGGACTTCTTGGAACAACGCTTGGCATGATTCGCGCTTTTGCCGCCATGGCTACAAGCGGCGCTCCTGATGCGGTCCAGCTCTCTCTTGGTATCTCAGAGGCTCTTTTCAATACCGCGCTTGGTATTTGCGGCGGTATCATGGGTATTGTGGCCTACAATATCTTTACCAGCAGGGTGGATCGTTTCAACTATACGATTGATGAAGCGGCCTTTTATATCATTCATACTCTCGGAACCGGAAAATCGGATAACTGATGTCGAGAATCAAGGCTAAACGGGTTGGTTTTCGACTTGATATGACGCCGATGGTGGATGTTGCGTTTCTCCTCCTGACGTTTTTTATGCTGACAACCAAATTCCGTCCTCCGGAAGTTGTCCGGATTGACCTTCCCTCATCTCATTCGGATCTGAAGCTTCCCGAATCGGATGTGCTTACGGTGACGGTGAGCGGAGATAATACCTTTTTTATGGGGGTCTCATCCCAGCAGTCGAGGGAGAAAATTTTCAACTCCGTTGTGAAGCAGAAGCTCATAGCCGCAAAGTTTTCAGCAGCGGCTGTACAGGATTCACTGAAACACTTCAAACTTGCCGACAGCTTTCCTGTCGAGCGCGATGAACTTGACCGGTTTGTGGTTATGGCACGTTTTGCCGACCAGAAACTTCGACCGGTTGTCCGGGCCGATTCAGATGCGAGTTTTGATGCGGTAAACCATGTGATCAAGGTTTATAAAAAGGCCAATCTTCTGACCTTCAATCTGGTTACTGTATTTGAAAAGGAGGGCCGCTGACAATGGGTGTTGTTGATTCTCCAAATGGCCGCCGGGGTCCCGGTAAAAAGAAGCGGCATTCAAAACGAATAGGGTTTCATCTCGATATGACCCCGATGGTGGACGTGGCGTTTCTGCTGTTGACTTTTTTCATGCTGACAACGACCTTTTCGAAATCAAATACGATGGAGATCAACCTTCCTCCGGAAATGACCGAAGTGAAGGTTGCCGAAAATAATGTCATGACACTCAGAATCGCTGATGAAGCCATGGCATACTGTTCTCTGGGCAATGAGGCTCCCCGGCGTATTCCCCTTTACGATACCCAGGACAGCCATCGGCATGTACTGAGCACGCCGTTGCGTCAACTGATCAAACAGCAGGCGAAAGCCAACGAGAAGACGGTCATTGTCGTTAAAATCAGCGACAAAGCCAGGTACAAGCAGCTTGTTGATATTATCGATGAGCTGAACCTTATGAAAATAGACCGGTTCAGTCTTGATGACTTTACCGAGCAGGATGCGCTGGAAATCAAAAGAGCTGTTTAAGCGTATAATCAGCAAAGGAGTTCATTCAGGTGTCTTCAAAGTTAAAAAAAGTCCATCAGGAGACCTATCAGCGTAAAGCGATCACCTGGTCTTTCGGTGATGAGTTTCTTGATACTGAAACTCTGCGCAAGCTGCAATACGGCAATCTTGTTCTCCGCCGGCAGGCCCATCTTTTTCTGAGCCACGGAGTTATTACCGCTGTCGTGCTTCTTTCTCTGTTCTGGCTTGTGACGGCCAACTGGAAGCTTATCTCTTCTATTACCGGCTGGTTTGGTCATGATGACGCCCCGATGGTTGAGTGCTATGAAGTGGTTACCAGTGTTACCCAGCTTCCTCCACCTCCACCGCTCAATGCTCCCGAGCCGACTCCTGTCACCCCTTCAGCGGCGGTTCCACCCCCTCCGAATGTCGGTAAAATAAAACAGGTCAGTCAGGCGGAAGTTCCCCTTCAGCAGACGGTTGCTACGCAAAAGGAGCTTAAACAGGCAATACAGACCACCGGTGCAGGTTCGGGATCCGGAGCCGGTTCAGGTGATGATGTTCCGATGTTCATACCCTGCGAGAAGATGCCGGGTTTTCTTGACCAGAAAAAACCGCTCTATCCCGAAATGGCAAAAATTGCCGGAATTACCGGAAAGGTATTTGTCAGTGTGCTGATCGGTGAAGATGGCAGGCCTATCAAGGCGAAGGTGATGAAGCGTATTCCTGCTGACTGCACTGTTTTTGATGCCGTGACCATCAAATCGGTGATGGAGTCGAAATACTACCCTGCAATGCAGAACGGCAGCCCGATCAAGGTGTGGTTTACCGTGCCGGTAAAGTTCCAGCTCGACTGACTCACCGCTCTTAATTTGTTCCGCGATTCGATTGTTTCCTTGGGTGGTGCTCAAAATCCTCATCCCGGCCCAGACTTCGTCGGGACTGCGCTACCAATGTTTCGCCCCTCCGGGGCTTGAACATCAAACCGCTCACGACAGGTAATAGCAGCGATTTTTCAGCTGCTTTTTTTCGTTTTCGGGCGGTAGAGCACGGCAAAGGCAATGCCTGCATAGGCCGCCGTCAGGGTGACGGGGCTGACGAAGAGTGCGAAAACCCCGTCCACATCCTTCTCAAGGAACATTATTCCAAAGCTGGCAGCAATAACGAGCGTTCCGAGAGCAATCAGGATATAGTTGACTCTCCCGAGGGGCATTGCGGCTGTTTTTGCGGCAGGGGATTTACCCTGCTCTCTCTTCGCTGAAGATTTCATCAAGTGTGTTTATACATTTTTGAGCTTCCTCCCTGGTGATACAGAGCGGGGGGAGAAGCCTTATGACGTTCACGCTGGTGGCGTTGACAAGCACCCCTTTCTGCAGGGCCTGTTCAACATAATATTTAGCCTCCTTGTCAACCGTTATGCCGATCATCAGCCCATACTGCCGTATTTCAAGGATTTGCGGGTGTTTTGCGGCCAGTAGCTGCAGCTTCTCGTGAATATAGCTGCCGATTGCTGAAGCATTTTCCATGAGCTTGTCCTCATCAATGGCATTGATCATGGCAATTCCCGCAGCACAGGCGACCGGATTGCCGCCGAAGGTGGTACCGTGATTGCCGTAGGAGAGTACATCGGCTACCTTTTCGCTGCCGATCACGGCCGAGAGCGGCAGTCCGCCGCCAAGAGGTTTGGCAAGGCAGACCAGATCAGGGTCGGCATTGAGCGGCGAATAGCTGAAAAACGTTCCTGTCCTGCCGCATCCCGCCTGAATTTCATCGGCAACAATGAGAAAGTTGTACTGCTGCCGCAGCTCTTTCAGCCGGTCAATAAACGGTTGTGAAATCCGGTGAATACCGCCTTCGCCCTGTACCACTTCAATGAAAACCGCGGCGGTTTTTGCGGAAACCTTGGTTTCGAGATCCGCAATATCATTGAAGGTGATCATCCCTGTTTCCGGGAGCAGCGGTTCAAAACCGTCACTGTATTTGGCTTTTGCCGTCAGCGACAGGGCGCCGTAGGTTCTGCCGTGAAAACAGTTGCTCAGCGAGAGCACCTCTTTTTTATGCTGGTCACCCGATTGGCCGGCCCACTTCCTTGCCATTTTGATGGCAGCCTCGATTGCTTCCGTGCCGCTGTTGGCAAAAAAGACTTTCGAGAGCCCGGATAGTTCCAGGAGCTTTGCCGCCAGTTCGAACTGGGGCTGCATCATGAAGAGGTTCGACGCATGGATAAGCTTTGCCGCCTGATCGCCTATGGCCGCTACAAGCCGTTTGTCGCCATATCCGAGCGCATTGACACCGATGCCTGACAGCATATCAAGATAGCGGGTGCCGTCATCACCGACCAGCCACACCCCTTCGCCATGCGATACGGCAATCGGCAGCCGGGCATAGTTATGAAAAAAAAGTTTCTGTTCGGTTTCCCGTGTGATGGGCAGTTGTTTCATGCTCTGGTACTCAAAAGATGAGAGGTGTCTTTTTCAGTTGATTGGTTGATTATAAGGATCAATTCCGATGCTTTCAAACATTTTCTTCGGCTTGTTTCCACACCATCCAGACCCGCACAAGCCGCCAGATGCCGTAGGCTCCGGTGAGGAGTGCATACAGCCGGAGATCCTCCCTTGATGCCAGAGGAATGGTTCCTGGAAAAAAGAGGAGCCAGGCGGCTATGCCGATAAAGCATAACGCCAGCAGTGTGCCGACGATCATCGTTACCGGGAGGGGCCTGCTCACTCCTCTTCATCGTTAACGGAGCTGCTTGAACAGGCTTCCGGATAGAATCTCCACTCCCTGTTGACTATCAGTCGGGCGCCATAGCTGAAGGTGAAGTATGACCATCCCCACTGCAGGAGCACAAAGACCCTGTGGCGGAAGCTGGTGAGAAAGTAGATGTGGACCAGCAGCCAGGTAAACCAGGCTAAAATGCCGTCAAATTTCAGACTGCCGAATTCAACAATCGCCTTGTTTTTTCCGATGGTTGCCATCTGTCCCTTGTCGCGGTACCGGAAGAGCTTTCTTGTTCTGCCTTTCAGGTCGAGCAGGATATTTTTGCCGATGGCGCGTCCCTGCTGCAGTGCAACAGGAGCAAGACCAGGCAGTGTTCTGCCATCCTCAAGCTGAAAATTGGCCAGGTCACCGCCGACAAATATTTCCGGATGCTGCGGAATGCTGAGATCTTCATCAACAATAATCCGTCCGATACGGTCAGTGTCAACATCCATGGTTTTGCCGATACCGGTCGCCGTAACGCCTGCGGCCCAGAGCACGGTAGCGGCTTCTATGCGTTCATTGCCGATCTGTACGCCGTTTTCATCGACGTTGCTGACCATGCTGTTGGTCCATACCTGCACGCCGAGTTTCTCCAGCGAGCGGGTTGCCTTGCTGGCCAGATCAGGGGAAAAAGAGCCGAGAATGCGCGGTGCGGCTTCGACGATAAAAATCCGGGTAAGCTTCGGGTCGATGTTGCGGTAAAATTTTGAGAGAGTGTAGCGGCTCATCTCTCCTATTGAACCGGCCAGCTCAACTCCGGTCGGTCCTCCGCCAACAATGATGAAGGTGAGCAGCTTTTTGCGTTCAACGAAATCGGTTGTCCGTTCCGCCCGCTCATAGGCCTCCATGACCCGGCGCCGTATCTCCTTTGCCTGCGCAAGGGTTTTCAGCCCCGGAGCAAACTCCTCCCACTGGTTGTTGCCGAAATAGTGGTGCTGTACACCGCAGGCAAGAATGAGGTAGTCGTAGGTGATCTCACGGAAATCGGTAACGATGGTTTTCTTCTCGATATCGACGCTTCTGACGATGCCCTTGAAGACCGTAATGTTCCGGTAGTTCGCCAGCATGTTTCGCAGGGGCGCGGCGATATCGCCCTCACCAAGGGCGGCCATCGCTACCTGGTAGAGGAGCGGCTGGAAGAGGTGGTAGTTTTTCCGGTCAATGATGGTGATCTCGATATCCGGCTTGTTGCCGAGCACCTTGGCCGCATTGATCCCAGCAAATCCACCGCCTACTATGACAACATGCTTTTTCATGAACGCCTGTCTCTTCTGTTAGTCTCTATTCTGCTCAATTCTATAACCCGTTTGAAAGTAATAAAAAAGAGATAAAACTCCACGATTTCCCGATTTCGTCGTCAGTTACGGCAGCTATCGGACTTTTTACATCTGCACGGGATGTGTCTGAATCGACGGTATTAGGCAAAATATTCGGTTTTCTGTGCCTGTTTTTGTGATAAATAACGTAAAATATACGTGAAAAAAGTATATCTCTCTGCGAGCCTGTCGTTCGGGGAGCGCAAACATTTTCGGCAGAGCGGCACACCCATGAACAAGCGAAACTTGTCGATTATACTGCTTCTTGCTGTGATCTCCGATAAGAGCGCTGACGGGGCGGTTTTTACGGTCAGTAATTCCGGTGACAGCGGATACGGAACCTTTAACCAGGCGATTCTTGAGCTGAACAGTGCCGGGGCCGGAGCGAATGCAATCGAATTTACTGCAGCTGATCCTGAAATAACTCTTTTTTTAACGCCGGAATTCATAAAAAAACCGGCGGTGATCATGACCAACAATGGCGGGGCTCCCTTACAGGTAACCCACGTGACTTCGACAGCAAATGCCAGAACCCTGAAGGTGACTACGAACGTGCAGGTTTCTCTGGCGGATGAGCTGTTGACCCTTGGTATGCAGAGCAGTAGTACCGGAAGCGTAACGCTCTACTCTGCCGACAACCTCATCATTTCAGGAAATCTTGGCAGTAATCTGCTCAACACCTCAACCGGCAGTTCGGCTTATGGAGTATATGCCGGTGGATCACTCTCTCTATCCGGGGCGGTTTCAAGAGGATCAACGATCTCTTCACAAGCCACCGGCAGCGTCTACGCGCTCTATTCGGTTGGAAATATTTCAGTAAGTGGCGAGCTGTCCGGTTCTGTCTCGGCAAAAGCAACGAGCGGCGGAACCGCTTACGGGATCAGGAGCGGAATGTCGAAAACAACGACGTTGAATCTCGGCGGCGGAGTCACGTCATCAGCCACTATCACGGCAACGGCAGTCAACACCGTAAATAATTCGGACAGCACTGTTTATGGTATCTATTCCGGCGGTGCGATCACTATCGGTCAACGTGGCCAAACAACAGGAATCAGTGGTGTGGTATCTGCAACGGCAGGATATGATACGGCATATGGCGTTCGGGGTAATACGGTTACCGTTCATGGAGGAGTCACCCGGACGGGGAGAATATCCGTATCGGCAGGCCGGAATAATGCTTTTGCTCTGGATGCTACCACAACGCTTGATATGGTCGGTGATCTGTGTGGCGATATCAGTGCTACAGCCATGACCGGTGGAACAGCTTATGCCCTTTATGCCGGGAGTGCGCTCACCATTACCGGTGATATTGCTGCATCATCAACTGTTACAGCCTCAGCCGGGAGTTCAAAAGCGTATGCGATCTTTGCTGAGGATGGTCCAGTTGTTATAAACGGATCCGTGATCGGTAGACTCTCAGCTACAACAGGGACGACAAGTGCTTATGGTATCTCTTCGGGCACTTCACTCGATATCACGGGAGATATATCGGAAGGTTCGACAGTGACGGCGAGTGCAGGAACCGGTATCGCGTATGGTCTGCATGGCGCTGCAGGATTGACGATTGGTGGTGGAATCGGCGGGGAGGTTATTGCGAAAACAACGAAGAGCGGCGGCCGGGTATACGGATTGTATGGGGGGAGTGATGAGGGGAGCAGCCTCACCATAACTGGGGGAATAGCTGAAAGCGGAAACATCACGGCGGAGGGGGTCAGCGGATCGACAGCCTGTGGTATTTATTCAGCAGGAAGCGTGACGATAGGCCGGAGTGGCGGTACGACAGGAGTCAGCGGATCGATAGTTGCTGATGCGGGCCTGGACGATGCGTACGGAATCAGCGGGAATGCGGTTACACTCTACGGAGGAGTAGGCGCGACAGGAAGTATAAGAGCTGATGCGGCAGAGTCGGGCGCCTGGGGTATCTATTCCGCCTCCACCCTTGAAGTCAATGGTGATATTGCTGTTTCATCCTCAATTTCAGCATCAACAGGGACAACGAAAGCGGCTGCGCTGTATGCTGAGGGAGGTGATCTGACAATCAGGGGATCAGTCGGAGGAGAGCTGCTTGCCATAGCAGGCACCTCCGGAGCCTATGGTATCTATTCCGGCTCATCGCTCACCCTTGCCGGTGATCTCTCCGGCAGGATCGATGTTTCTTCCAGGAAAGGGTCAAAAGCACATGCCCTGCATGCAGGTTCATCACTGATCATTACCGGCAGTATCGCCGAATCTGCAAAGATCATTGCTTCAGCAGCCACGACAGAAGCCTATGCTCTTTACGCCGGGAGCGGCGCAATTTCAGTCAGAGGAGTGGTTTCAGGCGAAGTGAGTGCGACAACCGGCAGTAATAATGCCGCCGGGATCTATGCAAAAGCAGGTATTTATGGAGCAACAGAAAGCGATGCATTGACCGTTTCCGGGATGGTTTCGGCTGTGGCAAAAGGAGCTGCTGCGGGAATTATGAGTGAAGGGCCGATGAATATTTTTGTTTCCGGTACACTCTCCGGCGTCGATAACAAAAACGGAACTCTCGGGTATGCCATCTATTCAGGAGGGTTTGCCGGAAGCGGGGAGTTTTCGGACTCCATTGCCTCTGACGACCGCATTGTTGTGGCTGAAAGCGGTATGCTTGTTGGTAACATCGCTCTTGGCGCGGGAAGTGATATGATGACGATGCGTGATTCGGGAAGTGTAACGGGGGATCTGGATTTCGGGGAGAACGATGATGCTTTGCTGATGAGCGGCTTCTCTTCAGTAACGGGGAGTATTGTTATGGGGTCAGGCAGTGATTCCCTGATCATGACGGGAGGCTCAATGGTAAACGGAGCGATCAATTTCGGCGCAGACCGTGATCTGCTGCATCTTATGGAGAACGCAAGGGTAACGGGGGATATTGATTTCGGGACAGGAGATGATACGCTGAGGCTGGACAATGGCACTGTTCTGGCTTCAACGGTCAGGTTCGATAAAGGGGATGACCGGATTGAACTCAGCGGTGATGTTGATATTTCCCGATCGCCACTCATCGATGGCGGGAGCGGAGATGAGTCGGCAGGTGACAGGATCGTGCTCTCCTCCTGGAACGGGGTTATCACCGATGCGTTTAAAGGATGGGAACGGATTGAAGTGGCTGGAGCATCCTGCGTCAATCTGGACCTTGATGATCTTCTTCGTCTTGCACCCTCTTACGGTCAGCAGCTTACCTTTATGATCGAAGCCGGTTCAACCGTAATGGCTACCGGAAACTCGCCGGGAAGGTATGAGATTGCCGGTAATCTTGAAAACAGCGGACTGCTCGATCTGCGCGATGGTGAGGCTAATGACCGGGTGACGGTAAGTGCAACCTATACCGGAGGTGGAGGTTCGCTTGGGCTTGATCTGGCATTGGGAGGCGGAAGCCAGAACAACCAGGATGCGCTTGATCTCCTTTCGGTTGGCCGGGTGAGTGTGGCTGGAAGCGGAACGGTACTTGGTTCAACCGCTCTTCTGGTGCGAAATATCTCCGAGAAAGGAAAAATTAAAATGACAACAGGAGGCAATGGTATTCTTATTGCAAAGGTCTATGGTACAAGCAGTTCGAATGCCTTTTCCGTGGATGGTTCATCCCCGGTTTTTCGCGGTGCCAATGTAAGAGTGGTTAAGGTCGGCAGAGACTGGTATCTGCAGATTCTGAGTGCTCCGAATGTTGATACGACCACCGATCTTTCAGATGAAGAGGTATCCGATTATTCCATTGACACCTCAGTTGAGGCTATCGAGAGTTCCGGGATTCCGGAAGAGCACCGGGTACTCCAGACAATTCTCCCGATGCTTGAGCGTCATGGAGCGGAGTCGGTTCCACGGTTCCGTCACCGTCAGCTCTATTACTGGTCTCGGGGGGATCATGGAGGGCAGGAATCATGGTGGATTCGCACAACCGGAAGCCGATTTCTCTTTCGTGCAGAGAGCGGCGGTCAGCCAGCAGAGACGGGAGGCTATCGCAGTGCCATGCAGATAGGCAGCGATCTTAAGGCGTTCAGATTCAGTAACGGTATGATGCGACACGGTCTCTATGCCGGAACCGGGTATGTGAAGTCGGATATCATGGAAGAGGGTGGAGTGAGTGCCGGAAGAGTCGATGCGTTTACGATGAATATTGGCGGATATTCGAGTGTTGAACTCTCCGGAACAACGTTTCTTGAAGGGGTTGTGCAGGCGACCAGATATGATGTTGATGCGTCGTTCAAAGGGGGAGCAAAGAGCAGCGGGAGATTCTGGGGGTTTAGTGCCTCGCTTGAAAGCGGGTTAAGGATTGGCATTGCCGGATCATTTTTTCTTGAGCCACAGGCTCAGCTGATCTGGATGCGTCTTGGCGGGTTCGAGATGCATACACCTTCAGGGGGAGTGCAGCTTCATGAAGAGAGTAGCTTGCTTGCCCGCGCAGGTATGGCAGGGAAATTCGAACCGGAAGGGCTCTCATTTTCTCCATTTTTCGAGATTAATACCGAGAGGGATTCCGGTGCATCCTCACAAGTTACCTATAAAGAGAGCGGGCGAAGCCTGAGGGTGGATGCTGAACGGGTTCATGTCGGGGGAGCTGTAGGGATCATCAGCCGGAATGCAAAGCGGAGTGGTATCGAGTATTCTGTAAAGACAGGCATGATGGCCGGTATTGGTAACACAGGATCGCGGGAGTACCAGTTAAACGTTGCCTTGCGCAAAAGCTGGTAGCGTGGTCAGGTGAGGCGCTCGATGAGCAGCGCGTGGCCGGGGAATTGCTGCAGCAGTGCCGCTCTCCGGGCAAATGAGAAGTCACGGAAATCAAATCCGGGTGCTACAACGCAGCTTACCAGTGCATAGCTTTCCTTTTCAGGGTTGGCAAGTTCAGCGCCAAACCAGCTCTCAGCCGGAACAAACTCCTGAAATACCTGACCTTCATCGGGCGACTGACCGAGAGTAAACGAGTAGGGCGCCCCTGTTTCAGCAAAAACATGCACCGTGAGCGGATCACCGGCATGGAAGAACCAGAGCTCATCGGAGTGAATCCGGTGCAGCTTTGAGCACTCGCTGTTTCTCAGCAGATAGTAGATTGCGGTCGCACAGGAGCGGGAACCCTCGAATGGGGCGTTACCGGTGAAGGAGTAGGAGGCGCTGCTCCGGTAGGTTTCGCGGTAGAAGCCGCCTTCAGGGTGGGGGAGAAGCTGAAGGCGATCTATCCAGTGCTCAGTCTTTTGCATGCAGTTTTTCCCTGATTTTCGCGGTTTTCTGGCGCGAAGCATCGGCAAGTTTATTGCGGAACTCAATCAGAGCGGCCATCAGCGGTTCATCGGAGAGCGCAAGAATCTGGATGGCAAGCAGTGCGGCGTTACGGGCATTGTCAATCCCGACGGTTGCAACCGGAATGCCGGCAGGCATCTGGACAATAGAGTAGAGTGAGTCCTGCCCGTTAAGCTTTTTGCTGAAAATCGGTACGCCGATTACCGGAAGAACGGTCATGGCTGCTGTAACTCCGGGAAGGTGCGCTGCGCCGCCGGCTCCTGCAATAATGACTTTAAGGCCGCGCTCTATGGCAGAAGTTGCATACTCTTCGAGGTCGTGGGGAGTGCGGTGGGCTGAAATCACGGAGATCTCCGAAGAGATTCCGAACTCGTCAAAAACCAGTGAGGCCTCCCTCATGATTTCAAAATCGGAGTCCGAACCCATCAGTATGCCGACAACCGGGGCTGAAGAATGTTTTGCTGGATCTATAGTCATAAAAAAAGGATAGTTGACGACCGGTCCTGTGCCGCCTGTTTTGTAGGCCAAATGATGGCTATTGATTTATGAAATTGCCGAGTTTTATGTATTTTCACGAGAGTGAATTTAAAAAAATAATACTTGTTGAGGAAGATAACAATGGCAACTAATCTCGCAGTAAAGTACAGCAATCCCGGTCCCCGTTACACCAGTTATCCCACAATTCCCTCATGGAGCACCGACGGTGTAACCCAGGAAGAGTGGAAAGAGGCGATGGTCAAAGGGTTCAATGACAGCAACGAGACCACAGGAATCAGTCTGTACATTCATATTCCCTACTGTGAGAACCACTGTTATTTCTGCGGCTGCAATGCCCACCGCACCCAGGATCACTCCTACGAAACACCCTACCTTGAGGCCCTGCTCAAAGAGTGGCAGATGTACACCGATGTTTTTCCCGGACGCCTTAACGTCAAGGAGCTGCACATCGGAGGCGGTACACCCACCTTTTTCAGCCCCGAGAACCTCATTCGCCTTATTGACGGTATCTGCAAGAACGTCAACAAGATGGACAACTACATGTTCAGCTTTGAGACCAATCCGAAGTCCACGACAAGGGAGCATCTTGAAGCGCTCTACAGTGTCGGCTTCCGCCGCATGAGTTTCGGAATCCAGGATTTTGACCCGATTGTTCAAGAGGAGATCAACCGTCTCCAGTCATTTGAACTGGTCAAGGAGAAGATCGACCTGGCTCGTGAAATCGGATTCACCTCAATCAATTTTGACCTTGTCTACGGCCTTCCAAAGCAGACGCTTGCCACCATTACCGATACCATCCAGAAGGTTATGCAGCTGAAGCCTGATCGTCTTGCCTTTTATGCCTATGGCCACAACCCGCACATGTACGAAGGTCAGCGGAAGTTCAAGGAGGAGGATCTGCCGGTTGGCGATGTGAAGCAGGAGTTGTACGATAAAGGCAGCGCGATGCTTGAGTCTATCGGTTACCATGAGATTGGTATGGACCACTTCGCCATTGAGGGTGATGCGCTCTACATTGCGGCCAGAAACGGCACCCTGCACCGTAACTTTATGGGCTATACGGAAAACACCACCCAGATGATGCTTGCCCTCGGCTCATCATCCATCAGCGACACCTGGTACGCCTTTGCGCAGAACGAGCGTGACGACACCTCCTACATCAAGGCCGTGAACGAAGGTCGTTTCCCGCTCCATCGTGGTCACCTGTTGACCGACGAGGATCTGGTGCTTCGCCGTCACATCCTGAACCTGATGTGCAAACAGGAGACCTCATGGGCTGATCCGAAGCTCTATACCGAGGAACTTGATATCGCCCTCTACCGCCTTGAAGATATGGAGAATGATGGTTTGGTTGTGCTGGGCGACAAAAGTGTCCGTGTTACCGAGGTCGGTATACCGTTCCTCCGCAATATCTGCATGGCATTTGACGCAAGGCTCTGGAGTTCCGACAGCCTCTCGAAGGCATACAATGTCTCCCGCGATATCCAGAAGACCTACATCGAAAAAGCCCGCCTCGCAAAAGCGCAGCAGGTTAGCTAAGCTCCATTTTTTTAGTTTGAACAGCAATACAAAAGGGTGCCCGCGGTCACCCTTTTTTTATCTCCCCCATTATTCTTGTGTCATTCCTCACCCATCCCGATCCCGAGTTGTCGGTAGAGGGGCCTCTCGGGTGACGAATCTACCTTCTTCTGCCTTCGTGCCAATTCGCCCATTCCGTCCGACTTTGCTCATAAACAACTAAAAAGTACATCATTAGCTGTGGAATACTCAAAATCGCTGCGTACATTTATTTGATACGTATTCTGCTGAGCAGGGCATAACAGATTGTCGATAAAAGCAGGGTATGATATTCGAACTGTTCAGGAATTAACGGGGCATAAAGATGTACGAACAATCATGATTTACACCCATGTGTTAAATCGAGGACCATCCGGAGTTCGCAGTCCTGTTGACAGGTTGAAAGCAATGTTTTTATGCTGACCCATATAAGACGCTAACATAAATCGTAACAACGGGGTTTAAACAATTTCAATTAAAACGATTAACGGTATTCCGAGTAGTTCGTAATTGGCGTCTTGTATGGATTACAATTTAAAAATCCGCAGTTTAGGCGGATCCATCTAATTATTCTTATGTGCAAACGAAGATTTTTCACTCAATGGAGTACTCATGATTTATCAGCTCTCTCCCTTACTAGACGAATATGTTTTTGAAAAATTAGTACGGGATATTTTACGCCGAGTGTACGATGATCCTGGTATTGAATGTTTTGGTCGGAAAGGCCAAAGTCAATATGGCATAGATGGCTTTTCCTCGGAAAAATCCGGGGTAACATTTCAGTGCAAGCTCAAAGATACAAGATTTAGAGATGATGGCAGTCTGCGTGATATTCTTTCAGTTGAGATGGAAAACGAATTAGTAAAAACGCAAGGGCTTCAAAGCAAGGTAACGAGATTTATTTTTGCATCGACGTTTAAAAACGACTCACATCTTCAACAAAAAGCACAGTCTCTTTCTCGGGATACTTTGACCGTTGAATATTGGGGCTGGGACACAATAACTGAAAAATTATGGAGATATCGTGATGAGTTGCTACCAACATACTATCCTGATATTCCTGCTAAGAGTGTGCCTGGATTTAGAGAAATAACTTCAGAAAACATTACAGATGCATATCTAATAGATGGAGATGAACGTAAAGAGCTAGCTCTTGATTACTATCGAATCAACGATAGAGACGATGTAGTGTTCAAGGTAGTATGCAATGGTATGGATGTTAGAAATGACATTGTCATGCAAGATGCTTTTCATAAGCTGGAAAACTTGCCCGGTTGTGGTAGTTTATGGATAGTTGGTAACGGCGGTTGTGGGAAAACTACAATTCTAAACAGACTTGCAGTAGAGCTAGTACAAAGCTACAAGCAAGTATACTTACTTGATCTTGAGGCCCAATTAGAACGAGTTGATATCGAACACATACTAAATTATATCAAATTTACTCCCAATATAGACTCATGTCTTCTCTGTATTGACAACCCTGCAGCAAATGAAGATGCCTTAAAGGTTATCCTTCGCCATATCCCAGAATTATCTAAAAATATACGAGTTTTGCTCGCCGAACGAGGACATCGTTACCACTCAATGAAACAGTCGGGCTGTCTGACGTTTATTCATGGAGAGGAAGAAAGAGAACCTGTTGTTGTCAGAAATAGTCGCAATCAGCGTCGATTGGTTTACAGTCGTCTGTTTAAGCTTTTAGGGCTATCAGAAAATCTTATCAGCGAGTTAGGCGAGATAGTCCTAAATGAGAGCATTGTCTACGTTAATGCTACTTATAGAATACTGTTGGAGCTAAAAAAGAAACGGCTTATTGATTACGATTTTGATTGGGATGATTATCGAAAATCAACACATGATCTGCCCGCATTTCGAGATGGTTATAGATATATTGCCCTTTTTTACTTAATGGGGGTCAAGTCCCCGTTTGAAGTATTTGCAAGGGTTAGTGGTGCTGATGAACCACAAAAGAGAGCTTTTTTGTCAAAGTTTCGTGGATTGCAACAGGAATCAATCATTGTGACTGAATGGCGAGATGATTTATATAAAAAACACATATTTCTTCGAACCAAGCATGAAATTATCTCTGAAATCTATTTCCTTGAACATCCAGAGATAAATAAAAATGAACTGATGGTAGAATGGTTTGAGAACACTTACTTTGATGATATAGTGGAATCGCAAGCATTAGTAAATGTTTTTGGTGCAAAGAAAAATTACTTCACTGCTGAGGCATATTTGGATTTTGAGTATCTCATTAATTTCTTGCTGAAAGGTCATATTGCAGAAGAAGTGAAGAAATTTAGAAAGTTATTTGAGACACTTCACCTTGCACACTCTTGGACATTATTATCTCATGGAAACGATGACGGTGCTGCCGAAGTGTTGCTGTCCGCACTGAATTTAATGCCAAACAACCTTCATACACGGACTGAGTTGGCGAAGATATACCAACGGCAGGACAAACTGGAAGAGGCCGAGGTTGTTCTCAAAAAGCTGCTAGATATAGACAAAAACAACCTTATGGCACGGACTGAGTTGGCGAAGATATACCAACGGCAGGACAAACTGGAAGAGGCCGAGGTTGTTCTCAAAAAGCTGCTAGATATAGACAAAAACAACCTTATGGCACGGACTGAGTTGGCGAAGATATACCAACGGCAGGACAAACTGGAAGAGGCCGAGGTTGTTCTCAAAGAGTCGCTGGCTATTGATTCAAAGCAATTACATCCACGGACTGAGTTGGCGAAGATATACCAACGGCAGGACAAACTGGAAGAGGCCGAGGTTGTTCTCAAAGAGTCGCTGGCTATTGATTCAAAGCAATTACATCCACGGACTGAGTTGGCGAAGATATACCAACGGCAGGACAAACTGGAAGAGGCCGAGGTTGTTCTGAAAGAAATACTTGATATCTCACCCAAAGACCTTAACTCACGGACTGAGTTGGCGAAGATATACCAACGGCAGGACAAACTGGAAGAGGCCGAGGTTGTTCTGAAAGAAATACTTGATATCTCACCCAAAGACCTTAACTCACGGACTGAGTTGGCGAAGATATACCAACGGCAGGACAAACTGGAAGAGGCCGAGGTTGTTCTCAAAAAGCTGCTAGATATAGACAAAAACAACCTTATGGCACGGACTGAGTTGGCGAAGATATACCAACGGCAGGACAAACTGGAAGAGGCCGAGGTTGTTCTGCAAGAAATACTTGATATCTCACCCAAAGACCTTAACTCACGGACTGAGTTGGCGAAGATATACCAACGGCAGGACAAACTGGAAGAGGCCGAGGTTGTTCTCAAAGAGTCGCTGGCTATTGATTCAAAGCAATTACATCCACGGACTGAGTTGGCGAAGATATACCAACGGCAGGACAAACTGGAAGAGGCCGAGGTTGTTCTCAAAGAGTCGCTGGCTATTGATTCAAAGCAATTACATCCACGGACTGAGTTGGCGAAGATATACCAACGGCAGGACAAACTGGAAGAGGCCGAGGTTGTTCTCAAAAAGCTGCTAGATATAGACAAAAACAACCTTATGGCACGGACTGAGTTGGCGAAGATATACCAACGGCAGGACAAACTGGAAGAGGCCGAGGTTGTTCTCAAAGAGTCGCTGGCTATTGATTCAAAGCAATTACATCCACGGACTGAGTTGGCGAAGATATACCAACGGCAGGACAAACTGGAAGAGGCCGAGGTTGTTCTCAAAGAGTCGCTGGCTATTGATTCAAAGCAATTACATCCACGGACTGAGTTGGCGAAGATATACCAACGGCAGGACAAACTGGAAGAGGCCGAGGTTGTTCTCAAAGAGTCGCTGGCTATTGATCCGATCAATAGTTATGCCATGTCAGAGTTATTAGGTGTCTTGAGAAAGCAAAAAAAAGTAGAGTTCTCATCACGATTTTTAAAATTTATATGCCAACCACAGTACCGCTTTGGCCACCATTCACAAGCATCTGTGTTCAGATTTCTCTTATGCTGTCGAGATTTTCACATGAAAACGGAAGCTGAAATTGTATTTGATCGTTTCGGGAAGAAATTTGATGCAAAAAATAGAACCTTTTACGAGCAAAATTTCATTTAGCCGTTGACCTCTTCCCATAAAACTGGACCACTCTAAAGTAGAGTTTTCGGCAATGAGTATCTTGAACAAAGCAAGGGAAAATTGCCATTAAAAGGACAAAATTCACCGAGGAGCAGATTGCATTTGCCCTTTGTCAAGCCGAAACAGGAACCCGTTTTGAAGCGGTCTGACGGCAACTGGGCATCTCGCAGGCGACCTCGACTGGGAAGCCGCACTGGTGTGGGTTGATGAACGGTTTGAGTACGGCGAGTCGCGAATGATTGCGCTCGCTCCGCAAACCGAAATCCTGTACTGTGTGGCATTTGTAGACCGGAGCGAAGTGCGAAGGATCATCAGCCTGCGCCGCGCCAATCGTCGCGAGGTAAAACACTATGTCGAAAATTTCTAAGCGTTCAACTATCCTCATGCCCACTGCGGAAGAGGACAAGACCATTACTGCGGCAGCTAAAAGTGATCTTGACGCGCAGCCACTCACGCCAAAGCAACTGAAGGCGATGGTCCCAATCCGCGCCCTGCGTGGTCGTCCGAGGTCTGAAAACAAGAAACTGCTTGTGTCGGTGCGTTATAGCCCCGAGGTCATCGCCTACTTCAAGTCAACCGGTGAAGGTTGGCAATCGCGAATGGATGGTGTGCTTCGTAAGTACGTAACGCGCCATTCCCGTAGCGCGTGAAATGTGACCGAACCCTACGGTTAACAGGACGCTGCAAAACAAAACGAATGCCGAACCACGCAGGTTCCTGCTGGCCGTGGGGGCCGGGACGTTCATAACAGCGTTAACAAAATTCGATCCGATCTGATATTATTGCTACTTATCGTTTTGCTATGTCCATACTGTTGAACTCGGACATTGAACTCCGCAATGTCAGGGTTGATCTGATTTGACTTACAGAATACTGCTGGAGCGTGCCGAAATGGCCCTCGCCTTTGTTTTTGAAATGTCGTATATTGACACTATGAAAAAGAAGCCGAACACACTTCTGGCGAGAATAAAAACGCGTATCAGCCGTAAGCATGCAGATGTCATTTTACGTTCTGATTTTAAGGATCTTGGGGATTACGACCAGGTTGGACGTTGTTTGCTTACTCTGATCAGAGAGGGTACTCTTGTCAAAATAGGGCAGGGAATATATGTTCGTGCAGTTATCTCCCCCCTCGATAATCGACCTGCTCTTCCCAAAAGTCTCAATACGCTTGCTCAGGAAGCTCTGAAACGACTTGATATCCCTACAGCGCCTACGAGTATGGAGCGCAGTTACAACGAAGGCAGAACCACGCAGGTTCCTGCTGGCCGTGTTATTGGTGTCCGCAAACGAGTTCGCCGTCTTATCGGCTTTAATGGATATAGTCTGAGATTTGAACGAACCTCATGAGCATATTCCCGCCGGATAGATCGGCGATTGAACGGGTTGCTGGCTGACTGGAATTTGGCGGTAAATGGAAAGAAACCATTTCCGATAAAGGGACCTGATCAATGAGAATAGCTGAAATTTATCCACAATCTGAATGGGTGTTGTCAATCGTTTCAGAAGATGGTCGTGTTGGCCGATTTGATGTAACACCATACCTCGAATATGAAGCGTTTGAAGAGCTTCTGGACCCTGAGAAATTTTTTTAAAGGTTATCAACGGAGGATACTTCGTCGAATGGGAGTGTGGAGCTGACCTGTCAGCAGAAACTATTGAAGCGCGATGGAAGGTTGTTGGTAAAGCAGAGCAGCAGAAAACTCTCTGACCTTCTGTTATTCTTGTTTTGATACTTAACTCAAGGGGCCATCCGGAGTTCGGAGTCCTGTTGACAGGTTGTAAGTAGCGGTTTTATGCGGATCCATCTAATTATTGTTATTCCTGGAGGATGTAGAACATATGAAGCCACAAATCACTGTCATTACTATTGGCGTTAACGACCTCGAAACGTCATTGCACTTCTACCGTGATGGTTTGGGTTTCCCGACCGAAGGCATCATTGGCAAAGAGTTTGAGTATGGGGCTGTTGTGTTCATTCAGCTTCAACCCGGCTTGCGTCTTGCCTTATGGCCTCGCAAGAGCATTGCGCATGACACGGGGCATTCTGTCAGCCCTCCCAGTCCCACCGAAATGACGCTGGGTCACAACGTTGCTTCCAAGTCGGAGGTTGATGCAGTCATGGCAAAAGCTGCAGCCGCGGGTGCTGCAATCATCAAGCCTGCACATGACACGTTTTGGGGCGGTTACTCAGGTTACTTCCAAGATCCCGATGGTCATCTCTGGGAGGTGGTCTGGAATCCGCAATGGTCAGAATAACCTAAGTGAACGGGGACATAGGTAACACTATTTTAAAAAAAGCATAACCAGCTACTCCAGCCGACTGCCTACGGCCGCGGCTGACCGGCACGTCAGCTGCTTTAAGGAGCAGTATGAGAGATTTTCGAATGGCTGTAGGGAACAGCTTGAAGGAAAAAATTGGCGAGCTCGGTTTTTTTCTGCAAAGGAGGGCGAGGGGACGATATTCATTGCTGTCAGTTCGAGCTTGATTTACTAATGAGCCCCTATACACCATTCTGGACTTCGGGTTGTTGTTGCGAAAGTGAAGAGGAATGCATTCGAAACGGAAATTATTGACTGTCACTGAAATGAACGAACTGAGAAATATTCATCCGGGAGAGGTTTTGATGGAAGAGTTTTTAATTCCGTTGGAGATCCCGGCATACAGACTTTCCAAAGATATCGGGATCCCTCAGACCCGGATATCCGAAATCGTGAAAGGGAAGCGGCGAATTACCGCAGACACGGCACTACGCCTTTCACAATATTTCGGGAACTCTGCAAAATTCTGGTTAGGCATGCAGGATGACTATGATATTGAGGAAGGTATGCAGATCAAGCAAGCCGAAATCAATTCCATTCTTCGTCACACAAGCAGCGTTGCATAATATCCGGCACACTATCCCCAGTAGCTCCCTACGCTTCGACCTGACCCGACCTGCCGGGACGAAGCATCAGTTCAATTCCTGCTTTCCATAGACCCTGATGTAGCTTAAATTGAAGCTCATGAGGTAAAACGCGATATATTCTAAAGAAAAAGAAGTTAAATGCTTAAATAAATATGCGCACATTGTTTTTAGTGCCTTAAAATTTTAGTATATCTTCAGGTCGAAAAGGCATGCTGAAGTGGAGCCGCAGGGGTTTTATTATTCTGAAACAGTGCGAGCCTGAATTGAGTTGCGAAGCATTTGCGAAGTTTTATCTTTGCAAAAGGTTAAAAAATATGAACATAGGTTGAGGGGATGGAGCAGAAAAAAATAAAAGTCGGGTTTATCGGAAGCGGATGGGCGAGAATTGCACAGGCCCCGGCCTTTTCAATGCTGGGCGATGTGGAGCTTGCCGCTATGGCGAGTCCGACCGAGTCGCATCGTCAGAAGTTTATGAAGATGTTCGGCATTACCCGGGGCTTTGCCGACTGGCGCGAGATGCTGCAATGTGATCTTGACCTTGTATGCGTAACCACCCCGACCTACCTGCACAGGGAGATGGTTACCGGTGTATTGCAGAGTGGTAAAAGCGTGCTCTGCGAAAAACCCTTTGCGCTCGATGTTGCCGATGCAACCGCCATGGTGGAGAGTGCCTCCACAGCGCCGGGGTTTGCGCTTATTGACCATCAGCTCCGGTTTCATCCGGCGGTCCGATGCATGAAGCAGATGATTGACGGTGGCGAAATTGGTAAAGTGTATGAAGTACGTGCGGTTGTCAATCTTGCCACCCGGAACAGGCCTGATATGCCCTGGTCGTGGTGGTGCGAAGAGGAAAAAGGTGGTGGAGCGCTTTACGCTATAGGCTCCCATCTGATTGACCTGAACCGGTTTCTGGTTGGCGAAATCTCTTCGGTCTCCTGCAATCTCGCAACAAGTATTCCCTTTCGACCCGACAGTTCAGGGAAGTCGTGCCGGGTCACTTCCGACGACCATTTTGCCATGATGATGAAGTTCGGCCCCTCATCGGTAGCCCTTGGCAGCTCTTCGCTGATGCATGTGACTACGGTTGGCGCCTATACATGGTTATCCTTCGAAGTGGTCGGCAGTTTTAAGACCATTCGTCTTGACGGGGCAGGGAGGCTGTGGGAGGTTGCAAATGATAACGCAAAAGTGGGTCGCAGCCTGATTGATGCTCCCCGATGGAAGCTGGTTGAACCGATGCTTGCGTGGGACGAGCTGGTGCTTCAGGAGCAGATCCGCCACTCATCACTGGCTGTTCATGGTATATTTGCTGTCGGGTTCGCTTTTTTTGCCTACCGGATGGTCAAGGCGCTCAAGAAAGGAGAGAAGAGGCTCCATGATGCCGCAGGTTTTGAGGATGGCCTTATGATCCAGAGAGTTTTGCAGGCCGCCAGAAAATCGGATAAGTTACTTCGCTGGATTAAAATTTAAATGGCACCTTTATTTCACTACAATGAATAGAGGTGCGCTGATGAATGAAAAAACTTTCCTATGGCATGGTTCTATCTTGTTATTGCCGGTTGCCTTGAGTGTGGCTGGGCCATTGGCATCAAATACACCCAGGGTTTTTCCCGTCCTATCCCATCGATCATGACTGCTATCGCCATGATCGCAAGCTTCTGGCTTCTCTCGCTTGCCATGAAAACCATTCCGGTCGGAACGGCCTATGCGGTGTGGACCGGCATCGGTGCAGCAGGGGTAGCCATTATGGGGATGCTTCTGTTTGATGAATCCGCTGATCTTGCCCGCATCATCTCTCTTTTACTTATCATTTCCGGTGTGGTCGGGCTCCGGATATTTTCAGTGGGAGTGAAATAGGGCTTTCCCTGAAGGGTTCCGTGACGCTGGCTTATGTTACAAATATGTTATTTTTCTGCTGGAGGGAAAGATGGTTCTCTCTTTATTGCTGATATTTCCCTTGTTCGGCAGTGAGACTAATAAAATTATTATGATATGAGCCAGAAACAGATCACCATGGCCCCCTCCAAGAATATCGCTCTTGTTGCTCATGACAACAAAAAGGTTGATCTGCTCGAATGGGCGAAATTCAACAGAGACCTGCTTGAACAGCATACCCTCTACGCTACAGGTACTACCGGAGGGGTATTCGAGCGCGAGCTCGGCCTTGAGGTTCACAAACTGATGAGCGGTCCATTGGGTGGTGACCAGCAGATCGGAGCCAGGATTGCCTCCCGGGAGATAGACTTTCTGATCTTTTTCTGGGACCCGCTTGAACCCCAGCCGCATGATCCGGATGTCAAGGCACTGCTGCGTATGGCGGTGGTATGGAACATCCCCACCGCATGCAATCGGGCATCAGCTGATTTTATGATCTCCTCCCCTCTTATGGATAGAGATTACAATCGCCTTGTGCCGGACTACGATCTTTATCTGAAACGCAGCATACCTCCTGCCCGCTGAAGGTGATCTGTCTTGCTGTCCAGGACTCTCTTCTCATGGGTTTCTTCTCATCCGGCAGCTCTCAATCCACCTTGTTTGAGAGCTATGGAAAAAGTGGTAGATTAAAATGCAGTGCGCCCTCCTCCTTGACCATTCAAAAGAGGTTATTGGAGAGGGAGGGTTGTTGGGCCATTATCCCGGATCGGATGATTATTTTGTTTGGTATGCAAGGAGATCAACCTCGTTATTGAACAGTTCATGGAGGCTCTGAATACACCGTCACCCGGTTCAACGAAAAAAAGCTATATCCCGATACTGCTTTTAGGCCTCCTTTTTCTCTGTGGCTCTTTTTTTGCTTGGAGGGCAGTTGTTCACGCTGATCGTCAGATGCATGACCAGTTGCTCCGGCAGGTGCTTATTGCTGCCCAGGGCATTGATATGGAGCAGCTCAATGCGCTCGAAGGTTCGCCGGCCGACATTGAAAAGACGGCCTATGTGAAACTTAAGGAACAGCTATCCAGAACCAGAGGTGCCGTTTCAAAGTCCCGTTTTGTCTATCTGCTGGGCAGGTCCGGCAGCGGAACGGTTTTCTTTTATGTCGATTCCGAACCTTCAAGTTCACCGGAATCCTCTCCTGCAGGTCAGGTATATGGTGAGGCGACCGATATTCTTCAGAATGTCTTTCTGAGAAAAGCGCCGGATACCGAAGGCCCTGTTGCCGACCGCTGGGGAACTTGGGTCAGTGGTTTTGTTCCACTTGTTGATCCCCAGAGCGGCAGGGCTATTGCCGTAATTGGCATGGATATTGACGCTTCCGAGTGGACTTGGGATCTTGTGGCCCGTTCTGCAATTCCTGTCGGTTTTATCGTCGTAAGCCTTATTGTGCTCACCAGTGTTTATCTCGTTTCGCGCAGGGAGGAAGCCCGCCCGGGTCTGGTACTGCGACGTCTCATGCCGCCGCTTGCTGCACTGATCTCCATTCTTATCATCACACTCGGACTCCTGCTCTGGTGGCAGCAGCAGCAGCGTCTGGAAGAGGATGTTCACCGTTCTGAAGATGAGGTTGCCGAGGCGTTGCGTCAAAGCATTGATGTCTCAAAGGAGGGTTTTATTGTCACGCTTGAGGCAATAAGCCACAACAGCTCGCTCTATGATGCATTGCGCAACCACGACAAAAACAGCCTCTATTCACTCAGTGCACCACTCTACAAAAGGCTTGAGCGTTACTATGGCATAACACACTTCAATTTCATTGACACAGCTCGCAACTGTATTCTTCGGGTGCATAATCCCTCAAGGAGCGGTGACAGGATCAACCGGTTTACTGCACGTGAGGCACAACGAACAGGAAAGCTTTCATGCGGTATCGAGCTTGGTCCGCAGGGTACCCTGATTCTGAGCGCGGTCATTCCTGTTGAGGATAACGGCAGGCTGATCGGATACATTGAAATCGGCAGGGAGGTTGACAGTATTCTTAAGGGATTGCATCTTGAGTCGGGACGAGGAGTGGCGTTGTTCATCAACAAGAAGCTGCTCCAGCAATCAGGATGGGAAGAGGGGATCAAAATCTTCAAGCGTTACCGTGACTGGAATCGATTCGACAGTGATGTGCTGGTATTCTCTTCTCTCGGTCGTTTTCCCGGGGAGTTCAATGCCGTGCTTTCGAGGGGTTTATCGGAAAGTATGCAGACCGACTGGGAGGGGAGACCCTGGCGGGTTACGGCTAAATCCTTCAAGGAGGTTTCAGGCCGTATTACCGGGAAGATCATCATCATGCAGGATATTTCGGCTTACAATGACCGGGTTTATCGTCTTGTCTCGATTGCTGTCATCTCTGTTATCGTCATTTTTACCTTTCTTTACAGCTTTCTTGTTGTTGTACTCAGCCGGACGGACAGGAGTGTGCGGCGTCGTGAACAGGAGCTGATTCTGAGCCGCGAGCAGTATATGCTTGCTGTTAACGGCAGTAATGATGGCATCTGGGACTGGAATATACGCGATAACAGCCTCTATCTCTCTCCACGGTGGAAAAAGATGATCGGCTATGAAGACCATGAACTTCCCAATATCTACGCCACGTTTGAAGAGCGGGTACATCCTGATGATCTGCCGGAGTATAAAAACTTTCTGGAGCGATACCTTAAAGGTGAGGTTCCGGTTTTCAGTGTTGAATTCCGCTTCAGGCACCGAAACGGCGAATATCTCTGGCTGCTTGCGAAAGGGGAAGCTCTCCGGGACAAAGATGGTCTGCCCTACCGGATGGCCGGTTCTCACAGCGACATCTCCGGAAGCAAAAAGATAGAGGAGGAGCTCAAACGACGGTCGGCTTTCCAGCTTGTGCTTATGGATCTCGCAATCGGATTTATCAATAAACCGATTGAAGATCTTGATAACTCTATAAAGAGCGCTCTTGCACTGGTTGGTGAGTTTGCCCGGGTTGACCGTGTTTATCTGTTCAGCTATGACTTTGAAAACCGGTCAATGAGCAATACCCATGAGTGGTGTGCTCCGGGTATCAATGCTGAAATTCAGAACCTTCAGAATCTGCCCACTGCTGCAATGCCGGAACTGGTTGCATCTCACCGGCAGGGCAGGGTTGTGCACATTCCGGATGTGAAGGAGATGCCGGAAGAGAGCGCTTTTCGTGCCCTGCTTGAGCCTCAGGGGATTCAGTCGCTTATTACCATTCCATTGAATTATGGGGAACAGTGCTTCGGCTTTGTAGGCTTTGATGCCGTGCGCTCCCTGAAAATCTGGGCGGATGATGATCTCTCCCTGCTCAGGGTCCTTGCCGAACTGTTTACCAATGCAGAGGTTCGTCACCGCCATGAAACCGCTCTTGTTGAAGCCCGGTATGCTTCTGAATCTGCCAACAGGGCGAAGAGCGAATTTCTGGCAAATATGAGTCATGAAATCCGTACACCCATGAACGGTGTTATTGGAATGACCGGTCTTCTTCTTGACACGTCACTCAGTGATGAACAGCGGGGATATGCACAGGCAGTCATGGAAAGTGCTGATTTTCTGCTTGGTCTCATTAACGATATTCTTGACTTTTCAAAGATTGAGGCCGGAAAATTTGAACTTGAAATGCTTGATTTTGATCTTCGCAATGTACTGGATGATGTCTCCTCTATCATGGCGGTTCGGGCAAGGGATAAGGAGCTTGAGTTTATCTGCGCAGCATCTCCGGAAGTGACTCCGTTTCTTCGCGGCGATCCGGGGCGGCTCTATCAGGTACTGAATAATCTTGCCGGTAATGCCATAAAGTTTACGCATCAGGGTGAAGTCGCCGTCTCCGTTGCGCTTGTTTCAGGTTCAGCTCAGGAGGATCTGCTGCGTTTTTCGGTCAGGGATACCGGCATAGGAATTCCTGAACAGAAAATTGCCATTCTTTTTTCGAGTTTTACCCAGGTTGATGCATCAACAACACGCAAGTTCGGAGGGACAGGTCTGGGGCTGGCTATTTCCCGTCAGCTTGTGGAGCTGATGGGCGGAGAGATAGGCGTCAGCAGCCGGGAAAACGAAGGCTCCGAGTTCTGGTTTACCATTCCTTTCAAAAAGCAGCTGCCGAAGGGCAACGGCGGAAGGTATTCAAAGGATGCGATTGCCGGAACCCGCATTCTTATTGTTGATGACAATGCCACCAATCGCACTGTACTGCGACGGCAGTTTTTGTCATGGGGAGCAGTTGTTACGGAGCTGTCGGGTGGAGCGCAGGTTGTTGCGGAGCTCAAACGCGCACATGAAAGCGGGGAACCCTATCGCCTTGCCCTGATCGATATGCAGATGCCCGATATGGATGGCGCAACACTTTGCCGATCGATAAAGGATGATGAAAAACTTGCGCCTACTGTTCTTGTCATGATGAGCTCTCTGGGCAGTAAGTGCTCCGAGGAGGATCTCAAGCGTATGGGGTGCTCCGCATGCCTTTCGAAACCGATTCTCCAGTCCGATCTCTTTGATACGTTTGCGGCTATTATTTTTGCCGATACCGAACCGGGAGGAAGCTCAATGACTGCCGGTGAGAGCCCGAAGGAGAGTCAGCCGCAAAAAAAAGATGGTCGGGGGGAAGGCGTCCGGCTGCTGCTTGCTGAAGACACCAGCATCAACCAGAAGGTTGTGATAGGTATTCTGGGCAAGCTCGGCTATCATATCGATGTGGTCGTCAATGGCGCCGAAGCGGTCAGGGCACTTGAGACTACCCCTTATGATCTTGTCATCATGGATCTCCAGATGCCTGAAATGGATGGTCTGGAGGCTACCCGTATCATCCGCAGTCCTGATTCCGCAGTACTCAATCACCGTATCCCGGTGATTGCTCTTACCGCACATACCATGGAGGGTGATCGAGAGCTCTGCATGCATGCAGGGATGACTGATTACGTTTCCAAACCGATTGACTCCGCTATTCTGGTTGAAACCATCAGGAAGTGGCTATAGTAAACAGCTATTTCTTTTTTCTGCGACAGGATTACTTTTTCGGGAACGGACTCAAACTCCTCACAAAAATGAAGTGAGGTACCCAATTGTGAATGGTTTCTTCCTTTGGGCGGTTTTTCCTGTTCTCCACCCTGAGCGATGCACTGTGCAGGGTGGAGAATGGAGGTTATGTCGGTGAGAATTGGAGGTTATAGCGAGTTTAATTGATTGCTCTTGTAACCGAGAGAATACCCCGGACCTGGTTTATTTCATATCCTGTTGCCCGATCTTTCGGGTATACCTCTTTCAGCTTCTCTTTGATCTCTGTGGCAATATTCTCCTCTTTGCCATGACAGAGCAGACACTCTTTGACTGTTTTCAACCCTTTGGCAAACCGGAAATAGTGTTTGCCCTTAATGGTAACAATCTCGCCCTTCTCCATCGCGGCATCGCTGTTCACTGCAAGCTTCTGCTCAAAGTCCTTGATCGCCCTTGTTTCCCATTTGTCAGCACTGCCCTTCGGGTTTCTGTTTTTCAGACTGACCCGTTTAATCTCCCAGCCTGTTTTTTCACTGGCAGCTTTGGCCATTGCCGGGGCTTTGATGCTGCATACCTCTATTGCTTTTACGGCGCCATTGGTGGCAATTTCATTCACCAGCACTGATTTTAACTTCTCAGGCATGGGGTCAACAATCTCTTTGGTACTCTTCATGAGATCAGGGAGTCGTGAATCCTCCGTTTT